>NZ_QOAZ01000120.1 GCF_003574675.1 Azohydromonas sediminis
GCCCACGATGTAGCGCGCGAACACGTCGATGATGAAGGCGACGTACACGAAGCCCTGCCAGGTCGAGACGTAGGTGAAGTCCGCCACCCACAGCTGGTTCGGCCGCTGGGCTTTGAACTGCCGATTGACGCGGTCCAGCGGACACGGCGCCTTGGTATCGGGCACGGTGGTGCGCACCGCCTTGCCTCTGCGCACGCCTTGCAGCCCGCCAAGCCGCATCAGCCGCTCCACCGTGCAGCGCGCCACCGCCGTGCCCTCGCGCCTGAGCTGGCGCCACACCTTGTCGGCGCCGTAGACGCGCAGGTTCTGGTCGTACACGCGTTGCACCTGCGGCAGCAGGCTCGCATCACGCCGCGCGCGTGCCGGCAGCAACGCGGGGTTGCGCTGGCGCGCCGCGTGGCGCCGGTACGCCGACGGGGCAACCTGCAGCGCGCTGCAGATCGGCTCGACCCCGCAACGAGCGCGGTGCTCGTCGATGAAGGCGTTCACTTGCGGTGATGGCGGTCGAGCTCCGCCTGGGCGAAATATGCGCTGGCCAAC
>NZ_QOAZ01000121.1 GCF_003574675.1 Azohydromonas sediminis
GGTCCTGAACGTTCTGATGCTGTACGGCCGGCTTGCCGTGGAATCCGCCGCCGGGGCATCTGCGCACGTCGGCAAGCTCTGGCCGCCCTCGCGCGGCGTCGCCGGCGTCCGTCGTCGCCCACAACCGGCGTTGATGTGAATTTCGCAGGTCCGACGAATGATCGGCCTCGAAGATCGCCAGAGCCTGGCCCGAGACATCGAAGTGGCCCACCGGGCCGGCGCGCGGCTGCGCCTGGCCTGCGAGGTCGGCGGCATCGACGTGCGCACGCTGCAGCGCTGGAAGGCCCACGGCGGGCTCGTCTCGGGCGACGGCAGGCCCGCGGCCGTGCGCCCGACACCGGCGCACGCGCTCACGCCCGAGGAGCGCGAGCAGATCCTGCACGTGGCCAACGAGGCGCGCTTTGCGGACATGCCCCCGGCGCGTATCGTGCCGGCGCTGGCCGACGAAGGCGTGTACATCGCCAGCGAGTCATCGTTCCAGCGCGTGCTGCGCGCGCACGCACAGACGCGTCATCGAGG
>NZ_QOAZ01000122.1 GCF_003574675.1 Azohydromonas sediminis
AAGCCCGCAGGTAACACTGGCGGGCTTTTTCGTTTGCGCGTGGTGCAAGTAGTGCCACGGCTGCGCCCATGTGGCGCTCTTGTTCGCGGGCCGCAGCTCTCCCATTAACTGGCACTGTCCATAAAGGCTGCGCGCCCGCAACCTATCACCACCCCCGGAAGCTGAACGGGTCTCCTGCGGCTGCACAGCCGTTATCAGCAGAGATGCGAACGGCAGGCACCAGGCCGCAAGGCTAGACCGATGGAGGCCAGAACATGAAGCTCTCCCGCCTACCCAACAGGCTGGCATCAATCGCCACCACGCGGCTGCCCACGCTGCAGACGAAGGCAGGCAGATGCTGATTGCGGATACGCAATAGAAGCCTGAAAATAGGCGAGCCCCCAAGGTACTGGACATACCAAGGAGGCTCTCACCAATCAACCTGTACTAGAGGTCAAAGTGGCTGACAACGATTCTACTGTGGTGCGCACATGCAAGAAATGCGGGGCTGACAAGGGTCACGAAGA
>NZ_QOAZ01000123.1 GCF_003574675.1 Azohydromonas sediminis
GGCGCCGACTGGATCCACTTCGACGTGATGGACAACCATTACGTGCCGAACCTGACGATCGGCCCGATGGTCGCCGCCGCGCTCAAGCCGCACTGCATCAAGCCCGACGGCACCAAGGTGCCGCTGGACGTGCACCTGATGGTGCAGCCCGTCGACGCGCTGGCCACCGCGTTCGCCGACGCCGGCGCCGACCTCATCAGCTTCCACCCCGACGCCAGCACGCACGTCGACCGCACGCTGCAGCTGATCCGCTCGAAGGGCTGCGCCGCCGGCCTCGTGTTCAACCCGGCCACGCCGCTGGACGTGCTCGAGTGGGTGATCGACAAGGTCGACCTCGTGCTGATCATGAGCGTCAACCCGGGCTTCGGCGGACAGTCGTTCATCGACAGCGCGCTGCGCAAGACCGAGCGCGCGCGCAGGCTCATCGACGCGAGCGGGCGCGACATCCGGCTCGAGGTCGACGGTGGCATCAAGGCCGACAACATCCGCCGCGTCGCCGACGCCGG
>NZ_QOAZ01000013.1 GCF_003574675.1 Azohydromonas sediminis
CGACCACCCATGGCGGCTGCAACCCCAGCGCGCTGGTGAACAGCGCTTCGACCCCGACGCTCATCGAATCAACTCCCCCGGCGAAGCCCGCCCCGTGGACATGTGGACAGGCCGGCAAGCGGCCTGTCCACATACCCACCGGGCTCGACGACCAAGGGTCATTGTGAATGTTGGGTTCCACACGAAACGACGAGGGACCCGCCGCGGCGCGCAGGCGGCGTGCAGAATGCGTGCATGACCGCTTCCCCGTCGTCCGCGCCGTCGCCGGCACGCATCGGGGCGCTGGCGGGACTGACGCTCGGCGCGCTGGGCGTCGTCTACGGCGACATCGGCACCAGCCCGCTGTACGCGCTGAAGGAGGTGTTCCACGCCGGGCGCGTGCCGGTGACGCCGGAGCACGTGCTGGGCGTGCTGTCGCTCGTCTTCTGGACGATGACGGTCATCGTCTCGATCAAGTACGTGCTGCTAATCCTGCGCGCCGACAACCACGGCGAGGGCGGGCTGATCGCGATGCTCGCGCTGGCCACCAGCGCGGTGGCCGACCGGCCGCGGCTGCGGCGTGCGCTGCTGATGGTGGGCATGTTCGGCACCGCGGTGTTCTACGGCGACGGCGTCATCACGCCGGCGATCTCGGTGCTGTCGGCCGTCGAGGGGCTCGAGGTCGCGGCGCCGGCGCTGCACGAGTTCATCGTGCCCGTCACGCTCGTCGTGCTGACGGTGCTGTTCGCGGTGCAGCGCTTCGGCACCGGCGGCATCGGGCGCTTCTTCGGGCCGGTCACGCTGGTGTGGTTCGTCGTGCTGATCGCGCTCGGCGCGCCGCAGGTGGCCGCCAACCCGTCGGTGCTCGCGGCGCTGAACCCGGCGTACGCGTTCGGCTTCGTCGCCGAGGAGCCGCTGGTGGCCTTCGTCGCACTCGGTGCCGTCGTGCTGACCGTCACCGGCGGCGAGGCGCTGTACGCCGACCTCGGCCACTTCGGCCGGCTGCCGATCCGCCTCGCGTGGTATGGCCTCGTGATGCCGGCGCTGGTCGTCAACTACTTCGGCCAGGGCGCACTGCTGCTCGCGCAGCCGCAGGCGATCGACAACCCGTTCTACCGCCTCGCGCCCGAGTGGGCGCGGCTGCCGCTGGTGTGCCTCGCGACTGCGGCGACGGTGATCGCGTCGCAGGCGCTGATCACGGCGGCGTTCTCGGTCACCAAGCAGGCGATGCAGATGGGTCTGCTGCCGCGCATGCGGCTGCTGCACACCTCGGTGCGCGAGACGGGGCAGATCTACGTGCCCTTCGTCAACTGGGGGCTGTACGTGCTGATCGTGCTGGCGGTGGTGCTCTTCGGCAGTTCGTCGAGGCTTGCCGCGGCCTACGGCATCGCGGTGACGCTGGACATGACGATCACCACCGTGATGACCTTCTTCGTGCTGCGCTACGGCTGGAAGTACCCGCTGGCGCTGTGCCTCGGTGCGACGGGCGTCTTCTTCGTCATCGACGTCACGTTCTTCGCGTCGAACCTGCTCAAGCTGGTCGCTGGAGGCTGGTTCCCGCTCGTCATCGGCCTGGGCATGTTCACGCTGATGCTGACGTGGCTGCAGGGCCGCGCGCTGATGGCCGAGCGGTTGCGCGACGACGCGATCGACCTGCGCGGCTTCCTAGACGCCGTGTTCGTCAGCCCGCCGGCGCGTGTGCCGGGCACCGCGGTGTTCCTGACCGCCGAGGAAGGGCTCGCGCCCAATGCGCTGCTGCACAATCTCAAGCACAACAAGGTGCTGCACGAGTACAACCTGTTCGTCACGGTCCGCCACCACGAGGTGCCGTGGATCGGCTTCGACAAGCGCGTGCAGATGCAGCCGCTCGGCCACGACTGCTGGCAGGTCACGCTGAACTACGGCTTCAAGAACGACCCCGACGTGCCGGCCGCGCTGGCGCTGCTGCGCGACCGCGGCGTGCCGCTCGACGAGATGGACACCAGCTACTTCCTGTCGCGCGACATCGTCGTGCCGACGTTCGCGCGCGGCATGGCACTGTGGCGCGAAAAGCTCTTCGCCGCGATGCACCGCAACGCGGCGCGCGCGGCCGACTTCCTGTCGCTGCCGCCCACGCGCGTCGTTGAGCTGGGCGCGAAGATCCAGATCTGACGGCCGCCCGGCACCTGCGCCGGCACGCTCGCCAGCGGTCACGGACGGCGGCGCCTGGCGCAGCGCCGCCGTCCAGCCGCGAGCCGACTCGCTACTGGTTCGTCCAGAAGTACGACGCCTGGTACAGCTTACGGTCGGCACCGCGGAACTGCAGGCCGGCCTCGCGGTACGAGACGTTCGTGTTGTCGGTGTCGAGTGCGACGATCTCCGGCGCGGTGCAACGCGGGTTCGGATTGCTCCCGATCGAGGCCGTCGAGGGCGACAACGAGACGCTCGACAAGATGGCGCCCCAATCGTAGGCCGGCGTGACGGACTCATCGCCGAACGCCTGCGGGCGGAACGCCATCAGCCCACGCTTCCAGTAGGCGTTGGTCTCGTTCTCACCGTTGGTGGCGGTGATGCGGTTCTGGCCGAACAGGTAGCCCAAAATGACATGACCGTCCGTCGGGTTGACCCAGTTCATCGACTCGTCGAGGCTCGTGAGCGCGCCTGCTTTGGCACCGGTGGGTGTCAGGTAATGATCGATGAACGCCTGCGGCAGCGTCGGCCAGCTCTTGGTTGCACCGGTGGCGGCAGGCTCGAACGGTGTCGCGTTGCGCACGACGATGACCTCGTCCGGCGTCGAGGCCGTGTTCGCGAACGTGTAGATCTCTGCACGATACGTCGACCAGGCCGGGATGCTGCCGCTGAACGGCGCACTGCGTACGTTCTGGTTGGCGGGCGCAGCGGTGGTCGCCCAGTTCGACGTCGGTGTCGGCAACGCAAGCGGCGTGCCGTCGAGCCGGGCCGCATCGACGATGAAGTCGATGCCGCCGCTGTTGTTCCAGAACTGGACTTGCGACGAGTTGTTGACCGTCAACAGGCCCTCCTGATTCGTGATCGGGAAGCGGTCCTCGGTGCCGCAGCGTTGCGACCGGTGTGTGACGATTCCAGCGGCCGGCAACCCGGGGCCTTTCCAGACGACGGCGCGGATGTTCGGCGTGTTCGCGTCGCTGCTGGCTGCGGGGTTGAAGATCAGGCGGATCGTCGCCTCGAGCCGATCCTGCCGGTAGTAGCTGTCCGGGTCCTGCGCCGCGAGTGCCGAGTTGACGGCGATGTACTTGTAGGACCGTATCTCGACACCCATCGCGTAGGGCAGCTGGTTGCCGACGTAGTGCCACTGCCCGGCCACCTTGCCGAGCTGCCAGAACGTGGTCAAAGGTCGGCCCGATGCGGTGACGAGCGGCACGTTCATCACGACGCAGCGCTGCGTGTTGCAGTACGGGTGCTGGAACGTCGTGCCGCTGGAGTTCGGCGGCTCGAAGACCGCGGCGATCGTCGGCTGCCCGACCTTGGCGCCCGTGTAGTGCGTGTAGCGCAGCAGGTTGGTGCCCACGCGTTCGGCCCAGTTGCCGCCGTCGTCCTTCCAGTCGGGCGGCGCGAAGCTGCACGCCAGCGAGACGCCCGTCACGTCGTTGTTCGCGTCCAGCGTCACGCGCTGCGCCAGCGGCAGGGCCAGACAGTCTTCGATCTTCCTTGCCAGCGCGAGCATCTCGGCGGGTGTCGGCAGGTCCGCCGTCGGCACGCTCGCCGGCAGCGTGGGCGCGTTCGCGGGGTCGCTCAGCTGCTGCGCCGTCAGCACGGCCGGTGGCGGCGGGCCGCTGTCGTCGACCGCTGCCGTCAGGTTAGTGATCGTCACACCGGTGGCCGAGACCTCGACCTGCACCTGGTCGAGCACCGCGTCGATACCGCTGCCGTCGGCGACGAAGGGCGTCGTCAGCGGGTCGAATCCGGTGCCGAGCGCTGCGTCGAACGCCGGGTTCGAGCGCAGCGTGTTGACGACCAACGTCGTGGCGTTGTCGACTTCCGCCGCGCTGACGGCGGCGGCAGCGCTCGCGCTGGCCAGCGCATCCACGTCGCCACCCGGTGCCACGAGCGCGGCGATCGCCGTCGTCAGCGGTGTCACGTTGACGGTGAGATCGGTGCCTGCGGATGCCGTCGGGACGACGGCGACCACGCGCACCGACTCGCCGTTGACCACGCCGCGGGCGGTCACGACCAGTGGCGGTCGCTGCGTCGAGACGTCAATCACGTAGAAGCCGCTGGCGTCCGCAGTGCCGGTGACGTCGGGCGTCGTCGGGTCGGCGTCGCTGACGCTGAGCGAGGCGCCGGGCAGGGCGGCGCCGACCGCGACTGTGCCCTCGATCGTCGTCGTGGCGACGGCCGGTGCGTCGCCACCGCCACCGCTGCCACAGGCTTGCAGCGCGAGCGCGAGCGCACCCGACGCAGCGAACGAGGTCAGGAGTCGCCACGGTGAAGAAGGCCAGGGACAGGACAGTAATGGAGTCATGGTGCGTCTCCAAAGGTTGCGAAGGTCTGCTGGGGCAGGCCAGCAGGCCTTCAGATGGCCGCGATCCCCGGTCGAGGACTGCGGGCGAAGGTCGTCAGCGGTGCTTCCGTCGTTCCCTCGGGGAACGCGGTGCAGACAGTCGAGGGGAAAGGCGGGCGAAACGCCGGCCGGGCGGCGTTCGAGGCGCAGCTCGGGGTGTATGCCCGTGCGACGTCCGGTTCGGTACCGTGCACCGGCGGCAGGTGCGCGAGCGACTCGATCAGCGCGCGGATCGTGCGGCTCCCCGCCTTTTCGTGCACCGCGCGGATCCGGGTGCGCGCCGCCGACGTGGCTACGTCGTGCGGCTCGGCGATCTCGTGGGGGCGGCGCCCCACGCAGACGTGCCACAGTACTGCCGATTCAGCCGTCGTTAGTGCGCAGGCCTGCGCGAACTGCCGCACCGCGAGCCGACTCGCCGGCCGGCGCCGATCGAGCAGGCACACCCACGAGGTCCGGCCGGCATGCAACTGGAGCGCATGCAGCGCGAGAGTTCCGCCCTCGCCGCACGCGCCCAGCCGCACCAGGCCGGTAGCGCCGCGCCCGGCGGCCTTGGCCAGGACTCGCCTGAGCCGCTGACGGTCAGCCGGCCGACGCGACGTGAGCCGACCCGCGTGCAACTCGAAAACGGGGCGATCGCGCAGCGCCTCGCTCGCAGCGGCGTTCGCGCGCCGCACCGCCGCCTCGTCGCCGAGCCACCGCTCACCCACGTCGAGTCGGCCGAACAGCCACGCCGCCAGCGCCTCGGCACCGTCGGCGGCTGCTGCCGCAGGTGCCGTGTCGGCCGGCGGCGTCTCGAGGCGATCTCCGACAACACCGCCGGGGGGTTCGGTCGTTTGCGCGGTCATGCAAGATCATTGTCGCTTTCCCGCGGGGGAGGCGCGCCGCTGTATCTGCGCGCCGACGCGTCAGAAGGTAGGCCGTCGATGCGCAGACGTCGCCCGTCCTGCGGTGGAGGCGGGGATCCTTCGTTTGCACGACCCGGGGCGGCGCCGGCTTCGGTAGAGTCCATAGGCGCGTTGTGCCACTCCGGCGTTGGGGGGGCACGGCGACCGGAGGTCCATGGCAATGCGCGTGCTCCTGGTGGACAACGACAGGCTGCTGCTCGACGCGCTGAAGCTTGCGATCGAAGCCAGACACCGCGACCTCGACGTCGATGTCGCGGTCGATGAGGCCGCCGCCGTGAGCCTCGCGGCGCAGTGGCGGCCCCAGCTCGTGCTGCTCGACTGGTGGCTCGATACCGATGGCGCGGCACACTGCTTCAACGCGCTGAGCGAGGCGTGCCCGCACGCGCGCATTGTCGTGATGTCCGGCGACGACAGCGCTGGCGTCGTCGCTCAGGCGCTCGAGCTCGGCGCATGCGGCTTCCTGCGCAAGAACGCTGCCAGTTTCGAGTCGATGCGCGAGGCCATCGACATCGTGATGCGCGGCGGTATCTACCTGCCCGGGCATCTTCCGGTGGCGGTGTCGCCGTCGCCGTCGGTGCGTCCTTCGTGGCACGGACGCGACCTCGCCGAGTGCTTTCCGCAGCTGACGCCGCGGCAGCTCGCGGTGCTGCGGGTGCTGCTGCGCGGTGCCAGCGACAAGATCATCGCGCGCGAGCTCGGCATTGGTTTGGCGACCGTCAAGACGCACGTGACCGAGCTGTACCGGCGGATAGGTGTCGGCGGTCGCGCCGAGGCCGTATCACTGGCGGCACGGCGGGGTGCCCGCATCGACTAGCACGAACTGCGTGGCGCCGCTTCCCACGCTCGCCGATCGGGTCGCACGTCAGCGTGTCGCGAGCATCGCCCGCCAGCTGCAGCTCACACGCCTGCCGATCCTGGTCGCCGACGCACTGCTGACCTGGCTCGTCGGGCGGCACGACCTGTGGGTGCCGGCGCTCGCGTGGTGGGCGACGATGGAGGCCGTTCAGCAAGCCCGACGGCGCGCGGTGCGCGACATGCCACACCACGACGTCGGATCGGCGCAGGACGACCTGCGGCGGCTCGTGTACTGGTCGGCGGGGGTCGGCGTCGTGCGTGCCGTCATCGTCGCCATCGCGTTCTGGGGCGGCGACGCCGAAACCGAGATCCTCGTGACGATGGTCGTGCTTGGGCTCGCGGCGGGCGCCGTGGCCACGTGCGGTGGCGAGCCGAGGGTCATGCTGGCATGGGGGCTACCCGCACTCGGCGCTGTCATCGCCGGTTGGGCGGCCAAGGCGACCTGGGAAGGGGTGCTCATCGCGGTGTTGACGGCATACCTGCTGCGTGTGCTCGCGGGCTACGTGCGCGAGCTCGGCGCGCAGGGCGAGGCGCTGCTGTCGTACGCCAGCAAGCTCGAGCAGGAGCGCGATCGCATCCGTGCCGCCAATGAGGCGCTCGAGCGCGCCGGCGAGGCGCTGCGCGCCGAGCGCGACCGTGTCACCGAAGCCAGTGCGGCGAAGTCGCGCGTGCTGGCTTCGGTCAGCCACGACCTGCGCCAGCCGCTGTTCGCGCTGAGCTTGAATGTCTCGGCGCTCGGCGACGTCGTGCGCCGCGTCGACGATCCTTACGTCGAACGCATCGAGTCGGGCATGCGGCGCAGCCTTGTCCAGTGCCGTGGCTTGCTCGACCAGCTAGTCGACTTCTCGCGGCTCGAGGCCGGTCATGTCGACGTACGTCGGCAGGCGGTCGAACTGGGCCCACTGCTGGCGGCGATCGCGCCTCCATTCCAGGCTGCCGCACGCGAAGCCGGCCTGGGGTGGCGTCTGGACACCGGCGGCGCACCGGTCGAGGCATGGACCGATCCGGTCCTGCTCGAGCGCATCGTTGGCAATCTGATCGGCAACGCGATCAAGTTCACGCCCCGCGGTGAGGTCGGCGTGCAGATCCTGCCGACGGGCGCACCGGCAGAGCGTGCCCGACTCGTCGTCTTCGACACTGGCCGCGGCATCCCGCGTGCGGAGCATGAGCGGGTGTTCGAGGAGTTCTACCAACTCGACAACCCGTCGCGCGACCGCGCGCGCGGGCTGGGGCTGGGGCTTTCGATCGTCAGGCGTCTGGCGCAGCTGCTCGATATCGACGTCCTGCTCGACAGCGACGTTGGCCGTGGCTGCCGGTTCACGCTCGCGCTGCCGACCGCATCGGCGCCATCGCAAGGTCCGCCGGCTGGCGCCGTTGCTGCGGTCGCGATCGACGGCGCCGGTGCTTCCGTGCTCGTGATCGACGACGACCCCGCGTTGCTCGACGACATGACGACACTGCTGGCGGGTCGTGGCTGGACTGTGCACACCGCGCGCGACACCACGGAGGCGCTGGCTGTACTTCGCGACCGCGTACGGCCCGACGTCGTCGTGACCGACTTTCGTCTGGCCGCCGGCGTGACCGGCGCCGACGCCGTGCGCGCGGTGCGTGAGGCGATGGGTTTCGCGGTGCCTGCGCTGATCATCACCGGTGATACCGCGCCAGATCGCATCGTCGACGTGGTGGCGACGGGTCTGCCCGTGATGCACAAGCCGCTGGATGGCGACGAGCTCGTGCTCGCGCTGCGGCAGGCGGTGCTCGAGCAGATGCCGAAGCCGGCCGGCGACATCAGCGGGTAGCTCATCGGCGCCTGCGGCGACGCGGTATGCCGGAACACGCGTGGGCGCGGTGGCGGACCGGCGGCCACGTGCCGGGGCGTGATCTCGAGACTGACGAGGCCGTTGCTGTCGGCCGGCCCGAACGCGGCCGTCAGGCTGCAGCAGTAGCGCCGCGGCGCGCCGGACAAGGCCGATCTGAACTCGATGCAGCGTTCGTCGGCGAACTGCTCCGGCCGGCCGTTGGCGAAGGGATACGGCGCGCAGGCGGCACCCGCGTGTACCGACCAGAACGTGGCACTGCGCCTCGGATCGCCCATGCGCTCGACGCGCGCCTCGACGGCGCATGCGAGGTGTTCGTCGCTCGACAGGAACAGACAGCCCCGCACGTGCTGCTCGGCAAGCGTCGTCAGCCGTCGCCGGCGCACTCGCGCTGGCGGTGCAACACTACCGCCTGCGCCGCTGACGGCGAACCGGATGCCGATCGTGAACCTGCTTTTCGTCGCCGACCCGCTCAAGACCTTCAAGACCGCCAAGGACACCACGTTCGCGATGATGCGCGAGGCCGCATCGCGCGGCCACGTGATCTGGGCCTGCGAGCCGGCCGACCTGGTGTGGCGCACCGGCTCGCGCGTCGTGGCGCGGCGCGCGCGCGCGATCACGCTGACCGGCGACGCGAAGGCCTGGTTCGACGTCGTGCAGGAGCGCGAGCTGGCGCTGGCCGACGCCGACGTCGTGCTGATGCGCAAGGACCCGCCGTTCGACAGCGAGTACTTCTACGCGACGCACCTGCTCGAGCAGGCCGAGCGCGAGGGCGCGACGGTGGTCAACAAGCCGCGCGCGCTGCGCGACCACCCCGAGAAGCTCGCGGTGATGGAGTTCCCGCAGTTCATCGCGCCGACGCTCGTCACGCGCGACGCGCACGCGATCCGCGCGTTCCACGACGAGCACCGCGATGTGATCCTGAAGCCGCTCGACGGCATGGGCGGCATGGGCATCTTCCGCGTCGGCCCCGACGGGCTGAACCTCGGCGCGATCACCGAGACGCTGAACCGCCATGGCGCCGTCACCGTGATGGCGCAGAAATACCTGCCCGAGATCGTGCACGGCGACAAGCGGGTGATCGTGATCGACGGCGAGCCGATCCCGTTCTGCCTCGCGCGGATCCCGCAGGGCAGCGAGATCCGCGGCAACCTCGCGGTGGGCGGCAAGGGCGTCGCGCAGCCGATCTCGGCGCGCGACCGCGAGATCGCACTCGGCGTCGGCCGCGTGCTCGCGCAGCGCGGCATCCTCTTCGCAGGGCTCGACGTGATCGGCGAGTGCCTCACCGAGATCAACGTCACGAGCCCGACCGGCTTCCAGGAGATCGCGCATCAGACCGGCTTCGACGCCGCGAAGGTGTTCGTCGACGCGGTCGAGCGCGTGGCGGGCCGCTAGCACCGCGGCGTCCGCGGGGCGGGTGGCCTCGCGGATGTTCACCCCGCGGATGCGGGGGATGGTCGCGCCAACTTGTACACGCGCGCAGCGCTCATACGTTCGCATGGCGCGGTCGCAGTGTCCGCTTGTGCCTAACATGGTGTTCCGTTGCAACAAAGTGTTTCCAGTGACTGCCGTGTTCCGTCTTTCGAAGCCACGCTCCGTCGCGCTGCCGCGCCTCCTGCAAGTTGTCGGCGGGTTGCGCGCGCCTCTGACGTGGTGCGTGCTGGCGACAGCCTCGCTCGTGTCGACCGCGCAGGCCGCCGTGGTCCTCGCGCCGCAGTACGCGGTCAGCTTCGCCACCGGCAGCGGAGCGAGTGCGACATTCCTCCAGATCGACGGCACGTGGCGTGGCAGCACGGTGCTGTGGAACGAGGATGCCCGCAGCTATGGCAGCGGTGCGCCCATCGGCAGTTTCGGCTGGGGTACCGGTCTGTGGGGGCGCGCCGACTTCGACACCGTGCAGCAGGGGTACCTGACCTCGGGTTGCACGGGGCTGATTGTCGGCTGCTGGACGGGGATCGTGTCCGAGATCAACTTCGGCAACGCCACTTACAACGTGGCCTATGACGCGACCTGGGGTAAAGCCGGGGCCCTGCCCGGGTCGCTGGGCGAGGAGAACTGGACGGCGCATTTCACCGGCTTCATCCGCATCGTCGAGGCCGGTGACTACAACTTCAGCGTGCTCAATGACGACGGCTTCTTCTTCCGGCTGATCGGTGCGGGCGGTGCGGCGCTCGAGATCGGCCGCGACTTCCTGAATCCGCGCGATCGCAATGGCTTCGACGAGGACTTGCAGCTTTCGCCCGGTCTGTACGGCTTCGAATTGGGGATGTGGAACCGCCTCGAGGCCGGCGTCGTCGACCTGCGCTGGATGCGGCCCGGCAGTGACAAATGGACGCTGGTGCCGACCGAGCACCTGCTGCCCACCGGTTCGGTCCCGGCGCCGGGGACGCTCGCGCTGGCCGGTGCCGCCTTTGCGCTGCTCGGGGCGGCGCGGCGCCGCCGCTTCCCGACGCGCACGCTCGCCGCGTGAGTCTGCCGGACCGCACGCGCCCGGCGGGACTGCGCTCGCCGCTGCACGCCGTCGGCCATGTCGTGCTCGTCGTGCTCGGGTGGGCCGGGTTCGTGTGGCTGTGGAGCCTCGTGCTCGTTCGGCCGTGGGATTCGGCCGACCTGCGCGCGCTGATCGTCGGCACGCTCGTCGTCGCGCCGACGCTGACGGTGGCATGGATCGTCCACAACATCGGGATTTACCGCCGCCGCGGGCCGCGGCGCAGCGTGCCTGCCGTGACCTGGCGCTACGAGCGCGACTACAACGGACGTGAGATCGTCGCCGACTTCGTCGCGCTGCGCGACGCGCGTGCCGTCGTGATCGACGTCGACGGCGGGCGCAAGCGCTTCCGGTCCGTCGCCGAGCCGGCGGGGCGCGAGCGGGAGGTCGCGCATGGTTGAGTCGGCGCTGCTCGCGATCCAGCACTCGTGGCCGTACTGGCTCGCGCTCGTCTTCTTCGCCGCCTACCCGATCGTGACCAGCCTCATGTGGATCACGACGGCGGTGCTGTACCGGCTGCGCTGGGAGCCGCGCGAGCCGGCGGCGGCCGACGCGCGACGCGAGTGGCCCCTGGTCAGCGTGCTGGTGCCGGCACACGACGAGCGCGCCGTGATCGCGCGCTCGGTGGCGGCGATGCTGCGCATGGACTACCCGCGGTTCGAGGTCATCGTCGTCGACGACGGCTCGAGCGACGGCACGCTCGACGCGCTCGCGCCGCTGCGCGCCGATGCGCGCCTGCGCCTCGTGCGCAAGGAGGTCAACGAAGGCAAGGCGATGGCGCTCAACGACGCGATCCCGCTGGCGCGCGGCGAGATCCTGATGTGCCTCGACGCCGACGCCGAGCCCGACGCACAGATGCTGCGCCACATCGTGCCGCACTTCGACGCGCCACGGGTGGCCGCCGTCACCGGCAACCCGCGCGTGCGCAACACCGAGACCTTCCTCGCGCGGCTGCAGGCGATGGAGTTCTCGTCGATCATCAGCCTGCTGCGGCGTGCGCAGCGCATCTGGGGCCGCGTCGTCACGGTCTCGGGGGTCGTCGCCGCGCTGCGGCGCAGCGCGGTGGTCGACGTCGGCGGCTTCAGCCCCGAGATGCCGACCGAGGACATCGAGCTGACGTGGAAGCTGCAAAAGCGCTTCTACGACGTGCGCTACGAGCCGCGCGCGATCTGCTGGATGACGGTGCCGCTGTCGTGGCGCGGCCTGTACCGCCAGCGTCGGCGCTGGGCGCGCGGGCTGATGCAGGTGCTGCACAAGCACGCCGACGTGATGCGCCACTGGCGCTACCGGCGGCTGTGGCCGGTGTTCGTCGAGTCGTCGCTGTCGATCCTGTGGGCCGCGTGCTTCGTCGTGCTGAGCGCGATCTGGACCGCGTCGTATGCGCTCGGGCTGCCGCCGGTGGGCGCGTCGCCGATCCCGAACCTGTGGGGCATGACGATCGCGACGATCTGCCTCGCGCAGCTGTTCACAGGCGCCTGGGTCGACCGCCGCTACGACCCCGACATCGTGCGCTTCGTGCCGTATGCGGTGTGGTACCCGCTCGTGTACTGGATGTTCCAGTCGGTGACGACGGTGCTGTCGCTGTCGTACCTGTTCCGCCGTCCGCAGCGCGAGGCGGTGCGCTGGCGCACGGCGCGCGAAGGAGCGGCGTCGTGAGGCGCTGGGTCGTCGGTGCCGTGCTGGCGCTGGCTGCCGCCTGGCCCGTGCAGGCGCAGCCGGCCGACGCGCTCGCGCCGGCGCGCGCGGCCGTCGAGCGGCGCGACTTCGCCGTCGCGCTGCCGCTGTACGAGGCCTTGCTCGCCGAGCGGCCCGACGATGCCGACCTGTGGATCGAGGCCGCGCGCGTCAGCGGCTTCGCCGACCGCAACGCGGAGGCGGTGGCGCGCTATCGCCGCGTGCTCGCGATCGCGCCCGAGCGCCGTGCCGACGTGCTGCCGTCGCTCGCGTGGCAGACGCTGTGGGCCGGCGACGCCGCGGCCGCCGCGCCGCTGTTCGAGGCGCTGGCAGCGACCGGTGCCGACCGCGCCGACGCTCTCGACGGCCTGGGCCAGGCGCGCGATGCGCTGCGCGACGCCGACGGCGCGATCGCCGCGTGGCGCGCGTCGCTCGACGTCAAGCCCGGCCAGGCGAACGTCGAGCGTCGCCTCGCGCGGGCGCTGATCTGGGCCGACCGCCACGCCGAGGCCGACGCGCTGCTCGCCGCGATGCTCGCGCGCGACCCCACCGACCGCCGCAGCGCTTGGCTGCGCGCGCACGGCTGGAACCTCGCCGGGCGCCACCAGCAGGCGCTGCGCGAGTTCGAGCGCCTTGGCGGCGCCGCGAGCGCCGACGAGCGCGGCGACCTCGCGCGCGCCTGGGCCTGGGCCGGCTTCGAGGACCGGGCGCTGCCGCTGCTCGAGCGCACCGCCGACGCCGACCTCGCCTGGTGGCGCGACCACCGGGTGGCCCGCGAGACGCGGCCCTATGCCTATGGCAGCGTCGAACGCGCGAGCGATGC
The DNA here is from genome assembly GCF_003574675.1 of Azohydromonas sediminis. Lineage (GTDB taxonomy): Bacteria > Pseudomonadota > Gammaproteobacteria > Burkholderiales > Burkholderiaceae_C > Calidifontimicrobium > Calidifontimicrobium sediminis. The sequence continues at coordinate 13,061 of NZ_QOAZ01000013.1, forward strand.
CGACGACCTCGACGTCACCGCGGCCGTCACCGGATTCGGCTGGCGGCCCGCCGCCGGCGCGACGGCCGAGCTGCGGCTGCGCCGCGTCGAGCTCGACGCGCCCGCCGACGCGGCGCACGGCCGCGAGTTGCAGGCGCTGTGGCGCGTGCGGTTCGGCGAGCCGGGGGTGGGCCACGGCGTGTGGTGGCCGTCGCTGGCGCTGCGCGCGAGCGACTGGGGCGGCTGGACGCCGTGGAGCGGCCACGCGCGCGTGACCTGGCTGCCGCGCGACGGCTGGCGGCTCGACGCCGAGGCGGCGCGCGAGCTCGTCGAGACGCCGCAGGCGATCGCCGAACGCGTGCACGTCGACGCGCTGTCGCTGGGCGTCGACCACCGGCCGCACCCGCGCGCGACGCTGTCGCTGGGCGTCGCGTCGCTGCGCTTCGACGACGGCAATGCGCGCCAGCGCGTCAACGCGCGCGCGCAGTGGCTGCTGGCGTCGCGTCCGCGCTGGACGGTCGGCGCCGAGGCGATGGCCTTCGACAGTTCGCGCCCGACGAGCGCGACCGTGCCCGCGCGCGGCTACTGGAACCCCGAGAGCTACCGCGAGGCGCGCCTGTTCACGACCGTCGAGGTCGAGCAGCGGCCGTGGGACCTCGCGCTGCGCCTGGGGCTGGGCACGGCGACCGAGGTCGACGGCGACGGCAACCGGTCGCACGCCCAGCCGCACCAATGGGAGCTCGTGGCCGGCTGGGACCTGGGCGCCTCGGCTCGCGCACGGCTGTCCGTCGGCGGCGCGGGCAGCGGCTTCGGGCTGGGCGGCAGCGGCTACTGGCGGCGCCATCTGTCGCTCGGCCTGCACGCCTGGTTCTGAGCGACGGGCCGGCGGCGGCCACAATGCCGGGACCATGGCCGTCCTGTCGCTCACCAACGCCCACCTCGCCTACGGCCACGTGCCGCTGCTCGACGGCACCGGCTTCGCGCTCGACGCCGGCGAGCGGCTCGGGCTGATCGGGCGCAACGGCGCGGGCAAGTCGTCGCTGCTGAAGATCGCGGCCGGCCTCGAGAAGCCCGACGACGGGCTGCTGCAGGTCACGCAGGGGCTGCGCATCCGCTACGTGCCGCAGGAGCCGGCGTTCGACGACGACGCGACCGTGTTCGACACCGTTGCCGACGGCGTCGCCGAGGCGCGCGAGCTGCGCGCGCTCTACGAGGCGCACCCGAGCGGCGTCGACCTCGACGCGCTGCAGACGCGCATCGAGGCGCTCGACGCGTGGAACTGGGAGACGCGCGTAGCCACGACGCTGCAGCGCCTCGCGCTCGACGGCACGCGCCGCATCGGCGAGCTGTCGGGCGGCACGAAGAAGCGCGTCGCGCTCGCGCAGGCGCTCGTCGCGCTGCCCGACGTGCTGCTGCTCGACGAGCCGACGAACCACCTCGACCTCGACGCGATCGCGTGGCTCGAGGACCTGCTGCGCGAGTTCCGCGGCAGCGTCATCGTCGTGACGCACGACCGCGCGTTCCTCGACGCGGTGTGCACGCGCATCCTCGAGCTCGACCGCGGCCAGCTGCGCAGCTACCCGGGCAACTTCGCCGCCTACGAGCGGGCGAAGGAGCAGGAGCTCGCCGCCGAGGCGCTCGCCCACGCGCGCGCCGACAAGCTGCTCGCGCAGGAGGAGGCGTGGATCCGCCAGGGCGTCGAGGCACGGCGCACGCGCAGTGTCGCGCGCGTGCAGCGCCTGCAGCAGCTGCGCGCGCAGCGCGCGGCGCGGCGCGATGCGCTCGGTCAGGTGCGGCTCGACGTCGACGCCGGCACGAGGAGCGGGCGCATCGTCGCGGAGCTGAAGGACGTCACGATGCGCTTCGGCGACAAGACGGTCGTCGACCGCTTCAGCGCGACGATCCTGCGCGGCGACGAGGTCGGCCTGATCGGCCCCAACGGCGCCGGCAAGACGACGCTGCTCAAGCTGATCCTCGGCGAACTGGCGCCGACCTCCGGCACGGTGCGCCGCGGCACGAAGCTGCAGGTGGCGTACTTCGACCAGATGCGAAGCGCCTTGGACCTCGACGCGACGCTGGCCGACACGATCAGCCCCGGCAGCGAGTGGATCGACAGCGGCGGCGGCCGCAAGCACGTGATGAGCTACCTCGCCGACTTCCTGTTCGCGCCCGAGCGCGCGCATGCGCCGGTGAGGACGCTGTCGGGCGGCGAGCGCAACCGGCTGCTGCTCGCGCGCCTGTTCGCGCTGCCGGCCAACGTGCTCGTGCTCGACGAGCCGACGAACGACCTGGACATCGACACGCTCGAGCTGCTCGAGCAGCTGCTGCAGGACTACACGGGCACCGTGTTCCTCGTCAGCCACGACCGGCGTTTCCTCGACAACGTTGTCACGAGCACGATCGCATACGAAGGCGACGGGCGCTGGCGCGAGTACGAGGGTGGATACGAGGACTGGCAGCGGCAGCGCGAACGCAGCGTCGCCGCCGCGGCACCGCCAGCGACGCCGAAGCCCGCGGCGGCGACCCCGGCGGGTCCCCCGGCCCCGGCGTCGAAGCCCCGCAAGCTCGGCTTCAAGGAGCAGCGCGAGCTCGACGAACTGCCGGCGCGCATCGAAGCGCTCGAAGCCGAGCAGAAAGCGATCGCCGAGCGGCTCGCGAGCGCCGACCTGTACACGCGCGAGCCGCAGGCCGTGGCGGCGCTGCAGGCGCGTTACGCGCAGATCGAGGACGAGCTGATGGCGGCGCTGGAGCGCTGGGAAGCGCTCGCGTCGCGCTGAGCCCGCGAGACTGCGCCGCAGGGACTCCGAAGAACCATGACGCTCGCATCGCGAGCGTGCGCCCACATCGGTTGCGGGGCGGAGGTCTTGCGGTAACTCTATTTGCCTGCTCTATTGCGCCGATTTGATCAATCAATCCCACAAATGCTGCGCCGCACCTAATATTCCGGCTGTCGGTTCCTGTCTTTCCATAAACCCTGTCTATCGAGAGGTACACGATGTCGCTGATCAACACCCAAGTCCAGCCGTTCAAGACCACCGCGTTCCACAACGGCAAGTTCGTCGAGGTGACCGACGAGTCGCTGAAGGGCAAGTGGTCCGTCCTGATCTTCATGCCGGCGGCGTTCACGTTCAACTGCCCGACCGAAGTCGAGGATGCGGCCGACCACTACGCCGAGTTCAAGGACCTCGGCGCCGAGGTCTACGTCATCACGACCGACACGCACTTCTCGCACAAGGTCTGGCACGAGACGAGCCCGGCGGTGGGCAAGGCCCGCTTCCCGCTGGTCGGCGACCCGACGCACAAGCTCACGCGCATGTTCGGCGTGCACATCGAGGAAGAGGGCCTGGCGCTGCGCGGCACCTTCATCGTGAACCCGGAGGGCGTCATCAAGACCGCCGAGATCCACGACAACGCGATCGCGCGCGACATGAAGGAGACGCTGCGCAAGCTCAAGGCCGCCCAGTACGTCGCGAAGCACCCCGGCCAAGTCTGCCCGGCCAAGTGGAACGAAGGCGCGGCGACGCTGACGCCGTCGCTCGACCTGGTGGGCAAGATCTGATCGGGCCCACCCCCGACGCGCTTCACGCGCCCCCGCCAGGGGGCGCCGCCAGCGGCCCGGCGAAGCCGGGTCCGCGGCGGCCGCTGGATGGGCGACGGGCGGCCGATGCCGCCTCGTCGTCTGACTGAACGACTGAACCTTCGGGTCCGGTCGCCAAGGCCACGCGGGGCCTTGGCGAGCGGGCCGGGACCGACTCGCCCTCACGTTTGCAGGAGATCGCCATGCTCGACGCCGCCATCCGGACCCAGCTCAAGACCTACCTCGAGCGCATCGCGCAGCCGGTCGAACTCGTCGCGTCGCTCGACGACCGCCCCGAGTCGGCGCAGATGCGCGAGCTGCTCGAAGAGATCGCCGCGCTGAGCGACAAAGTCAGTGCGCGCTTCGACGGCACGGTCGAGCGCCGGCCGTCGTTCCAGATCACGCGCGCCGGCGAGGACATGGGCGTGCGCTTCGCAGCGATCCCGATGGGCCACGAGTTCACGTCGCTCGTGCTCGCGCTGCTGCAAGCCGGCGGCCACCCGCCGAAGGTCGACGCCGAGCTGATCGAGCAGATCCGCGCGCTGCGCACCGACGACGGTCGCGACCTCGTGTTCGAGACGTGGATGAGCCTGACCTGCCACAACTGCCCCGACGTCGTGCAGGCGCTCAACCTGATGGCGGTGCTCAACCCGCGCATCCGCCACGTCGCGATCGACGGGGGTCTGTTCCGGCAGGAGGTCGAGCAGCGCCAGATCATGGCCGTGCCGACCGTGTTCCTCAACGGCCAGCCGTTCGGCTCGGGCCGCATGGAGCTCGCCGAGATCCTCGCGAAGGTCGACACCGGCGCGGCCGCGCGCGACGCCGCCAGGCTCGGCGCGAAGGCGCCGTTCGACGTGCTGATCGTCGGCGGCGGCCCGGCCGGCGCGGCGGCGGCGGTCTACGCCGCGCGCAAGGGCATCCGCACCGGCATCGTCGCCGAGCGCTTCGGCGGCCAGACGCTCGACACGCTGGGCATCGAGAACTTCGTCTCGGTGCCTTACACCGAGGGGCCGAAGTTCGCCGCCGCGCTCGAGGCGCACGTGCGCGCCTACGACGTCGACGTGATGAACGGCCAGCGGGTGGCCGCGCTCGAGCCCGCTGCGCAGCCGGGCGGCCTGGCGACCGTGCGGCTGGCCAACGGCGCCGAGCTGAAGGGGCGCACCGTGATCCTCGCCACCGGCGCGCGCTGGCGCAGCCTCGGCGTGCCCGGCGAGGAGCAGTACAAGACGAAGGGCGTGGCCTACTGCCCGCACTGCGACGGGCCGCTGTTCAAGGGCAAGAAGGTGGCGGTGGTCGGCGGCGGCAACTCGGGCGTCGAGGCGGCGATCGACCTGGCCGGCGTCGTCGAGCACGTGACGCTGCTCGAGTTCGCCGACCAGCTCAAGGCCGACGCCGTGCTCGTGAACAAGCTGAAGAGCCTGCCCAACGTCACGATCCACGTCAACGCGCAGACGACCGAGATCACCGGCGACGGCCAGAAGGTCGACGGGCTGATCTACAAGGACCGCGCGAGCGGCATCGAGCACCGCATCGAGCTGGCTGGTGTGTTCGTGCAGATCGGCCTGGTGCCCAACACCGAGTGGCTCAAGGGCACGGTCGAGCTCAGCCGCTGGGGCGAGATCGTCGTCGACGCGAAGGGTGCCACCAGCGCGCCGGGCATCTTCGCTGCCGGCGACGCGACGACGGTGCCGTACAAGCAGATCATCATCGCCGCCGGTGACGGCGCGAAGGCGGCTCTGTCGGCGTTCGACCACCTGATCCGCACGCCGGCACGCTGAGGCGCCGCGCGGCGCTCACAGCACGTCGAACCAGCTGTCGCTCGCGGCCGGATGGCTGCGGCTGACGATCAGCGCGCCGTGCAGGTACAGCGCGTTGAGCAGGCGCTTCGCGCGCTCGCGGTCGAGGCCGGGGAATTCCGCCAGCCGCCGCAGGTTGACGGTCTCCATCTGCAGCCGCCGCACGGCGACCTGCACGACGGCCGACAGCCCGAGCCCGCGCAGGTCGACGCCCGGCGAGACGCGGTAGGCCAGCGGCCCGGCGATCTCGGGCAGCGGCGTCGGGCGCGCGCCGCGCAGCGCCAGCGCCCACGTCAGCGGCAGCAGCGGGTGGAAGTGCTCGCGCCGCCCGGCCAGCGGGTGGCTCGGCGCACCGCGCGACGCCAGCGGCGCCGCCTCGACGAGCATCACCTGAAGCTCGCCCAGGCGCAGCGACAGCACCTCGGCCAGCGGCAGCGGGCAGTGGAACTGCCGCTCGCGCGGGTACAGCGTCAGTGGCAGCACGCGCGCGCCGGCCTGCACGTGGATCGCCAGCGCGTGGCCGTGGCGCAGCCCGGCGGCGACGACTTCGAGCAGCTCGGCCGCGCGGCCTGCGGCTTCGAAGCGCACCAGGTCCTGCCACAGCGACGGGCTCAGCGACGCCAGCCCCGAGTGCGTCGGCGGCAGGTCGCGCACGGCGGCGACGTCGTCGAGGTAGCGCTGGAACGCGCTGACGCTGACCAGATCGGGTCGACCCAGCGGCAACGTCGATTCGAAGTCCAAGCGCTCCTCCCCGTGGCGCGCGTCGGCAGCCGACGCCTCACGCGCCGCGCGCATCGTACGCCAGGCGGGTGTTCGCGACGTGACGTGCGACACCTCGGCGCGCGTGCGGCGCCCTGCTCCGGCCCGTCGAACGCCGCGTGCTCGATGCGTGGTGTCGACGCGTCGGCGCGAGGCTCATCCCCGCACAGTCGCGCGTGGGCGCGCTACATTCGCGGCGGCTGCAACTGCAGTCGCAGACGCACACACACACACACGACGAAGGACACACGTATGGCAACGACGAGAGCGAAGAAGTCCGAGATGGCCCAGGCGGCCGACAACCTGGCGCAGGCCGCGCACCACGTGGGCGAGGCCGTGACCCAGAAGCTCGATCAGGTGGGCGCCGCGGCGTCGGCCGAGCTGGGCAAGGCGAAGAAGGCCGCGCTGAAGAAGCGCGACCAGGCCAAGCGCAAGCTCGACGCGATGCTCAAGAAGGCTGAGGCACGCGTGAAGAAGGCGATGGCCGAGGCCGAGAAGTCGGTGCGCGCGGCAATGCGCAAGGGCGAGCAGAAGGTCAAGGCAGCACAGAAGAAGCTCGCTGCCGCGCAGGCCACGGCGCAGCGCAAGGCCAAGGCCGCCGCGAAGGCGGTCGAGAAGGAAGCCGCGACGCTGAAGAAGGCGGCGGCCACGAAGCTCGCGACGGCGAAGAAGGCCGCGGCCAAGAAGGTCCCGGCGAAGAAGGCGCCGGCGAAGAAGGCCGCCGCGAAGAAGGCGCCCGCGCGCAAGGTGGCCGCGAAGGCGCCGGCGAAAAAGACCGCCGCGCGCAAGGCGCCGGCGAATAAGGCCGCGGCCTGAGAGCGGCACCCGCCGCGACCGGCAGCGCGCCGATGCGCCGGTACCGCTTCACGCAGCTCGACGTCTTCGGTGCACGCGCGCTGGCGGGCAACCCGCTGGCCGTCGTGCACGACGCGCAGACGCTCGACGACGCGCGCATGGCCGCGTTCGCGCGCTGGACCAACCTGTCGGAGACGACGTACCTGCTGCCGCCCACCGATGCGCGCGCCGACTACCGCGTGCGCATCTTCACCCCCGGCGGCGAGCTGCCGTTCGCCGGCCACCCGACACTGGGCAGCGCGGCTGCGTGGCTCGCCGCCGGCGGCGTGCCGAAGGACGGCCGCGTCGTCGTGCAGCAGTGCGGTGTGGGCTTGGTGCGCGTGCGCCGCGACGGAGCGCGGCTGGCCTTCGCCGCGCCGCCGCTCGTGCGCACCGGGCCGCTCGACGAGGCGCTCCTCGCGCGCATCGCCGGCTGGCTGCGCGTGCCGCGCGCCGACCTCGTCGCGCACCAGCACGTCGACAACGGCCCCGGCTGGGTCGCCGTGATGCTGCCGTCGGCCGCGGCGGTGCGCGCGCTGCGCCCGGACTTCGGCGGCTGCGACGTCAAGCTCGGCGTCGTCGGCCCCGAGGCGCCCGGTGGCGAGACGGCGTTCGAGGTGCGCGCGTTCTTCCCCGGCCCGAACGGGATGTTCGAGGACCCCGTGACCGGCAGCCTCAACGCCGGCCTCGCGCAGTGGCTGACTGGCGCCGGACTGGCGCCGCCGCGCTACGTCGCCGCGCAGGGCGGCGCGCTCGGCGCCGACGGGCGCGTGCACGTCGAGCGCATCGGCGACGACGTCTGGATCGGTGGCGAGGTCGCCGTCTGCATCGAAGGCACGGTCGCGCTGTGACGGCCGCACTCGACCACCTCGTCGTCGCCGCAGCGACGCTCGACGATGGCGCGGCGTGGTGCGAGGCGACGCTGGGCGTCGTGCCCGACGCCGGCGGCCGTCACGCGCTGATGGGCACGCACAACCGGCTGCTCGCGACCGGCAGCGACGTATTCCCGCAGAGTTACCTCGAGATCATCGCCGTCGACCCCGACGCGCCGGCGCCGGCACGCGTGCGCTGGTTCGGGCTCGACGACCCGTGGCTGCAGCAGCGCCTGCGTCGCCACGGCCCGCAGCTCGTGCACTGGGTCGCGCGCACCGACGCACTCGACGCGCGCCGCGCGGCACTCGCGCGGCTCGGCGTCGACCCGGGCGCCATCGTGGCGGCGCAGCGCGGCACGCTGCGCTGGCGCATCACGCTGCGCGACGACGCGCGCCGCTTCGCCGCCGGTGCGTGGCCGCTGTGGATCGAATGGGACGGCGCGCACCCGACGGCGACGCTGCCGGCGCGCGGCGTGGCGCTGCGTGCGTTCGCCGTCGGCGGCGTGCCGCTGTCGGCCGCGGTCGCGCTCGACGTGCCCGGCGTGACCGTCCACGATCGTGGCGCGCCGCTGCACGCCGTCCTCGAGACGCCGCGCGGCGTCGTCGAGCTCACCGGCGGCGCGTGAGCCCGGTGCGCCGCCGGGCGACGATGGCCCGCCGCGCCGCGACCGACGTGCCGGCGGCACAGTGCGCGGCCATCGGGCCGTCCGGGCGCCGCTTCGGCGCGCCTGCGGGCGCGGGCTTACTCCTTGCGGTAGTTGTCGTGGCAGGCCTTGCAGGTCTGGCCCACGGCGCCAAACGCCGCCTTGAGCTGGTCGAGGTTGTTCGACTTCGCCGCGGCGACGAGCTTCTGCGTTTCTTCCTGCAGCTTCTTCGCGCCGGCGTCGAACTGGGCCCGTTCGGTCCAGATCTTCGGCAGCGCGCGCGTGTCGCCCTTGTCGGTGCCGTCGATGAAGCCGGCGAACGGCAGCGGGGCCAGCATCGCGACGATCTCGGCATTCGCGGTGGCCGCCGCGGCGTCGAACGGGACGCGGCCGTTGGCCATCGCGCCGATGCGGCCGAAGTGCTGGCCCATCACGAAGAACGCGCCCTTGCGGTACTTGACGGCGTCGTCGGGGCGCTGGAACTGGGCCGCCGCGGGCAGCGCAGTCGTCACGGCGAGCGCGGCGGTCGCCGCGGTGAGTGCAAATCGCTTCATGCGTGGTCTCTCCGGTCGGTTCGAGGGACGTGGGTGTCCGGAGTGCTCCGGACCGCGGCCAGTGTAGGGACAAGCGATGAGCCGTCTGTGACCTCGGTTACTCCGCCATCGCCGCCGGCGGCGCGCCGGGTTATCGTTGTGTCCTGAGCCGCTCGTCGCCCATGCCCGAGACCGCCCGCCCCGCCGACGCCGCCGTGCCCGTACGCATCTGGGACCTGCCCACGCGCCTGTTCCACTGGGCGCTCGCGCTGGCCGTCGTCGCCGCCGTCGTCAGCGCGAAGATCGGCGGCAACGCGATGGTGTGGCACTTCCGCTTCGGCTACGCCGTGCTCGCGCTGCTGGCGTTTCGCCTCGTCTGGGGCTTCGTCGGCGGGCACTGGTCGCGCTTCGCGAGCTTCGTGCCGACGCCGGGGCGCCTCGTGCGCTACCTGCGCGGGGCGCCGCAGCCGGGCGAGCACCTCGACGCCGGCCACAGCCCGCTGGGCGCGCTGTCGGTGTTCGCGCTGCTCGCGGTGCTGGCCGCGCAGGTCGCCACGGGGCTCGTGGCCGACGACGAGATCGCCAACGTCGGGCCGCTGAACCGCTTCGTCGCCGTCGAGACGGGCCTGGCGGCCACGGCGTACCACAAGACCTTCGGCCAGTGGGCGCTGATCGCGCTCGTCGTGATGCACGTCGCGGCGATCGTCGTGTACCGGCTGCGTGGGCGCGACCTCGTCGCACCGATGTGGCACGGCGACAAGACGCTGGCCCCAGGGACGCCGGCGTCGACCGACACGCTGGCTACGCGGCTGTTCGCCGCCGTGCTGATCGCGGGCTGCGCCGTCGTCGTGCGCTGGCTCGTGACGATGGCATGACGACGGCACCACGCGCGATGTCCGAGCCGAGCAGCCTGCCGCCGCGCATCGACTTGACGCCGGCCGACAGCCCCGAGCACCTGGCGCTGGCGCGCGAGATCTTCCGCGAGTACGCCGAGCAGCTCGGCGTCGACCTGGGCTTCCAGGGCTTCGACGACGAGCTCGCGCGGCTGCCCGGCGACTACGCGCCGCCGCAGGGCGCGCTGCTGCTGGCCTTCGTCGACGGCGAACTCGCCGGCTGCGGCGCGGTGCGCCCGCTCGTCGACGTGGATTACGCCAACGCGTGCGAGATGAAGCGGCTGTACGTGCGCCGGCCGTTCCGCCGCTTCGGCATCGGGCGCCTGCTCGCGCAGGCGCTGATGGACCACGCCACCGGCGCCGGCTACTCGGTGATGCTGCTCGACACGCTCGACGACATGGAGGCCGCGCGCGGCCTGTACGCGTCGCTCGGCTTCGAGGAGGTGCCGCCGTACTACTACAACCCGCTGCCCGGGGCCCACTACCTGAAGGCCGACCTCGGCTGACGGCGCGAGCGCGAAGGAGACCACGATGAACCCGTTTCGACAACTGCTGCGCGCCAGCGGCGCGCACACGCCGGTGGGCACCTGGGTGCTGTCGGCCAGCCCCATCGTCGCCGAGGCGATCGGCCACGCCGGCTTCGACTGGGGCGTGATCGACATGGAACACGCGCCGCTGGACGTCGCCGGGCTCGTCGGCATGCTGCAGGCGGTCGGCAACACGAAGATGGTGCCGGTGGTGCGCGTGCCGTGGAACGAGCCGGTCGTCGTCAAGCGCGTGCTCGACGCCGGCGCGACGACGGTGATGTTCCCGTTCGTGCAAAGCGCCGACGAGGCGCGCCGCGCAGTGGCCGCCACGCGCTACCCGCCCGAGGGCGTGCGCGGCGTCGTCGGCACCAGCCGCGCGACCAAATTCGGCACCGTGGCCAACTACGCCGCGCAGGCCAACCGCTGCGTCGGCGTCATCGTGCAGCTGGAGACGCCGGCCGCGCTCGACGCGCTGCCGGCGATCGCCGAGGTGCCCGGCGTCGACGCGCTGTTCATCGGCCCGGCCGATCTGTCGGCCGCGATGGGTCACCTCGGCCAGGCCCACCACCCGGCAGTGGTCGAGCGCATGGCGAAGGCCGCCGCGCAGTGCAAGGTGCTCGGCAAGCCGGTGGGCACGATCGGCGACTCGCCGGCGGCGGTGGTGCAGTACCGCGCCGCGGGCTTCGACTTCGTCGCGATCGCGTCCGACCTCGCGCTGCTGATGCGCGGTGCGCAGGCCGCCGCCGGTGCGCTGCGCACGCAGGAAGGCGACGACGTCGTGCACTCGGTGGTCCACGGCACGCACACCGACGGCGCGACCTGCTGACCGCCCCCACCCACCCGAGCCCGCGATGACGACCGCCTCGCCCCTCGAACTGACCGCCGGCGAGCTGCGCCTGGCGCTGCGCCCCGACCTCGGCGGCTGCGTCGCCGGGCTGTGGCACGCCGGGCTGCCGGTGCTGCGCAGCACCGAGCCGCCGGCGCTCGAGCGCTCGCGGCAGTCCGGCTGCTACCCGCTGGCGCCGTACTCGAACCGGCTCGGCTTCGCGCGCTTCCGCTGGCTCGGGCACGACCACACGACGCGCCCGAGTCTCGACGATGGCCCGCATTCGATACACGGCGTCGCCTGGCAGCGCGCGTGGACCGTCGAGTCGGCCGACGGCCACACCGCGGCGCTCGCGCTCGTGCACGGCGGCGACGCCGACTGGCCGTTCGCGTTCACGCTCGACCAGCGCTTCGAGCTCTCGCCGCAGTCGCTGCGCGTGTCGATGCGCTTCGTGAACACGGCGCCGCATGCGCAGCCGGTGGGGCTCGGCTGGCACCCGTACTTCCCGAAGCGCGCGCGCAGCCGCCTGCACGCCGAGCTGACGCACCGCTGGGAGTCGGACCCGACGACGCAGCTGCCGACGCGCCGCGTCGCGCAAAGCGGGCTCGACGGCGACGTCGCGCACCTCGACTTCGACCACGTGTTCGACGGCTGGCAGGGCGCCGCGCGCATCCGCGACGAGAAATTCTCGCTGCGGCTGACCTCGTCGCTCGACCGGCTGGTGGTCTACACGCCGCCGGCCAAGGACTACTTCTGCGTCGAGCCGGTCGGCCACGTCAGCAACGCGATCCACATGGCGCAGCCGCTCGCGCACGGGCTGCGCGCGCTCGAGCCGGGGCAGGCGTTCGAGGCGTGGATGCAGCTCGACATCGCGCCGGCATGACCGCCGTCGAGCCACTGGCAGGCGTGCCGGCCTGCGCGCTCGGCGAGTCGCCGTTCTGGCATCCGCGCGAGGCGGCGCTGTACTGGGTCGACATCCCCGGGCGCGCGCTGCACCGCTGGACCGGGCGCGACGGCGCGCACCGCCAGTGGCCGCTGCCCACCGAGCCGGGCTGTGTCGCGCCGCGGCTCGGCGGCGGGCTGCTGCTGGCGCTGCGCGACGGGCTGTGGCACTTCGACCCCGGCGCCGGCCTGACGCGGCGCGTCGCGAAGGCGCCGTACGACACCGCGACGCAGCGCTTCAACGACGGCAAGGCCGACGCGCTCGGGCGGCTGTGGGTCGGCACCTACAGCGAGGACGGGCGCACCGGCGAGGCGGCGCTGTACCGCTTCGACGCCGGCCGGATCGAGCGCGTGGCCGGCGGCATCAGCGCGAGCAACGGGCTGGCGTGGAGCCCCGACGGCCGCACGATGTACTGGGCCGACACGCGCGCGCACGTGGTGTACGCGTTCGACTTCGACGTCAGTGGCGGCACGCTGTCGCGCCAGCGCGAGTTCGCGCGCTTCGCGTCGCGCGACGCGGCGGCCCCGGCGGCCTACGGTGGCCGCCCCGACGGTGCCGCCGTCGACGCCGACGGCGGCTACTGGGTCGCGATGTACGAGGGCGCGCGGCTGCTGCGCTTCGCACCCGACGGCACGCTGACGCGCGAGGTGCCGCTGCCGGTGCGCAGCCCGACGATGCCGTGCTTCGGCGACGACGACCTGAAGACGCTGTACGTGACGACGGCGCGCAAGGGGCTCGGCGCCGACGAGCTCGCGCGCGAGCCCTGGGCCGGCGCCGTGCTGCGGCTGCGCGTCGACGTGCCCGGGCTGCCGGTCAACTTCGCGCACGCGTGAGCGGCGCGCGCCCGCGCGCTCAGCGTGCGAGCTCGCGCAGCGCCTGCGCGTAGGCGTCGGGCGTCTGCGTGCCCTGCAGCAGGTGCCGGCCGTCGATCACCACCGACGGCACGGCGCGGATGCCGGCCTGCTGCCAGGCCCGCTCGGCCGCGCGCACGTCGTCGGCATGCGCGTCGGACGCGATCACGGCGCGCGCGCCGTCGTCGTCGAGGCCGGCGTCGCGTGCGAGTTCGAGCAGCACGTCGGCGGCGCCGGGGTTGCGCCCGTCGCGGTGGTACGCGACGAGCAGCGCGTGCTTGAGCCGGCGCTGGACGTCGCCGCCCTGCAGCCCGGCGTGGTGCAGCAGCCGGTGCGCGTCGAACGTGTTCCACACGCGCAGCCGCTCGCCGAACGCGAAGCCGACCGCGGCGCCGCGCTCGCGCAGCGTTTCGCGCGACGCTGCGAGCTGCGCGTCGCTCAGGCCGTACTTCGCCTTCAGGTACGCGGCGGCGTCCTCGCCGTCGGGGCCGAGCCCCGGGTTCAGCTCGAACGGCTGGATGTGCAGCTCGACGTCGAAGCCGCCCGGCTGCGCGCGCAGCCGCTCGAGCGCGCGTTCGAGCGCGTTCAGGCCGATCGCGCACCACGGGCAGGCCACGTCGGAGACGAAGTCGATGCGCATCACGGTCGTCGCGGTGGCGGTGGGTGGGCGCCGATGGTAGAGCGCGCGTGTCAGCCGCGCCGCCAGCCGGCCACCAGCGCGTCGACGCGCGCGTCGACCTCGCCCGGTGTCGTGTCGGTGTCGAGCACGACGGCACCCTCGTCGGCGGCGAGCGGTTCGCGCACGCGCAGCTGCAGCGCGAGCACGTCGGCGGTCGCGTCCGACGCGTCGCGGTTGTCGGCGGCGCGGCGCGCGAGCCGCTCGCGCAGCACCGGCTCGGGCGCCGTGCACTCGACGGTCACGCAGTCGACGCCGAGCGTGCGCGCCAGCGCGCGCATCGCGTCGCGCTCGCGGCGGCGCAGGAACGCGGCGTCGACGACGACCGAGATGCCGCCTTCGATCGCGTGCCGCGCGACGGCTTCGAGCCGCGCGTAGGTGCGCTCGGTCGCGCGCGCGTGGTACAGCGCCGCGGGGTCGGCGACGCGCGCGGTCGCGGTCAGGCCGTACAGCCGCTTGCGTTCGACGTCGGAGCGCACGCGCACCGCGCCGAGCGCCTCGACCAGCCGCTGCGCGACCGTGCTCTTGCCGCTGCCGCTGACGCCGCTGGTCAGCACCAGGCGCGGCGCCGGCGGGTGCGCGAGGTCGTGCGCGAGCGCGAGGCGCCGCTGCGCGGCAGCGTCGGCGGCGGTGCGCTCGGCGGGCGCCGCGTCCGGCTGCGCGGCGCGGATCGCCGCGACCTTGGCGCGCACCAGCGCGCGGTACGCGGCGAACCAGCGCAGCACGGGCAGCCCGTCGTGGTCGCCGGTGTGCTCGAGGTACTGGCTCAGGTAGCGCCACGCGAGCGCCGGCAGGCCGTGGTCGAGCAGGTCCATGAACGCGAACACGGCGTCGGCGAGCACGTCGACGTGGCGCAGCCGCGGGTCGAACTCGAGCGCGTCGAAAGGCACCGCCTGCCCGTCGAGCCACGCGATGTTGGCCAGGTGCAGGTCGCCATGGCCCTCGCGCACGCGGCCCTGCGCGCGGCGCCATGCCAGCGTCTCGGCGATGGCGTCGAAGCGTTCGCGCGTCCAGCGGTGCAGTGCGTCGATGGCGGCCGCATCGGCGCGCAGCGTTGCCAGCGTGCGCAGGTTGTCGAGCGCGACGCGCAGCGCGACTTGCGGGTCCCCGTAGGCGGCCGGCGACGCCGGCAGCGCACCGTGGAACGCGGCCACCGTGGCCGCGAGGGCATCGATGTGCGCGCGCGTCAGTGCACCGGCGTCGGCGAGGCGGTCGAACGCGCTCGCGCTGTCGAAGCGGCGCATGCGCAGCGCCCACTCGATCGGCTCGCCGTCGCCGCCGAGCCGCGGCGCATCGACGGTGCCGGTCACCGGCTGCACGTCGACATACCACGCGCTCGCGGTGCGGCGGTTCAGCCGCAGCTCCTCCTCGCAGAAGTGGCGCCGGCGCTCGAGCGTCGAGAAGTCGACGAAGTCGAGCGCGAGCGGCTTCTTCAGCTTCAGCGCCCAGGTGCGCGACAGCAGCACCGTCGACAGGTGGGTCTGCACGACCTCGACCGGCCCGTCGGCGTCGGGCCAGCCGCCGGCGCGGCACAGCGCCTGCACGAGGCGATGGTGGCGTTGCAGCGCGGTGTCGATCGCGTCGGCCATGCGGCATTGTCGGCCCCGCCGGGGGCCTCCGACGGGTGACCGACCTGCGGGCGATTGAGTACGGCACCCGCGTCACCGACGATGGCGTCGAAGGGCCGGTGTGCGGGCCCACGATGACCGGGAGACTGGCATGACCTCCATCCGCTCGCTGTCCTCGCTCGTGCCGTGGCGCTGGTTCGCACGTGCGCGCCACGGGCGCCGCCGTCGGGGCGCCGCCTCGACGCGCGTGCAGGATGGCACGGCCGACGTCCTGCCGGCGCTGGCCGGCGACGACGACCTGCCGCGCGGCTGCGCCTGGTACCCGTCGAGCTTCGAACTCGTGCACGGCACCGACGTGCGCGAAGACGACGCGGCGGCGCTCGCGTGCGGGTGAGCGGCCGCGCCCGGCGGCGCGGGCCTCAGCGCGCCGTGGCGAGCAGCCAGCGTTCGAAGGTCTCGAGCGCCGGGCTCGCCGCCCCGTCGGGCACGACGAGCTCGTAGCGGCGGTCGCTGTCGAACGCGGCGGGCACCGGCTGCACGAGGCGGCCGCTGGCGAGCTCGTCGGCGACGAAGATGTCGGGCACCAGTGCGACGCCCAGGCCCTGCACCGCGGCCTCGATGCTCATCGAGAACAGCTCGTAGCGGGGGCCGCGCAGATCGCCGTCGACCTCGACGCCCGCCTGCGCGAACCAGCGCCGCCACGCGTCGGGGCGCGTCGTCTGCTGCAGCAGCGGCAGGCGGCCGAGCGCTTCGACGCTCAGCCGCTGGCCGCGCGGCACCACTGCCGGGCTGCACACCGGCACCAGCCGTTCGCCGATCAGCGGCACGCAGCGGCACCCGGCCCAGTGACCGTCGCCGGCGTGGATCGCCGCGTCGAGCCCGCTGCCGTCGAACAGGAACGGGCGCGTGCGCACGTGCAGGTTCAGCTGCAGCTGCGGCGCGGCGCGCGCGAGGTCGGGCAGCCGCGGCAGCAGCCAGCGCGTGGCGAACGTGGGCACCACGGCCAGCTCGATGACGCGGCGCTCTCCGCCATCGCCGGCGGCGACGTCGAGCGCGTCGGCCTCGAGCGCGGCCAGCCGCGCTGCGACGCGGCGCGCGTACCCGGCGCCGGCCGGCGTCAGCGCGACGCCGCGGCGCGTGCGCCGGAACAGCTTGACGCCCAGCGTGGCTTCGAGCGCGGCGATCTGGCGGCACACCGCACTTTGCGTCAGCGCGAGCTCCTCGGCGGCGAGCGTGAAGCTCTGGTGGCGGGCGGCCGCCTCGAAGGCGACGAGGGCGGTCGTGCTGGGCAGGCGGCGGCGCATCGCGGGCTCCTTGTCGAAGTGCGTTTCTTGCACTCGTCGATGCCGAATTCTCGTTTGCCCGCCGGAGCGCGGGCCGCTTAGCATGTCGGCTGGTGCGTGTGCCGAGTGAAGGCGCCGCATTTCGATGACCCCGCACCGGAGACCGCGATGGCCAAGCCCGCCTTCCACTGGGACGACCCGCTGCTGCTCGATGCGCAGCTGAGCGACGACGAGCGCGCGGTGCGCGACGCCGCGCACGCGTACTGTCAGGAGCGGCTGCTGCCGCGTGTCAAAGACGCCTTCCGCAGCGAGACGACCGACCCGGCGATCTTCCGCGAGATGGGCGAGCTCGGGCTGCTCGGGCCGACGATCCCCGAGGCCTACGGCGGCGCGGGCCTGAACTACGTCGCCTACGGCCTCATCGCGCGCGAGGTCGAGCGCGTCGACTCGGGCTACCGCTCGATGATGAGCGTGCAGTCGTCGCTCGTGATGGTGCCGATCCATGAGTTCGGCACCGAGGCGACGAAGCAGAAGTACCTGCCCAAGCTCGCGCGCGGCGAGTGGATCGGCTGCTTCGGCCTGACCGAGCCCAACGCCGGCTCGGACCCGGCGAGCATGACCACGCGCGCGCGCAAGGTCGACGGCGGCTGGCGCCTGACGGGGCAGAAGATGTGGATCAGCAACAGCCCGATCGCCGACGTGTTCGTCGTCTGGGCCAAGGACGACGACGGGCAGATCCGCGGCTTCGTGCTCGAGAAGGGGTGGAAGGGCCTGTCGGCACCGGCGATCCACGGCAAGGTGGGGCTGCGCGCGAGCATCACCGGCGAGATCGTGATGGACGACGTGTTCTGCCCCGACGAGAACGCGTTCCCCGAGGTGCGCGGGCTGAAGGGCCCGTTCACGTGCCTGAACAGCGCGCGCTACGGCATCGCGTGGGGTGCGCTCGGCGCGGCCGAGTTCTGCTACGCCACCGCGCGCCAGTACGTGCTCGACCGCAAGCAGTTCGGCCGTCCGCTGGCGGCCAACCAGCTGGTGCAGAAGAAGCTCGCCGACATGGCCACCGAGATCGCGCTGGGGCTGCAGGGCTGCCTGGTGTTCGGGCGCATGAAGGACGCCGGCACGGCGTCGATCGAGGCGACGTCGCTGCTCAAGCGCAACAGCTGCGGCAAGGCGCTGGAGATCGCGCGCACGGCGCGCGACATGCTCGGCGGCAACGGCATCAGCGACGAGTTCGGCATCGCGCGGCACCTGGTGAACCTGGAGGTCGTCAACACCTACGAGGGCACGCACGACATCCACGCGCTGATCCTCGGGCGCGCGATCACCGGGATCGCGGCGTTCTGATGGACCACCCCCGCAGCGCCTTCGGCGCATCCCCCTCGAGGGGGCGCCGCCGGCGGACCGGCGAAGCCGGATCCGCGGCGGCCGCCTGACGCGTCGGCGCGGCGTCGCCCGAGGTTGACCGAGGTGAGCGAACCATCCCCGACCGATCGCGCGCCACGCCCGCTGGCTGGCGTGCGCGTGCTCGACCTGTCGCGCGTGCTCGCGGGGCCGTGGTGCGGGCAGCTGCTGGCCGACTACGGCGCCGACGTGATCAAGGTCGAGCGCCCCGGCGCCGGCGACGACACGCGCGCGTGGGGCCCGCCGTGGTGGCAGGCGCCCGACGGCGCGCGCACGGCGAGCTACTACCTCGCGGCCAACCGCGGCAAGCGCTCGGTCGCGGCCGACCTCGCGAGCGCCGACGGCCAGGCGCTCGTGCGCGCGCTCGCCGCCGAGGCCGACGTGCTGATCGAGAACTACAAGGTCGGCCAGCTCGCGAAGTACGGGCTCGACCATGCGACGCTCGCGGACCTGAACCCGCGCCTGATCTACTGCTCGATCACCGGCTACGGCCAGGACGGGCCGTACGCGCAGCGCGCCGGCTACGACTTCGCGATTCAGGCGCAGGGCGGGCTGATGAGCATCACCGGCGAGCCCGGGCGCGAGCCGCAGAAGGTCGGGGTTGCCGTGGCGGACCTGATGACGGGGCTGTACGCCACCACCGCGATCCTTGCCGCGCTGCACGAGGCGAAGGCCACCGGCCGCGGGCGCCACATCGACGCCGCGCTGCTCGACGTGCAGGTCGCGATGCTCGCGAACCAGGCCAGCGGTTATCTCTGCAGCGGCCGCGTGCCGCAGCGCCAGGGCAACGCGCACCCGAGCATCGTGCCGTACCAGGTGTTCGAAAGTGCCGACGGCCACGTCGTGCTCGCGGTCGGCAACGACGGCCAGTTCGAGCGCTTCTGTGCCGTGGCCGGCTGCGCCGAGCTCGCCGCCGATTCCCGCTACGCGACCAACACCGAGCGCGTGCGCCACCGCGACGAACTCGTGCCGCGCCTGCAGCAGGTGATGCGCCAGCGCACGACGGCGGCGTGGGTCGAGGCGCTCGAAGCGGCGGCGGTGCCGTGCGCGCCGATCCTCGACATCGGCCAGGTGTTCGCCGACCCGCACGTCGTCGCGCGCGGCATCGCGCGCGCGGCGGATGGCGCGGTGCCGCCGGCCGTGCTGAGCCCGATGCGCTTCGACGGCCGGCGCGCCGCCGCCGAGCGGCCCGCGCCGGGGCTCGACGCCGACGGCGACGCGATCCGCGCCGCGCTCGCGCGCGACGGTCGCTGGCCCGGCACCGACGACTGAGGTCGCGCGAGGCGCCGCGTCAGCGCCGCCGCGCGTCGGCCGGCAGCGCCGCGACGACGCATTGCGCCAGCGCACGGCCCGAGCGCCACGCGCGCTCGACGCTCGAGGCGCCCGGGTCGGCGCACCACGCGTCGCCGCAGGCGCCGAGCGCGCGCTCGGCATCCCAGCCGCACGGCGCGGCCACCGGCTGCGGCACCTCGGCGTAGCGCCAGCGGTGCGCGACGGCGTGCACCGGCGTGCCCAGCGCGCGCACCGAGCGGCGGGCGAGGTCGTCGAGCAGGTGGCGGACGACCTCGGCCGCGTCGAGTTCCAGGTTGTGCGCGCTCCAGTACGGCGTGGCCGTCAGCACCCAGCGCTGCGCGCCGGACGCGTCGCGCGACGGCTTGCCGTTCTCGAGCCGTACGCAGGCCAGCGGGCCCAGCGGCGCGGTGCTGTCGGGGCGGTGGCACAGCGGGCCGAGCAGCGGGCGCTCGAGCACCGGCGCGCCGGCGTTCCACGCCGCCATCACGGCCCAGCAGGCTTCGCTGTGCACGCCGCTCAGCACCTGCGCCAGCGCCGGCGAGCCTGCCAGCAGCGGCACGGCCTGCTCGGCCGGCGTCGCGACGACGACGGCGTCGAACGCGCCGTCGCCGAGCACGCGGCGCTCGGCGTCGAGCACGTGCCAGCGCCCGCCGTCGCGCCCGATCGCCGCGACGCGCACGCCCTGGCGCACGTCGAGCGTCGCCGCGAGCGCGCGCGGCAGCGCGTTCATCGTCGGCACGCCCATCCACGCGCCGGGCAGCACGGGATCGGGCGCGACGACGCCGGCGGCGGCCCAGCGCGCGACTTCGGCGCCGAAGCCCTCGTCGTGGCCGTCGGCGCGCACCGCGAACGACGCGGCGCCGTGGTCGAACGTGCCGACGTCGGTCGCGCGCGTGGCCAGACGGCCGCCGGGCTGGCGGCCCTTGTCGAACAGCGTCACGGCCAGGCCCGCGTCGCGCAGCCGCGCGCCGCAGGCCAGGCCCGCGATGCCGGCACCGACGACGGCCACGCGCGGGCTCATGACCGCGCGCGCCGCTTGAGCCAGCGCATCAGCGCGCCGATGCCCGGCAGCTTCTCGTACAGCTCCTCGGCCGCGTCCCAGTAGTCGCGGTGCTCGGCGATGCGCCCGTCGGCGGCCAGCTTCAGGTGCGAGCCGCCGTGGATGCACTGCTCGCCCTGCGCGAAGCGCTTCATGCGGAACAGGAAGTCCCAGGTCAGGAAGCACTGGTCGCCGTCGACGACGATGTCGCGCACGACGAAGCGCGGCGCGTCGAGCGCGGCGAACATGTGCGCGAAGACGCCCGCGATCGCGTCGACGCCGCGCACGTCGTGGAACGGGTCCTTGAAGCGTGCGCCGTCGGCGTAGAGCTCGGCCAGCCGAGGCAGGTCCGACGGCGCGAGCGCCTCGAA
Source organism: Azohydromonas sediminis (assembly GCF_003574675.1). Taxonomy (GTDB): domain Bacteria; phylum Pseudomonadota; class Gammaproteobacteria; order Burkholderiales; family Burkholderiaceae_C; genus Calidifontimicrobium; species Calidifontimicrobium sediminis. The sequence goes on from NZ_QOAZ01000013.1 coordinate 33,726, forward strand.
GCGTGCCACCAGGCGCGCGACGCGCGCATCGGCGTGGCGGCTCACAGCCCGGTGGCGCGGCGGATCGCCGCGAAGTACAGCCCGTCGCTGAGCACGCTCAGCGCCTTGAGCGCGTGCGTGAAGCGCTTCGGGAAGTGGATCTCGAAGCGGCCCTTCTGCCAGCCGGCGACGATCTGGCGCGCGGCCTCGTCGGAGCCGATCAGCGCCGGCATGCGGAACTCGTTCTGCGCCGTCAGCGGCGTGTCGACGAAGCCCGGGTTGATCACCGAGACGCCGACGCCCAGCGGGTGCAGGTCGAGGTACAGCGTCTCGGCGAGGTTGATCAGCGCGGCCTTCGTCGGCCCGTACGCGAGCGACTTCGGCAGCCCGCGGTAGCCGGCCACGCTCGACACCAGGCTCAGGTGCGCGGGCTGGCCGGCCCCGGCCTGGCGGATCAGCTGCGGCAGCACGGCATCGAGCAGGTGCAGCGCACCGACGTAGTTGACCTGCTGGTGGCGCAGCGCGTCGTCGAGGTCGAACGCGGTCGCGCGCATCGGCTTGTAGTGGCCGGCGCAGTACATCGCGAGGTCGATGCGCCCGTGCTGTTCGACGATGCGCGCGGCGACCGTGCGCATCGCGTCGCGGTCGGTCGCGTCGAGCGCGATGGCCAGGCTGCCCGCGTGCTGCGCGGCGAACGCGTCGAGCGCCGCGGCGTTGCGCGCCGAGACGACGACGCGCGCGCCGAGCGCGTCCAGGTGCGCGGCGGTGGCGCGGCCGATGCCCGACGACGCGCCGACGAGCCAGACGACCTGGCGCGTCCAGTCGGTGATCGGCGGGTTCAGCGGCATCGCGGCGTCTCGCAATCGGTCACGTCAGGTGCCGGTCAGCGCTTGCTGAACGCGAGCGTGACTTCGCCCAGCGTGATGCCGAACTTGCTCATCACGGCCTTGTTGAGCATCACGCGCTCGTCGACGAGGTACATCCAGTCGTCGAACTGCACGTGGTAGACCTTGCCGTCGACCGGCAGCGCGAGCGTGTAGCGCCAGTTGAACGCGTTGCCGGCGGCCTGACCGCTGGCTTCGCCGATCACGTCGTCGGCGGTGCCGGTGTAGCGGCCGTCGGGCCACTTCTTGAGCCGCCAGACGCGGCGCTGCGTCTCGCCGTCGCTGTAGGTGAAGTACTCGTCGAGCACGCCGTCGTCGCCGTTCCAGTGGCACTTCATCAGCACCGTGAAGCGGCGCACGACCCTGCCGCTGCGGTCGGTGAAGATGCCGTGCGCGACGACGTCGCCGTTGAAGTACTCGCGCAGGTCCAGCAGCGGCCGCTCGGCGGCGTAGTCGGCCGGCTTCGGGCCGGCGCAGCCGGCCAGCGCGAGCGCGGCGGTGCCGGCGGCAGCGCCGAGCCACAGTCGTCGGTTCATTCGCAGGCTCCGTGGGGGTCGCGCATCCAGCGCGTGACGAGCAGCGCCGCGGCGCCGAGCTTGAGCACGCACGGCAGCGCACAGTACGCCACCGTCAGCGCCGTGAGCGCCTGCGGCTCGCGGCTGCCCGGCGTGTAGCCGAACAGCTGCAGCAGCGGCAGCGCGAGCCCGGCGGCCAGCGCGAGGTTGAGCTTGGTGGCGAAGTTCCACCAGCCGAAGTAGGCGCCCTCGGCCTGACCGCTGCGCCCGGCGCGCTGGATCACGCCGGCGAGCAGCGCGCCCGGCAGCGCGAGGTCGGCGCCGAGCGCCAGGCCGCTCGCGATGCACACGACGGTGAACGCGGCGACGTCGCCGGCGCCGAGGAACGCGGCCCAGACGAACGTGGCCACCGCGAGCAGCATGCCGGCCAGCCACGCACGCGCGAGCCCGACGCGGCGCACGATGCGCACCCACAGCGGCATCGACAGCGCACCGGCGGCGAAGTAGCTGGCGAGGAACAGCGGCTCGAACGCCGGCGCGTCGAGCCGGTCGCGGATGAAGAACAGCACCAGCGTCGCCGGCACGGCGCTGGCGATCCCGTTGACGAGGAACACGGCGAGCAGGCGGCGGAACGCCGCATCGCCCAGCGGCAGCGTCATCGACGGCACCCTGCCGGCTGCGGCGGGGTGCGACGCCGTGCGCGGCGCCTGCGCCAGCAGCGCGACGCCGGCGGCCAGCGCGACGGCGAACACGACGGTGGCCGCGCCCATCCCGGCCAGCGCCGGGAGCACACTGGCCACCAGCACACCGACGAGCGCGAAGCCCTCGCGCCACGCGACGACGCGCGCACGCTGCGCGGCGTCGCCGCCGAGCCGCGCGCCCCAGGCCTGGTGCAGCACCGCGAGCACGCTGTACGCGAGGTAGGTCCACACCAGCGCGGCGGCGCACCAGACGAGCAGCGCCGCGGTGCCCTCGACCGGCGGGAAGAACAGGGCGCGAAAGCCCACCGCCGCCGCGACTGCGGCAGCGACGGCGGCGACGAGGACGCGCGCCGTCGAGTGCTCGAACCAGCGGTCGACGAGGCGGCCGATCCACGGGTCGGTCACGGCGTCGAACAGGCGCGCGCCGAGCAGCACTGCGCCGAGCAGCGCGAGCGGCACGCCGAACACGCTCGCGTAGTGGTTCGGCAGCATCACGTACAGCGGCAGCGCGACGAAGGCCAGCGGCAGCCCGAGGCCGCCATAGGCGACGCCGAGGCGCCAGCCGGCGGGCGGCGCCGCCGTCGCTGCGGCCGGCGCGGCCATCGCGGGCGTCGCCATCGTCAGGTGCCCAGCAGCGCCGCGCGCAGCTGCGGCTCCGACGTCTGCGGCGACAGCCAGATGCCGAAGAACAGCCGCGTGAATTCGGCGTCGCGCACTTCGCCGATCGCGCGCCCGTTGGCGAAGAAGCGCGCGGCGGTGCCGGGCAGCTGCACGCCGGTGAGCCGGTCGCCGCGGTCGACGTCGGGCAGGATCGCCGCGAGCTGCGCCTGCCAGCGCTCGGCGCGCGCGTCGTCGAACGCGGCGAGGCGGCGCATCTCGACGATCGAGCGCTCGGCGATCAGCCGCCCGACGAGCCGGCGCGCGTATTCGATCTCGAGGGCCAGCGGCACGCGCGCATAGTCGTCGTCGGCCAGCGGGCGCGGCGCCCACAGCCGCGCCTCGTAGACCTGCAGGCCGAGGAAACGCAGGCGGCCGCTGCCGAGCAGGAGCACGCCGGGCAGTTCGGCAGCGATCTCGGGCGGCGCGATCGACGCGCGTGCTGGCCACGACGCCGCGGCCACCGCGCCCGTGGTGGCGAGCAGCAGCGCGCGCCGCGACACGCCGGCGCCGCGCGTCACGGGCGGCCTCCGTCGCGCTGCAGCGTGAACTGCACGACGTCGGTGTTGCCGGTGGCGAACGCGGCCTCGCAGTACGCGAGGTAGAACTCCCACGTGCGCATGAAGCGCGTGTCGAAGCCGAGCTTGCGCACCTGCGGCTCGCGCTGCAGGAACGCGGTGCGCCAGCGCGCGAGCGTCTCGGCGTAGTCGTGGCCGAACGCGAACTCGTCGACGACGCGCAGCGCGGCGCGGGCCGCCTCGGCGCGGAACGCCTGCGCGCTCGGCAACAGCCCGCCGGGGAAGATGTACTGCTGGATGAAGTCGGTCGAGCGCACGTAGCGCTCGAACAGGTCGTCACGGATCGTGATCGTCTGGATGCACGCGCGCCCCCCCGGCTTGAGCTTGTCGTGCACGGTGCGGAAGTAGTGCGGCCAGTACTCGCGGCCGACGGCCTCGAACATCTCGATCGAGCAGATCGCGTCGAACGGCGCGTCGGTGACGTCGCGGTAGTCCTGCAGGCGCAGGTCGGCGCGGTCGGCGAGGCCCGCGTCGGCCAGCCGCTTCGTCGCGTGCGCGAGCTGCTCGGTCGACAGCGTCAGCCCGGTGACGTGGGCGCCGAAGTCGCGCGCGGCGATCTCGGCCAGCGCGCCCCAGCCGCAGCCGATCTCGAGCAGCCGCCCACCCGGCGCGATGCCGCACTGCGCGAGCGCGCGGCGCACCTTGGCGTGCTGCGCATCGGGCAGCGAGCGCGACGTGTCGCCGGCGAACCACGCGCTCGAGTAGTTCATCGTCTCGTCGAGCCACAGCGTGTAGAACGAGTTGCCGATGTCGTAGTGCGCGTGGATGTTCTTGCGGCTGCCGCGGCGCGAGTTGCGGTGCAGCAGGTGCTTGAGCCGGTACGCGAGCGAACCCCACCACGAGCCGTAGATCAGCTGCTCGGCGGCGTCGCGGTTGGCGATGAAGACCTTCAGCAGCGCGGCGAGGTCGGGCGTCGTCCAGGTGCCGGCGATGTACGACTCGGCGAAGCCGATGTCGCCCGACTTCAGCGCGGCGGCGCACACGTCCCAGGTTCGCAGGCGGATCGCGCCGCGCGGCCCGGTGTCGGCCGGGTTGCCGAAGCGCAGCTGGTGGCCGTCGGGCAGCTGCACGTCGAGCGTGGCGCGCTGCAGGTGCTGCAGCATATTCAGCACGAGGCGCGCGGCGCGCGGCGCCGACGCGGGCAGGGCAAGCGAGGCGGTGGTGGTCGTGCTCATCGGAGGGCTCGTCGTCGTTCAACGGGTCACGAAGGCGGCCGGCGGCGCCGGCTTGCGGAAAAACGGTACGCGCTTGGCCCAAAGCAGCAGCGCCTGCCAGTGGATGCGCGCGATGACGCCCAGCGTCATCAGCGGCGTGCCGACGAAAGCGCGCCGCAGCGCGGCGGCCGTCAGCGGCTCGAGCACGCCGCTGACGCTGGTCTGCAGCAGCGGGCCGTCGGCGTCGTGGAGGTCGATGCGCACGGCGGTGCGCGGCGGCCGGCCGCGGCCGGCGAGGTCGGTGCGCATGAAGCGGAAGCGGTAGTCGCCCTCGATGCGGCAGAACGGCGAGACGTGGAACACCTTGCGCGCCGTCAGCTCGCGCCCGAAGCCGACGCGCTCGCCGGCGAGCAGATAGCAGTGACGTTCGCCGAACGTGTTGTTGACCTCGGCGACGATCGCCGCGAGCGAGCCGTCGCGGCGGTGGCAGTACCAGAAGCTGACGGGCTTGAACACGTAACCGAGCACGCGCGGATAGCAGTGCAGCCAGACCTCGCCGTCGGCGTCGGCGATGCCTTCGCGCACCAGCAACTCGTCGAGCCACGCGAGGCAGTCGTCGCGCCCGTCGCCGTGGTCGCGGTCGAAGAACGCGATCGGCGCGAAGCGGTTGCGCGGCAGCGCCGCGTCGGGTTGCGCGCGCAGCGTGCGCAGCGGCAGCAGCAGGAAGTAGGTCGGGTACGCGAAGCCGTGGCGCGCCGGACGCAGCCGCTGGTGGCGCACCACGCCACGGCCGAGCAGCGCGCGCGGTGCGCTCACGCGGCCTCCGGCGTCGTCGCCGCGCTCTGGTGCCACGCGGCGCGCAGACCGTCGACGACGGCGAGCCCCGACATCAGGCCGTCCTCGTGGAAGCCGTAGCGCGTCCACGCGCCGCAGAACCAGGTGTGCGCGCGGCCCTGGATCTCGTGCAGGCGCTGCTGCGCGTCGATCGCGGCCTGGTCGAACACCGGGTGCGCGTAGTCGAACTCGGCCAGCACCGCGGCGGCGCGCGGCGCGCGCACCGGGTTCAGCGAGACGACGAGCGGCGTCGTGAAAGGCAGCGGCTGCAGCTTGTTCATCAGGTAGTGCAGGCACACCTGCGAGCGCTCGCGCGCGTCGTCCGACGCACGCTCGTAGTTCCACGACGCCCACGCGAGCCGGCGCCGCGGCAGCACGGTGGTGTCGGTGTGCAGCACCGCGCGGTTGGGGTGGTAGCGGATCGCGCCGAGCACCTCGCGCTCGGCGTCGGTCGCGTCGGCGAGCAGCGCGAGGCTCTGGTCGGAGTGGCACGCGAGCACGACGTCGTCGAAGCGCTCGCTGCCGTGGTCGGTCGCGACGACGACGCCGTACTCGGCCGACCCCGGCGGGATGCGACGCACCGAGCGCACCGGCGTGTTCAGGCGCGCGTCGTCGATGCGCTCGAGCATCTTGCGCACGTACTGCCGCGCGCCGCCGCGCACCGTGAACCACGGCGGCCGGTCGTCGACCTGCAGCAGACCGTGGTTGTGGCAGAAGCGGATCATCGTCGCGATCGGGAAGCGCAGCATCTGGTCGGTCGGGCACGACCAGATGCAGCCGATCATCGGCAGGAAGTACCAGTCGCGGAACTCGTTGCCGAAGCCCTGCGCGCGCAGGAACTCGCCGATCGGCTGGCGCAGCTCGTCGTCGGCATTGCGTTGCGCGATCGCCGTCGTCACGCGGTTGAAGCGCAGGATCTCGGCGAGCAGCTTCCAGAAGCGCGGGCGCAGCAGGTTCGAGCGCTGCGCGAACACGCTGTTGAGGTTGCTGCCACTCCATTCGAGCGGCAGGTCGGGCACCTGCACCGAGAACGACATGTCCGACGGCGCCAGCGGCACGCCGAGTTCGGCGAACAGCGCGAGCAGCCGCGGGTAGGTGCGCTCGTTGAGGACGATGAAACCGGTGTCGATGCCGTGCGTGACGCCGTCGAGCGTCACGTCGACCGTGTTCGTGTGACCGCCGAACCAGCGGCCGGCCTCGAACAGCGTGACCCGTGCCTCGCGCGCGAGGTGCCACGCGGCGGCCAGACCCGAGATGCCGGAGCCGATGACGGCGACGCGGCGCATCGTTCAGCCCTGCACCAACGCAAGCGGGGCACCGAAGCCGGTGCCCCGCGGGATAAAAGCTGCTGTGGGCCGCCCCGGAGCGAAGGAGGGAGGGAGGAGGGAGGAGGAGAGACGCTCCGAGATTCCAGCCGGCGAAGCCGGCGGGCTGCACAGCAGGGAAACCTTCGACGCCGTCGCCATCGGCGACCCTGACGCGCACTGCCTATGAGCGGCGCCGGGCGCGTGAGTTCCCCGACGCTGATCACGCACCCGCGCGCGGGGGCAAGGAAAGCGGCGAGTCTGGCTAGACGCGATGTGAACCATAGCGTCTATTAATATACTCAAAAGTCTATTCTTTGGCCAGCAGCCGCTCGATTTCCTTGGTCAGCGCTCGGGATTGCGGATCGACTGCGCTGGCGAAGCTGACCACCTCCTGCCCATCGCGGCTGACGAGGTACTTGTGGAAGTTCCACTGCGGGGCTTGCCCGGTGCGCTGCGCGAGGGCGCGGAACAGCGGGTTGGCCTGTGCGCCGACGACGCTCGACTTGGCGAACATCGGGAAGCGGACACCAAAGGTGTTCTCGCAGAATTCGGCGATCTGGGCGTTGCTGCCCGGCTCCTGCCGGCCGAAATCGTTCGACGGGAAGCCGAGCACGACGAAGCCGCGTGCCGCATAGCGCTGCTGCAGCGCCTCGAGGCCCTTGTACTGCCCCGTGAAGCCGCAATAGCTCGCCGTGTTGACGACGAGCACGACCTTGCCCGCATGGGTGCACAGGTCGATCGGCCGCTCGTCCTGCAGACGTGGCATCGTCTGCTGCAGCAGCGCCGGGCACGTCGCGTCGCGACCTGCGGCGGTTGCCGACGACATGGCCAGCACCGCCGCGAACGCCACGCCCACCCGCCGGTGCCACGCCGCCGGCCGACGGCAAACTCTTCGATTCATACCCCTTGTCCTGTGCAAATATTGACGACGAGCCAATATTAGGCCGCGAACCCGAGAGTTGCCGATGAGCGTCCTGGACAGCAATGCCGTCGACATGGCCGAGGCCACCGTGTCGCAAGGCGGCGGGATGGCGCGCGCCTCGCGCCCGCTGACGCTGTCGATCGCTGCCGTCGAGCGCGACACCGGCCTGAGTAAGGACACGCTTCGCGCGTGGGAGCGACGCTACGGCTTTCCGGCCCCGCAGCGCGACCGCCACGGCGAGCGCGCCTACCCGCTCGAACAGGTCGAGAAGCTGCGCACGGTCAAGCGCCTGCTCGACGCCGGCCACCGGCCTGGACGCATCGTGTCGTTGCCGAGCGAGGACCTGCAGCGACTGGCGGCCTCGATGCCGGACCAGCGCCCGCCCGTACCCGGCCGCGCGCTGGCGGTGACGCCGTCGGACCTGCAGCCCTACCTCGACCGCCTGCGCGCGCACGACATCGTCGGCTTGCGGCGCGCGCTGGCGCGCGGCCTCGCGCGTGCGGGCCTCGGTCGCTTTGTCGTCGAGGTCGCGGCGCCGCTGGCCACCGTCGTCGGCGAGGCGTGGGTTCGCGGCGATCTGGAGGTCTACCAGGAACACGCGCTGACCGAGTCGCTGCAGTCGGTCCTGCGCCACGCGCTGGCGGCGCTGCCCGAGCCGGAGGCCGGCGCGAGGCCGCGCGTGCTGCTGACCACCTTCCCCGGCGAGCCGCACGGGCTCGGGCTGCTGATGGCCGAGGCGACGCTGGCCATCGAAGGGGCGGCGTGCGTGTCGCTGGGCGTGCAGACGCCGCTGTGGGACATCGTGCTCGCCGCCGAGGCCTACCGCGCCGACGTCGTCGCGATCGGGTTCACCGCCAGCGTCAACCCGAACCACATCCTCGACGGGCTGGCCGAACTGCGCGCGAAGCTGCCGGCGACGACGGCGCTGTGGGCCGGCGGGGTCCTGCCGCTGCTGCAGCGCCACGCCGTCGAAGGCGTCGACGCGATGCCCACGCTCGACGCGCTCGTGGCAGCGGTGCACGCCTGGCGCGCGGCCCGCCGCTGAGCACACAGCCCCTGGACGCGCTCGCCCGCAGGGGCCGCCTACAATCCCGCCGCCGATCGCAGGACCGCCATGCTCTACCCTGAACTGTTCAAGCAACTCGAAGCCGTGCGCTGGAACATGGACACCGACATTCCATGGGACCGGTTCGACGCCGCGCGGCTGAGCGACGAGCAGGCGCAGACGGTGAAGATGAATGCGATCACCGAATGGGCGGCGCTGCCGGCCACCGAGATGTTCCTGCGCGACAACCGCGACGACAGCGACTTCTCGGCGTTCATGAGCGTGTGGTTCTTCGAGGAGCAGAAGCACTCGCTGGTGCTGATGGAGTACCTGCGCCGCTTCCGCCCGGACCTGGTGCCCACCGAGGACGAGCTGCACGCGGTGCGCTTCGAGTTCGACCCCGCGCCGCCGCTCGAGACGCTGATGCTGCACTTCTGCGGTGAAGTGCGGCTGAACCACTGGTACCGGCGTGCCGCCGAGTGGCACACCGAGCCGGTCATCAAGGCCATCTACGAGACGCTGGCGCGCGACGAGGCGCGCCACGGCGGCGCGTACCTGCGCTACATGAAGCGCGCGCTGGCGCGCTTCGGCGACGAGGCGCGCGCCGCGTTCGCGAAGGTCGGCGTGCTGATGGCCAGCGCGCGCCGCACCGCGCAGGCGCTGCACCCGACGAACCTGCACGTCAACGAGAAGCTGTTCCCGCGCGACACGGTGCAAAGCCGCCTGCCCGACCCGCAGTGGCTCGAGCGCTGGCTCGACCGCCAGATCCAGTTCGACGCCGCGTGGGAAGGCAAGGTCGTCGAGCGCATCCTGCACAACCTCGGCCTGCTGATGGAGCGCAGCTTCGCCAGCGTGCAGGAGCTCAACCGCTTCCGCAAGGAAATCAGCGCGCGCCTGGCGGCCGCGCCGGCGCTGCAGCCGGTCTGAGCCGGCCGACGCGGCGTCAGGCCTTCTTGCTCGCGGCCAGCGCGTCGAGGTCGGCCTTGCGGTCGGCATCGACCTTCTGCGCGCTCGGGCGCTGCGCGATCATCTTGCCGTAGCCCTTCCAGTCGATGCCGTGCTCGGCCAGCAGGTCGGTGCCGAGCACGCTGCGCGTGGCCAGCGCCACCAGCGGCAGGTTCACGTAGGCGGCGCAGTCGGCCATCGTGAAGGTGTCGCCGGCGACGTACGGCGCGAACTTCGCCAGCCGCTTGAACGCCGGGATGTTCTTCGTCAGCTGCTTGCGCACGCGCTCCTGCGTCGCCTCGCTGACCGTGCCGCCGAAGAAGGCCTGCGCATACAGCTCGCGCGCGACCAGCTCGAGGTGCAGGTTCGTGAAGATCATCAGCTCGCGCACCTTCGCCGCCGCGAACGGGTCGGCCGGCAGCAGCGCCGGCGTCGGGTGCGCGGCTTCGAGGTACTCGAGGATGGCCTGGCTCTCGCACAGCGGCCCGTGCGGCGTGCGGATGAACGGGATCTTGCCCAGCGGCGAGGCCGACAGCACCGCCTCGTCGGTGCGGCCCGTCATCACGCGCTCCTCGGTGAACGGCACGCCCTTCTCGAGCAGCGCGAGCTTGACCTTGTTGTAGTAGTTCGACAGCGGGAAGCCGCACAGCGTGATCATCGTCAGTCTCCTCGGGTGGGGGTGGGTAGCGAGTCTATGCGGCCGCGCGCGGGCGCGCCGGCCGGCTGACGACGGCAATACCCGCCGACACCGCCACCAGCGCGACGACGAGCCGCACCGTCACCGGCTCGCCGAGCAGCAGCGCGCCGGCGAGCAGCCCGAACACCGGCGTCAGCAGCACGAACGAGGCGATCAGCGTCGCCGGGTAGTGGCGGATCAGCCAGAACCACAGCAGGTAGCTCGCGAACGTGACGACGACGGTCTGGAACGCGAGCAGCGCCCACGCGAGCGCGCTCGTCTGCGCCGGCCACGACTCGCCCACCGCGACGCCGCCGGCCGTCAGCAGCAGGCCCGAGACGGCCAGCTGGTACAGCAGCGTCTTCTCGGGCAGCGCGCTGGTCAGCGCCGAGCCGCGGATGACGAGCGTCGTCGCGCCCCAGAACAGCGCCGCCAGCACGCCCAAACCGTCGCCGATCCACTGCCGGTCGCTGACCGCCTTGGCGCCGAAGCCGTCGGCGAACGCGAACGCGACACCGGCGAAGGCGGCCACCAGCCCGCCGAGCTGCAGCGCCGACAGCCGCTCGGCGCGCGCGATGAATGGCATGCCCAGCGCGACGACGAACGGTGACAGGTACAGGAACACCGCCATGCGGCCGGCCGTCGTGAACTGCAGCCCGACGAAGATGCACGCGAACTCGGCGGCGAACAGCGCACCGGCCAGCCAGCCCGCGCGCGCCGTCGGCGGCGCGCCGGGCGCGTCGCGCAGCGGCAGCCGGCGCGATGCCGCCCACAGGAACACCAGCGCCGCGCCCCCCAGCGAGCGAGCGCCCGCCTGCAGCAGCGGCGGAATCTCGACCAGCGCGACCTTCGCCGCGACCTGGTTCAGCCCCCACAGCACGCAGCACAGCACCAGCGACGCGACGGCGATGGCGTCGAGGCTCGTCTTGCGATCGGTCATCGCGTCGATGCTAGCCGGCCGCGTCGTGGCCGCGCCGCCCAGGCGCCGAGCAGCGCGCCCGCTGCCGCACCGCTCGCGTGCGCCAGTGGCGCGACCGCGAAGTCCCACGGCGGCACGCTCTGCAAGGCGGCGCGCCACGGCGCCTCGAGCACGACCTTGAGCGCCAGGGCGCCGAGCACGGCCGCACCGATGGTGCGCCGCGCGCCGCGCTCGCGCACCAGCAACCGCACGGCGACGATCGCGACGCCGGCGTGCAGCACCCCGGACAGGCCGCCGTAGTGCGCGAGCTGCGGCTGCGCGAGCAGCGCCAGGTGCGTCACCGGCCACGCCGCGGCCCACGCGAGCGCGCTGCGCGCGGGCACCCGCGCGACCCAGCCCCAAGCGACGACGGCGGCGACCCCGACGACGTTGACGGCCAGGTGCCGCGCGCTCCAGTGCACGAACGCGGCGCTCCACCAGCGCCACGGCTCGCGCCACGCCAGCGCGGGCTGCCAGTCGAGCGCCGCCGCTGGCAGCGCCGTCGCGACGAGCGCGCCGGCGAGCAGTGCGATCCCGAGTGCGGCCCACGCGAGGCCGCGGTCACCGTTCAGCCGAACACCGCGTGCCACAGCGCGAGGATCGCGTCGCGCTCGCGGCTCAGCAGCGCCGGGTCGACCTGGGTCGGCTGCTCGTCGAGCCGCGCGCGGTGCTGCGCGCGGCGCAGTTCGCGGTACGCATCGGCGGCGGCCTGGCCGACGCCCGGCGGCAGCAGCGCCGCGGCCTCGGCGCGCAGCAGCAGCGCGATGTTGCCGACGTTGTCGAGCAGCGCCGGGTGTCGCGCGGCGTGCGCGAGCACGAGGTACTGCACCGCGAACTCGGCGTCGATCATGCCGCCTTCGCTGTGCTTGACGTCGAACAGCCCCGGCTTGACCGGGTGCGCGGCGCGCACCTTGTCGCGCATCGCGTGGATCTCGGCGCGCAGCGCGGCCGCATCGCGCTCGGCGGCCAGCACGTGGCGGCGCACTGCCTCGAAGCGCGGCGCGAGGTCGGGCGCGCCGGCGCACCAGCGCGCGCGCGTGAGCGCCTGGTGCTCCCAGGTCCACGCGGTGTTGCTGCCGCGCCCCTCCTGGTAGGCCTCGAACGACCGCATCGACGTCACGAGCAGACCCGAGTTGCCGTTGGGCCGCAGCGCCGTGTCGATCTCGAACAGCTCGCCGGCGGCGGTGCGCAGCGTCAGCCACGTGATCAGCTTGCGCACGAAGGCGCCGTAGACCTCGGGTGCGCGCTCGTCGTCGTCGTCGTAGAGGAACACGAGGTCCAGATCGCTGCCGTAGCCGAGCTCCTTGCCACCGAGCTTGCCGTAGGCGATCACCGCGAGCCGCGGGTCGTCGCGGTGGCGCTGCTTCAGCCGCGGCCAGGCCCAGTCGATCGTGCAGGCGAGGGTGGCGTCGGCCAGCGCCGACAGGTCGTCGGCGACCTGCTCGACCGTGATCTGGCCTTCGACGTCGCGCACCAGCGTGCGGAACACCTCGGCGTGGTGCGCGCGGCGCAGCGTGTCGAGCAGCGATTCCTCCGACGCCTCGCCCGAGCGTTGCCACGCCGCGTGGCGCTCTTCGAGGTCGCGCCGGTAGCTCGCGGCGTCGAAGCGCCCGCCGAGCAGCCGCGTGTCGGCGAGCTCGTCGATCACGCCGGGGTGGCGCAGCAGATAGCGCATCGGCCAGCGCGCCAGCCCGAGCAGGCGCAGCAGGCGGCCGAGCACCTCGGGACGCTCGACGAGCAGCGCGAGGTAGCTCTCGCGGCGCAGCAGCGGCTCGACCCAGTCGACGAAGCGCAGCGCGGCGTCCTCGGTCGCGTCGCCGGCGGCGACCGCCGCGGCCACGCGCTGCACCAGATGGCCCAGGCGCAGCTTGCTGTCGTCGCGCAGCGCCTGCACGCGCGGCTGGCGCGCCCACGCGCGCACGCGCTCGGCCATCGCGGCGGGCAGCTTCTCGAGCAGGCGCTCGCTGTCGATCGCCAGCGGGCCCGACCCGCAGTGGCGGCAGCCGCCGCGGCCGTTGCCGCCAGAGGGTGCGCGCCCGTCGTGCAGCAGCGCGTCGAACTCGGTGGCGACGAACTCGCGCGTCGCGCACAGCCGGTCGAGCAGCTCGCACGCGTCGGCGTGACACGCGAGGCCCAGCGAGCGCGCGATCCAGCCGAGGTCGCCGTCGGCGGTGGGCAGCAGGTGCGTCTGCTGGTCGTCGAGGTACTGGATGCGGTGCTCAATGCGGCGCAGGAACACGTAGGCCTCGGCCAGCCGCGCCGCGGTGTCGGCGCTCATCAGCCCGCGCGCGACGAGGCGGTCGAGCCCGCGCAGCGTCGAGCGCGTGCGGATCTCGGGAAACTGGCCGCCGCGCACGACGAGCAGCAGCTGCACGATGAACTCGATCTCACGGATGCCGCCGCGCGAGAGCTTGACGTCGTTGGCGCGCTCGGGGCGGCCGGCGGCGCGGCGCTGCGCCTCGTCGCGGATCTTCGCGTGCAGCTGGCGCAGCCCCTCGAACACGCCGTAGTCGAGGTAGCGGCGGTAGACGAAGGGCTGCACGAGCGCGCGCAACGCCAGCGCACGCCCGCTCGTGACGGCCGCGCGCGGCGCGACGACGCGGCTCTTCAGCCACGCGAAGCGCTCCCACTCGCGGCCCTGCACGAGGAAGTACTCCTCGAGCATCCCGAGGCTGACCACCGGCGGCCCGGACAGGCCGTTGGGCCGCAGCGCGAGGTCGACGCGGAACACGAAGCCGTCGTCGGTCGTGTCGCCGATCAGCGCGTACAGCCGCTTGGCGACCTTCGAGAAATACTCGTGTGCGCTGACCGGCACCGCGCCGTCGGTGTGGCCGTCGTCGTCGTAGACGTAGACGAGGTCGATGTCGGACGAGACGTTGAGCTCGCGCGCGCCGAGCTTGCCCATGCCGACGATCCACATCTCGATCGGCGCGCCGGCGTCGCTGCGCGGTGCGCCGTGGCGCACCTGCTCGTCGGCGTGCGCCTGCGCGAGCGCGCGCTCGAGCGTGACCTCGGCCAGCGCCGTCATCGCGCCGGTCACGTCGTCGAGCGCGGCGCCCTGCTCGACGTCGAGCACCGCCAGGCGCTCGAGCACCAGCTGGCGCGCGACGCGCATCGCCGCGCCCAGGTCGCGTCCGCGGGCACACAGCGTGTCGATCAGGGCGCCGATCGTGGCGGCGTCGGGCACGCCGGCGGCCAGCAGCGGCAGTTCGTCGGCGTAGCGGCGGCGCACGCGCTGCACTAAGCGGCTGTGCGCGGCCGACGCCATGCCCGCCGGCAGCGACGGCGGGGCGGGCAGCGGGGGTGACGTCATTGGCGGGGAGGCGGTGTGCTAGATTGCCCGCCGCCAGGCGGGCGGCGTGGCGCGCGCGCGCAAGCACGGCGCAGCGCCGAGCACAGTCTCGCGCGGCTGGCGAGTCGACATGTCGTTGCCTGCCTCCCGTCTCGATTCCGACCCCGCGCCGCCACCCTTGCGCACCTCTTGGGCACGTGTGGCCGCGCGCATCGCGTTCGGGGTCGTGTTTGGCGCGTGGAGCTTATTGCTCATCGCTTGGATCACGCTGTATTGGGGGATTTTGCCCAATGCGCGCGCGTGGCTGCCGCAGCTCGAGGTGCAGGCCAGCCGTGCGCTCGGCGCCGCCGTGCGCATCGGCGACATCCGCGTGGAGTCCGGCGCCTGGGTGCCCACCGTCGAGCTGACCGACGTCGTGCTGCTCGACCGCGACCAGCGCGAGGTGCTGCGGCTGCCGCGCGTGACGGCGGTGCCGGCGGTGCGTTCGCTGCTGGCGCTCGAGCCGCAGTTCCAGCAGCTGCTGGTCGACGGCGCGCAGCTCGAGCTGCGGCGCGACGCGCTCGGGCGCATCCGCGTTGCCGGTTTCGAGCTCGGCGCGCAGGCATCGACGCCCGTCGACAGCGCGGCGCTCGAGTGGCTGCTGCACCAGCGCGAGGTCGTCGTGCGCGCCGGACGGCTGCGCTGGGTCGACGAGCTGCGCGCAGCGCCACCGCTGGAGCTCGACGCGGTGGACGTCGTCGTGCGCAATGTGGGCCGCCGCCACGAGGCGCGCCTCGACGCGACGCCCCCGCCGGCCTGGGGCGAGCGCTTTTCGCTGCGCGCGCGGCTGGCCGCGCCGCTGCTGGGCCCCGGCGACGACTGGCGGCGCTTCGGCGGCGAGGTCTACGTCGACCTGCCGCGCATCGACGGCGCCGAACTGCGCCGCCACGTCGAGCTGCCGTTCGAGTGGAGCGAGGGGCGCGGTGCGCTGCGCGCGTGGCTGCAGCTCGAGCGCGGCCGGCTCGCCGGTGCGACGGCCGACGTCGCCCTCGAGTCGGTGTCGCTGCGGCTGGCGCCGACGCTGGCGCCGCTGCAGCTGCAGCAGGCGCGCGGGCGTCTGTCGGTGCAGCGCGACGCGCGCAGCTGGACGCTGGCCGCGCGCGACTTCGCGTTCACCGACGGCGATGGCGGCACGTGGCCGGCGGGCCAGCTGCGCGTCGTGCTGCAGCAGCGCGACGACCCGAGTGGCCCGCAGCCGGTGACGGGCGGCGAGTTCCACGCCGACCGCCTCGACCTCGCGCTGATGGCGGCCGTCGCCGAGCGGCTGCCGCTCGGGGAGGCGCTGCGCCAGCTGCTCGACGAGTTGCAGCCGCAGGGCATCGTCGAGCCGCTCGAGCTGCGCTGGGACGGCCCGCTCGATGCGCCGCACCAGTACCGCGTGAAGGCCGTCGTGCGCGACCTCGCGGTGGCGGCGCAGCCCGCGCCGGCCGCCGACGGCGCGGCGGTCGTCGGGCGTCCGGGCTGGCGCGGGGCGCGCATCGACCTCGAGGCGACCGAGCGCAGCGGTCGCGCGCAGCTGAGCGTGGCCGACGGCGCGCTCGTGTTGCCGGGCGTCTTCGAGCGTCCCGAGGTGCCGCTGGCGCGCTTCGATGCGCGGCTCGAGTGGCAGGTCCAGGCCCAGGCCGCGGGCGCGCCGCCGCGCGTCGCGCTGCAGGTGCGCGACGCGCGCTTCGCGAATGCCGACGCGCGCGGGCGCTTCGAGGCGCAGTGGCACACCGGCGACGGCGACGGTTTCGGCCGCGGCGCGCGCCTGCCCGGGCGGCTCGAGCTCAGCGGCAGCATCGACGAGGGGCGCGCGGCGGCCGTCGCGCGCTACCTGCCGCTCGGTCTGCCGGCATCGGCGCGCAGCTACGTCGAGCGCGCGATCCGCGGCGGGCGGCTGACGCAGGCGCGCTTCGAGGTGCGCGGCGACCTCTGGGACTTCCCCTATGCCGACGGCGTCGACGGCGAGTTCCGCATCGCCGGACGCGTCGAGGGGGTCGACTTCGCGTACGTGCCCGACGAGCCCGGGTGGACGTCGCCGTGGCCCGCGTTTCGCGACGTCGCCGGCGAGCTCGAGTTCCGCCGCGCGACGATGACGGTGCGCGACGCGAGCGCGCGCTTCTATGGCGTCGCGATGCGTGGCGTGCAGGCGACGATCGCCGACCTCGCGCACACGCCGGTGCTGCAGCTCGACGGCACCGCGCGCGGCCCGGCGGCCGACCTGCTGCGCTACCTGCACGCGTCGCCGGTGGGCGCCTGGCTCGGCGACGCACTGGCCGAAGCCACCATCGATGGCGTCGGCGAGTTGCAGCTGGGCCTTCGCGTGCCGCTCGACGACACCGCGCGCAGTGCGGTGCGCGGCACGCTCGCGCTGGCGGGCAACGACGTGCGGCTCGTGCCGTCGCTGCCCATGCTGGCCGCCGCGCGCGGGCGCGTCGACTTCACGCACGAGGGCTTCGCGGTGCGCGGGGCGAGCGCGCGCGTACTGGGCGGGGACGTCACGATCGACGCCGGGCTGGGCCGCGACGGCGTGCTGCGCGTGGCCGCGCGCGGCACCGCGCGCGCCGACGGGTTGCGTGCAGCGACCGAGATCCCGGCGCTGGCGCGCGTGGCGGCATGGCTCGACGGCGAGGCGCCCTACCGGCTGCAGATCGAGTCGCGCGCCGGACAGGCGCCGGCGATCGAGGTCACGAGCGACCTCGTCGGCCTGGCCGTGCGGCTGCCCGCACCGCTGGGCAAGGCCGCCAACGAGGCCTTGCCGCTGCGCTACGCGACGTCGCCGCTGGCGCGCGCGGCGTCCGGGCGTGACGTCGACGAGCTGACGCTGACGCTCGGTGAGCGCGTGCAGGCGCGCTTCGAACGCGAGGGCGACGGCGCGCAGCGGCGCGTGCGGCGCGGCGGCATCGGCGTCAACGAGCCGGCGCCGTGGCCGGCCGAGGGCGTCGCCGCGGTGGCGACGCTGCGCGAACTCGACACGGCCGCGTGGCAGGGTGTGCTCGACCGCGCGGGCGGCGGCGACGCGGCGGGGGTGGCGATGGCCGGCGGCTACGCGCCGACGCAGGTCGGCCTGCGCATCGACCGCCTGCGCGCCGAGGGGCGTGAGTTGACTGGGGTCGTCGCCGGCGCGTCGCTGGCGTCCGGCGGCCTGTGGCGCATCACGGCCGCGGCCGACCGGCTGGCCGGCTACGCCGAGTGGCGCGCGAGCACGCCGTCGGCGCCGGGCGGCCTGCGCGCGCGGCTGACGCACCTGGAGGTGCCAGCCACGGATGCGGCCCACGACGAGTCGCTGCTCAACCGCGCGCCGCGGCGCGTGCCGTCGCTCGACGTCGTCGTCGAGCGCTTCGTGCTCGACGGCAAGGCCCTCGGCCGTCTCGAGGTCGACGCGACCAACGTGCCGCTTGCCGACGGCAGCGGCGCGCACGAGTGGCGGCTCGGCAGGTTGCGGCTGTCCAACGACGCCGCGGTCCTGACGGCCACCGGCCGCTGGCGCCCTGCGGCCGGGCGCGACCCCGCGCGCATGACGGCCGACTTCGGGCTCGAGCTGGCCGATGCGGGCGCACTGCTCGACCGCCTCGGCTGGCCCGGCACGCTGCGCGGCGGCAAGGGGCGGCTGACGGGAGAGGTGTCGTGGCAGGGCTCGCCGCTGGCGCTGCACACGCCGTCGCTCGACGGCCGGCTGCGGCTGGCGCTGGGCAGCGGGCGCTTCCTGAGGGCCGACCCCGGCGCGGCGCGGCTGCTGTCGGTGCTCAGCCTGCAGTCGCTGCCGCGGCGGCTCGCGCTCGACTTCCGCGACGTGTTCCAGGACGGCTTCGCGTTCGAGGACGCGTCGGGCGACGTGACGATCGCCGACGGCGTCGCACGCAGCAACAACCTGCGCCTGCGCGGGTTGCAGGCGGCGGTGCTGATGGAGGGGCAGGCCGACCTGTGGCAGGAGACGCAGGACCTGCGCGTGATCGTCGTGCCCGAGATCAACGCCGGCACGGCGTCGCTGGTCTACTCGATCATCAACCCCGCCGTCGGGCTCGGCAGCTTCGTCGCGCAGCTGTTCCTGCGCCAGCCGCTGATGCAGGCGAGCACGCGAGAATTCCACGTCACCGGCAGCTGGAGCGACCCGAAGGTCGAGCGCGTCGTGCGCACGGCTGACGCCGCGCCGGCCACGCCGGCGCAGTGACGCCCGCACACCCCGCGAAGGACCCGACGATGAAGATCGCCGCGCTGCAGATGGTCTCGACGCCGAGCGTCGAGCGCAACCTGGCCGCCGCCGCCGGCCTGATCGCCGACGCCGCCCGCCAGGGGGCGGTGCTCGTCGCGCTGCCCGAGTACTTCTGCCTGATGGGCGCCGAGACCGACAAGCTGGCCTTCGCCGAGCCCGACGACGGCAGCGGCCGCGGCGGCCCGATCCAAGCGTTCCTGTCGGACCAGGCGCGCGCACACCGGCTGTGGATCATCGGCGGCACGCTGCCGATCCGCGAGCCGGGCCACCAGCGCGTGCGCAACGCCTGCTGCGTCTACGCGCCCGACGGCACGCGCGCGGCGCGCTACGACAAGCTGCACCTGTTCGCGTTCGACAACGGCCGCGAGAGCTACGACGAGGCCCGCGTGCTCGAGCCGGGCGTCGAGCCGGTCACGGTCGTGGCCGCCGGGCTGCGCACCGGGCTGAGCGTGTGCTACGACCTGCGCTTTCCCGAGCTGTACCGCGCGATGACGTTCGGCGATACGACGCCGCTCGACCTCATCAGCGTGCCGGCGGCGTTCACGTGCACGACGGGGCGCGCGCACTGGGAGCTGCTGCTGCGCGCGCGCGCCGTCGAGAACCAGTGCCACGTGATCGCCGCCGCGCAGGGCGGCACGCACGAGAACGGCCGCCGCACCTGGGGCCACAGCATGATCGTCGACCCGTGGGGCGAAGTGCTCGCGGTGCGTGCCGAAGGCGAGGGCGTCGTGATCGCCGACATCGACGCCGAGCGCCAGCGGCAGGTGCGCCTGCAGCTGCCGGCGCTCGCGCACCGGCGGCTGTAGCACGTCGCTCACCAGCGCGTGGCGGGGTGCGTGCGCCGCCCGGTCCAGCGCTCGATCGTCGCCGACAGCTGGGCCGTGTTCACCGGCTTGGTCATGAAGCCGTCCATGCCGGCGGCGAAACAGCGTTCGCGGTCGGCCGCCAGCGCGTCGGCGGTCAGCGCGATGATCGGCGTGCGCGTGCCGGCGACCTGCTCGTCGGTGCGGATGCGGCGCGTGGCCTCGTAGCCGTCCATCACCGGCATGTGGCAGTCCATGAACACGAGGTCGTAGCGCTTGCGCTCGACGGCGCGCCGCGCGGCCTCGCCGTCGGTGGCGACGTCGACGTCGCAGCCGAGCTGCAGCAGCATCTGCTCGACGACCATCTGGTTGACCGGGTCGTCCTCGACCAGCAGCACGGCCGCACCGACCTCGTCGCTGCACGCTGGCTCGAGCGCCGGTGGTGGCGCCGGTGCGGCTGTGGCGGGCAGCGGCAGGTCGACCCAGAAGTGCGATCCGACGCCGGGGCGGCTGTGCACGCGCACCTGACCGTGCATCGCTTCGGCCAGCTGCTTGACGATCGCGAGCCCGAGACCGCTGCCCCCATGGCGGCGCGTGCTCGAAGCGTCGAGCTGCGAGAACGGGACGAACAGGTCGCCGAGGCGTTCGGGCGCGATGCCGATGCCGCTGTCGTGCACCGAGAAGCGCAGCGACGACGTGCCGCCGGAGGCGTCGGGCACCGGCGAGACGGCGAGCCGCACGTGGCCGCGTTCGGTGAACTTGACCGCGTTGTGCAGCAGGTTCAGCAGCAGCTGCCGCAGCCGCCGCGGTTCGGCCTGCACGCGCGCGGGCACCTGCGGCGCGACGTCGACGTCCAGCGTGATCGGCTTGTCGCGCGCCGCGACGCTGGCGAGGTCGACCGCCTCGGCGACGAGGGCGCGCAGGTCCACCGGTTCGGGGACGAGCGTCGGGCGGCCGGCTTCGAGCTGCGACAGGTCGAGCACGTCGTCGATCAGCGCGAGCAGTGCCGTCGCCGAGTGGTGCACGGTGCGCACGTAGCGCTGCTGGGTCGCCGTCAGCGGCGTGGCGGCGAGCAGTTCCGTTGCGCCGAGGATGCCGTTCATCGGCGTGCGGATCTCGTGGCTGGTGACGGCGAGGAACTGCGACTTCGCAAGGCTGGCCTGCTCGGCCTGCTCGCGGGCGCGCTGCAGCTCGTCGGCCTGCGCCTGCAGGTCGCGCGTCTTCTGCTCGAGGCGCTCGACGAGGGCGCGCGCCGCGTGCACGGCCTGGCGCGAGCGGCGGCGCAGGCGCTCGGTGACGAGGCCGGTCAGCGCGAGGTAGCCGCCCAGCAGATACATCCCGGTCGCGATGCCGAGCCGCTCGCCCCACAGCGCGCGCGCCGGATCGCGCCACGCGATCACCACGGCATAGGCGAGGTAGGCGGCCACGACGGCGTGCGCGAAGTACAGCGCACGCCGGAAGCCGAATCCGACCTGGTCGGCGACGCGCACGAGCAGGAAGTAGGCGAAGAACAGGTTCGCCTGCTCGAGGTGCTGCAGGTTCACCAGCCACATCGCGATGTCGAGGTGGAACAGCACGAGGCCGAGGTCGATGCGGCCGGTGCGCCCGTGGCCGAGGCGCAGCGCGAGCCAGGCGCCGGCGGCGCAGGCGAGGTTGGCGACGATCAGCGTCCACAGCGCGGGCGAGGTCAGCCGTGCGCCGTCGCGCCAGGCCTGCACCAGCAGCAGCGCGCACAGCACGACGTAGCCGGCCGCGCGCAGCGCGGGCACCTGGACGGTGTACAGGCGGCGCTCGTTGGCCGCCTTGCGGCGGGCCCGTTCGGCCTCGTCGAGCGTGAAGCCGGCGTCGTCGCTGTCGGGGTCCGGCAGGGCCGGTGCTGCATCCCGCGTCGCCATGCCGGCCATGATGGGCCGCGCCGGCCGCGCGGCGCCATGCCCCTTCGGAGGGGGCGGCGGCAGGCGCGCGACGGCAGCCGGCGGGCGCCACCGGGGCCGCGGCAGCGCTGCTACGATGGCCGGTTCCGAGTCGTACGCAGCCCTTCCGAGCGATGTCCACGCCCGTCGGTCCCGAGACGCCTGCCCTCGACCCCGGCGTGCCGCCGGCCGACCGGGGCCTGATCCGCATCCGCGGCGCGCGCCAGCACAACCTGAAGCACCTCGACCTCGACATCCGCACCGGCGAGATGACGGTCGTCACGGGCCCCAGCGGCTCGGGCAAGTCGAGCCTCGTGTTCGACACACTGTACGCCGAAGGTCAGCGCCGTTACGTCGAGACGTTCAGCGCCTACGCGCGCCAGTTCCTCGACCGCATGGACCGCCCGGCGGTCGACCGCGTCGACGGCGTGCCGCCGGCGATCGCGATCGACCAGACCAACCCGGTGCGCACGAGCCGCAGCACGGTCGGCACGATGACCGAGCTGAACGACCACCTGAAGCTGTTGTTCGCGCGCGCCGGCCAGCTGTTCGACCGCGTCACGGCGCGGCCGGTGCGCCACGACACGCCGGCGACGATCCAGGCCGACCTGCGCGCGCGCGCCGCCGCGGCCGGCGACCCGCGACTGACGGTGACGTTCCCGGTCGAGCTGCCGGCGAACACGACGGCCGCCGAGGTCGAGCAGTGGCTCGCGGCGAGCGGCTTCGCGCGCGTGCATGGCGAGCGGCAGGTCGGCGACAAGAAGGTGCTCGACGTGGTGGCCGACCGCTTCCGCGCATCGGGCGCCGAGGACGTGCGGATCAACGAAGCGATCGAAACGGCGCTCAAGCGCGGCGGCGGCCGTGTCGACGTGCAGGTGCAGCGCGACGACGGCACGACCGACGTCTGGCGCTGGTCGACCGGGCTGCACTGCCCCGAGTCCGACATCCGCTACGCCGACCCGCAGCCGAGCCTGTTCAGCTTCAACTCGGCGTACGGCGCGTGCGAGACCTGCCGCGGCTTCGGGCGCGTGATCGGCGTCGACCTCGGCCTCGTGATCCCCGACGGCCGCAAGACGCTGCGCAACGGTGCGATGAAGCCATTCCAGACCCCCGCATGGGCCGAGGTGCAGGACGACCTGCTGCGCTACGCCGGCGAGGCCGGCATCCCGCGCGACACGGCGTGGAACCAGCTGACGCCGGCGCAGCGCGACTGGGTGATCCACGGCTCGCCGCACTGGAAGGGCGACTGGAACAGGCAGTGGTACGGCGTGCTGCGCTTCTTCGACTACCTCGAGAGCAAGGCGTACAAGATGCACATCCGCGTGCTCTTGTCGAAGTACCGCAGCTACACGCCGTGCACCGCGTGCGGTGGCGCGCGGCTCAAGCGCGAGGCGCTGCTGTGGCGCATCGGCTCGAAGGCCGACGCCGACGCGGTGCTCGAGCCCGCGCGCCGCTTCATGCCCGTCGGCGTCGAGTGGACGCGCGCGCAGCTCGAGGCGCTGCCGGGCCTCGCGCTGCACGACCTGATGCTGCTGCCGATCGAGCGCGTCAAGCGCTTCTTCGACGGCCTCGCGCTCGCCGACGCCGTGCTCGACGAGGCGCTGAAGCTCCTGCTGGGCGAGATCCGCACGCGGCTGAAGTACCTCGTCGACGTCGGCCTCGGGTATCTCACGCTCGACCGCCAGAGCCGCACGCTCTCGGGCGGCGAGGTCCAGCGCATCAACCTGACGACGGCGCTCGGCACCTCGCTCGTCAACACGATGTTCGTGCTCGACGAGCCGTCGATCGGCCTGCACCCGCGCGACATGAACCGCATCGTGCAGGCGATGCACCGGCTGCGCGACGCCGGCAACACGCTCGTCGTCGTCGAGCACGACCCGGCGGTGATGCTCGCCGCCGACCGCCTGATCGACATGGGCCCCGGCCCCGGCGAGCGCGGCGGCCAGATCGTGTTCGACGGCACGCCCGACGAGGCGCGGCACGCGAACACGCTGACCGGCGCCTACCTCGGCGGGCGCAAGCAGGTCGGCCTCGGGTTCCGGCGGCTGGTCGACGACGCGACGCCGAAGCTGATCGTCGAGGGCGCGCGCGAGCACAACCTGAAGAACGTCACGGTCGCGTTCCCGCTGCAGCGCCTCGTCGCCGTCACCGGCGTCTCGGGTTCGGGCAAGAGCACGCTGGTGCAGGACGTGCTGTACCCCGCGCTCGCGCGGCACTTCGGCCACGCGACCGAAGCGCCCGGCGCGCACGAGCGGCTGCTCGGCGCCGACTGGCTCGCCGATGCCGTGTTCGTCGACCAGAGCCCGATCGGCAAGACGGCGCGCAGCAACCCGGCGAGCTACGTCGGCGCGTTCGACGCGATCCGCCAGCTCTTCGCCGATGCGCCGCTCGCGCGCGAGCGCGGCTACGGCGCCGGCATGTTCAGCTTCAACGCCGGCGACGGCCGCTGCCCGACCTGCGGCGGCTCGGGCTTCGAGCACGTCGAGATGCAGTTCCTGTCCGACGTCTACCTGCGCTGCCCCGACTGCGACGGCAAGCGCTTCCGCGCCGAGATCCTCGAGGTCAAGCTCGTGCGCGGGCCGCTGCAGCTGTCGGTGGCCGACGTGCTCGAACTCACGGTCGCCGAGGCGGCGCACTGGTTCCAGGCCGACCGCGACGTCGTCGCGCGGCTGCAGCCGCTGGTCGACGTCGGCCTCGACTACGTGCGCCTCGGCCAGCCGGTGCCGACGCTGTCGGGCGGCGAGGCGCAGCGGCTCAAGCTCGCCGGCTTCCTCGCCGAGGCGGCGGCACGGCCGGCGAGCCAGCCGGTGGCGAAGAAGGGCACGCTCTTCCTGTTCGACGAGCCGACGACCGGCCTGCACTTCGACGACATCGCCAAGCTGATGCGCGCGCTGCGCAAGCTGCTCGACGCCGGCCACTCGCTGCTCGTGATCGAGCACAACCTCGACGTGATCCGCGCCGCCGACTGGATCGTCGACCTCGGCCCCGAGGGTGGCGACGGCGGCGGCGAGGTCGTCGCCACCGGCACGCCGGACGACGTCAAGGCGCACCCGACGTCGCACACGGGTGCCGCGCTGCGCGAGTACGAGCACGCGCTCGGCGCAGGCGGCCACCGCGTCGAGGAAGGCCGCGCGCTGCAGGCGATCGTCAAGGCGCGGCGCGACGCCGCGCGCGCCGAGGCCGCAAACGGTGCCGAAGAGGCGATCCGCATCGTCAACGCGCGCGAGCACAACCTGAAGGGCCTCTCGGTCGACATCCCGCGCGGCAAGTTCAACGTCGTCACTGGTGTGTCGGGCTCGGGCAAGAGCACGCTCGCGTTCGACATCCTGTTCAACGAAGGGCAGCGGCGCTACCTCGAGTCGCTCAACGCCTACGCGCGCAGCATCGTGCAGCCGGCAGGCCGGCCCGAGGTCGACGCCGTCTACGGCATCCCGCCGACGGTGGCGATCGAGCAGCGCCTCTCGCGCGGCGGGCGCAAGAGCACGGTCGCCACCACCACCGAGGTCTGGCACTTCCTGCGCCTGCTGTGGGTCAAGCTCGGGCTGCAGCACTGCGTGCACGACGGCGCCGAGGTGCGCCCGCAGAGCGTCGAGAGCATCGCGGCGCAGTTGCTGTCGCAGCACCGCGGCGAGCACGTCGGCCTGCTCGCGCCGCTCGTCGTCAACCGCAAGGGCGTCTACACCGACCTCGCGAAGTGGGCCAAGGCGCGCGGCCACACGCATCTTAGGGTCGACGGCGAGTTCCTGAAGGTCGACCCCTGGCCGCGCATCGACCGATTCAAGGAGCACACGATCGAGCTGCCGGTGGCGGACTTCGTCGTCGATCCGGCGCGCGAGGCCGAGCTGCGCGACGCGCTGGCGAAGACGCTCGACCTCGGCCGCGGCGTGCTGCACCTGCTGCACCCGCTCGATGGCCTCGCGGCGGCACTCGAGGACGGCCAGTCGACCGCCGGCATCGGCGCGCTGAAGGTGTTCTCGACCAAGCGCGCATGCCCGGTGTGCGGAACCAGCTACCCCGAGCCCGACCCGCGCCTGTTCAGCTACAACAGCAAGCACGGCTGGTGCACGAGCTGCGTCGGCACCGGCCTGGCGCTGACGCGCGAGCAGCGCCGCGCGTTCGACGACTCGGTGCGCGCCGACGACGACAAGGGCCGCGAGCAGGCCTTCCCGAGCGACGAACCCGACGTCGAGGGCGTCGCCGACACACCGTGCCCCGACTGCGGCGGCACGCGACTGAACCCGACGGCGCGCGCGGTGACGTTCGACGGCCGCACGATCAGCGAAGTCGCGGCGTGGTCGGTGACCGACGCGCGGCGCTGGGTCGACGGCCTCGCGCTTGCCGGCCGCGACGCGCAGATCGCGCGCGACGTCGTCGCCGAGATCGCGAGCCGCCTGCGCTTCCTCGAGGACGTCGGCCTCGGGTATCTCACGCTCGACCGCGCGGCGCCGACGCTGTCGGGCGGCGAGGCGCAGCGCATTCGCCTCGCGGCACAGCTCGGCAGCCACCTGCAGGGCGTGTGCTACGTGCTCGACGAGCCGACGATCGGGCTGCACCCGCGCGACAACGGCATCCTGCTCGACGCGCTGCAGCGCCTCGGCGCGATGGGCAACACGCTCGTCGTCGTCGAGCACGACGAGGACACGATCCGCCGTGCCGAGCACCTGATCGACATCGGTCCCGGCGCCGGCAAGCGCGGCGGGCGCGTCGTCGCGCAGGGCAGCGCGGCCGACCTGCAGCGCGCGTCCGACTCGGTCACCGGCCGCTTCCTCGCGGCGCCGCTGCGCCACCCGCTGCAGCCGCGCCGGCCGGTGGGCGACGACACGCCGCGTCTCGTCGTGCGCGGCGCCGCGAAGCACAACCTGCAGCGGCTCGACGTCGGCGTGCCGCTGCAGCGGCTGGTCGCCGTCACCGGCGTCAGCGGCTCGGGCAAGAGCACGCTCGCGCGCGACGTGCTGCTGGCCAACCTGCAGTTCCGCAACCACCGTGGCGGCAAACCGGCGTGGTCGGGGTGCGAGCGCATCGACGGGTACGACGCGATCGACCGCGTGCTCGAGGTCGACCAGACGCCGATCGGCAAGACGCCGCGCTCGTGCCCGGCGACCTACATCGGCTTCTGGGACGCGATCCGCAAGCTGTTCGCCGAGACGCTCGAGGCGAAGGCGCGCGGCTACGGCCCCGGGCGCTTCAGCTTCAACACCGGCGAAGGCCGCTGCCATGCCTGCGAAGGGCAGGGCGTGCGCACGATCGCGATGAGCTTCCTGCCCGACGTCAAGGTGCCGTGCGAGGTCTGCCACGGACAGCGCTTCAACGCCGAGACGCTCGCGGTGGGCTGGCGCGGGCGCAGCATCGGCGAGGTGCTGCAGATGGAAGTCGACGAGGCGGTCGGGTTCTTCGCGTCGATGCCGGCGATCGCGTACCCGCTGCGGCTGCTGCACGACGTCGGCCTCGGGTACCTGACGCTCGGCCAGCCGAGCCCGACGCTGTCGGGCGGCGAGGCGCAGCGCATCAAGCTCGTGACCGAACTGAGCAAGGTGCGCGACGACGTGACCCGGCGCGGACAGAAACCGCCTCACACGCTGTACGTGCTCGACGAACCGACGGTCGGCCTGCACATGGCCGACGTCGAGCGGCTGATCCGCGTGCTGCACCGGCTCGTCGACGGCGGCCACAGCGTCGTCGTGATCGAACACGACCTCGACGTGATCGCCGAGGCCGACTGGGTGATCGACCTCGGGCCCGAAGGCGGCGCCGGCGGCGGGCGCGTCGCGGCGGCCGGAACGCCCGAGCAGGTCGTCGCGGCCGGCACGCACACCGGGCGCGCGCTCGCGCCGGTGCTCGCGCGCTGAGCGCGAGCCGCGACGGCTACATCGTCGTCGACGGGGCGGCCGCGCGCGGCTCGGGCAGCGACGTCATCTGGCTGCGCGCGATCAGGTCGATCGCGCGGCACTGCAGCGCGACGGCGTCGTCGTGGTCGCCGCAGCGGTCGAGCACGTCGCTCACGCGCAGCAGCACGGTGACCTCCCACGCCGGGTCGGCGCACTGGCGTGCGAGCGTGGCGGCCTCGAAGCCGTGGTCGCGCGCGCGGTCGCGCGCCGCGCGCGCCTCGGCGCGGTCCAGCGCCGGGTCCGTCGCCTGTTCGACCGCGAGCTCGGACAGGTCGCACAGCAGGTCGACGCTGGCGTCGACGCCGCCGAGCGTGCGCGCCCAGCGCAGCGCCTGCTGCAGGTAGCGTTCGGCGGCCGCGCCTTCGGCCAGCGCCCGGTAGCCGTGCCCGACCTGCGTCAGCGCACGCACCATGTCGACTGGGCGCTGGCGCGCCTCGGCCGCGTCGAGTGCGCGGATCGCGGCGTCGAGTGCAGCGTGCGCAGGAGCACGGCCCTCGGGGCGGGTCGGGGTCGGCGGCAAACCGGTCATGCGGTCACTCCGGGAAGGTTCGGCAGGGCGGACGCGGTGCGTCGACGAGCACGAGGCATGCTAGGCGCCGCCAGCGGCGTTGTCTTCCCGCGACCACGGGGGCGCCGCCGCCGCGCGCCGCGGCGATGCCAGGCGCGCCGCATCGTCGTGCATTCGGTCACGGCCGGTGCACCGCTGCCGGGCCGGCGCGCACCGGCGCGGCGCAGCGGGCAATGACGCGGCGCATCAAGGAAAACCACAGGCCGGAG
Organism: Azohydromonas sediminis; assembly: GCF_003574675.1. Classification (GTDB taxonomy): domain Bacteria; phylum Pseudomonadota; class Gammaproteobacteria; order Burkholderiales; family Burkholderiaceae_C; genus Calidifontimicrobium; species Calidifontimicrobium sediminis. The sequence goes on from NZ_QOAZ01000013.1 coordinate 61,785, forward strand.
TCGGCCGACGCGACCGGACAATCCCGGCCACCGTTCGGTTCCGATCCCCCTGTACCGCGAGATTCAGGAGACTGCCATGCCTCTGTCGCACGCCCTTCGCTCGCTGGCCCTGGCCGGCCTCGTCGCTGTCGCCGGTCAGGCGTCGGCGCAAGTCACGCTGACGATGTCGTCGTGGGTGCCGCCGACGCACACGCTGACCGAGACGCAGAAGGCGTGGTGCGAGATGCTGGCGCAGAAGGCCGCCGGCAAGGTGCGCTGCAACCAGCTGCCGCGCGCCGTCGTCGCGGCACCGGGCACGTTCGACGCCGTGCGCAACGGCCTCGTCGACCTGTCGTTCACGGTCCACGGCTACACGCCGGGGCGTTTCGTCACGACGCAGCTGGCCGAGTTCCCCTTCCTCGGCGACTCGGCCGAGGCCAACTCGGTCGCGTTCCAGCGCATCTACCAGAAGACGCCGGCGATGCAGGAAGAGCACAAGGGCGTCAAGGTGATCGCCGTGTTCACGCACGGGCCGGGCATCGTGTTCAACACCAAGCGGCCGATCACCAAAGTCGAGGACCTGTCGGGCCTGAAGTTCCGCGTCGGCGGCGGCATGGTCAACGAGATCAGCAAGGCGCTGGGCATGAACGTGACGCTCAAGCCCGCGCCCGAGAGCTACGAACTGCTGTCGACCGGCGTGATGGACGGCACGCTGTTCCCAGCCGAGTCGATCGAGGGCTTCAAGCTCGACAAGGTCGTCAAGTACGCGACGCGCTTCCCGGGCGGGCTGTACAACACCAGCTTCGTGTTCATGATGAACGAGAACACGTACAACAACCTGCCGGCCGACGTGAAGAAGATCGTCGACGAGATGTCGGGCGAGTTCGCCGCGCGCATGATCGGCCGCGGCTGGGACAAGGTCGACACGCGCGGCATGGCGTTCATGCAGGCCGCGGGCGTGCAGTTCACGATGGCCGACGCCGCGTTCGTCAACGCCGTCAAGCAGCGCACCGCCGGTCTCGAGGACGCGTGGGCCAAGGCTGCCGAAGCCAAGGGCATGAAGGACCCGAAGAAGGCGCTGGCCGACTTCCGCGCCGAAATCAAGAAGCTGCAGTGAGCGATACTGCCGGGTGCCGACCCGGCACCGCCTGATGCGAGCCGGCCCGCGGGCCGGCTCTTCGTTGCTGCCCCTTCCGTGAGACCGCTGCTCCACACCCTGTGCGGCCTGCTGGCTGCCGTCGCGCTGTTCGCGATCATGGTGCTGACGTTCGCCGACGTCGGCGGGCGCAAGTTCCTGAGCACCTCGCTGCCGGGCGCGCTCGAGCTCACCGAGATCCTGATGGTGCTGGTGATCTTTGCCGGGCTGCCGCTGGTGTCGCTGCGCGGCGAGCACGTCACGTTCGACTCGCTCGACCCGTGGCTGCCGCCGGCCGTGCGGCGCGTGCAGCAGGCCGTCGTCGATCTGCTGTGCGCGGCGATGCTCGCGTTCATCGCGTGGCTGATGTGGAACAAGGCCGGCCAGCTCGCCGAATACGGCGACGTGACCGCGCGGCTGAAGATCCCGCTTGCGCCGTTCGTCTACGCGATGAGCGTGCTGTGCGCGGTGACGGCCTTCGTGCACCTGATGCTGCTGGCCAAACCGGTCGCACACCACCACGCCGGCGTCGACGATACGGCGTGACGCGACACCGCCTTCAATCCACCGCACCATGACGGAAGCGCTGATCGGATTCGCCGCCGTGTTCGTGCTCGCGCTGCTGCGCGTGCCGCTGGCGTTCGCGATGGGGCTCGTCGGCGTCGTCGGGCTCGCGCTGGTGCGCAGCTGGCCGGCGTCGCTGTCGAGCACCGCACTGGTGGTCTACGAGTCCGGGTTCGCGTACATCCTCAGCGTGATCCCGCTGTTCATCCTGATGGGCAACTTCGTCGCGCGCGCCGGGCTCGCGCACGAGCTGTACCGCGCCGCCTATTCGTTCATCGGTCACTTCCGTGGCGGACTCGCGCATGCCACCGTGATCTCGTGCGCCGGGTTCGGCGCGATCTGCGGCTCGTCGATCGCCACCGCCGCGACGATGAGCCGCGTCGCGTACCCGTCGATGAAGAAGCTCGGCTACGCCGACTACCTCAGCGCCGGCGTGATCGCCGCCGGCGGGACGCTGGGGATCATGATTCCGCCGTCGACGATCCTCGTGATCTACGGCATCGTCACCGAGACCAACATCGGCAAGCTGTTCGCCGCCGGCGTGATCCCCGGCCTGCTGTGCGCGGCGCTGATGATGGTGGCGATCATGGTCATCGTCTGGCGCGACCCCGCCGCCGGCCCGGCCGGCGAGCGCGCGAGCTGGCGCGAGCGCCTGCGTGCCGTCAAGGGCGTGTGGGGTGTCGCGCTGCTCGTCGTGATCGTGCTCGGCGGCATCTACGGCGGCGTGTTCACCGCCACCGAGGGCGCGGGCATCGGCGCCTTCGGCGCCTTCGTGTTCGCGTGGCTGCGGCGCACGCTGACGTGGCGCGTGCTGTTCGAGGTGCTCGTCGACAGCGCGCGCACGACGGCGATGCTGTTCACGATCCTGATCGCGGCGACGATGTTCGCGAACTTCATCAACATGACGTCGATGCCGTACGACCTGAAGGAGTGGATCCTTCACCTCGGGCTGCCGCCGCTGGCGATCGTCGGCGCGATGATGGTGATCTACATCCTGCTCGGCATGATCATGGAAGAACTCGCCATGGTGCTGCTGACGCTGCCGGTGTTCTTCCCGATCGTCGTCGGCCTCGGCTTCGACCCGGTGTGGTTCGGCGTGCTGATCGTGCTCGTCGTGCAGATCGGCCTGATCAGCCCGCCGGTCGGGCTGAACCTGTTCGTGCTGAACTCGCTGCTGCGCGACGTGCCGCTGACGCAGATCTACCGCGGCGTGTGGATGTTCGTCGCCGCGCTGATCGTCGCGCTGTTCCTGGTCCTCGAGTTCGCGCCGATCGCGCTCTGGCTGCCCGGGTTCATGCGCTGAGTGCGGCGGCATTCAGGGCCAGCCGGCGTGCGGCACGTCGACGCGCACGCTCCACAGCTGCGCCTCGCGCGCCGCGCTGCGCGCGTGCTCGTCGAAGTCGGGTGCGACGCACAGGAACAGCGTGCGGCCGTCGTCGCCGCCGAGCGCGCAGGCGAACACGCCGAGCGGCGCCGTCGACAGCGTCTGCACGATCTCGCCACCCTCGCGCACGCGCACGACGCGCTGGCCGATCGCGTCGGCGATCCATAGGCAGCCCTCGGCGTCGAGCGTGCAGCCGTCGGGCGCGATCGCCAGCTGGCCGAGCACGCCCATGAAGTCGGTCGCGGTGGGCAGCGGCGCGAACGTCGCCCAGTCGCGGCGCGGGCCGAGGCTGCCGTCGGGCGCGATGTCGAACGCCGAGACGCGGTTGCCGAAGCTCTCGCCGACGAGCAGCGTGCGCCCGTCGGGCGTGATCGCCGAGCCGTTCGGGAAGCACAGGTCTTCGGCAGCGGCGTGCACGCGGCCGTCGGGGTCGACGCGCGCGAGCGTCGCGCGCTGCGGCGGCGCGCCGCCCATCAGGTCGAAGCCGAAGTTGCCGACCCATGCGCGGCCCTGCGCGTCGACGACCATGTCGTTGCAGTGGCCGCCGGCGATGCCCGCGAGGTCGGCGTGCAACACCAGCGTGCCGTCGGGCTCGCGCCGCAGCAGCCTGCGGTCGCGCATCGAGACGACGAGCAGCCGCCCGTCGGGCAGCCAGCCGAGCCCCGACGGCTGCTGCGGCACCTCGGCGACGGTCTCGACGCGGCCGGCGAGGTCGACCGTCACGACGCGGTGGGTGTAGAAGTCCGACAGCCACAGCCGCCCGTCGTGCCAGCGCGGCGCTTCGAGGAACGAGAAGCCGCTCGCGAGCGGCGTGAAGGCGGGGGCGGTCATCGGCAGCCTCCGGGGTCTGGAGCGCCGACCGTAGCGCCGACGGGGACGTCAGCGCACCGGGACAAACCCCGCCGCACCGCGCCGCCGCGCCCGCGCGACGAGCGCGCGCACCAGCCGCCAGCCGAGCAGCACGGCGACGATCGCGGCGTAGACGCCGACCTCGGCAAAGTCGTTCTTGCCGGCGCGCATCCAGAAGAAGTGCAGCAGCGCGAGGGCCGCGACGGCGTAGACCGTGCGGTGCAGCGCCTGCCAGCGGCGTGCGCCGAGCGCGCGGATCGCGCGGTCGAACGAGGTCGCTGCCAGCGGCAGCATCAGCAGCAGCGCCGCGGTGCCGACGAGGATGAACGGGCGCTTGCCGATGTCGCGCACGAGGTCGGCAACGACGAGGCCCATGTCGAGCCACGCGTAGGCAAGCAGGTGCAGCAGCGCGTAGAAGAAGGCGACGAGCCCGAGCATGCGGCGCAGCCGCGCGAGCGACGGCAGCGACAGCGCCTGGCGCAGCGGCGTCACGGCGAGCGCGAGCACGAGGAAGCGCAGCGTCCAGTCGCCAGTGCCGCGGATCAGCGCCTCGGCCGGGTTGGCGCCGAGCGTGTTCGTCACGGCGCCGTGCAGCAGCAGCGCGAACGGCACGAGCGCGGCGGCGAGCAGCGCGGGCTTGACCGCGGCGTGGCGCAGCGCGGCGTCGACGCGCGCTGCGGCCGTGGGCCGGCCGCGTTCAGAAGAATTTGCGCAGGTCCATGCCGGCATAGAGCTGCCCGACCTGGGCCTCGTAGCCGTTGAACATCAGCGTCGGGCGCTTGCGCTGCAGCAGCCCGTCCTCGCCGATGCGCCGCTCGGTGGCCTGGCTCCAGCGCGCGTGGTCGACGCGTGGGTTGACGTTGGAATAAAAGCCGTACTCGTGCGGTGCGGCGACGACCCAGCTCGTGGCCGGCTGCTTCTCGACGAAGCGGATCTTCACCAGGCTCTTGCCGCTCTTGAAGCCGTACTTCCACGGCACGACCAGCCGCAGCGGCGCGCCGTTCTGGTTCGGCAGCACCTCGCCGTACAGGCCGAACGCGAGCAGCGTCAACGGGTGCATCGCCTCGTCGAGGCGCAGCCCCTCGACGTAAGGCCAGTCGAGCACCGACGAGCGCAGCCCGGGCATCTGCGCGCGGTCGGCGAGCGTGACGAACTCGACGTACTTCGCATTGCCGGTCGGCTCGGCGCGGCGGATCAGCTCCGACAGCGACCAGCCGACCCACGGGATCACCATCGACCAACCCTCGACGCAGCGCAGGCGGTAGACGCGCTCTTCCATCGGCGCGAGCTTCAGCAGCTCGTCGAGGTCCCAGACCTTCGGCTTGCCGACCTCGCCCTCGACGGCCACCGTCCACGGGCGCGTCTTCAGCCGGTGCGCGTGGCGCGCCGGGTCGGACTTGTCGGTGCCGAACTCGTAGAAGTTGTTGTAGGTCGTGACGTCGTCGTACGCGGTGAGCTTTTCCATCGTCACGGCACCGGCGACCTCGCTCTTCGCGCCGGGCAAGGCGGCGAGCCTGCCCGGCGGCTTCGCCATCGCGGCGCGCGCGTCGCGTGCCGCCCACAGCCCGAGCGAAGTGCCGGCTGCGGCGGTCGCCGCGGCCTGCAGCAGGCGGCGGCGCTGCTCGAACACGCGCCGCGGCGTGATCTCGGACGGTACCGGGTGGACGAAACCGCGGTCCTTCAGGGACTTCATGCGTGCTCCGATCGGGCCGGCACGCCCAGATTCGCGCCAGCGGCGCCGGCCGTCACAGCGTGCCGTACGAGTGCAGCCCCGACAGGAACATGTTGACGCCGAGGAACGCGAACGTCGTCACCGCGAGGCCGACGAGCGCCCACCACGCCGAGATCGTGCCGCGCAGCCCCTTCATCAGCCGCATGTGCAGCCAGGCGGCGTAGTTGAGCCAGACGATCAGCGCCCACGTCTCCTTCGGGTCCCAGCTCCAGTAGCCGCCCCAGGCCTCGGCGGCCCAGAACGCGCCGAGGATCGTCGCGATCGTGAAGAACGCGAAGCCCACCGCGATCGCCTTGTACATCACGTCGTCGAGCACCTCGAACGACGGCAGCCCGGCGGCGATGCGCCGGCGCATCGCGATGATGCCGCCCACCAGCAGCGCGCTGGCGCCGAAGTAGATCGCCCAGAAGTTGCTGATGCCGCCGGCGGCCGACTTGCGGAACAGCAGCGGCTCGAAGCACAGCACGACGCCCAGCGCCCACAGCGGCGCGAGCTTCCACCAGTTCGTCTCGGTCGCGTGCTGCTTGATCAGGTACGCGAACGCGACCATCGCCGCGATCGCGAACGTGCCGTAGCCGATGAAGTTCGCCGGCACGTGCAGCTTCATCCACCAGCTCTGCAGCGCCGGCACCAGCGGCTGGATCTCGTGCGCCTGGCGGTCGACCGTGTACCACAGCAGGAAGCCCACCGCGGCGCTGACGATCAGCATCGCGAACGCGCCCAGCGCCTTCGTCTTGTAGACCTGCTCGTAGTAGAGGTAGAACAGCGCCGTCATCCAGCAGAACAGCACGAACACCTCGTACAGGTTGCTGACCGGGATGTGGCCGATGTCGGGCGCGATCTGGTGGCTCTCGTACCAGCGCACGAGCGAGCCGACGAGCGCCATGAACACGGCGGCCCACGCGAGCCGCGAGCCGATGCGCTGCGCCGTGTTGTCGGTGCCCGCCTTCGCGGTCGCGAAGACGCCGATCCAGTAGAAGACCGTGCTCATGAAGAACAGCACGCTCATCCACAGGATCGCGCTCTGGCTCGACAGGAAGTACTTCAGCAGGAACACGTTCTCGGCCGCGGCGAGGTCGGCGCCGAAGCCGTCGGTCGTGCGCGCATACAGGCCGATGGCCAGCAGCACCGCCGCGCCGACGCCAAGGGCCAGCGTGCGCAGCGGCGCCCAGAACCAGCCCAGGCCGATGACCACCGGCGCGCTGCCGGCGAGGATCCACTTCTCGTAGACGTCCATCGACGCGCCGTAGCGCCAGAACGCGAAGCCGGTGCCGGCGATCACGAGGGCGGCGAACAGCCAGTCGTAGGCGCCGAAGGCACCGAGCCGCGACGGACGCGATGCGACGGGCAGGCGGTGGGTGGACGTGGTCGCGGTGTTCATGCGGACTCCTTGGCGGGTGCCGTCGCGGCGGGCACCAGGACGGTCTTCAGGCGGTCGAATTCGGCGTCGGCCTCGAGCGTGCGCCGCGTCGTCGACAGCGCGGCGACGATGCGCGTGCGCGCGCCGGGCGCGCCGGCATCGTCTTCGAGCCAGACCCACAGCCGGCGTTCGCGCACGTACAGCATCACGAACACGCCGACGATCAGCAGCACGGCGCCGAGGTAGACGAGGTTCTTGCCCGGCGCGCGCGCGACCTGGAACACGCTCGCCTGCACCTGCTGGAAGTCGGTGAGCTGCAGCAGCACCGGCGCGGGGTAGAAGAAGCTGTCGGACAGCGACGTCAGCGCGCGCGACAGGAAGTCCTGCACCTGCGCGTCGGGCACGAGCGCCGGCTGCCCGGCCTGGGCACGCGCCGTGTTCAGCAGCTCGAACAGGCTGCCGCTGAGGATGCGCAGCAGCACCTCGGACACCCGCTCGCGCTCGCCCTCGGGCACCGTCGACTCGAGGAAGCGCGCCACCGACGCCAGCCCGCCGCGCACCGGCGGCGTGTCGGTCGCGGGCGTCGCGGCGTGGGGTTGGTCGGCCGGCTCCTGGCCCGCGAACAGCGTCAGCAGCCGCAGCGACGTCACGCGCAGCTGCTCGGCCATCTCGGGGCGGTCGGCGGGCGTCGCGGCAGCGGCATAGCGCCGCGCGGCGAGGTCGCGCAGCGCCGGGTCGTCGAGCGCGGTGCGCAGCCGCACCCAGGTGTCGATCGAGTCGTCGGCGTCGACCGGGATGCGCAGGTAGCGGAAGCTCTCGTTCGGGTTCTCGCGCACGCCGGCGAGCATGACGCGCCGCCCGTCGAGCTCGATGGGCAGCATGTAGTTGTGGAATTCGCGCGCCTGGCCGCTGGCGTCGCGCAGCTTGTACGTCACCGACGGGCCCACGTTGCGCAGTTGCTTCTGCGTGCGCACCTTGGCGCCCGAGCCGAGGTGGTCGTCGAGCGCGCTCTTCAGGTCGACGCGGCGCACGTCGGTGCCCGAGCCCATGCCGCCGGCGCCGAAGTTCTCGACGTTGATCACGCGCAGCCCGGTGAACTCGAGCTGCAGCGTCTCGCCGCCGCGCTGCAGCGTCGTGCTGCTGCCGACGACGCCCTGGACCTCGAACTCGCGCGCACCCGCATGCAGCGGAATCGCGCGCAGCTTCAGGCTCGAGCCGCCGTCGTCGAAGCTGCTCTGGTAGATCGCGACGCCGCGGTGGAACGCGGGGTGGTTGACCTCGACGCGGGCCTCGCGCGACTGCCCCGTCTCGTGGTCGTGGATCACGATCTCGCTGGCGAACAGCTTGGGCATGCCGGTCTCGTAGTACTCGACGATGAACTTCTTCAGCTCGACGTCGAACGGCAGGTCCTGCAACACGACGCCGTCGGGCATCGACAGGATCGCCGTGCCGGCGCGCGCGCCCTCGGGCACGAGCAGGTTGGCGCGGTAGGTCGGGTTGTTCGGCCCGAGGCGGTGCTGGGGCGGCACCTCGCTGATCAGCCCGCCGCCGCGGTAGACCGACTTGTCCTGGAACCACATCTGCGCGCGCACGACGAGGTCACCATCGAACAGCCCGCCCAGACAGATCAGCACGATCGCGCCGTGCGCGGCGAGGTAGCCGAGCTTGTTCGATGCGCCCTTGCGCGCGGCGATCATCGTGCCGTGGGGGCGCACCTGCACCTTGGCGCGCCAGCCGGCGGCACCGAGCGTCGCCGCGATGCGGTCGTAGGCCGCGGCGCGCGGCTCGTCGACCGCGCCCTGCGCCTTGTGGTGGAACGCCTGCAGCGACTGCTCGCGCAGGTGCTCCTTGTGGGCCTTGAGGTCGGCGATGATCTTCGGCGTGTTGCGCGCGATGCACAGGCTCGTCGAGACGACGAGGAACGCCAGGATCAGCAGGAACCACCACGCGCTGTACACCGTGTACAGCCCGACGGCAGCGAACACGTCGGCCCAGAATGGGCCGAACTGGTTGACGTAGTTGTTGAACGGCTCGTGCTGCTTGACGACGGTGCCGATCACCGACGCGATGCAGATCAGCGTCAGCAGCGAGATCGCGAACCGCATCGACGACAGCAGCTCGATGCCCTCGCGCAGCCAGCGCGAGCGCGCGCTGACCTCGAAGCCGGCCGTGGTGACGCTCATGGCGCGATTATCGCGACCGGCGCCCCTGGGCGCCGAAAGGCCCCGGGGCGACCCGGCCCGATGCAGGAATTGCCGCGGCCGCGCCCGCCGGGCGCACTCAGCGCAGGCCGGCGGCGTAGTCGGCCAGCGCGGCGATCTCGCGGTCGCTCAGGTTCGCCGCGATCGACAGCATCTGCGCGTTGTTGGCGCGCTCACCGGAGCGGTAGCCCTTCAGCGACGACGCGACGTACTCGGCGTGCTGGCCGGCCAGGCGCGGGTACTGCGCCGGGATGCCGGCCCCGTTGGGGCTGTGGCAGCCGGCGCACGCGGGCACCTTCTTGCTTGCGATGCCCCCGCGCCAGATGCGCTCGCCCAGCAGCACCAGGTCGGCGTTGGTCGCGGCGCCTGGCACCGGGGGCAGGCTGGCGTAGAACGCGGCGACGTTGACCATGTCGTCGTCGCTCAGCGCGGCGACCATGCCCTGCATGACGGCGTTGACGCGCTTGCCGGCCTTGAACTCGCGCAGCTGCTTGGTCAGGTACTCGGGGTGCTGGCCGGCGAGGATCGGGTTCGCGGGCGCACCGCGCGAGCCGTCGACCGTGTGGCATGCGACGCACACCTGCGTGGCGATCGTGCGCCCCTTCGCCAGATCGGGCCCCGCCTTGGTGTCGCCGGCGGCGGTGGCCGACAGCGGCGCGAGCAAGGTGGCAGCCAGTACGGCGGCGGCCAGCCGGAAGGCGTGGGGGGCGTTCATCGCATGCGGCTCGGAAGAAACAAACCTTGAAATTTTACAATGCTCCATGCCCACCTCTGCCGCGGCTTCCGTCTCGCCGGCTCGCACGGCGCTTGCCTGGGCGCACGGCGCGCGCTTCCTGACGACGGCCAGCCGGCTCGACCAGCTGCTGGTCACCGAACTGCCCGAGATCGCCTTCGTCGGGCGCAGCAATGCCGGCAAGTCGACCGCGATCAACACGCTGGCACAGCAGCGGCGGCTCGCGTTCGCGTCGAAGACGCCGGGGCGCACGCAGCACATCAACCTGTTCGCGCTCGGCCCGAAGGACGCGCCCGATGCGCTGTGGGCCGACCTGCCGGGCTACGGCTACGCCGCGGTCGACCGTGCGGCCAAGCTGCGCTGGCAGAAGGTCATGGCCGACTACCTCGCGATGCGGCGCAGTCTGTCGGGTGTCGTCCTGCTGGTCGACGCGCGGTTGGGTCTGACCGACCTCGACCGCCGGCTGCTCGAGTTCATCGCGCCGCGTGTGCGCACCGGCGAGGTCCGCCTGCTCGTGCTGCTGACCAAGGCCGACAAGCTCTCGCGCCGCGAGGCCGACGCGGCGCTGCGCAGCACCTCGCAGGCACTGGGCGAGTTCGCCAGCGAGGCGTCGGACATTGGCGTGGCGCTGTTCTCGGCACTCACCCGCGCCGGGCTCGACGACGTCGCGCAGACGCTGCACGGCTGGGCGCACCCGGCCCCGGCGTCATCGTCATGATCGACACCTTCGACGCCCGTCTGCCGCACGGCATCACGCTGGCGTGCCGCTGCGCTGGCGCCGTCGGCGCGCCGCGCGTGCTGCTGCTGCACGGCTTTCCCGAGGCGGCGTTCGTGTGGGACGGCGTGATGCAGCGCCTCGCGCCGCGTGCGCACTGCGTCGCGCCGAACCTGCGCGGCTACGCGCCGTCGTCGGCGCCGCCCGGCGTCGACGCGTACCGCGCGAAGCACCTCGTCGCCGACGTCGCGGCGCTGATCGACCACCTCGGCGGCCGCATCGACGTGCTGGTGGCGCACGACTGGGGTGGTGCCGTCGCGTGGGCGTTCGCCGCGCAGCACCCGCAGCGCGTGCGCAGGCTGCTGATCGTCAATGCGCCGCACCCGGCGACCTTCCTGCGCGAACTGCGCGACAACCCGGCGCAGCAGCGCGCGAGCGCCTACATGAACTTCCTCGTGCGCCCCGACGCCGAGGCACTGCTTGCCGAGAACGACTTCGCCCGCCTGTGGCGGTTCTTCACGTCGATGGGCGCCGACGACGCGTCGCACCCCGGCGGCGGCTGGCTCACGGCCGACTTGCGCGAGCGCTACCGCGAGGTCTGGCGCAGCGGGCTCACTGGGCCGCTGAACTACTACCGGGCCTCGCCGCTGCGTCCGCCGGCCGCGTCGCACGACGCGCTCGCCACGCTGGCGCTGCCGCCCGAGGCGGTCACGGTGCGCGTGCCGACGACGGTGCTGTGGGCCGATGCCGACACGGCGCTGCTGCCGTCGCTGCTCGACGGACTCGACGCCTTCGTGCCCGACCTGCGCGTCGTGCGCGTGCCGGGGGCGACGCACTGGGTCGTCCACGAGCGGCCGCAGCTGGTGGCTGACACCGTGGCCGCGCTGCTGCCCTGAGCCTCAGGGGCGGCCGACGAACAGCGCGATGCCGAGCGACCCGCCCGGCGCGTACGTCAGCCCGAAGTGCACCGGGCCGACGCCGGTGTCGGTGCCCAGGTACAGGCTGCCGCCGGTGCGCAGGTCCGACAGGCGGGCGGCGTCGGTGTCGAGCCACGCGTTGCCGGCCTCGAGCGTCGCGCCGACGACGAGGTTGCGCGCGAACAGCAGCCGCCCGGTCAGCGGCGTGCGCCAGCCCAGCCGCAGCAGCACGACGGCATTGCCGTTGAGCTGGTCGGTGCGGTAGCCCGACAGGCGCTGGAAGCCGCCGAGCGTGTAGCGGCCGAACACGTCGAGACCGTCGGCATTGGTGGCCTGCAGCAGCGCGAGCGCGTCCAACGTGTGCGCGCCGAACGTGCCCACCGCCATCGCCTCGACCTCGGCGCGCTGGAAGCGCTCGTCGCGGCCGCGCGCGTCGCGCAGGCCGGCGGCGGCGACGGCCTCGAGCCGGTAGCCGCGCGTCGGGAAGAACGCGAAGTCGAGCTGGTCGACCACGAGCCGCGCACGCAGTGCGCGTTCGACGAAGCGCTGCGACACCAGCTCGATGCGGTTGAAGCCGAAGCTGTCGGGTACGTTGCGGTAGTTCAGCCACGACAGCCCGAGGCGCAGCTCGCCGATGCGTCCCCACGGGCGGCCGAGGTCGACGCCGGCCTGCAGGATGTCGCGCCGGTACTGCGCGAGCTCGAGGCCGAGGTCGTCGGGGTCGTACAGCACGACGCGGCGCCGCTGCACGCCGGCGTACGGGGCGACGAACCAGTCGGCCTGCAGCGCGCGGCCGACGCCCAGCGGCCGGTACAGCTCGGTGGCCAGCGTCGGCGCCTCGCCGATCTGCAGCAGGTTGCGCCACTCGGCGCCGTCGGGCGTGAGCCAGCGCCGCACGTGCAGCAGCCGGACGTTGAAGCCGCTGTCGCCGCGGAAGTCGGTGTCCATCGTCAGCCCGACGCGCAGGTAGTTCGGCCCCCACGGCTTGTCCTCGAGGTCGAACACCAGGCCTTCGCGACCATCGACCTCGGCGATGCGGTAGTCGGTGCGCACGTAATCGCCGGTGGCTGCCAGCCGGCGCGCGTCGCGCTCGGCACGCTCGCGGTCGAACGCCATCCCGGGCTGCGTTTCGAGCTCGTCGGCGTAGCGCACCGGGTTCGTCGCGCGGGTGCCCTCGAACGCGACGAAGCCGAGCGCCGGTGCCGGCGCCGCGCCGCGCGTGCGCGCGAGCGTCCACTCGGCATAGTCGGCCGCCGGGACCGACAGCGCCGCGAGGCGCGCCAGCACCGCCTCGGCGCCGCTGGCGCCCAGCGCGATCAGCTCGCGCGTGCGCTCGAAGTCGCCTGCCGTCAGCGCACCGAGCTGCGGCGCCACCAGCACGTCGCGCGGCCCCAGCGTCGCGAGGCTGCGCTGCACGTTCTGCTCGGTCAGGATGTTGATCATCTGCGCCGTCACGCCGACGACCGAGCCGAGCGACTCGCGCGGCGCCAGCGGCGTGCCGATGTTGACGACGATCACGACGTCGGCGCCCATCGCGCGCGCGACGTCGATCGGCACGTTGTTGACGAGGCCGCCGTCGCCGAGCACGCGGCTGTCGACCTCGGTCGGCGCGAACACGCCGGGCACGCTCATGCTCGAGCGCAGCGCCAGCGCGAGGTCGCCACGGTCGAGCACGACCGCCTGGCCCGTCTCCATGTCGGTGGCCACCGCGCGGAACGGGATCGGCAGGCGGTCGAACTCGGTGACGCCGCGCACCGGCAGCGTGTAGCGGCGCAGCAGCAGTTCGAGGCCGCGGCTCGAGACGGCCGCCACCGGCGCGCGCAGCTCGCCGTCGCGCACGCCGAATTCGAGGTCGGGGGCGACGTCGAAATCTTCCTCCTTGCGCCGCTGCGGCAGCTCGCGGCGGTCGACGCGGCTGGCGAACAGCGCGTCCCAGCGCACCGCGAGCAGTTCGCGCTCAAGCTGCTCGGCGCTCATGCCGCTGGCGTACAGCCCGCCGATGATGGCGCCCATCGACGTGCCGGCGATCACGTCGACCGGGATGCGCTCGCGCTCGAGCACCTTGAGCACGCCCACATGCGCCAGCCCGCGCGCGCCGCCGCCCGAAAGCACCAGACCCACGCGCGGGCGCGTTGCCGCCGCCGATGGCGACGCGGGGTCGAGCGGCTGCGCCTGCGCGGGTGGTGTGGGCACCAGCGTCGCCGCGGCGACGACCCACGCCCATGCGGCGAGCGTGCGCGCGAGGCGCCGGAGTGGAGCGGGCATCGAGGTCACGGGGCGAAGGACGCCACGATTGTCGCTAGCGTACGCAAAAAAAAGCCCGCGGCGCGTGCCGCGGGCGGGTTGGGTGTGTCTGGCTGACCGGGTCAGGACATCACATATCCATGCCCATGTCGCCCATGCCACCCATGCCGGGACCCTTGGCCGGGGTCTCGTCCTTCGGTGCTTCGGCGACCATGCACTCGGTCGTGAGCATCAGGCCGGCGACCGACGCGGCGTTCTGCAGCGCGGTGCGGGTGACCTTGGTCGGGTCGAGGATGCCCATCTCGATCATGTCACCGTACTGGCCGGTGGCGGCGTTGTAGCCGAAGTTGCCCTTGCCCTCGAGCACCTTGTTGATCACCACGCTCGGCTCGTCGCCGGCATTGGCGACGATTTCGCGCAGCGGCTGCTCGACGGCGCGCAACACGATCTTGATGCCGGCGTCTTGGTCGTGGTTGGCACCCTTGAGCTTGTCGACGATCGCCTGACGCGCGCGCAGCAGCGCGACGCCACCGCCGGCGACGATGCCTTCCTCGACCGCGGCGCGCGTGGCGTGCAGCGCGTCCTCGACGCGGGCCTTCTTCTCCTTCATCTCGACTTCGGTCGCGGCACCGACCTTGATCACCGCGACGCCGCCGGCGAGCTTGGCCACGCGCTCCTGCAGTTTCTCGCGGTCGTAGTCGCTCGTCGCTTCCTCGATCTGCACGCGGATCTGCTTGACGCGCGCCTCGATGTCGGCGGCCTTGCCGGCGCCGTCAATGATCGTCGTGTTCTCCTTGGCGACTTCGACGCGCTTGGCCTGGCCGAGGTCGGCCAGCTGCACCTTCTCGAGCGTCAGGCCCACTTCCTCGCTGATGACCTTGCCGCCGGTGAGGATGGCCATGTCCTCGAGCATCGCCTTGCGGCGGTCACCGAAGCCCGGGGCCTTGACGGCGCAGACCTTCAGGATGCCGCGGATCGTGTTGACGACCAGCGTGGCCAGCGCTTCGCCCTCGACTTCCTCGGCGACGATCAGCAGCGGCTTGCCGCTCTTGGCCACCTGCTCGAGCGTGGGCAGCAGGTCGCGGATGTTGCTGATCTTCTTGTCGTGCAGCAGGATGTACGGGTTCTCGAGGACGCAGACCTGCTTCTCGGCGTTGTTGATGAAGTACGGCGACAGGTAGCCGCGGTCGAACTGCATGCCCTCGACGACGTCGAGCTCGTTGTTCAGGCTCTTGCCGTCCTCGACGGTGATCACGCCTTCCTTGCCGACCTTGTCCATCGCGTCGGCGATGATCTTGCCGATCGACTCGTCGCTGTTGGCCGAGATCGAGCCGACCTGGCTGATCTCCTTGCTCGTCGTCGTCGGCTTGCTGATCTTCTTCAGCTCGTCGACCAGCGCCTCGACGGCCCTGTCGATGCCGCGCTTGAGGTCCATCGGGTTCATGCCCGCGGCGACGTACTTCATGCCCTCGCGCACGATCGACTGCGCGAGCACGGTGGCGGTCGTGGTGCCGTCACCGGCGGCGTCGCTGGTCTTGGAGGCGACCTCTTTGACCATTTGCGCGCCCATGTTCATCAGCTTGTCCTTGAGCTCGATCTCTTTGGCGACCGAGACACCGTCCTTCGTGACGGTGGGGGCGCCGAACGAGCGCTCGAGCACCACGTTGCGGCCCTTCGGGCCCAGCGTGACCTTGACGGCGTTGGCGAGGATGTTCACGCCGTCGACCATGCGATGACGCGCGTCGGCGCCGAAAACAACGTCTTTAGCAGCCATGTGCAGACTCTCCGGATTCGTGTTCTGGGGGGGATTACTTCTCGATCACCGCGAAGAGATCCTCTTCGCGCATCACCAGCAGTTCTTCGCCGTCGACCTTGACGGTCTGGCCGCTGTACTTGCCGAACAGCACGCGGTCACCGACCTTGATGTTCAGCGCGACGAAGTCGCCCTTGTCGTTGCGCTTGCCCGGGCCAACCGCCACGACCTCGCCCTGGTCGGGCTTCTCGGCGGCGTTGTCGGGGATCACGATGCCCGACGCGGTCTTGGTTTCGTTCTCCAGACGCTTGACGATCACGCGATCGTGCAACGGACGAAGTTTCATGACATCTCCTGAGAAGGAATCGATGAGCGAGAATCGGTGCGCGCTAAGTTAGCGAGCGCTAACACCACCAAATCGGGCTGCGGTTCGCAACCGCTAGCACTCGACAGCGACGAGTGCTAACAGGGCACGATTATAGGGACGCCCGTCCCGCCTTCAAGAGCCAAGGTGCTCGTGCGGTGGCCGCGGCCGCACCGCTGCGCCGGCGGCGCACACGGGTTCAGTGCGCTGCGCGGGGTGCCGGCGGGTCCGTGGTGTCGTCGCGGCCCGCCTCGGCGTCGTCGGGCGCGGCGTCGACGCGGTAGCTCTCGCTCGCCCACGCGCCGAGGTCGTGCGTGCGGCAGCGCTCGCTGCAAAACGGCCGCCAGGGGTTGTCGGCGTCGTACCACGCGGGCCCGCCGCAGGCGGGGCAACGCACGCGCCGCCTCGCCACCGACGGGGGCGACGTGCTCATCGCGACGCGCCGCGGCCGTGCCGCCGCGGGTCGTGGCGACCGCGCCGGGCCGCCGCGGTCCGGGGGCGTTGGCGGGTCAGGGTCATCATGCGCACAGCGTCAGCTCGAAGCTGTGGTCCTCGGCGACCGGGCGCATCCGACCTTCGCCGTCGGTGCGCATCAGCCGCACCGACACCATCAGCCGGTGCCCGGTGATCTCGGGCACGAGCGTCGCGTCGTCGAGCCGCACGCGCAGCAGCTGGTAGACCTTGCCTTGCGGCAGGCCCTGCTGGAACTGGCCTGCCGGCGCGACGACGCGGTGCGGCACGCCGCTGTCGCGCAGCAGACCGAGCAAGACGTGCAGCGCCGCCGCGAGCGGGCCGAGCGTGTCGACCCAGCGCCACAGGTCGGCGCGGCGACGCTCGGCCGGCAGCTGCTGCCAGGCGTAGTACGCCGGCAGGTCGAACTCGCAGGTGCCGCCGGGGATGCTGATGCGGCTGCGGATGCTCATCAGCCACTCGTTGCCGGCCAGCGCGGCGCCGGCCTTGCCCGGGAGCCGGTTCAGGCCGTCGAAGGCCGCGTCGACGCGCGCGATGACCTCGTCGAGCGCGGCCTCCGAAATCGCCGGATTGCCGCGGTAGCCCTGCAGCTGGGTGCGCTGGCGGTCGAGTTCCTTCAGCAGGTCGGACTTCAGGTCGGCGCGCGCGGCGACGTCCATCACCTCGAACATCGTCGCGAGCGCGAAGTGGTGGTCGATCGGCGTGTCGCGTGCCACAAGCTGCCCGAGGCGGTCGAACAGATGTTCGAGCCGCAGCATCGTGCGGATGCCCTCGTTGAACGGGAATTCGTAAAGGACCACGGCGGATCTTCGACGGCGGGCCGCCCGACGGGCGCCGCGCACGCCGTGGATTCTTTCACAGCACGGCCGTGCTCCAGTGCGCCCACAGCGCGTCGACCTCGGCGTGAAGGGCAACGAGCGGCAGCCCGTCGTTGTGGATCACGGCGTCGGCGATGGCGCGGCGGCGCGCGCGCGGCGTCTGCTGCGCGATCACGCGGCGCACCTCGTCGGCGCTCCAGCCGGAGCGCCGCACGACGCGCTCGACCTGCGTCGACTCCGCGCAGTCGACGACGAGCACGCGTTGCACGCGGGCGCGCCAGTGCGCCGATTCGGCCAGCAGCGGCACGTCGAACACGACCGGCGCCGCGCCGGCGGCGTCGGCGCGGCGCAGCGCCTCGGCGGCGATCATCGGGTGCAGGATGCCCTCGAGCCGGCGCCGGGCGGCGGCGTCGGCGAACACGTGGGCGCGCATGAAGGCGCGGTCGAGGGCGCCGTCAGCGGCGATCGCCCGCGCGCCGAAGGCGTCGCGCAGCGCCTCGATGGCCGCGCCGCCCGCGGCGGTCAGCTCGCGGGCGATCGCGTCGGTGTCGACGACCGCGGCGCCGAGTGCCGCCAGCCGGGCAGCCACGGTGCTCTTGCCGCTGCCGATGCCGCCGGTCAGTCCGATGCGCATCGCCGGCGGCGTGCCGCGCTCAGGCCCAGCCGATCCAGCCGCGCACCGTGTCGGCACCGGCCAGCATCACGACCAGGCCGGCACCGGCCAGGAAGGGTCCGAAGGGCACGTAGCGCCCTTCGCGCAGCGCTGCCGACAGCTTCATCGCAACGCCGACGACGGCCCCGATCACCGAGGCCATCAGCAGGATCGGCACGATCATCTGCCAGCCCAGCCACGCACCGAGCGCGGCGAGCAGCTTGAAGTCGCCGTAGCCCATGCCCTCCTTGCCGGTGGTCAGCTTGAACAGCCAGTACACCGACCACAGCGACAGGTACCCGGCCGCGGCGCCCCACAGCGCGTCGGCCAGCGGCAGCGTCCAGCCGAACGCCGCGGCGAGCAGGCCGGCCCACAGCAGCGGCAGCGTCAGCGCGTCGGGCAGCACCGTGGTGTCCCAGTCGATGGCCGCCAGCGCGACCAGCGCCGCGGCGGCGGCGCACCACAGCAAGGCGACCGGCTGCGCCCCGAAGCGCCAGCCGATGCCGGCGAACAGCAGCGCGGTCAGCAGCTCGACCAGCGGGTAGCGCGCCGAGATGCGCGCGCCGCATTGCGCACAGCGGCCCCTGAGCCGCAGCCAGCCCAGCAGCGGGATGTTCTCGTGCCACGCGATCGCGTGCCCGCACGACGGGCAGCGCGAGCGCGGTGTCGCGATGCCCAGCTGTGGCAGCGCGTCGAGCGACGTCGACAGCGTCTTGGCCGTCTGCGCCAGCGCCGGCGGCACGGCGGCCGGCTCGCGCGCCCCGAACACGCGCCGCCACGACTCGGCGTCGGCGAGCTGGTGGGCGACGTCGGTCCACCACTGCCGCTCGAGCATCAGCGGCAGGCGGTGGATCACGACGTTGAGGAAGCTGCCGATGACGAGCCCGAAGACGGCGAGCGTCGCCGGGTGCAGCAGCAGGTCCAGCGGCACGCCGCCGACGGCGCTCATCGGGTCAGACCACCGAGCCGAGCTTGAAGATCGGCAGGTACATCGACACCACGATGCCGCCGATCAGCACGCCGAGCACGACGATGATGAACGGCTCCATCAGGCTCGACAGGCCCTTGACCATCTCGTCGACCTCTTCCTCGTAGAACTCGGCGGCCTTGCTCAGCATGTGGTCGAGCGAGCCCGACTCCTCGCCGATCGCGCTCATCTGCAGCACCATGTTCGGGAACACGCCGGTGGCCTGCATCGACGTCGTCAGCGCCGAGCCGGTGGACACGTCCTTCTGGATCTTCTCGGTGGCCTCGGCGAACACCGCGTTGCCCGACGCGCCGCCGACCGAGTCGAGCGCCTCGACCAGCGGCACGCCGGCGGCGAACATCGTCGCCAGCGTGCGCGTCCAGCGCGCGACGACCGACTTGTAGATCAGGTCGCCGAACACCGGGATCTTCAGCAGCAGCCGGTCCATGAACTTCTGCATCTTCTCGCTGCGCTTCCAGCTCTGCAGGAAGAAGTAGGTGCCGCCGATCAGCACGCCGAAGATGATGTACCAGTACGCGACGAAGAACTCGCTCATCGCGATGACGGCCAGCGTCGGCGCGGGCAGGTCGGCGCCGAACGACGTGAACACGTCCTTGAACGCCGGGATCACGAAGATCATGATCACCGACAGCACGACGAAAGCCACCACCAGCACCGCGATCGGGTAGATCAGCGCCGACTTGATCTTCTGCTTCAGCGCGAGCGTCTTCTCCTCGTACAGCGCCAGCCGCTCGAGCAGCGCCTCGAGGATGCCGCCCGCCTCGCCGGCCTCGACGAGGTTGCAGTACAGCGCGTTGAAGTACATCGGGTGCTTGCGGAACGCCGCCGACAGGCTCGTGCCGGTCTCGACGTCGGCGCGGATGTCGTTGAGCAGCCGCGTCAGCTTCGGGTTCGGGCTGCCGCGCGCGACGATGTCGAAGGCCTGCAGCAGCGGCACGCCGGCCTTCATCATCGTGGCCAGCTGGCGCGTGAAGACGGCGATGTCCTTCTGCTTGATCGCTTTTCCGCCGCTCATGCGGCGCTTCTTCACCTTGGTGACGAGCACCCCCTGGCGGCGCAGCATCGCGTTGACCGCGGCCTCGCCGGCCGAGCGGATCTCGCCGCGCAGGATCTTGCCGTTCTTGTCCTTGCCTTCCCACTCGAAGACGAACTCTTTGACGTTCTGTCTCGCGGCTGCCGCAGTCGCCATAAAGCCTCCGGGACGCATCCCCAACGATTCGTTTTCGGCACCGGGGTGCCGCGATTGAGCGCAGTTGTAACCAAATGAGACGCGCGCGCCGGCGCGCGCAGATTCACTCGTTCGTCACCGTGATGACTTCCTCGAGTGTCGTCACACCGGCGCGCACCTTGACCAGACCGGCCTGCCGCAGGTCGCGCACGCCTTCCTTCTGCGCCTGCTGCGCGATGTCGAGCGCCGTGCCCTCCGACAGGATGATGCGCTGGATCGCCTCCGTGATCGGCATCACCTGGTAAAGGCCGACCCGCCCTTTGTAACCGTTGGTGCACGCCGAGCAGCCCACCGCGCGGTACGGGGTCCAAGAGCCGTCGAGGTCGGTGTCCTTGAAGCCGGCCCGCAGCAGTGACTCGCGCGGGTACTCGGCGGGTTTCTTGCAGTTCTCGCACAGGCGACGCGCGAGGCGCTGCGCCGTGATCAGCAGCACGCTCGACGCGATGTTGAACGGCGCCACGCCCATGTTCAGCAACCGCGTCAGCGTCGTCGGCGCGTCGTTGGTGTGCAGCGTGCTCATCACGAGGTGGCCGGTCTGCGCGGCCTTGATCGCGATATCGGCCGTCTCGAGGTCGCGGATCTCGCCGACCATGATCACGTCCGGGTCCTGGCGCAAGAACGACTTCAGCGCCGCGGCGAAGGTCAGCCCGGCCTTCTCGTTGACGTTGACCTGGTTGATGCCCGGCAGGTTGATTTCGGCCGGATCCTCGACCGTCGAGATGTTGACGCCGGGCTGGTTCAGGATGTTCAGGCAGGTGTACAGCGACACCGTCTTGCCCGAGCCCGTCGGGCCGGTCACGAGGATCATGCCGTACGGTCGGTGGATCGCCGCGAGCAGGCGCTCCTTCTCGACTTTCTCGTAGCCCAGCGCGTCGATGCCCAGCTTCGCGCTCGACGGGTCGAGGATGCGGATCACGATCTTCTCGCCGAACAGCGTCGGCAGCGTCGAGACGCGGAAGTCGATCGCCTTGTTACCGAACTTGAGCTTCATGCGGCCGTCCTGCGGCACGCGCTTCTCGGCGATGTCCAGCCGGCTGATGACCTTGATGCGCGACGCGAGCTTGTCCTTGATCGCCACCGGCGGCTGCGTGATCTCGCGCAGCTCGCCATCGATGCGAAAGCGCACGCGGTAGTGGTACTCGTACGGCTCGAAGTGCAGGTCCGACGCGCGCATGTTGATCGCGTCGATCAGCATCTTCTGCAGGAACTTGACGACCGGCGCGTCCTCGACCTCGGCGGCTACGTCGGTGCCCTCGGCCTCGGCGCCAGTGTCCTCGGCGACGTCGAACTCGAAATCCATCGACGCCAGCGACTCGAGCGCCTCGTTGGCGCTCTGGCCCTGGGCGTCGCGCAGTCGCGCGAGCTTGTCGTACTCGACGATCACCCACTCGGGCTGCAGCTGGGTCGCGAACTTGATGCGCTCGACCGCCTCCTGGTCCGTCGGGTCGGCGCCACCGATGAACAGGCGGTTACCGCGCTTGCCGAGCACCGCGATCTGGTACTGCGCGGCGAGCTTGGGCTCGACGATGCCGCGGGGCAGCTTCTCGGCGTCGACCGCGTCGAGGTCGAGCAGCGGCAGCGCCAATGCCGACGCCAGCGTGTGGGCGAGGTCCGGTGGCGAGACGGCGCCGGCGGCGATGACGGCCGACACGAAGCTCGAGCGCCGCTCTTTGGCCGACTGCGCCAGTGCCTCGGCCGACTTGGCGCTCAGCTTGCCGGCGTGCACCAGCACGCGCGCGACCCCCGACAGGGTCGAGGACGCGGCTTCAACGACGGTCTCCGAGGCCAAATGCCCCCCTTGTAATCAGACTCGACGAGCGACCGATGATAGACGTCGTCGCCGGGAGCGCGGGTCGAAAAGGGGGGAATCCTTGCGCCATTAACGGCACGCTTCCCGCCCGCTCGACTCCGGGTGGGATCGCGGTGACAGAGGCGCCGACCGCCGGGCTGGCTGCGGCCTGAATCGGTCGGACCCGGCGGCCCGCGCGGCGTGGCGTTGATGAGATCCTGGTCGGGGTGAGAGGATTCGAACCTCCGGCCTCTACGTCCCGAATGCGCTTGCGCGCTCGTGCCGTGGGTCCAGGGGGGCACGCGAATCCTAGGAAAATCAAGAACTTGGCGCAAGGGGGGCGAGGGCGACGGAAGCCGAAAGAGGGGGTCAGAACCCCCGATTTGGAGCAAGATTGGAGCAACGCCCTCGCAAATATGACAAGGTGTTGCCCATTTTGGGCGGACCCTCGGGGGCATGCACGAGGGCGCTGCAAGGTGCCGAAGGTGCGACGGCGGTGGCGGCCGAACAGGCGTAGGACCGGGCATCGGCGAGCACTCGCAACAAGGTGAAGTCGCCCGCCAAAGTCACCGATCCCTGCGTGCCACCTTCCGGGTCGCTCCTTGCATGGGCACCGGCCTCGCAGCGCGTCCTGCCGACTTCTGAGCCTCGCGTGCTCGCGCCCCTGCATTGCTGCCCACCCGCCCGGTGTGCAGGCCACGGATAAAACGCAGCCCTACACGAACCTCCATCACGAGTCTGGAGGTTCGCGTGAGCAGTGTCGGTGTGGTGCAGCCCTTCCGCCCGATGACCAAGGCCGACGTCGCCGAGGTCCTGGGCGTGTGCACGAAGACGGTCGAGGCGTGGGAACGCGCGCGCATCATCCCGCCCGGCCAGCGTCTCGGTGCCTTCGTCTTCTGGCATCCCCTCGTCTTCTATGCGTGGCTGGACAGGCGCCTGAAGGGCGAAGCGCCGGCGCACGACGCTGTGGCCGCACCTGCCGCAGTGCCGTCGACCTCCGAAACGTCGGCCGCGACGGTCACGGCCGAGGCCGCCGCAGCCCTGCCGCCGAGCGTCGAGCGGGCTGACCAAGGCGGCGACGCGCATCGCAACGTCGAGCGTGCCTCGGGCAGGCGCACGCCGTCTGCGGCTTCGGACGCTGGACGCCGCTCGCTCGAGCGCAGCGCCTCGTTGATTCGCGACCTCGCGCGCGAATGACGACGTAGCGACGACGTAACGCGACGTCACCCGCACGCGCTGCGCGGGCGCATCTTCCCGACCGCGAAATCGTCTTCTCGCTCGCGCTGCGCGCGTGCAGGCGCCGGGTGCAGTCGCCGCTGCACGCCTCGGCCCGGCGCCACCGTGTACCCAGAGAGGCGGCCTCGGCGCACCCGGGCTTTCATCAGCATGCGCGGCGCATAGGATTTTCAAACGGTGCTCGGTGCTCGAAGGCTCGACGCTGCAGCCGATGCCAGCCAAGTTGGCCTGGACCTGGGGGTCCAGCCATTGCCTTGCGCCCATTCGGCCCGCCTCGCCGCCTCGCCCTGGGCTCGTCCGGCCTTGATCAGCGATCCCGATCACAGGGTTGACTCTCATTCGGTAAGGCCGCGCCAACTCCGCGCGCAGCGTTGCGCCGGCCGCTTTGTGGCGCTGCAGCCTGGCAAGTGGTGTTTGTGACGACCGGCGCGGGCCTGGCAAGTGGTGTTTGTGACGACCGGCGCGGCCCAGGCCGCTTCAGTCCTGGCGGACCTCGCGCGCCCGGTCCCTGGGCGGCGGCTGCGGATCCAGCCCCAGGTGGCTGAGGATCTTCTCGATCACCGGCCGCTCCAGGATGGCCGCGATGATCTTCAGCTCCCCACTGCGGCAGTTCGGGCAGTGCTGCATGTCGATGTCAAAGACGCGCTTGAGCAGCCTCGCCCAGCTGATGCGGTGCGGCCGGGCCTGAACCGTCTCGCTCTCGCATTCGCTGACAGCTGCGACTTCGGCAGTCTGCTCTTGCACCTCGGGTCCTTGCGGCACCACCAGCGAGCGCAGCTTGGCGTTCGGCGCCAGCACCCCATGGAACCGAATGAGGTGCAGCCGCGGCCGCGGCACCAGCGCGGCCAGCCGCTGCATGAACTCCAGCGGGCTCATCACCAGATGCGTGGTCCCGTCGCGCCACGGTGTCTTGAGCTTCAGCTCCACCTGCCCGGCGGCGTTGAGCTGCACGCGTTCGTCGGACAGCGCCGGCCGCGTGATGTAGCGGCACAGCTGTTCCAGCCGCTTGCGGGCATGTGCGTCCACCCGCACCGCGGCGTGCAGGCTGAATCCGTCGATGTCCGCGCACAGCGGCTGGCGCACCCGGTCCTCGCGCGGCATCGCTCCACGCAGGGTCAGCACCTTCTGCCCGGCGCGGGGCCCGAAGGCGATGCGGTACGTGATGGCCGCGGCCTGCAGTGGCCGCAGCGTGCGCGCCTGCTCGCCGTCGGCATGCGGCTCGGCCAGGTAGGTCTGCCCCATGTCCTCGACCAGCACGCCCCGGCGCGTGAGCATCTTCATCAGCCGGGCGATGACGGTCTGCAGCAGCGCGTGCAACTCGTCGTCGCTGGGCTCGCTTGCCTCGATGAAGCTGGGCACACCATCAGCGTCGCAGCGGTACACCCCGTCCAGCACCAGGCAGTGCAGGTGAAGGCAGTGCAGGTGAATGTTGAGGTTGGCGGCCGAGCCAAAACGCTGGATCAGCGTGACGGCGCCGCCGTGGCCCTCATCAGTGGCGAGCCCGGTCTGCCTCAGCAGATGCCGCGCGACCACGCGCTGCACCACCTGCAGCACCGACGTGACCAGCTCGGGTTGCGCGGCCAGCAGCACGCGCAGCGGGATCGGCAGCGACAACACCCACTGGCGCACCGGCACGTGCGGGATGACGTGGTCCACCAGGTGCGCCGCGGTCTGCGACATCCGGCGCGCGCCACATGACGGGCAGAACCCGCGGCGCTTGCAACTGAAGGCCAGCAGCTTGTCGTGCCCGCAATCCCCGCAGCGCAGCCTCAGGAAGCCGTGGGCCAGGATGCCGCATTCGAGGAAGGCGTCGAACTCGTCTTTGATGAAGCGCGGCAGCTCCGCGCCAGTGTCGGCCTCGGTGTGGGCGATGAAGCTGGCCGCGTGCTGCTGCACCAGGCGGTACAGCGTGGTCTGCTCCGGGCGGTGGCGCTCGTAATGCAGCGGGGCGCCGTCCGGCGCCCTCCGGGACGGCTGGCCGACGGCTTGCACGCGAGGCTCCCGAGGTGGTGAGCCCGCACGGTCTCAAGCCGTGCGCGGCGCATCAACCTAAATCCGGCAGTTCACCACCCGTGATCACCCGCTGAGCAAGCACTGGCGCGGTTTCGTCGGGTCGCGGCACACTCACCATATGGGTGGTGCGCCGGGAGAACGGCAAGGAGTAGGTGGTGCGAGTCCACCGCGATGAAGGAGTAGCGAACCACATCGGCCCCGAGCCGTGCGTCGGCGTCCGCGAGGACGCAGGCGAAGCGTCGGTAGGGGGGGTGTGCAGGCCAGCCATCGAGCCGCGAAATGAGGTCAGTTCTGGGCGCCGACGCTGTCACCCTTGCGGAAGGCAACACGGCTGCGCGCGACATCGCGAGTGCGCAGCCGGCCCGGCGTGGTCTGAGAACCTGGCACGCACAGACGCTCCTTGCACGGGAACCGGGAGATCTCGGGTCTGACCAGTCGCTGTACCGGGCTGGCCCGCATCGGGAAGGCGAGGAGCCGTAGCCGATGATGTACGGACCCGAGAAGTCAGACTCGGCCATAGTAGCGAAGAAGCCTGCGAACAAGGTCGCCTCGGCGGCTGCGGAGCGGGTGGAGCCAAGGGCCGGGACCGAGGGGAGCACGGGCCAACCACGCACGCGACGGACACAGAGCCGCTGTAGCGTGTCACCGGGGCTGGACCGTGTACGGCATGCTGCGAGGCAGCGGAAGAAGGAGAAGTTCACCGCGCTGCTGCACCACGTGACGGTCGACCTGCTGAGGGATGCGTTCCTGGCGCTGTCGCGCCGTGCCGCGCCCGGGGTGGACGGCATGACGTGGCAGGACTACGAGGCGAACCTGGAGGGCAACCTCCAGCGGCTGCATGCACGGGTCCACCGCGGCACGTACCGGGCGCAGCCCGTCCGGCGTCGGTTCATCCCGAAGCCGGGCAGTACGAAGGGCCGCCCGCTGGGAATCGCGGCGCTGGAAGACAAGATCGTCCAGCGCGCGGTCGTCGAGGTGCTCAATGCGATCTACGAGGAGGACTTCCTCGGCTTCTCGTACGGGTTCCGGCCCGGGCGGGGGCAGCACGACGCATTGGACGCGCTGTCGGTGGCCATCTGCGAGACCCGGGTGAACTGGATTCTCGACGCCGACATACGGAGCTTCTTCGACGGTCTCAGCCAGGCATGGCTGGTCCGTTTCCTGGAGCACCGCATCGGCGACGAGCGCATCGTGCGTCTTGTGCGCAAGTGGCTCAAGGCGGGCGTCCTGGAAGACGGGCAGAGGAGCGTCAGTGAGACGGGGACCCCGCAAGGGGCGGTGGCATCACCGCTGCTTGCCAACGTCTACCTGCACTACGTCTTCGATCTGTGGGCTCAGCAATGGCGGCGGCGCGAAGCCACCGGCAACGTGATCTTCGTGCGCTACGCGGACGATATCGTGGCCGGCTTCGAGCACGAGGCCGATGCGCGGCGCTTCTGGGATGCGATGCGAATGAGGTTCGAGCAGTTCGGGCTCGAGCTTCATGGGGACACCTGATTAGCGAGCAACCTCAGCAGTGCGCAGCCAGTGCTCTGGCGACGGCGGCGCGGCAAGCAGACTTTGCAGCAGGCGAGGCAAGATGGTTTTCATGTCGAAGCGGCGATTGAAGCGGAACTGGAACTCGGCGAGGTAGCGGTGCGCGTACTTGGCGAAGTCGAAGGCGTGGTAGGTCCCGGTGATGGCGGTCTTCAGGTTGCCCAGCAGCGTGTTGACGGCCTTGAACTGCGGCAGCTTCATGCTGGCCTTGCCCCCGCCGGTGACGACGCGCTCGTGCTGGGCGCCCACGCGCGTGGCGGCGCGAAAGCACCACAGCCCGTCCGAGACCACGGTGGCCGAAGGCGCGATGTGGCGCGCGGCGAAGGCGCGCATGGCCTCGCTGGTGGGCGGCTGCGCGCTCAGGCAGGCATACAGCGGGTGGCCCTCGGGGGAGGTCTGCACCGCCGCCACGAACGGCACCTTGTTGTCGGTGCCGCGCCCGGTCTTGCCGCCGCAGAACTCGCCGCCGAAGTAGGCGTCGTCGACCTCGATGCGCCCGTCGAGCTTGCGATCGCCTTCGGCCACGCGCATGGCTTCGAGGATCTTGTGCTTCATCAGCCAGGCGCTGCGGTAGCTCACCCCGAGCTGG
>NZ_QOAZ01000014.1 GCF_003574675.1 Azohydromonas sediminis
AGCCGCGCCAGCTCGCGTCCACTGCCCACGCCTTCGAGCGTGGCGTACAGCCACAGCGCAAACAGGATGCGCGGGTCGATCGCCGCGCGTCCGGCATTGCTGCCGCGCGCCTTGATCGCATCGGTCAGCCGGCTCAGGTCCTGCCGCTCGACGTAGCCCCATACCAGCCGCGCTCGGTGGTCCTCGCCCAGCAGCGACTCCAGGTCCGATGCCCGCAGTTCGATCTGCTTGCGGTTGGGCTGCAGCAGCCGCGGCGGCTGCGCGCGCAGCGCAAAGGCTCGCGCTTGCGCGGCGGCCTGCGCTGCTTGCTCATCGACGGGCGCCAAGTCCTCGAACAAAACCCCGGCCACGCTGTCTTGGTGCTTCGGATCGCTCATGCCCAACAGCAAGCCAGAGACATGCCAGCACGAGGGCAGCGGACGAAAAACTCTCACGCTCTCAGGCGCCGCGCGCGAAGTCGCGGATGCGCGCGACCAGCGCCGTCGCCCGCTGCATCGAGGTCTCGAGCTCGGCCAGCAACGCGGGCACCGGCGACGCCGCGTCGGCGTCGGCGATGTCCATCGCCGCCAGACTCGCGTTGGCGAGGATCGCCTGCGTCAGTGCATCGCGCGCCGGCGCCGCGGCGGCGCCGAAGCCGGCGCGCACCAGCGCCTCCTCGAGGTGGGCGCGCGCGTCGGCCGCGCGGTGCGGGCCGCTGCGGTCGTCGAACACGAGGATGAAGCCCAGCGGGCGCCCGTCGCGGGTGGGGACGACCTCGGCGCGCACTTCGACCGGCAGCTCGACCGCCGCGTCGCCGCCGTGCGCCGGCAGCCGCAGCGCCAGCTCGCCGCGCCAGGGGGCGTGGCCGTGGCACACCGTCTCGAGCATGCGGCCCGCGGCGCGCATGTCGGTGAACCAGTCGGCGATCGAGGCGAGCGGCGTGCCGGCAGCAATGTCGCGGCGCGCGAGGCGGCGCAGGCTGTCGTTGGCGAACAGCACGCGGCGATCGGCATCGGCCACCAGCACCGGCTCGACGGCGCTGGCGACGGTGGCCAGCACCTGCGCGCGCTGGTGCTCGACGATCAGCAGCCGCACCGCGTTGACCTGCGCGATGATGTCGGCCAGCGCGGCGCCGAAGGCGCGCGCCATCGCGACCTCGCTGCGCGTCCACGGCTGCGCGGTGCCTCGCACGATCTCCGACCACGCCGCGAACGAGCGCCGCGGCGACAGCTGCAGCGGGTCGTTGGCAGCCATCGGCTTGGACGGATCGCCGGCCCAGGTGACGTTGTGCAGCTGCTCCTTGCGCAGCCACAGCAGGTAGTCGGGACGCGTCGTCGACAGCTTGACCGCGAGCACGCCGCTGGCGGTGGGCGTCAGCGAATCGAGCGCCGGTTGCGCGCGCGCGAGCGACGAACACGCGAACGGCGCGGCGGGCGGCTGCGCGCCGACCTGCCCGTCGATCCACTGCAACAGCGCGCGCAGCTCGGGCGTCGACGGCGACTCGCCGGCGGTCAGCAGCTCGCCCTCGTAGTACAGCACGGCGCCGGTGGCGTCGAGCGGCTGCAGCAGCGCCTGCGGCGTGCGGAACAGCGCGAGCCGCCAGTCGCCCTCGGTCGATGTCGCCTCGATGAGGCGCTGCTCGAGCCGTCGCACCTGGATCGCGACTTGCGCGTGCGCGTAGTGCTCGATCGCGGCAATCCGCGTCGAGGCCACCTCGGCGATCAGGTCGCACGCCGCGCGCACCGGCAGCCGCAGGTTGCGCGGCCGGTAGTGGTGGCACGCGATCAGCCCCCACAGCGTGCCCTCGCGCACGAGCGAGGCCACCAGCGTGGCCGTCACGCCCATGTTCTTCAGGTACTGCAGGTGCAGCGGCGACATGCTGCGCAGCTGGCACATCGACATGTCGAGGTCGGCGCCCGTGTCCGGATCGCGCACCGGCACCAGCGGCGACGCCGTGTAGTGCACGTCGACGAGCACACGCAGGCGGTTGCGCAGGTACAGCTCGCGCGCACGCTGCGGGATGTCGGTGGCCGGGTAGTGATGCCCGAGCAGCGGCTCGAGCCTCGCGTCGCGCGCCTCGGCGATGACCTGGCCGTGTCCGTCGGGATCGAATTTGTAGACCATCACGCGGTCGTAGCCGGTCAGGGCGCGCACGCTGCGCACGACGGCGTCGGCCAGCGTGCCGATCGTCGTCGTGGCCCCGAAGCGCTGCACGGCGCGCGTCAGGTGCTCGACGATCTGGGGCGCCGGCACGTCGACGACGTCGGCCGCGTCGGCGTCGGCCGGCTCGAACTCGGCCACCAGCACCGAGCCGCGCGCGTCGGCGACGCGATGCACCGCGACCTCGAAGCGGCGCTCGCGGCCGTCGGGCGCGAGGCGGCAATCCCGCGGCACCGGTTCGTCGAGCGCCGTGCCGGCGAGCGCGCGCAGCACGGCGTCGAAGTCACCGCCGAGCTCGCTCGGCGGGCGCCCCAGCAGCGCCGTGGCCGCGAGGCCCAGGTGCTGCTCGACGTTCGCGCTGGCCTGCACGATGCGCAGCGCCGGCTCGCGCAGCACGAGCAGGAAGCCGTGCGGCTGCACCGAGCCGGCGAGGTGGATCAGCTCACGCTCGCAGTTCGTGAGGTCGGCCTGGCCGAACGGCGGGCTCGTCGTCACGGCGTCTGGCCGTCGCTCGCCGGAGTGTCGGCGGGCGCCGGGGCCGCCCCCGCGAGCCGACGCTGGCGGCGGCGCAGGCTCGCGCGGCTGATGCCCAGCCGCCGCGCCGCCGCTGCCGCGTCGCCGCCGGCTTGCTGCAGCGCGAGCGCGATGAAGTGGCGCTGCGCGAGGTCGCTCGCCTCGCGCAGCAGCGCCGGCAGCGTCGTCTCGCCGACCTGCGCGACCAGCCGGTCGAGCGCCATGCGCAGCGCGTCGCCGGGCCAGACGTCGAGCATCTGGTGCGTGCCACGCGTGTTGAGCACGACGCCGATGCACTCGCGGTCGCCCTCGGTCAGCAGCGCCGCCGAGACCTCGACCGGTGTCATCGCGCCTTGCGCGCCCTGCAGCGCGGCCGCGACGCGGCGCACGACGCCCTGCGCGCGCGCAGCCGCCAGCACACCGCTGGGCTCGCCGCGTTCGCCGACCAGCCACTCCGACAGTGGCTGACCGCGCACCGCGTCCTCCGCCGGCTCGCCGACGAGCGCGACGAACGCGGGATTCGCATGCAGGATGCGCCCGCCCGAGTCGGTGACGACGACGCCGTCGCGCGTGCCGTCGACGAGGCGCGCGATCGCGTTCGCGACGTCGACCGCGTCGCGCTGCCGCTCGTCGGCGCGCACGCGCACGAGCAGCCGCATCGCGTCGTCGGCGCGAAACGGTGTCGCCGACACCGCGACACGGCCGACGCGGCCGACCAGTTGCGCGTGGACCTCGGCCTCGCGGCCGCTGGCCCGTGCGCTGACGAGCAGGTGCTCGACCGCTAGGCGCGACGTGCGCGCGAACAGCTGCCCGATGCGGCGCCCCGGCAGCGCCTGCGGCGCCAGGTCGAACAGCTGCGCCGCCGACGGGTTGGCCTCGATCACGCGCAGCGTCTGCGCGTCGACAACGACGACGGCGTCGGTGGCGACCTGGAACAGCTGGCGGTAGCGCGCCTCGGCCTGCCTCGTGCGCCAGTAGCCGCGCTCGAGCTCGCGCTGCGCGTCGAGGAAGCGCTGCTGGATCGCGGTGATCGCGCGCAGGTCGCGCCCGACGACGAGCACCGGGCCGCTCTCGCCCAGCCGCACCGCGGTGTAGGCCACCGGGATCGCGCCGCCGGCGGCGCCGGGGTGGTTGACCTCGCGCGCACGGGCGCGGCCGGTGCGACCGACCTCGGCGAGCAGCTGCTCGATCTTCGCGCGCGTGTCGTCGGTGACGGTGTCGGCCCACCGGCGGCCGACCCACTCGGTGCTCGCGGCCGGCGCGATCGGCTCGCGCCCGCCCTGCGCGACGACGCGGATCGTGCCGTCGGCGTCGACGACGAGCGCGATGTCTCCCGCCAGCGACGCGAACGTGTGCGCCAGCTCGGGCGCCCAGGCGGAGAGGACGGACAGGTCGGCGTGGTCGCCGTCACGGGAGGTCAAGGCTCAGCCCTCGCTTCGAGCGTGCCGCAGCACGCATGGCTACGCGCCCGACGACCCGATCGCGGCCGGACCCGACAGCATCCTTGGCCCCGTGCGGGCACTGCACTGACTTCTGGGCGGCTCGGCGATGGCAGGTGGCGCGTGGGAGACGGTGCGACCCCGTCGTTCCGCCGGCCATCGGTGCACGGATTGTAGGCTGGCGCGGCGCCGGCTCACCCGTGCGGCGGCGCGGGCACCGACCAGCGCTTGGTCACCTCGCCGCGCGCGTTGACGCTCTCTAGCGAGACCGGAAAGCCCCACAGCCGCGCGACGTGCTTGAGCACCTCGTGCGCACTGTCGGCGAGCGGGCGGTCGTTGTGCTGCATGTGGCGCAGCGTCAGCGACCGGTCGCCCCTCAGGTTGACGTTCCACACCTGGATGTTCGGCTCGCGCGAGCCGAGGTCGTACTGGCGCGACAGCGCCTCGCGCACGCGGCGGTAGCCGCTGTCGTCGTGGATCGCGCTGACCTCGAGCTCGGGCTCGTCCTCGTCGTCGGTGATCGCGAACAGGCGGAAGTCGCGCATCAGCTTCGGGCTCAGGTACTGCCCGATGAAACTCTCGTCCTTGAAGTTGCGCATCGCGTGGTCGAGCGTGGGCAGCCACGGCTTGCCGGCGATGTCGGGGAACCAGTGACGGTCCTCGTCGGTGGGCGCCTCGCAGATGCGCTGGATGTCGTTGTACATCGCGAAGCCGAGCGCGTAGGGGTTGATCCCCGAGTACGCGCGGTGCCCCACCGGCGGCTGGTAGATGACGTTGGTGTGCGACTTGAGCCACTCGATCATCACGCCGTCGGTGAGCCAGCCGTCGTCGTACATCGTGTTGAGCAGCTTGTAGTGCCAGAACGTGGCCCAGCCCTCGTTCATCACCTGGGTCTGGCGCTGCGGGTAGAAGTACTGCGCGATCTTGCGCACGATGCGCACGATCTCGCGCTGCCACGGCTCGAGCAGCGGCGCGTTCTTCTCGATGAAGTACAGCAGGTTCTCCTGCGGCTCCTCGGGGAAGCGCCGGCTGTCGGTGCCCACGGCCTCCTTCTCGGCGCGCCGCGGCAGCGTGCGCCACAGGTCGTTGACCTGTTGCTGCGCGTAGGCCTCGCGGTCCTTGCGTTCGGCGAGCTCCTGCGCCAGCGTCTTGCGCTGCGGGCGGCGGTAGCGGTCGACACCGTGGTTGGCCAGCGCGTGGCACGAGTCGAGGAACTCCTCGACCTTGTCGAGGCCGTGGCGCTCCTCGCACTCGGCGACGTAGTTCTTCGCGTAGACCAGGTAGTCGATGATCGCCGACGCGTCGGTCCACATGCGAAACAGGTAGTTGCCCTTGAAGAAGCTGTTGTGGCCATAGGCCGCGTGCGCGATCACGAGCGCCTGCATCGCCAGCGTGTTCTCCTCCATCAGATAGGAGATGCACGGGTTCGAGTTGATGACGATCTCGTACGCGAGGCCCATGTGCCCGCGGCGGTACTGCTTCTCGGTGGCGATGAACTCCTTGCCGTAGCTCCAGTGGCGGTAGTTCACCGGCATGCCGACCGACGCGTACGCGTCCATCATCTGCTCGGCGGTGATGATCTCGAGCTGGTTCGGGTACGTGTCGAGGCCGTAGCGCTCGGCGGTCGCGCGGATCACGTCGTGGTAGCGCTCGATCAGCTCGAACGTCCAGTCGCTCGGCCCCGGCAGCGGCTCGGCGGCGCGACCGGGCGACGGCCGCGGCGCCTGCAGGCGCGCGCCGGCGTGGCGGCGGTCGCCGATGGGCGGGATGCGCGACGGGTCGCTGGCGCGGCGGCGTTCGATGCCGAGATCGGTCATGGCGTGTCTCAGGCCGCGGCCTGCTCCTTCTTGAAGAGGTCACGGAACACGGGGTAGATCTGCGACGCGTCGGTGGCCTTGCGCATCGCGAAGTGGGGGTGCGTCGCGAGCAGCTGCGTGTACTCCTCCCACAGGTTCTGCTCCTCCTCGGCGACCTGCACGTAGGCGTAGTACCGGCACAGCGGCAGGATCTTCTGCGCCAGCAGCTCGCGGCAGCGGCCGCTGTCGTGGTGCCAGTTGTCGCCGTCGCTGGCCTGCGCGCCGTAGATGTTCCACTCGCTCGGGCTGTAGCGCGAGCGGATG
Organism: Azohydromonas sediminis; assembly: GCF_003574675.1. Lineage (GTDB taxonomy): Bacteria > Pseudomonadota > Gammaproteobacteria > Burkholderiales > Burkholderiaceae_C > Calidifontimicrobium > Calidifontimicrobium sediminis. The sequence goes on from NZ_QOAZ01000014.1 coordinate 6,212, forward strand.
ATCTCCTCCATCAGCACCAGCGCCGACGACACGACGGTGCCGCCGGTCTCGGTGGCGTGGAAGAAGTTCTGCTCGTCGACCTCCTGCGCCTGCGTGTGGTGGCGGATGAAGACGATGTCGATCTTCTCGTAGTGCTTGGTCAGGAACAGGTACAGCAGGATGAAGAAGCGCTTCGCGAGGTCCTTGCGCGCCTCGTCCATCGAGCCCGAGACGTCCATCAGGCAGAACATCACGGCCTTGGACGTCGGCACCGGCACGCGCACGCGGCTGCGGTAGCGCAGGTCGATCGGGTCGAGGTAGGGGATGCGCTCGAGCCTGCGGCGCAGCGCCTCGATCTCGACCTTCAGCGCGGCGATCTCCTCGTCGCGGCCATCGGGAAAGCGCTGCAGTTCGGCCAGGCGCGCCTCCATCTCGCGAAGCTCGCGCCGGCTGCCCGAACCGATCGCGATGCGGCGGCCGATCGCGCCGCGCATCGAGCGCACGACATGCAGGTTGTTCGGCGTGCCGTCGCTCGTGAAGCCGGCGCGGTGGTACTTCCACTCCGGCGTCTCGGCGAGCTGCGTGCGCACGAGGTGCGGCAGCGCGAGGTCCTCGAAGAAGACCTGCATGAACTCTTCCTTGCTGAGCGTGAAGACGAAGTCGTCCTCGCCCTCGCCCGAGTCGCTCGCCTGCCCCTTGCCGCTGCCGCCGCCCCCGCCGCCTTTCGGGCGTTCGATGCGGTCGCCCTTGAGGTACTCGCGGTTGCCGGGGTGCACGATCTCGCGCACCCCGCCGGGGCCGTGGTGGAACACCGGCTCCGACAAGTCTTTCTTCGGGATCGAGATGTCCTCGGCGCGCTCCATGTCGCGGATGCCGCGGCCGTCGACCGCGCGCCTGACCGCTTCGCGGATCTTGTCCTTGTAGCGGCGCAGGAAGCGCTCGCGGTTGCCGATCGACTTGTTCTTGCCCGCCAGACGCCGGTCGATGATGCTCTGCAAGGCCATCGGATCTCCTGCTCGGGACTCAGCTGGACTTCCTGACGCGCAGGTACCACTCGCACAGCAGCCGCACCTGCTTGGGCGTGTAGCCCTTGGCGACCATGCGCTGCACGAAGTCCTCGTGCTTCTTGGCCTCGTCGGCGCTGGCCTTGGCGTTGAAGCTGATCACCGGCAGCAGTTCCTCGGTGTTCGAGAACATCTTCTTCTCGATCACGGTGCGCAGCTTCTCGTAGCTGGTCCAGTTCGGGTTCTTGCCCTGATTGTTCGCGCGCGCGCGCAGCACGAAGTTGACGATCTCGTTGCGGAAGTCCTTCGGGTTCGCGATGCCTGCGGGCTTCTCGATCTTCTCGAGCTCGGCGTTGAGCGCCGCGCGGTCGAACACCTCGCCGGTGTCGGTGTCGCGGTATTCCTGGTCCTGGATCCAGTAGTCGGCGTAGGTGACGTAGCGGTCGAAGATGTTCTGACCGTACTCGCTGTAGCTCTCGAGGTACGCGGTCTGGATCTCCTTGCCGATGAACTCGGCGTAGCGCGGCGCGAGCTGCTCCTTGATGAAGCCGATGTACTTCTGCTCGAGCTCGGGCGGGAACTGCTCGCGCTCGATCTGCTGCTCGAGCACGTACATCAAATGCACCGGGTTGGCGGCGACTTCGGTGCTGTCGAAGTTGAAGACCTTCGACAGGATCTTGAACGCGAAGCGCGTCGAGATGCCGCTCATGCCCTCGTCGACGCCGGCGTAGTCGCGGTATTCCTGGATGCTCTTGGCGCGCGGGTCGGTGTCCTTCAGGTTCTCGCCGTCGTAGACGAGCATCTTGCTGAAGATCGAGCTGTTCTCGGGCTCCTTCAGCCGCGTGAGCACGCTGAACTGCGCCATCATCTTCAGCGTGCCCGGCGCGCAGGTCGCGTCGGCGAGCGACGAGTTGCGGATCAGCTTCTCGTAGATCTTGATCTCCTCACTGACGCGCAGGCAGTACGGCACCTTGACGATGTAAATGCGGTCGAGGAAGGCCTCGTTGTTCTTGTTGTTGCGGAAGGCCTTCCACTCGCTCTCGTTGCTGTGCGCGAGGATCACGCCGTCGAACGGGATCGCGCCGAACCCCTCGGTGCCCTTGAAGTTGCCTTCTTGGGTCGCCGTCAGCAGCGGGTGCAGCACCTTGATCGGCGCCTTGAACATCTCGACGAACTCGAGCAGCCCCTGGTTCGCGAGGCACAGGCCGCCCGAGTAGCTGTACGCGTCGGGGTCGTCCTGCGCATACGTCTCGAGCTTGCGGATGTCGACCTTGCCGACGAGCGACGAGATGTCCTGGTTGTTCTCGTCGCCGGGCTCGGTCTTCGCGATCGCGATCTGCTTGAGGATCGACGGGTAGCGCTTGACGACGCGGAACTTGCGGATGTCGCCGCCGAACTCCTCGAGCCGCTTGACGGCCCAGGGGCTCAGGATGCGGTTGAGGTAGCGCTGCGGGATGCCGTATTCCTTCTCGAGGATCGGCCCGTCCTCGGCCGGGTCGAACAGGCCGAGCGGCGACTCGTTGACCGGCGAGCCCTTGATCGCATAGAAGGGCACCTGCTCCATCAGTTGCTTGAGCCGTTCGGCGATCGAGCTCTTGCCACCACCCACGGGCCCGAGCAGGTAGAGGATCTGCTTCTTCTCCTCGAGCCCCTGCGCCGCGTGGCGGAAGTAGGACACGACCTGCTCGATCGCGTCTTCCATGCCGTAGAACTCGGCGAACGCCGGGTAGATCTTGATGACCTTGTTCGCGAAGATGCGCGACAGCCGCGGGTCGTTGCGCGTGTCGACCATCTGCGGCTCGCCGATCGCCTTGAGCATGCGCTCGGCGGCGGTGGCGTAGGCGAGCGGGTTGCGCTTGCACTCCGCGAGGTACTCCTCGAGCGAGAGCTCTTCCTCGCGCAAGCGCTCGTAGCGATCTTTCAGCCGGCTGATCACGTCCATGCGGACCTCCTGGTTCGGACGGCGCGCGGGCGGGTGCCTGCCCCCCGCGCGTCTGGGAAGTTCTGATGAAGTCCCGGCTGTACAGGCCCGGGCGCCATCAGAGCTTTCCGGTCAACGGCATGTGCGGTTCAGTATGGCGTCGTCTCCAGCTTCGTCGATCCGCCGCAGAGCGATCCCACAAGGAGTGGCGGCATAAGCCGCCAGTTCCTGGCGTTGCGTCAGCAAGGACCATGCCCTGCCAACGTACCCGACGTCAAGAGCGTGACCCCTGAGGCGTTAACGCAGCGCCCCACCCCGGGGCTGACAGCACCATCGCGGAACATGCCGCCCGACGCGTCGGGGCGAGCGGCGTCAGGATGCACCGCGATGGTCCGTGATGCGAAGTCACGCCGTCGATTCCCGAGCCCGTCGCCGGTCGCACGCTTGCCCGTCGCAGGCGCACCCCGCCCGCGTGCAGATGCCTCGGCACGCGGCGGTGGCGCTCGGCACGCCGCGCGCGGGCCTGTCGATAATGAGCGACCATGAGCTTCGTGCCGCCGGCACCGCAGCATCTGGCGCGCGCGGTTGCCGAACTCGGACGCCGACGCCCGGTGATCGTCTCGAAGGCGATCTACAACACGCAGGGCATCAAGGTCATCGAGGCCGGGGTCGCCGTCGACGAGCGGGTCTACGAGCGGCTGCTGGCGCACCAGCTCGCCACGCCGCTCGAGGAGTCGGTCGGCACCGAGCCCAGCGTCAATGGGGCGGTGCTCAGGCGCGCCACGCTCGCGCTGATCGCGCGCCAGCCGCTGTTCGAGCGGATGGTCGCGCAGCCGCTGCGCCGCGACCGGCTGCTCGCCGCGATCGAGGCCGTGCCACTGCCGCGGCCGATCGCGTTCCAGCTGACGCTGATGCACGAGCTGCAGCCGGCGCTGTTCCAGCACGCCGTGGCCGGCGCGCTGACGGCGGCATGGCTCGGCGACGAAGGGCTGGCCACACAGCAGGACCTCACGCAGATCGCCGCCGCGGCGCTGCTGCGCGACCTCGGGATGATGCACATCGACCCGGTGCTGCTGCAGCCGGCGGTGCCGCTGTCGCGCGATCAGCGGCGGCAGCTGTATGCGCATCCGCTGGTCAGCGCGATGCTGCTCGAGCGGCACCACCCCTTCTCGCGCGAGCTGATCCGCGCGGTGCTCGAGCACCACGAGGCGCTCGACGGCTCGGGCTACCCGCGGCAGCTCGAGGGCGACGCGATCACGCCTTGGGGCCGCGTGCTCGGCGCCGCCGACCTGGTGGCCGCCCAGCACGCGCTCGCCCCGGACCGCTTCGAGTCGCGGCTGTCGCTGAAACTGCGCATGAGCTACCGCCGCCTCGACGCGACGCTGGTGCGGCGCCTGTTCCCGCTGCTCGCCCCCGGCGGCGCGCCAGCGCGCGACGTGCCGCTGGACGCCGTCGTGCAGCGGCTGCAGACGCTGCAGCAGGTGCTGTCGAGCTGGCCGCCGGGCCCGGCCGGCCTTTCCGCCGAGCGGCAGCAGGTCGTGCGCGACATCGAAGAGCGCTGCCACGCGCTGGTGCGCATGCTGGCCGCTGCCGGCGCCGCACCCGAACAGTTGCCGATGCTCGTGGCCGGCGGCGTCGACCGCGAGCTCGCGTTCGAGCTGTCGCTGCTGGCCGAGGAGGCCGCGTGGCAGCTGCGCGCGATCGGCCGGCTGGCCCGGCGCCGCTGGCGGCTGGCGCCGGGTGAAACCTTTCCGGATGCGATGCAGGCCTGGCTCGACGACGCCGAGGCCGCCGTCGGGGACCCCGTCAGCGCGTAGCCGCCGGCGGCATCCGGTACACCCACACCGGCTTGCCGGGCACCGTCTGCAGCTGCGCTGCCGCGCGCCAGCCGGGAACCGCGAACTCGAGGCTGACGAACCACGCGCCGGGGCGCAGCTCGCGTGCCGCCTTGGCCGCGGCGCGCGGCATGCTCTCGGGGCGCTGGAACAGGTAGACGAGGTCGAAGCCCGACCAGTCGGCCGCCCACAGGTCGCCGCGGCGCACGTCGGCGAAGCGGCAGCGCAGCCGCGCGAGCACCGCCAGCGGGCGGCTCCACTCGATGCCGGTGATCGCCGCATGTGGGTACGCGTCGCGCAGCGCGAGCAGCCCGTCGCCGACGCCGCAGCCGGCGTCGAGCACGCGCGCGCCGTTCGGCAGCGGCGCGGCCGCCGCCAGCCCGTGGAGTGCGCCGCGCGGCGTCGGAAACAGCGGCGCATCGCGCCAGCTGCGCAGCGGATACAGCAGCACGAGCAGCGCCAACGGCAGCAGCCACGCCCAGCCCGGCAGCGCCGCGCCGCTGGCGGCCAGCGACAGCGGGAAGCCCCCGGCGACGATCAGCCGGCGCCAGCGCGTGCCCACCGTCAGCGCGAACAGGCCGCCGATCACGGTGCCGCCCGCCAGCGCCACGGCCGGCGCCGCACCGGCAAGCGCCAGCGCCGCATAACCGGCCCACGCGAGCAACCAAGCCGTCAGCGCCGGCAAAGGCCAGTGCCAGAGCCAGCGCACACTCACCGAAAATGCCCCTCGGCTCGACGGCACCGCCGCCGCGACACGCGAGGCAACTCAGCCCTCGTGCACGCCGAGCCGCTCGAGCAGCCCGTGCAACTCGTCGAGCGAGCCGAAGCGGATCGCCACTTCGCCCGCCTGGCGGCCCTTGCCCTTGCGCTGCAGGCGGATCTCGACCGGTGCGGCGAGCCGGTCGGCGAGCTGCTCCTCGAGCCGCACGACATCGCGCGGCTTGGCCGCAGCGGCCTTGGCGGGCTGACGGCCCGCGGCGCCGGCGCGCGGCGGTGCCTGCATGCGCGCGACGAGCTGCTCGGCCTCGCGCACCGACAGCTTCTTGGCCGCGATCTGGTTCGCCGCGAGGATTTGCTGCGCCGCGTCGAGCGCGAGCAGCGCGCGCGCGTGGCCCATGTCGAGGTCGCCGGCGAGCAGCATCTGCTGCACCGGCGCGCTCAGGTTCAGCAGGCGCAGCAGGTTCGTCGCTGCGCTGCGCGAACGCCCGACCGCCTGCGCCGCCTGCTCGTGCGTGAGGCCGAACTCGCCGACCAGCCGCTGCAGGCCCTGCGCCTCTTCGAGCGGGTTCAGGTCCTCGCGCTGCATGTTCTCGATCAGCGCCATCACGGCCGCGGTCTCGTCGGGCACGTCCCTGACGAGCACCGGCACCTCGTCGAGGCCGGCGAGCTGCGCGGCGCGGTAGCGCCGCTCGCCGGCGATGATCTCGTAGCCGTGCGGCGCGACCGGGCGCACGAGGATCGGCTGCATCACGCCCTGGCTGCGGATGCTCTCGGCCAGCTCGTACAGCGCGCCCTCATCCATGCGCGTGCGCGGCTGGTACTTGCCCGGCTGCAGCTGCGACAGCTTCAGCGTCGACGGCGCGCCGGTGGGCGCCGGCGCATCGCTGACCTTGGGCCCGAGCAGCGCTTCGAGGCCCAGCCCGAGCCCCTTGGGTTTCTTCGTCGCCATGCGTCGATTGTCGGGGATCGCCGCGCGCGGTTTATGCTCGCCGCCTGGCGGCACTCAGCCGCAGCGAAGGACGGGAGATGGCGAGCAAGCACGTGGTCTATGTCGACGGCCAGGAAGGCACGACGGGCCTGCGCATCCACGAGGTGCTGGCGCAGCGCGACGACGTCGAGCTGCTGAAGATCGACCCCGAGCGGCGCAAGGACCCGGCCGAGCGCGCGCGCCTGCTCAACGCGGCCGACGTCGCGTTCCTGTGCCTGCCCGACGCCGCGGCGCGCGAGGCGGTCGAGCTGGTGACCAACCCGCGCACCTGCCTGATCGACGCCAGCACCGCACACCGCACCGCCTCCGGCTGGGTCTACGGCTTCCCGGAACTCGCGCCGGGCCAGCGCGAGCGGCTGCGCGCAGGCAAGCGCATCGCGAACCCCGGCTGCCACGCGACGGCCTTCGTCGCGCTGCTGCGCCCGCTCGTCGACGCCGGGCTGGTGCCGCACGCACTGCCGGTGGCGGCCACGTCGCTGACCGGGTTCTCGGGCGGCGGCAAGAAGATGATCGAGCAGTACGCCGCCGGCGGCGACGCGCGGCTGCAGGCGCCGCGCCCGTACGCGCTGTCGCTCGCGCACAAGCACATCCCCGAGATGGTGGCGCACACGGGGCTGCACGCGCGGCCGATGTTCCTGCCCGTCGTGGGCCCGTTCTACAAGGGCCTGGCGGTGAGTGTGCCCTTGCACTACACGCAACTGCCGGGTGGGGTCGACGCCGCGGCGCTGCACGCGGCGCTGCAACACCGCTACGCCGGCGAGCGCTTCGTGCGCGTGATGCCGCTGTCGGACCCGGCGACGCTGGCCGACGGCTTCTTCGACGTGCAGGGCTGCAACGACACGAACCGCCTCGACATCTTCGTCTTCGGCGCTGCCGACCAGGCGCTGCTCGTCGCGCGCCTCGACAACCTCGGCAAGGGCGCGAGCGGCGCCGCGGTGCAGTGCATGAACGTGCACCTCGGCCTCGACGAGGGCCTGGGACTCGGCTAGATGTAGTTTCTCAAGACGTTGTTCCCGCACAGGCCGAGGCGAGTGACGGGGGGTCTGCCACCGGTGGCGCTATGCGGCCGATGGAAGTTGTAGTACCATATCCAATGGGGCAATTCCTCGGTGCGGTGTTGGGAAGTGGGATAGACGTAGGCATAGGCCCACTCGCGCAGCAGCGTTTGGACGAAGCGCTCGGCCTTGCCGTTGGTGCGCGGCGTGTATGGCCGGGTGCGCAGGTGCTTCAGGCCCAGGCGGTGCAGCAGCTTGGCGAAGCGGCGCGACGTGTAAGCCGAGCCGTTGTCGGTCATGACCGACTGCACGCGCACGCCCAGGCTGGCGAAGTAGCGCAATGCGGCCAATAGGAAGGTGCAGGCGCTGCGGCTGGTCTCGTCGGCCAGCACCTGGCTGAAGCCGACGCGGGAGTGGTCGTCAATGGCCACGTGCAGCGCCTGCCATCCGGCGTTGGCCGAGGACTGGGTGCGATCGCCCGTGACGCGATGGCCGGGGCGGCGGAAGCACCCGAGCTTCTTGGTGTCCAGGTGCAGAAGCTCGCCCGCGCTGCTGCGCTCGTAGCGCGGTCCTGCACGCCGCTGCTGTAAGGGCGGCAGCTTGGCCAGGCCCGCAGCTTGGCACGCCCGCGCCACGGTGCTGCGCGACAGGCCCACACGCTCGGCGATGCGCTCGTAGGTCAGCCGTTGCGTGCGGCGAAGCGCGACGGCGCGCTCGATCTTGGTGGCGTCGCTGCGCGCAGGGCTGCGGTGCGGCCGCGAGCTGCCATCGAGCAGACCCGGCTCACCCACGGCGGCGTAACGGCGTCGCCACTTGCGCGCGGTGCGCACGCTCACGCCGGCGGCCTCGGCCGCCGCCGCAAGCCCCAGGCGCTCGATTTCCTTGACCAAGTGGGCTCGACCCTTGGGCGTCATTGAGGCATTCTTGTGCACGTTCATCCGAGGTTCTCCGAAGGAAGCTGGCCGGCTTGAGAACCTCCATCTTCCTCGACCTCGGGTGAACAACCTCCTGGGAAACGACAGCTAGAACGATAGGGACGAGGCCGCCGCCGGCGCCCGGCGGCGGCCCGTCACTTCAGCGTCGCCAGACGCTGCACCAGTTCGCGCGCGAACTCGAGGTAGGCCTGCGCCCCCTTGGCCGCCGGGTCGAACACGACGCCGGGCTGGCCGTAGCTCGGCGCCTCGGCGAGGCGCACGTTGCGCGGGATCACGGTGTCGAACACCTTGTCGCCGAAGTGCGCCTTGAGCTGGTCGCTGACCTGCTGCTGCAGCGTGATGCGCGGGTCGAACATCACGCGCAGCAGCCCGATGACCTGCAGGTCGCGGTTCAGGTTGGCGTGGATCTGGCGGATCGTGTTGACGAGGTCCGACAGCCCCTCGAGCGCGAAGTACTCGCACTGCATCGGCACGATGACGCCGTGCGCACTGACCAGCCCGTTGATCGTCAGCAGGTTCAACGTCGGTGGGCAGTCGATCAGCACGACGTCGTAGTCGTCGCGTGACTCCGCCAGCGCGCGGCGCAGCCGCTCGTTGCGGTGCTCGAGCCCGACGAGCTCGACCTCGGCGCCGGCGAGCTCGCGGTTGGCCGGCAGCAGGTCGTAGCCGGCGGCATCGGCGCGCCGCCCCGCCTCGGCGACCGTCGCCGTCTCGAGCAGCACGTCGTAGACGCTCGACTCGAGCGTGCGCTTGTCGATGCCGGAGCCCATCGTCGCATTGCCCTGCGGGTCGAGGTCGACGACGAGCACGCGCTGCCCGAGCCGCGCGAGCCCGGCGGCGAGGTTGACGGTGGTCGTCGTCTTGCCGACGCCGCCTTTCTGGTTGGCGATGCAGAAGATGCGCGAGGACATGGACAGGGGGCTGCGGGGGCTTCGGAGGAAAGGCGGGTCAGGGCGCGGCCAGGCGCAGGCCGAAGCCGACGAGCGCGACGCCGGCGGCGCGCTCGAGGCCGCGCGCGAGCCGCTGGTGGCGGCGCACCTGCGCGCTGACGGCGCGGGCGAATGCGCACAGCAGCAGGCCGTACGCGGCGGTGAGCACGGCGATCGTCACGGCCATCGCGGCGAAGGTCGGCACGCCACGGTGCGTCGCGGGGTCGATGAACAGCGGGAAGAAGGCCATGTAGAACACGATGGCCTTCGGGTTGAGCAGCGTGATCAGGAACGCCTGCCGCGCGTAGTGGCCGGCATGGATCGCGACCGGCGAGCTCGCGCCGGGCTGGGCGAACAGCAGCTTGAGCCCAATCCAGGCCAGGTACGCGGCGCCGAGGTACTGCACCGCCTGGAACAGTGCCGGGTGCGCCGCAAGCAGCGCGGCGACGCCGGCCACCGCGAGCCAGAGCAGCATCTGGTCGCCGACGATGACGCCGGCCGTCGCCGCCGCGCCGGCCCTGAAGCCGCCCTTGCCGGTCGACGTCAGCAGCGCGAACGTGCCCGGCCCGGGCAGTGCGAGGAAGACCAGGATCGCGAGGCAGAACGCGGGGTAGTCGGCGATGCCGAACATCGTGAAGACCTTCAAGTACGGAGGGAGGGCCGGCGCCGCGCGCCGGGCGCTGCGAGGGTATCGCGTTTCGGGGCTGCGCCGGCGCGTCGCGGCGCCGTAACCGGCCGGTGGGCGTCGTCAGCCGGCTCCCGTGTGGCGCGGACGCATCCACACCAGGCAGCGCTCGGCGTCGAGGCCGGGCACCGCCAGCGGTTCCACGTGGAACACGTCGATGTCGGGCGGCAGCGCGGCGATCTCGTCGTCGGGACGGCGCCCCTTCAGCGCGAGCCAGACGCCGCCGGCGGCGAGGCGCCCACGCGTCAGCGCCGCGAAGTCGGCCAGCGTCGCGAACGCGCGGCACGCGACGACGTCGAAGCGGCCGTCGAGCGCCTCGACGCGCGCGTGCACGCCGCGCAGGTTCGGCAGCCGCAGTTCGGCTGCCACCTGCTGGACGAACGCCGCCTTCTTGCCCACCGTGTCGACGCAGACGACCTGCAGCGCCGGCAGCATCACGGCCCACACGGCGCCCGGCAGGCCGCCGCCGCTGCCGACGTCGAGCACGCGCGCCGGCGCACCGTCCCCGCGGACCGCCAGCCAGCGCTGCAGCGGCGGCACGGCCGCCAGGCAGTCGGCGAGGTGGTGCGTCAGCACCTGCGACGGTTCGCGGATCGAGGTCAGGTTGTAGGTGCGGTTCCAGCGCAGCAGCAGCTGCCCGAAGTCCGCCAGCCTCTCGCACTGGGCCGGCGTCGGCGCCAGCCCGAGCGCGGCCGCGACCCGCGCGACGGCCGCGGCGTCGATGCCAGGCCGCGGTTCGGCCGCACTCACGCCGCGGCGTCGCTGGCCGCGCCAGGCGTGTCGTTCGCCGCCCACTCCTTCCAGCGGCCCTTGCGCAGGTGCACGAGCAGCAGCGACAGCGCCGCCGGCGTCACGCCCGAGATTCGCGACGCCTGCCCCAGTGTCTGCGGGCGGTGCTGGCTGAGCTTCTGGCGCACCTCGAACGACAGCGCGGTGACCTGGTCGTAGTCGAGGTCCGGCGGCAGCCACAGGTGCTCGAGCGCCGCGGCGCGCGCGACGTCGGCCTGCTGCTTGTCGATGTAGCCGGCGTACTTGGTCGCGATCTCGACCTGCTCGATCACGGCGTCGGCCAGGTCGGTGCCGAGCTCGGCGCGCCACGTTTCACGTGAAACCGTCGGCTGCGGCTCGCCGCCACGCCGGGCGACGGCATCGGCGTGCAGTGCGACGACGGCGTCGTAGCCGACGCCGGGCCGACGCAGCAGATCGACCAGCGCGTATTCGCGCTCGATCGGCTTGCCCAGCAGCCGCTCGGCCAGCGCGGCGTCGACGATGCCGGGGTGCACCCAGGTCGACTTCAGGCGCTCGCTTTCGCGGGCGATCGCGTCGCGCTTGCGGCAGAAACGGTCCCAGCGAGCATCGTCGACGAGGCCGAGCCGGCGCCCGGTCTCGGTCAGCCGAAGGTCGGCGTTGTCCTCGCGCAGCTGCAGCCGATACTCGGCGCGGCTCGTGAACATCCGATACGGCTCGCTGACGCCGCGCGTGATCAGGTCGTCGACGAGCACGCCGAGGTAGGCCTCGTCGCGCCCGGGCAGCCAAGGCTCGCGCCCGAGCACCTGCAGCGCGGCGTTGACGCCGGCGAACAGGCCCTGCGCGGCCGCCTCTTCGTAGCCCGTCGTGCCGTTGATCTGGCCGGCGAAGAACAGGCCGCGGATCGAGCGCGTCTCGAAGCTCGACGTCAGCGCGCGCGGGTCGAAGTAGTCGTACTCGATCGCGTAGCCGGGGCGCAGGATGTGCGCCTGCTCGAGCCCGGGCATCGACCGCACCGCGGCGAGCTGGACGTCGAACGGCAGCGAGGTCGAGATGCCGTTCGGGTAGAACTCGTTCGTGCTGAGCCCCTCCGGCTCGAGGAAGATCTGGTGGCTCGCCTTGTCGGCGAAGCGGTTGATCTTGTCCTCGATGCTCGGGCAGTAGCGCGGGCCGACGCCCTCGATCTTGCCGGTGAACATCGGGCTGCGGTCGAAGCCGCTGCGGATGATCTCGTGCGTGCGCTCGTTGGTGTGCGTGATCCAGCACGGCACCTGGCGCGGGTGCATCGTGCGGTCACCCATGAAGCTGAACACCGGCACCGGGTCGAGGTCGCCCGGCTGCTCGGTGAGCTTCGAGAAGTCGATCGTGCGCCCGTCCAGCCGCGGCGGCGTACCCGTCTTCAGGCGCCCCTGCGGCAGCTTCAGCTCCTTCAGACGCGCCGACAGCGTCACCGCCGGCGGGTCGCCGGCGCGGCCGGCGCTGTAGTTCTGCAGCCCGACGTGGATGCGGCCGTCGAGGAAGGTGCCGGCCGTCAGCACCACCGCGCGGGCGCGAAAGCGCAGGCCGATCTGCGTCACCGCCCCGACGACGCGGTCGCCCTCGAGCATCAGGTCGTCGACCGCCTGCTGGAACAGCCACAGGTTGGGTTGGTTCTCGAGCCGGCGACGGATCGCCGCCTTGTAGAGCACGCGGTCGGCCTGCGCCCGCGTCGCCCGCACCGCGGGACCCTTGCTCGAGTTGAGGATGCGGAACTGGATGCCGGCCTCGTCGGCAGCCAGCGCCATCGCGCCGCCGAGCGCGTCGACCTCCTTGACCAGGTGGCCCTTGCCGATCCCGCCGATCGACGGGTTGCAGCTCATCTGGCCGAGCGTCTCGATGTTGTGCGTCAGCAGCAGCGTCGCGCAGCCCATGCGTGCCGCGGCCAGCGCGGCTTCGGTGCCGGCATGGCCACCGCCGACGACGATGACGTCGAATTCCTTCGGGTACAGCACGGCGCGGGGAGGCGCCGCCGGGCGGCGCAGAGCGGAGAGTGCCGCAATTTTAGGCGGCCGCCTCCCGCGCCGCCCACCGGCGTCGCCGAAGTCCCTGCGCCCACCGCTTCCACACCGGGTGGCCCCACCAGCGGTCGAAGAGGTAGTGCGCGACGGTATTGACCGCCGGCTCGACCAGCGTGATCGCGCCGGCGATGGCGACGTCGCCCGTCAGCGCGTAGCTGACACCGAACGCGATGCCGAGGTGGACGATGCCGAAACTCAGCGACTTGACCATGGCGACCTCTTGTTGAGAACGATTCGTGTTCATCATATGGCGATCGTCATGCCCGCTTCAATAGATAACGTCAATACTCGGCTTCGATCGCCACCACGCCGCGCTCCCGACAATCGCGCGATGGACTGCCGCCCCGGATGTGGTGCCTGCTGCATCGCACCGTCGATCTCGTCGCCGCTGCCGGCGTGGCCCGCCGGCAAGCCGGCCGGTGCGCCGTGCCCGCACCTAAGCGACGAGCGGCGCTGCACGCTGTTCGGCGACCCGCGGCGGCCCGCCGTGTGTGCGTCGCTGCAGCCGGCCCAGGCGATGTGCGGCACCTCGCCCGCCGAAGCGATGGCCACGCTGCGACGCTGGGAACTGCTGACGGCGCCGCAGCGCTGAAGCGCCGCAGCGACGTCAAAGGCTGCGCCCGGTCGGCATCGAACGCAGGTCCTGCGACACGCGCCCGTCATGCAGCACGATCACGCGCGCCGCGCTGGCGATCGTCTCGGGCCGGTGCGCGACGATGATGCGCGTCAGTTCGAGCCTGCGGATCGCCTGGTTGACGAGCCGCTCGTGGTCGACGTCGAGCGCGCTGGTGGCCTCGTCGAGCAGCAGCACCTGCGGGCGCTTGTACAGCGCGCGCGCGAGCAGGATGCGCTGCTTCTGCCCGCCCGAGATGCTGGCCCCCATGTCACCGACGAGCGTGTGGTAGCCCATCGGCATCGCCTCGATCTCGTCGTGCACCGCCGCCAGCCGCGCGCACTCCTCGATCCAGCCGTGGTCGGGCTCGGCGTCGAAGAAGCAGATGTTGTCGGCAATCGAACCGGCGAACAGCTGGTCGTCCTGCATCACGGTGCCGATCATCGTGCGCCAGCGCGCCAGCCCGAGCTGCGCCAGCGGCTTGCCGCCGACGCGGATCTCGCCCGTCGTCGGCGCGTGGATGCCCACCATCAGCTTGAGCAGCGTCGTCTTGCCGCCGCCCGACGGCCCGACGATGGCCAGCGACTCGCCCGGCTCGATCAGCAGGTTCACGCCGCGCAGCACCTCGGGCTCGGTGTCGGAGTAGCGGAAGCGCACGCCGTGCAGCTCGAGGCGCGCCGGCACGTCGCGCCGCTGCGCCGCGGGCAGGTCGGACTCGCGCTCGGGGTCGGCGAGCACGATGTCGGCCAGCCGCTCGCCCTGCAGGCGCAGCATCTTCAGCTCGACGGCCTTGTCGATCAGGCCCGAGAAGCGCTGCGCGAACTGCTCCTTGTAGGCCAGGAACGCGAACAGCATGCCCACCGACAGCGACTGGTCGAGCACCAGCAGCGCGCCGACCCACACCACCGCGACGCGCTCGAGGCCGAACAGCAGCCGGTGCGAGACGTGGAAGCCCAGGTCGAGCTTGCGCGTCGCGAGGTCGGCGTTCATCGCGTCGACGACGAGGTTCATGAAGCGCGACTGGCGGTCGGCCTGGCGGTTGAACAGCTTGATCGCCTGCACGCCGCGCAGCGACTCGAGGAAGTGGCTCGACTGCTTGGCCTCGTGCACCAGCGCCTCTTCGGTCGCGTCGCGCAGCGGACGGAAGAAGAGCCAGCGCAGGCCGCCGTACAGCGCCACCGCGCCGATCGCGATCAGCGTCAGCGTGACGCTGTAGATCGTCATCATCGCGAGCGTCAGCACGACGAGCAGCCCGTCGAGCAGCGCCTCGATGAAGCTCGTCGTCAGCGTCTTCTGGATCTGCTGCACGGCGCCGAAGCGCGACCAGATGTCGCCGGTGTGGCGGCGCTCGAACCACGCCACCGGCAGGCGCATCAGGTGCGCGAACACGTTGCCCAGCCACTGCAGGTTCAGCGTCGCCGACAGCACCAGCACCGCCCACGAGCGGATCGCCGCCGTGCCGACCTGGATCAGCACCAGCAGTGCGAAGCCCACGCCGAGCGTCAGCAGCAGGTCGCGGTCGGCGCTGACCAGCACGCCGTCGACGACCCACTGCAGGTAGAACGGGCTCAGCAGCATGAACAGCTCGAGCGCGAGCGCGAGCACGAACACCTGCGCCAGCGAGCGCTTCAGCCCGGTCACGTGGCCGAGCAGCTGCGCCACGCGCACCTGCTGGCGCTCCTGCCGCGGCGCGAAGTCGGCCATCGGCGCGAGTTCGAGCACGACGCCGGTGAAGTGCCGCGACACCTCGTCGAACTTCAGGCGCCGGATGCCGCGCCCCGGGTCGTGGATCACGGCCACGCCGCGCCGCACCTCGACGAGCACGACGAAGTGGTTCAGGTCCCAGTGCAGGATGCACGGCGTCGCGAGCGACGCCAGATGCTCGATCTCGGCGCGCAGCGCGCGCGACTGGAAGCGCAGCTGGTCGGCGAAGCGCACCAGGTCGGCCATCGTCGCGCCCTTGAGCGACAGCGCGAAGCGCCGGCGCAGCGTCGCCAGATCGGTGTCGTGACCGTGCGCGGCCGCGACCATCGCCAGGCACGCGAGGCCGCACTCGGCGGCCTCGGTCTGCAGCACCATCGGCACGCGCTTCAGGCCCAGGCCCAGCGCCAAGTCCAGGTGCCAGCGCGCGCCGGCGCTCACGCGTGTCCCCAACGACGTCCCCGCAGCGGCCGCATCGCCATCTTCAGAGGCGACCGGCCACCGACAGCAGCGGCTCGAAGATCCACTCGATCAGCCGCCGGCGCTCGAGCAGCACATCGGCCTCGAGCTGCATGCCGGCCGCAAGCGGCTGCTCGCTGCCATAGGCGCGCACCGTCTGCCGCTCGAGCGCCACCGTGATGCGGTACATCGGCTCGTCACGGGCACTGGCGGGCACTTCGCCGGGCGGCAGCGGCGTGCGCGACACCTGCAGCACGCGACCCTCGTGGTGGCCGAACTTCTGGAACGGGAAGGCCTCGTAGCGCAGCCGCACCGGCTGCCCGGCGCGAATGAAACCGATCGCGCTCGACGGCGCGTACAGGTGCGCGAGCAGCGCGCCATCGGCGGGCACGACACTCGCGAGCGCCTGCGACGGCGACACCGCCTGCCCCGGCTCGGCGAGCACCGCGGTGAGCACGCCGTCGTGCGGTGCGCGCACGAGCAGCCGCCGCTGCGCTTCGCTGTCGATCGCATCGCGCTGCACCAGCGCCCGCTCGCGCGCGATCTCGGCGTCGCGCTCGCGCTGGCGCAGCGGCAGTTCGCGAAGCTCGGCCTCGACGGCGGCGATCTCGCGCTCGTGCGCGGCGCGCGTGCGCGCGAGCGCCTGCAGCTGCGCCTGCAACCCCAGCACCTCCTCCGACCGTGCCTGCACCTGCGCCGACGAGATGAACTGCTCGCGCTGCAGGTCCTGCAGCCGCGCGAGCGACTGCTGTGCGAGCGCGAGCCGCTGGCGGTGCAGGTCCGCCTCGGCCGCCAGCTGCGCGGCCTCGCGCTGCATCTCGACCAGGCGCCTCTGCAGCGCCGTGCGCTGCACCTCGAGCCGCTCGCGCTGCCGCTGCGCCGTCTCCGCGAGGCTGCGCTCGCGCGCCGCCAGCGCCTGCTGCACCTGCACTTGGGCGTCACCGCCGGCCGTCGCACGGTCGAGCGACAGCACGAACAGCACGTCGCCGCGCTGCACGCGCTGCCCCTCGCCGGCGCGCCGCTCGAGCACCACGCCGGCCTGCGGCGGCACCAGACGCGCCACACCCGCTTCGGGCACCAGCACGCCGGCCACGCGCGCCTTGCGCGTGTACTCGCCCCACGCGAGCGTGGCCAGCGTCAGCCCGAGCGCGACGACGACGGCGCCGGTCAGCACGCTCAGCGACAGCGGCCGCACCAGCTGGATGCTGCCGAGCCAAGCCTGTCGCTGGTGCTCGACCGCCTCGGGGCGGAAGATGGAGCCGAAGCCGCTTACCTTTGTCCCCATCCGCCCTTGGGCAGCAGGCCGCCGGCGACCTTGGTCAGGTCCTGCAGCTCGAGCGTGCGCGGCTGCGACTCGCGCGACTCGTGCTTGGGCGTCTCGACCGCCGGCTTGGCGTCGCGCACGCGGTCAGGGGTCTTGACTTTGGAACGGGACTTGAACATGGCGCCTCCTTGAACGTGGCTTCGGTGGAACCGAAGTCATTCAAGCAGCGCCGCCCGCGGCGCGAAACTGTCAACTCTTACAGGGTCGCGCCGCCGGTCAGTCGATCAGCCCCAGGCGCAGCGCCTTGACGACGGCCTGATGCTTCGTCGTGCAGCCGAGCTTGTGCGTTGCATTGCTCAGGTGCATCACGGCCGTGCGTTCGCTGATGCCCAGGATCGTGCCGACCTCCCACGCCGTCTTGCCCTCCATCGTCCAGCGCAGCACCTCGAGCTCGCGCGGCGTCAGGTTCGGCGTCTGCGGCCGGTGCTCGGCCGACACGAGGACGCGGAATGCCGCGTCCTGCGCGTGCACCGCGAACAGTTGCAGGTGCGCGACGATGCGCGTGAGTTCGTCCACGTCGTCGGGCAGCGGCTGGTCGCGGTCGACGCCGAGCACGAAGTGGTTGCCCTCGGGCAGGTGCAGCGCCATCGCGATGCCGGTGCGAAAACCGAAGGCCGCCTGCTGCTCCCACAGATCGCCGGCGCCCTCGCGCGTGTAGGTCGCCTGGTTCCACAGGATCGGCACCGACTTGCGCCGCAGGTGCTGCATCACCGGATCGCGCCGCCACGCCTGGACGTCGACGTAGACGTTCTCGTAGCCCGACGGAATGTTGCCCACCGACACGAACTCGGTGTCGCGGCCGCGGTCGACGACGGCGATCGCCGACACCGTCGTGAAGCCCAGCCGCTCGGCGACCCGCACGACCGCCTCGCGGAACGACTCGCGGTCGTTGGCCGCCAGCACCGAACGGAACTCGCTTTGCAGCATCGAGGTGGCGTCGTCGGGTCGGTTCCCCAGCGGGCGACCTGCAAGCCTTTACAGGTTGTGAACAGGCAGGGCTTCGCAAGACTATACCGACACGGATGCGCGCCGACGCGCGAGCGAGGACCGACACATGCCCCCTGCCTGGACCCTGCGTGCCTGGCCCCCGGTGTACCGGGCGGTCGGCCAGCCGCTGCCGCGGCACTTCGAGCACCACGGCACCCACGTCTTCTCCACCGACGCGCACGCGCGCACGCCGGCCGGCCAGACGATGTGGGTGTGGCCCTGCGACGACGGCCACGTCGGCGTCGCGTGGGACTGGGTGCAGGTCTCGCGCGGCGTCGTCGCGATGCTCGACCCGATGGCCGTGCTGACCAACCTGAAGCTGCTCGGCGACGCCGGCGAAGTGCTGACCGCGTGGCAGGCCGCGCGCCACCTCAATGCGATCGTCGTCGCGCTGCCGTGGCAGCGCGAGGTCCACCGCACCCTCGAGGGGGGCGGTGACCGCGCAGCCGTGCCGGCCCCGCGACGGCGCGCCCTGCCCGCGACCGCGACGCCGGTGCCGATCCCCCGGTAGGTGCGACCGGCTCAGCGCAACGCGCTGCCGCCGCGCAGTGCCCGCGCGACCGACGCCAGCGCGACGCCCGTCAGCGCGACGCACACCGCGGCCGGCAGCAGCACGTCGGGCGCCGCGAGCGCCTGCCCGCGCAGCACGCGCGTCATCAACACGCTGTGCGCGAGCCCCGGCACCCACAGGTGCCAGGGCTGCTCGCCGCGCTGGCCGAACAGCGTGACCAGCGGCAGCAGAGAGATCGCGAGCACGACCAGCGTCGTGCTCGCCTGCGCCTCCTTGACGCTGCGGCTGCGGATCGCCACCGCCATCATCAGCGCCGACGCGGCCGCGGCCAGCGGCACCAGCAGCGCGACGAAGCGCAGCGCCTCGCCGGCCCCGTAGCGCAGCAGCGCCGCCAGCGCGTCGCTCGCGAGCAGCCACTGCCCGGGCAGGAAGCCGAATGCGGCCAGCAGCGCCAGCACGACGGCCACCGTCGTCACCGCGGCCCACTTGCCGACCACCAGCGACAGCGGCGGCACCGGGTTGGCCAGCAGCGGCTCGAGCGAGCCGCGCTCGCGCTCGCCGGCCGTCGTGTCGAGCGCGGCGTTCAGTGCACCGTACAGCACCGCCAGCAGCACGAAGAACGGCAGCATCGCCGTCAGCTGCGCGGCGCGCTGCCCGGGCTCGGCGACGTCGCGCGGCTGCACGCGCACGGCCTCGAGCATCGAGGCGGGAACGCCTCGCACCGCGAGCCGCAGCGTCGCCTGCTCCTGGTTGAAACCGGCGAGCAGCTGCAGCAGCTGCGCCGCGCCGGCCTCGGCGCGCGCGTTGCCGCTGGCCGAGACGACCTCGACGACCGGCGCGCGACCGTGCGCCAGCGCGTCCTCGAAGTCGTCGCCGACGACGAGCACCGGGTGCGCGAGCCGCTGCTCGCGCAGCGCCGGCTCATAGCTAGCGGGAGCGTCGTGCACCGTCCAGGTCTGGCGCTCGAGGAAGTTGCGCAGCGTCGGCGCGTGGCCGAGGCCGACCGCCCACACCTCGCGCGCCTGCGCGCGCGCCTCGAGGTCGGCGACCAGCGTCGACAGCAGCACCAGTGCGAGCGGGCCGACGGCCACCGCGCTGGCGAGCACGGTCCACAGCGTGCGCCGGTCGCGCCACGCGTCGAGCAGCTCCTTGCGCCACACGGTCCACACCGCGCCCGTCATCGCGCCTCCCCGCCCACTGCGGCGTCGCCGTAGGCCAGCCGCACGAAAGCCGCCTCGAAGTCGCGCTCGCCGGCGCGCGCGCACAGCGCGGCGACGCTGCCCTCGGCCACCGTGTGGCCGCGCGCCATCACGATCACGCGGTCGGCCAGCCGCTCGACCTCCTGCATCACGTGCGTCGAGACGACGACGCACTTGCCCAGCTCGTCGCGCAGCCGGCGCAGCACGTCGCGCAGCGCGCGCGTCGCGACGACGTCGAGCCCGTTGGTCGGCTCGTCGAGCACGACGTTCGGCGGGTCGTGCACCAGGGCGCGCGCGAGCGCCGTCTTCATCCGCTCGCCCTGGCTGAAGCCCTCGGTGCGACGGTCGAGCAGCTCGACCATGCCCAGCTGCGCGGCCAGCGCCTCGGCGCGCGCGTGCGCGGCCGCGGTGGCCATGCCGTGCAGCCGTGCGAAGTAGACGATGTTCTCGCGCGCGGTCAGCCGCGGGTACAGCCCGCGCGCGTCGCCGAGCACGCCCAGCCGCGCGCGCGCCGCGGCCGGCTGCGCCGCGACGTCGATACCGTCGATGCGCACGCCGCCGGCGTCGGGCGCGATCAGCCCGGCGACGAGCCGCAGCGTCGTCGTCTTGCCGGCGCCGTTGGGGCCGAGCAGCGCCGTGATGCGGCCGTCGTCGGCGCGCCAGGTGGCGCCGTCGACGGCGGCTACCGGGGGCGTGCGCCGCGTGCCGCCGAAACGCTTGACGAGCCCGTGCACCTCGATCACGGCGACGTCTCCGCCGCGGGGGGTGCCCACACCGGCGGGCGCGGCACCGCGCGTGCGCAGTCGACGTCGACCGCCAGCGCCTGCGCCGCACCCGTCGCGTCGACGAAGCGCTGCGCCGCATCGCGCACGCACGGCAGCGCGAGCACGCCGTGGCCCGCGTTCGGCACCACCGCGTGGCGCGCCTGTGGCCCGAGCGCCTCGCGCACGCGCTCGCCGTGGCGCGGCGGCGTGACCGGGTCGAGCCCGCCCGACAGCAGCAGCACCGGTGCCGGCGCCGGCGCGAGCGTGTCGAAGCCGGCCGGCAGGTCGCCCCGCGGCCACGCCGCGCAGACCCGCTCGTACAGCCGCGCGACGCTGGCACCCAGCGCCGTCGCCGGCGGCGGCAGCGCGGCGGCGCGCGGCGCGTCCTCGGCGCAGACGACACCGAAGTGCGCGCCGGCGGCCACGACCGGCTGGCGCGCGCCGGCGCTCAGCGCCTGCCCGAGGCCGAGCAGCGGCTGCCAGCGGCCCTGCGCGGCCTCGTCGATCGCGAACGGCAGCGCCGACGCGAGCAGCGGCGAGTACAGCGCAAGCCGCAGCGCCGCGAGCGCCGCATCGGGTGTCAGCCACGTCGGCGTCGGCGCCCCGGTGCGCGCGTCGGCCAGCGTCACCGTCGCGGGCAGCCGCGCCAGCGCGCGCTGCCACTGCGCGCGCAGCGCCGGGTGGCGGGTCTGGCACGCGGTGTCGGCGGCGCAGGCGTCGAACAGCGCGTCGAGCGCGGCCTGCGCGTCGAGCGCCGACGCATGCGGCAGCGCCATGTCGGGCGGCGCGACGCCGTCGAGCACGGCGCGGCGCACCGTCTGCGGAAAGCGGCGCATCACCTCGAGCGCGACGCGCGTGCCGTACGACACCGCCACCAGGTTGACCTGCCCGGCGCCGAGCGCGCGACGCACCGCGTCGAGGTCTTCGGCCGCGCGCGGCGTCGTGAAGTGGCGCAAGCCGTCGGGGCCGCCGAGTTCGGGGCGCTGCGCGAGTGCGTCGCGGCACGCGAGCAGGTGCGCGACCTGCGCGTCGACGCCGGCCAGCTCGCCCGGCCCGCGGCTGCACGCGAGCGGCGCGCTGCGCCCGGTGCCGCGCTGGTCGACGAGCACGAGGTCGCGCCGCCGGCCCAGCGGGCCGAGCAGCCGCTGCACGTGGCCGGCGAGTTCGATCGCGCTCTGTCCCGGCCCGCCGGCGAGGAACAGCACCGGGTCGGGCCGCGGATGGCGCGCGAGCGCCGGCAGCACGGCGACGTGCAGCTCGATCGACGGCCCGTCGGGGCGCGCCGGGTCGAGCGGGCGCGCGAGGCGGCCGCAGCGCGCCTCGTGCTCGACGCCGGCCAGGCGGCACGGCGCCAGCGTCAGCGTCTGCGCCGCGGCGGCCCCGGCGAGCAGCGCCGCGCCGGCCGCCGCCGCGAGCCCGCGCCAGTGCCGCGCACCGCTCACGCGAGCAGGCGCTGCAGTTCGCCGCTGGCCAGCAGCGCCTCGGTCTCGGCCGCGCCGCCGATCAGCGTGCCGCGCACGAACACCATCGGAAACGTCGGCCAGCCGGTCCACATCTTCAGCGCATTGCGCCGCCGCCACGGGCCGAGGTAGTTGCCGTAGTCGAGGTCGTGGTGCGCGATGCCGCCGGCATCGAGCGCGCGGCGCGCCTTCCTGACGAACGGGTTGCCGCCCATCCCGACGACGACCACCGCGTGCGCCGCGAGCGCCTGCTGCACCTCGCGCACGAGGTCGGCGTGCAGCCCGGCGACGCGCTCGCGGATCGCCGGGTGGAGCTTCGATTCGTCGAGGACCGCACGCGGCATGCCGATGTCTCCTGAAAGGCGTGGCCGCCACGCGCCGGCACGGCGCCGCGGCTTGCACTATCTTCGCATCCCCTGCCACTTCCGGACCGAACGATGAAGCTGTACTACAGCCCCGGCGCCTGCTCGCTGAGCCCGCACATCGTGCTGCACGAGTCGGGCCTGCCGTTCGAGGCGGTGCCCGCGCCGACGAAGACGAAGAAGCTGCCCGACGGGCGCGACTACACCGCGATCAACCCGCTGGGCTACGTGCCGCTGCTCGAGCTCGACGACGGCCAGCGACTGCGCGAGGGCCCGGCGATCGTGCAGTACGTCGCCGACCAGGTGCCGCAGCGGCAACTCGCGCCGGCCTGGGGCACGATGGCGCGCTACCGGCTGATCGAGTGGCTCAACTTCACCGCCACCGAGCTGCACAAGGGCGGCTTCAGCCCGCTGTTCAACCCGGCCATGCCCGACACGGTGAAGGACGCCGCGCGCACGCGCCTGCTGCAGCGGCTGCAGTGGGTCGACGGCGAACTCGCCGGCCGCCCCTACGTGCTCGGCGACACGTTCAGCGTCGCCGACGCCTACCTCTTCGTCGTCGCCGGCTGGGGCAAGTACGTCGGCGTCGATATCGCGCCGCTGCAAAACCTGACGGCCTTCGTCGCCCGTGTCGGTGCGCGGCCCGCGGTGCAGGCAGCACTGCGCGCCGAGGGCCTGCTGAAGTAGGCCGCGCGCCCCGGGCGCGGCGCGGCCGCCGTCAAGGCTGCGGCCGCCCGGGGCCCTGCGTGCCGGCCGCGCGCGCCGACAGGTACGCGTACAAGTCGACGATGTGCGCATTGACGCGCGGCTCGTTCTGCCACGCCGGCATCACGAGCGCACCGGCGCGGCGCTGCACGACGTCCTCGACCAGCGCGTCCTGCGCCGGGCCGCTCGCGCGGGCCGTCTCGCCGGGCATGCCCCAGTCGTAGCGCTGCAGCACGAGGCCGACGAAGCGGCGCTCGCCCATCTCGCGCACGCGCGGCAGCAGGTCGGGCCCGCCGGCGGTGCCGGTGGCCGCCGGGCCGTGGCAGCTCGCGCACTTGTCCTGGAACACCCGCCAGCCGGTGTAGACCGAGCCCGGCGGCGCCATGCGCTGCACCTCCTCGCGCACGACCTCGCGGTTGCTCCACTCCACGGCACAGCCCGCGAGCCCCAGCGCCACCAGCACGGCGGCCGCCATCGTCGTCTTCGTCATCGGTGTGTCCCCGTCGTCCGTCGGCCGTACGGTAACGCGAATCGGCCGTCGCCTGCGGCCCGCCGCGATCAGGCGAGCTGCGCGGCGGCCAGCAGCTCGCGCGTGTAGGCCTCGCGCGGCGCGGCGAACACCTGCTCGGCGTCGCCCGCCTCGACGACGGCGCCGTCCTTCATCACCAGCACGCGGTGCGCCATCGCGCGCACGACGGCCAGGTCGTGGCTGATGAAGACGTAGCTCATGCCGTAGCGCCGCTGCAAGTCGGCGAGCAGCGCGAGCACCTGCTGCTGCACCGACACGTCGAGCGCCGAGGTCGGCTCGTCGAGCACGAGCAGCTCGGGGCGCAGCACGACGGCACGCGCGATCGCGATGCGCTGGCGCTGGCCGCCGCTGAACTCGTGCGGGTAGCGCTGCAGCACGAGCGGCACGCCGTGGCGCTCCGACAGGCCGACCTCGTCGAGCATCGCGAGCACCGCGGCCTCGCGCTCGGCCGGCGTCAGCTCGGGGCGGTGCAGCGCGAGGCCCTCGCCGACGATCTGGCCCACCGTCATGCGCGGGCTCAGGCTCGCGAACGGGTCCTGGAACACGACCTGCATCCGTCGGCGCAGCCGGCGCAGCGTCTCGCGCGGCGCGTCGTCGAGGCGCACGTCGCCCAGGCGCACGGTGCCGGCAGCGATCGGCTGCAGCGCCAGCAGCGCCATGCCCAGCGTCGTCTTGCCCGAGCCCGACTCGCCGACGATGCCCAGCGTCTCGCCGCGCCGCAGCTCGAGCGTGGCCTGGCGCACCGCGACGAAGTCGCGCTTGCGAAACCACCCCAGCGGGATCGGGAACGTCACGTCGATGCCCCGTCCCTCGACGAGCACCGGCGCGTCGTCGGCCACCGGCGGCGCGACGCGCTGCGGCCGGCTCGCGAGCAGGCGCCGCGTGTAGGCATGCTGCGGCGCGTCGAAGACGGCGGCGGTCGGCCCGGTCTCGACGAGGCGGCCGCGCTCCATCACGCCGACGCGGTGCGTGAAGCGGCGCACCAGGTTCAGGTCGTGCGTGATGAACAGCAGCGCCATGCCCATCTCGCGCTGCAGCGCGTCGAGCAGCTCGAGGATCTGCGCCTGGATCGTCACGTCGAGCGCCGTCGTCGGCTCGTCGGCGATCAGCAGGCGGGGCCGCCCCGCGAGCGCCATCGCGATCATCGCGCGCTGGCGCTGCCCGCCCGAAAGCTGGTGCGGGTACGCGTCGACGCGGCGCTCGGGCTCGGGGATGCCCGTCTTCGCGAGCAGTTCGATCGCGCGTGCGCGCGCCGCGTTCGGCCGCAGACCCTCGTGCAGCTCGAGCACCTCGCCGATCTGGTTGCCCACCGTGTACAGCGGGTTCAGCGCCGTCATCGGCTCCTGGAAGATCATCGCGATGTCGGCACCGCGCATCGCGCGCATCGCGCGCTCGGGCTTGGCGAGCAGGTCTTCGCCGGCGAAGCGGATCGCGCCCGTCGTCGTCGCCGCGTCGACCAGGCGCAGGATCGACAGCGCCGTGATCGACTTGCCCGAGCCCGACTCGCCGACGAGCGCGAACTTCTCGCCCGCGGCGATCGAGAACGACACGTCGTCGACGACGGTCGCGTCGCCGAAGCGTACGCTCAGGCGGTCGATCTCGAGCAGCGGCGCGCCGGCAGTCATGCGCGCATTGTCGTCACGCGGGCTGCCGCGCGAGCGGCGGCATGCGGTCGAATCACGGCGGCGCCGCCTCGCGCTGCCCGGTTCGCGATCGGCGTGAACGGCGCGTGCGCGCGGTCGTCGGCGTCGCGCATCGCCCGCTCAGGCGGCGGGGCGCGGCGCCGGGCGACGCCGCAGCCACGCGAGCCAGCCGAGCGCGGCCGCCAGCAGCGCCAGCGGCACCAGGCTGCCAATGTTCATGAAGGTCCAGCCGCCGGTGGTCACCAGCGCGCCCGAGCCGAACGAGGTCAGCGTCATCGTCAGGTAGACCCAGAAGTCGACGCCGGCCTGCGCCGTCGTGCGCTCCTCGGGGCGGTAGGCCTCGGTGGCCAGCGTCGTGCCGCCGATGAAGAGGAAGTTCCAGCCCACGCCGAGCGCGAACAGCGCGGCGAGGAAGTGCATCAGGTCGACGCCCGACAGCGCGATCGCGACGCAGACGAAGTTCAGCAACAACCCGACCGTCATCACCGGCAGCGCGCCGAAGCGCTTGACCAGGCTGCCGGTGAAGAAGCTCGGCACGAACATGCCGAGCACGTGCCACTCGAGCACGAGCGCCGCGGCCGAGAACGGGTGCGCGCACTGCGCCATCGCGATCGGCGTGGCCGCCATCAGCAGGTTCATCACGCCGTAGCCAAGCGCGCAGCCGGCCACCGCGACGACGAACACCGGCTGGCGCGCGATCTCGCGCAGCGGCCGCCCCTGCGGCGCACTGCGCCCGGCGCCGGGCAGCGCCGGAAAGCGGATCAGCGAGATCACCGCGAGCCCGAGCGCCGCCACGCCCATCAGCGCGACGTAGACGCCGGCGAATGGCTGCACGAACCACTCGCGCGTCGCACTCGCGAGGTTGGGGCCGACGACGGCACCGAGGATGCCGCCGGCCAGCACCCACGAGATCGCCTTCTCCTTGTACGACGGCGCGACGAGCTCGGCGGCGGCGAAGCGGTACAGCGACCCGTTGGCGTTGTAGTAGCCAGCGAGCATCGTCGCGGCCGTCAGCAGCCAGAAGTTGCGCGTCATCGCCGCCCACGCGCACAGCCCGGCCGAGACGATCGCCACCGCCAGCCCGATCTGGAACGCGCCGCGGCGCCCGAAGCGGCGCTGGTGGCGCGCGACGAGCCCGGTGGCCAGCGCGCCGCCGGCGACGTAGCCGGTGACCGGCAGCGTCGCCATCCACGCCACCGGCGCCAGCGCGAGGCCGACCAGCCCGTTGATCGCGATGAACGCGACGTTGTTCGTCAGGTACAGCCCTTGGGCCAGCGCGAGCAGCAGCAGGTGTCGGTTCATGCAAGGTCCTGGAGCGCCAGCCACGCCAGCGCCGCGAGCGGCGCCGTGTCGGCGCGCAGCACGCGCGCACCGAGCGTGACCGGCACGAAGCCGCGTTCGCACGCGGCGCGTTCTTCGTCGGGATCCAGCCCGCCCTCGGGGCCGCTGAGCAGCGTCAGCGTGCGGGCACCCGTGGCGGCGCACGGCAGCGCGATGGCGTCGGAGGCGACACTCAGCAGCAGGCGGGCCTCGTCGGGGGACACCGCGGGCAGCGCCCGCAGCCAGTCGCCGAGCCCGCGCACCGGCGCGACGGCGGGCACGCGGTTGCGCCCGCACTGCTCGCACGCCGCGACGGCCACCGCCTGCCAGTGCGCGCAGCGGCGCTCGGCGCGCTCGCCGGCCAGCCGAAGCACCGAGCGCTGCGCAACCAGCGGCTGCACCGCCGCGGCGCCGAGCTCGGCGGCCTTCTCGACGAGCGCGTCCATCCGCTCGTTGGCCGGCATGCCCAGCGCGAGCGTCACGGCCCGGTGCAGCTCGCGCTCGACGGCGCGGTGCGTCTGCACCTCGGCGAGCACGTGCCGGCGGCCGATCTCGGCAACGCGTGCGTCCCATTCGCCGCCACGGCCGTCGAACAGCGTCAGCGCGTCGCCCGGCTGCAGACGCAGCACCTGCACGTGCCGCGCGGCGGCCGGTGGCAGTTCGACGCGTGCGCCGGCCGCGAGCGGGACATTGACGTGGACGCGCGGGATCGGCATGGGGGCGCAGTGTGCCGCAGCGGCGAGCCGGCCCGTGTCGGCAGCGAGACCGGTGGTCGCGATACCCGCCCCGCACCAAGACCCCTAAAACCCCTTGGGCATTGATCGAGGGCGGCCTCGCGCCGATCGGTTTCGATTCAGCCTCTAGCGTTTGCATCGACACTCGGGGGTTCAGATGCTGCAACGACGTCACTTCCTCGGCGCGGCCGCCGTCACGGCTGCCTGGTCCGCGATGCCCTTCGTGCCGGTCTGGGCGCAGAACGCGCCGAACCTCGGCACGCCGGCGCTGCCGAACCCGGGCTTCGCGCGGCAGAAGGTCGGCGACATGGAGGTCATCGCCGTCAACGACGGCGTCGCGCGCCGCCCGCTGGGCGAGGAGTTCGTGCGCAACGCGCCGATCGGCGAAGTGAAGGCGATGCTGGCGTCGCAGAACCTGTCGACCGACTACATCGACATCCCGTTCACGCCGTTCGTGATCGTGCGCGGCGCCGAGCGCATCCTGATCGACACCGGGCTGGGCGAGTTCGCGCCGCCCACCGCCGGCAAGTTCCTCGCGAACCTCGCCGCCGCCGGCCTGCAGCCGGGCGACATCACGCACGTGCTGATCAGCCACTACCACGGCGACCACATCAACGGCCTGCGCAAGCGCGACGGCAGCTGGACGTTCCCGAACGCGAAGGTCTACGTGCCCTCGGTCGAGCACGCGTTCTGGATGGACGACGCGAAGATGGCCGCCGCCCCCGAGGGCCTGAAGGGCGCGTTCCAGGGCGCGCGCCGCGTGTTCGACGGCATGCCGGCCGACAAGCTGGTGCGCTTCGAGCCGGGCAGCGCGGTGCTGCCGGGCATCACGTCGATCGCCGCGTTCGGCCACACGCCGGGCCACACGCTGTTCGAGGCCGCGTCCGCCGGCCAGGTCTTCACCTACCTCGCCGACCTGACCAACGTGCCGGTGCTGTTCGCGCGCAACCCCGACTGGGCCGTGCAGTTCGACATGGACCCCGAGGCGGCGCGCAAGGTGCGCCGCGAGATGCTCGCGCGCGTGGCCGCCAACAACGCGCTCGTCGGCGGCTTCCACTTCCCGTTCCCCGCATTCGGCCGCAAGACGGTGTCGGGCAACGGCTATGCGTTCCAGCCGGTGGCCTGACGGGCTGCGGCGCCGCCCGCTGCTGCTGGCAGCACTGGCGGCGCCGGCGGTGTCGTCGCGGCGTTCCGCCACGCGCTGGCGCCGGGCACCTTCGACCCGCCGGAGTTCCGCCTCGGCGACTGCGCGACGCAGCGCAACCTGAGCGACGAAGGCCGCGCGCAGGCGCGCCGGCTCGGCGAGTGGTTCCGCGCCCGCCAGCTCGAGCCCGCGGCGGTGCGATCGAGCCCGTGGTGCCGCTGCATCGACACGGCGCAGCTCGCGTTCGGCCGCCACATGGTGTGGGACGCGCTCGCGTCGCCGACCGGCGCCGACGCCGCGACCCGCGAGCGCCGCCTGGCGCAGCTGCGCGACGCGCTCGCCGCGGTGCCGGCCGCTCGCTTCGAGGTCTGGGTCACGCACCAGTTCGTGCTCAGCGACCTGACCGGCAACTCGACCTCGTCGTCCGAAGGCCTGCTGCTGAAGGCCGCCACCGACGGCGGCCGCCCGCAGGTGCTCGCGCGGCTGAACCTCGCCTGAAGCGGCCGCACGCCGCGCGCCTATCATCGCGGCGCGATGGACCCGCGCACCCTGATCCGGCAGACGATCCGCACCGTGCCCGACTGGCCCGAGCCCGGCGTGATGTTCCGCGACATCACGCCGCTGCTCGCGCAGCCGCGCGTGTTCCGTGTGCTGATCGACCAGTTCGTGCACCGTTACTTCGACACCCGCCCCAATGCGATCGCCGGGCTCGACGCGCGCGGCTTCATCATCGGCGCGGTGGTGGCCTACGAACTCAACGTCGGCTTCGTGCCGATCCGCAAGAAGGGCAAGCTGCCGTTCGAGACGGTGGCCGAGACCTACGAGCTCGAGTACGGCAACGCCACCGTCGAGATGCACACCGACGCCGTGCAGCCGGGCGCGCGCGTCGTGCTGATCGACGACCTGATCGCCACCGGCGGCACGATGATGGCCGGCAAGCGGCTGCTCGAGCGCCTCGGCGCGACCGTGATCGAGGGTGCCGCGATTGTCGACCTGCCCGAGCTCGGCGGCTCGAAGAAGCTGCGCGACGCGGGCCTCGCGGTGCACACGCTGGTCGAGTTCGCCGGGCACTGAGGCCCGCCGCGCCGCCGCCGCGCGCTCACTTGCCGATGCAAAAGCGCGCGAAGATCTCGCCGAGCAGCTCGTCGGGCGTCATGCGGCCGGTGATCTCGCCGAGCGCGTCGTGCGCCAGGCGCAGCTCTTCGGCGAACAGGTCCAGCGCCGGGTTCGCCGCGTGCAGATGCTCGCCTGCGCGCGCGAGGTGCGCGGCAGTGCGCCTGAGCGCCTGCACGTGGCGCGCGCGGGCGATGAACACCCCTTCGGGCACCGCGTGCCAGCCCACGTGCTCGAGCAGCGCGCGGCGCAGCGTCGCCAGCCCCTCGCCCCTGCGCGCCGACAGCGCGATCGCCCCGGCGGGCAGCGCGCGCGGCGGCGCCGCGTCGGCCTTGTTGAACACGTGCAGCACGCGCGCGTCGCCGGCCTCGGCGGCGGGCAGGCCGAGCCGCTGCGCGATCGCCGCCTCGGCGGCGTCGTAGTCAGGCTGGCCGCGGCGCGTCAGGTCATGCAGGAACAGCACGGCGTCGGCGTTGGCTATGGCCTGCCAGCTGCGCGCGACGCCGATGCGCTCGACCTCGTCGGCGGTCTCGCGCAGCCCGGCGGTGTCGACGACGTGCAGCGGCACGCCCTCGATCTGGATCGTCTGGCCGATCTGGTCGCGCGTCGTGCCCGGGATCGGCGTCACGATGGCCAGCTCGGCGCCGGCCAGCGCGTTGAGCAGCGAGCTCTTGCCGACGTTGGGCTGGCCGGCGAGCACGACGTGGATGCCCTCGCGCAGCAGCGCGCCCTGGCGCGCGCGCTCCAGCGTCGCGTCGAGCGTGTGCACGATCGCCGCGAGCTGCCCCTCGGCGTCGGCCTGGCGCAGGAAGTCGATGTCTTCCTCGGGGAAGTCGAGCGTCGCCTCGACGAGCATGCGCAGCCGCACGATGCGCTCGCGCAGCGCCTCGACCTCGCGCGAGAACGCGCCCGACAGCGACTGGCCGGCCGAGCGCGCCGCGGCCTCGGTGCTGGCGTCGATCAGGTCGGCCACCGCCTCGGCCTGCGCGAGGTCCATCTTGCCGTTGAGGAACGCGCGCTGCGTGAACTCGCCCGGCTCGGCCACGCGCAGCCCCGGCAGCCGCTCGCGCCCGGTTGCGGGATCCGTCTCAGCAGCCGCTTCGAGGCAGCGCGCGAGCAGCAGCTGCAGCACGACCGGACCGCCGTGGGCCTGCAGCTCGAGCACGTCTTCGCCGGTGTAGCTCGCCGGCGCCGGGAAGTGCAGCGCCAGCCCGTGGTCGATCGCGGCGCCGCGCGCATCGACGAACGCGCCGTAGACGGCGTTTCGCGGCGGCAGCGGGCGCGCGCACACCGCAGCGATCAGCGGCGCCAGATCGCGGCCCGACACGCGCACGATGCCCACCGCACCGCGCCCGGGGGCGGTGGCGATCGCGACGATGGGGTCCGACAGGCGCGGCAGCACGGCAGCGGATTGTCGCCGCCGTGCCGCAGGGTGTTGGCGCGGGGGGAGCGCGACGGGGTGCATCGCCCGTCGGCGCGACTCCCGAGCCGGCCGAGGCGGTCTCGGTCCGGGTCTGCCCCGCAAAGCCATTGTCGGCATCGCCGCGCCGGATTACACCCCGCGGCCGCGGGGAACCGCACCGCGCGCGCACTACGCCACGGCGTCGCGCGGCTTTGCGGGCATCACAAAGCGCGAAGCCCCGCGGCGGCACCGGCGGGGCTTCGCCGCATGCGCCGATCAGGCGCTCACTTCGTCACGCCGAGCTGCCGGTTGATCCACCACTGCTGCGCGATCGACAGGACGTTGTTGGTCAGCCAGTACAGCACAAGACCGGCCGGGAAGAAGAAGAACATGATGCTGAACACCAGCGGCATGATCCACATCAGCTTGGCCTGCACCGGGTCCGGTGGCGTCGGGTTCAGCCAGGTCTGGAACAGGGTCGACGCCGTCATCAGCAGCGGCAGGATGAAGTACGGGTCGATCGACGACAGGTCGGTGATCCAGCCGATCCACGGCGCGTTGCGCATCTCGACGCTGGACAGCAGCACCCAGTACAGCGCGATGAAGAACGGCATCTGCACCAGGATCGGCAGGCAGCCGCCGAGCGGATTGACCTTCTCCTCGCGGTACAGCTTCATCATCTCCTGCTGCAGCAGCTGCGGCTTGTCCTTCAGGCGCTCGCGCATCTCCATCATGCGCGGTCCGATGGCCTTCATCTTGGCCATGCTGCGATAGGCGCTGGCGTTGAGCCAGTAGAACGCGATCTTCAGCAGCACGACGAGCGCGACGATGGCCCAACCCCAGTTGCCGATCAGCGCGTGCAGCTCGTACAGCAGCCAGAACAGCGGCTTGGCCAGGATCGTGAACCAGCCGTAGTCCTTGACGAGGTCGAGCCCCGGCGCCAGCGCCGCGAGCCTGCGTTCCTCCTGCGGGCCGACGAACAGCGTCGCTTCATGGACCTTGCTCGCACCGGGCGCGAGCTCGCCGAGGGGCAGCACCATCGCGATCGAGTACAGGTTGTCGCCGATCTTGGCGCTGCGGAACTCGCGCGTCTGGCCCTGCGGCACCAGCCACGCCGACGCGAAGTAGTGCTGCACCATCGCGATCCAGCCGTTGTCGGCGCTGCGGTCGTGCTTGGCACTGCCCTTGGCGATGTCCTTGAAGTCGATCTTCTGGAACTTGCCCGCGTCGGTGTAGACGGCGGGCCCGGTGAACGTGAAGTAGAAAGACGACTCGCCCGGCGGCGGGTTGCCGTCGCGCACGAGCTGCAGGTACAGCTGCGGGTCGATCGTCGCGTCGGTCGAGGTGTTGACGACCTCGTGGCGCACGTCGATCGTGTACTCGCCGCGCCGCAGCGTGTAGGTCTTGACGAGCTTGCTGCCGCCGACGTCGGGCGAATCGAAGCGCAGTTCGAGCGTGTCGCGGCCGGCGGCGAGTTCACGCTCGCCGGGTGCGACGCTCATCAATGTCAGGTGGTTGGGCAGCGCGGCGCCGGCGCGTGCACTGATCAGCCCGGTCTGCGCGAGGTACAGCCGCTCGGCGCTGCGGTCGAACAGCACGACGTGGCGGCTGCGGTCCTTCTGGTCGCGCTGCTGCAGCAGTTCGACGCGCACGAGGTCGCCGCCACGGCTGTCGAAGGTCGCCCGCAGCAAGTCGGTGGTCAGCGTCACCTGCTCGCTAGCCGCTGCGGGCGTTGCAGCGCTGGCAGCCGCCGCAGGCGACGCTGCGCCGGTGCCGGTCGCAGCCGCCGGCGCCGGCAGCGAGGCCGACGACGCGGGCGCCGGCACCCCGTTGGGCACCATGCCTTCGGCAGGCGCCGTCGCGGCGGGCTTCGGCGGCGCGCCGCCGAAGATCGAAGGCTGACCGGTGTGCTTGTTCCACGCGTCCCACAGCAGGACGAGCGACATCGTGAACACGACCCACAGCAGGGTACGGCGGATATCCGTCATGGGATCTTTCGGTTCGGATCGGAAGCCAGGAAGCCGAACAGGCGCGGGGGTGACTCGGGCACCGGGTCGCAGCCGCCGTCACACCATGGGTGGCAACGCAGCACGCGCGCAACGGTCAGGTAGCTGCCCACGAGCGCGCCGTGGCGCTCGAGCGCCTCGAGCGAATAGGCCGAGCACGTCGGGTAGAAACGGCACGCGCTGCCCAGCCAGGGGCTGAGCAGCAGCCGATAGGCCCGCACGAGGCCGATCAGCAGCTGGCGGGGCCAGTGGCGCGGTGACATCGCGAACCGCCTCGCGTTCAGCGCCGCGTGGCTGCGGCTGCGGCCACGAGCAGCGCGTCGAGTTCGCCGCGCACCGCCTGACGCAATGCCGTCGATGCCGCCGACGGGTACCGCTGCGAATCGAAGCCGCTGCGCAGGCGCAACACCCACAACCCGCCCGGCAGCGCCGCCGCGTGCCGCTGCAGCGCCGCACGCATCTGACGCTTGAGCAGTTGCCGCGTCACGGCGCGACGCGCGAAGCGTCTCGGCACGACGAGACCGAGCCACTGGCCCGGCCGAAACTTGTCCACAGGTTCGGCAGCGTCGCGGTCGGTCTTTGTGGACAACTTTTCCGCAGAGACGGTTGGCGGCCGCCCTCGCGCGCGCGACGGCTCATCGGCCACGTGATGAGCAGCGAAGTGAGCACTTCGCGCTTTCGGAGCCGTCGCGAGCACGCGCTGGAAATCGACGCTGTGGACGACGCGGCCGGGCATGCGGCGCGCCGCGGCACTCAGACGGCCAGACGTTTGCGGCCCTTGGCGCGGCGGGCGTTGAGGACCTTGCGGCCACCACGCGTCTTCATGCGCACGAGAAAGCCGTGCGTGCGTGCGCGGCGGGTCTTCGAGGGCTGATAGGTGCGTTTCATGATGCTTCCTTCGCTGCAAATCGGTTCGTCCAGCGCCTGCGCAGGGCCACGGCAGTCGAGACAAGACAGTCATTGCCGGTTCGACGGCCACCGCCCATGGACTTCGATAGCGGCACACGCTGCGACCGCCTCGGCCCGCATCCGGTCGTGATGCCGGCGTGATGCGCAACCGCGAAGCCGCCCCGGGGCGCCGCCCGAGGACACGCGGCTCGCACACGACGCGGCGCCGCACTCGACTTCGGGAAACTGCGCATTACAGCAAAAACCCCGTTATCGGTCAACGACTTGCACGACGGCATGCGGCTTCGGAGGGCCTTGACGCGGATTGCAGCGCTGTGGATAACCACGGCTTCGGCACCCTGGCCGGCATAGAATGCGCTGCTGCACATCGCGCGTTCTCCACAAGAACGAACCCCACCCGATCGACAAGAGGGCCGCTTGGAAATCCCCCGTCACGCCGACCTGTGGCAGCGCGGTTGCGACCGTCTGGCCGCCGAACTGCCCGAACAGCAGTTCAACACCTGGATTCGTCCGCTGCCGCCGGCCGACGTCGCCGACCACGGCGACACCGCCACCGTCAGGCTGAGCGTGCCCAACCGCTTCAAGCTCGACTGGATCCGTTCGCAGTACGGCGCGCGCATCGAGGGGCTGTTGAGCGAGCTCGCCGGCAAGCCGGTGCGCCTCGAGCTGAACCTGGCCGCGCGCAGCCCGGCCGCCGCGCCCGCCGTGGCGGCACCCGCGTCGCCACCGACGCTGGCCAGCGCCGCGCTGCAGGCACCTACCGCCGCGGCGATCAGCGTGCCGGCGCTGCCACCGCACCGCCTGAACCCGGCGCTGACCTTCGACACGCTGGTGGCCGGCCGCGCGAACCAGATGGCGCGCACCGCCGCGCTGCACGTGGCCGGCGCGCCGGGGCAGATGTACAACCCCCTGTTCATCTACGGCGGCGTCGGCCTGGGCAAGACGCACCTGATCCACGCCGTGGGCAACGCGCTGCTGAAGGACCGGCCGAGCGCGCGCGTGCTGTACCTGCACGCCGAGCAGTTCATCAGCGACGTCGTCAAGAACTACCAGCGCAAGACCTTCGACGAACTGAAGGCGAAGTACCACGCACTCGACCTGCTGCTGATCGACGACGTGCAGTTCTTCGCCGGCAAGGAGCGCACGCAGGAGGAGTTCTTCAACGCCTTCGAGGCGCTGCTGGCCAAGCGTGCGCACATCATCATGACCAGCGACACCTACCCGAAGGGACTGGTCGACATCGACGAGCGGCTCACCAGCCGCTTCGACGCCGGGCTGACGGTCGCGATCGAGCCGCCCGAGCTCGAGATGCGTGTGGCGATCCTGATCAAGAAGTCGCAGGCCGAGGGCACCGAGATGCCCGAGGACGTCGCGTTCTTCATCGCGAAAAACGTGCGCGCGAACGTGCGCGAGCTCGAAGGCGCGCTGCGCAAGGTGCTCGCCTACAGCCGCTTCAGCCAGAAGGAGATCAACATCGGCCTCGCACGCGAGGCGCTGAAGGACCTGCTGTCGATCCAGAACCGCCAGGTCTCGGTCGAGAACATCCAGAAGACGGTGGCCGACTTCTACAAGATCAAGGTCGCCGACATGTACAGCAAGAAGCGCCCGGCCTCGATCGCGCGGCCGCGCCAGATCGCGATGTACCTGGCCAAGGAGATGACACAGAAGAGCCTGCCCGAGATCGGCGAGCTGTTCGGCGGGCGCGACCACACCACGGTGCTGCACGCGGTGCGCAAGATCGGCGGGGAGCGACAGAAGAACGGCGAGCTCAACCAGCAGCTGCACGTGCTCGAGCAGACGCTCAAGGGCTGAACCCGGGCCGCCGGCGACGCTGGGGACAACTTCCGAACAAGCCCGCCCTCATCCACAGCCCCGCGCCGAACAGCGAAGTTGTCGTCGTTCGTCGCGCGCCCGATACCGACTCGCCCCACACCGTTCAGCGCACGCCAAGCCCTTGTCGGAAAAGGCGAAAATCACGTTCTCCACAGATCCGGCGCGGCTCTACCAGAACCACCAGTCCAAGAGGAAGACATGATCGTCTTGAAAGCAGCACAAGAACAACTGCTGGGCGCGCTGCAGTCGGTGGCCGGCATCGTCGAGCGCCGCCACACGCTGCCGATCCTGGCCAACGTGCTGCTGCGCAAGAACGGCCCGACGATCGAGCTGACGACGAGCGACCTCGAGATCCAGGTGCGCACGCGCGCCGAGCTCGGCGGCGACGACGGGACGTTCGCGACGACGGTGGGGGCGCGCAAGCTGATCGACATCCTGCGCTCGCTGCCGCCCGACCAGACGGTGACGCTGTCGTCGAGCGCGAACAAGCTGACGCTGCAAGGCGGCAAGAGCCGCTTCACGCTGCAGACGCTGCCGGCCGAGGACTTCCCGCTCGTCAACGAGTCGGCCGAGTTCGGCCCGGCGTTCTCGGTGCCGCAGGCCGTGCTGCGCGGGCTCATCAACCAGGTGCACTTCGCGATGGCAGTGCACGACATCCGCTACTACCTCAACGGCATCCTGTTCGTCGCCGAGGGCAAGACGCTGACGCTGGTCGCCACCGACGGCCACCGCCTCGCGCTTGCGCAGGCCACGCTCGATGCCGAGATTCCGAAGCAGGAAGTCATCCTGCCGCGCAAGACGGTGCTCGAGCTGCAGCGGCTGCTCAAGGACGACAAGAAGGACGAGGTCGGTGCCGAGGTCGCACCGATCGAGATGCGCTTCGCGAGCAACCAGGCCAAGTTCCGCTTCTCGGGCATGGAGTTCGTCACCAAGCTGGTAGAGGGCAAGTTCCCCGACTACAACCGCGTGATCCCGAAGAACCACAAGAACGCCGTCACGCTCGGCCGCGAGCCGCTGCTCGCCGCGCTGCAGCGCGCGGCGATCCTCACGAGCGAGAAGTTCAAGGGCGTGCGCCTGAACTTCGAGCCCGGGTTGCTGCGCATCGCGTCGAGCAATGCCGAGCAGGAAGAAGCGAAGGAAGAACTCGAGATCGACTACGCCGGCGACGCGATCGAGATCGGCTTCAACGTCACGTACCTGATCGACGCGCTGGCCAACATCGACGCCGAGATGGTCAAGATCGAGCTGCAGGACGCCAACGCCAGTGCGCTGATCACCGTGCCCGGCCAGTCCGGGTTCAAGTACGTCGTGATGCCGATGCGGATCTGAAGCGCTTCAAGGCGCTTCAGATCCGTTGCACGGAACCCACCGCACCCCCTGCCCCCCGCCGAGCGGGGGTGCCCGTCAGACAGACCCCCGGCCGCTGCGCGGCCTCGAATGCCCCCGATGACCGACCCCCAGAGTCCTGACCCGAAACCCGCCGACACCGGCTACGGCGAGAACAGCATCCAGATCCTCGAGGGGCTGGAAGCGGTGCGCAAGCGTCCCGGCATGTACATCGGCGACACCTCCGACGGCACCGGGCTGCACCACCTCGTCTTCGAGGTCGTCGACAACTCGATCGACGAGGCGCTCGCGGGCCACTGCGACGACATCATCGTCACGATCCACAGCGACAACAGCATCAGCGTCATCGACAACGGCCGCGGCATCCCGACCGGCATCAAGATGGACGACAAGCACGAGCCCAAGCGCTCGGCGGCCGAGATCGCGCTGACCGAACTGCACGCCGGTGGCAAATTCAACCAGAACAGCTACAAAGTCTCGGGCGGGCTGCACGGCGTGGGCGTCAGCTGCGTTAACGCGCTGTCGAAGTGGTTGCGGCTGACCGTGCGCCGGGACGGCAAGGTCCACTTCATGGAGTTCCGCAAGGGCGTGCCGCAGGACCGCGTCATCGAGATGCGCGACGGCGTGGCCGTCAGCCCGATGAAAGTCATCGGCGAGACCGAGAAGCGCGGCACCGAGGTGCACTTCCTGCCCGACGACGAGATCTTCCAGCAGAACGCCGACTTCCACTACGACATCCTCGCCAAGCGGCTGCGCGAGCTCTCGTTCCTCAACAACGGCGTGCGCATCCGCCTCGTCGACGAACGCACGCAGAAGGAGGACAACTTCGCCTAC
This sequence comes from Azohydromonas sediminis, assembly GCF_003574675.1. Classification (GTDB taxonomy): domain Bacteria; phylum Pseudomonadota; class Gammaproteobacteria; order Burkholderiales; family Burkholderiaceae_C; genus Calidifontimicrobium; species Calidifontimicrobium sediminis. Next base: position 43,906 of record NZ_QOAZ01000014.1, read on the forward strand.
GCCGGCGGCGTCAAGGGCTTCGTCGAGTTCATCAACCAGGGCAAGAAGACGCTGCACCCGAACATCTTCCACGCGGTGGGCGAGAAGGTCAGCGAACAGGGCACGACGATCGGCGTCGAGGTCGCGATGCAGTGGAACGACGGCTACAGCGAGTCGGTCCTTTGCTTCACCAACAACATCCCGCAGCGCGACGGCGGCACGCACCTGACGGGGCTGCGCGCGGCGATGACGCGCGTGATCAACAAGTACATCGACGACCACGAGCTCGCGAAGAAGGCCAAGGTCGAGATCAGCGGCGACGACATGCGCGAGGGGCTGGCGTGCGTCATCAGCGTCAAGGTGCCCGAGCCGAAGTTCTCGAGCCAGACCAAGGACAAGCTCGTCAGCTCCGAGGTGCGCGGCCCGGTCGAGGACATCGTCGCGTCCAAGCTCACCGACTGGCTGCTCGAGAACCCGACCGACGCGAAGATCGTCTGCGGCAAGATCGTCGAGGCGGCGAAGGCGCGCGAGGCGGCGCGCAAGGCGCGCGAGATGACGCGGCGCAAGGGCGTGCTCGACGGGCTCGGCCTGCCCGGCAAGCTCGCCGACTGCCAGGAGAAGAACCCGGCGCTCAGCGAGATTTACATCGTCGAGGGTGACTCGGCCGGCGGCAGTGCCAAGCAGGGGCGCGATCGCAAGTTTCAGGCGATCCTGCCGCTGCGCGGCAAGATCCTCAACGTCGAGAAGGCGCGCTACGAGAAGCTGCTGACGAGCAACGAGATCCTGACGCTGATCACCGCACTGGGCACCGGCATCGGCAAGGGCATGGGTGGCGACGACTTCAACCCCGACAAGCTGCGCTACCACCGCATCATCATCATGACCGACGCCGACGTCGACGGCGCGCACATCCGCACGCTGCTGCTGACGTTCTTCTATCGCCAGATGCCCGAGCTCGTCGAGCGTGGCCACATCTACATCGCGCAGCCGCCGCTGTACAAGGTCAAGCACGGCAAGCACGAGCAGTACCTGAAGGACGGCCACGAGCTCGACGCGTACCTGCTGCAGGTGGCGCTCGACGGCGCCGAGGTCGACCCCGGCGACGGCCGCCCGGCCATCACCGGCTCGGCGCTCGAGGAGCTCGCGCGCCGCTACGTGGTCGCCAACAACGTCATCGGCCGCCTCGCGGCGTGGATGGACGTCGAGGCGCTGCGCGCGATCGCCGACGGGCTGGTGCTCAACCTCGACACCGCCGCCGACGCCGAGGCCAGCGCCGCCGCGCTGAAGGCCGCATTGCACGACGCCGACGTGGCCGCCGAGTTCGACGCGCGCGTCGACAAGCACCAGCTGCGCATCAGCCGCCGCCACCACGGCAACGTGAAGGCCAGCGTCATCACCGCCGACTTCGTGCACGGCGCCGACTACGAGGCGCTGAGCCAGGCGGGCCTCACCTTCAAGGGCCTGCTCGGGCCGGGTGCCGTCGTGCGCCGCGGCGAGGGCGAGCGGCGCAAGGAACAGCAGGTGGCCGACTTCCGCGCCGCGATGGCGTGGCTGATGCAGCAGGCCGAAGCCAGCGTCTCGCGCCAGCGCTACAAAGGCCTCGGTGAGATGAACCCCGAACAGCTGTGGGAAACGACGATGGACCCGGCCGTGCGGCGGCTGCTGAAGGTGCAGATCGACGACGCTATCGAGGCCGACCGCGTCTTCACGATGCTGATGGGCGACGACGTCGAGCCGCGCCGCGACTTCATCGAAACCAACGCGCTGCGGGCGGCGAACATCGACGTCTGACGATATAGCGTTCGGCCTCGACCGGCGCCGTCGGCGGGGTGCGACGCCACCGCGCGCCGTCAGCCTGCTTCGCTGGGCGCGCGGCTGAGCTCGTTGTTCGCGGTCACGAGCGTGCGCAGCATGCGCATGAACTCGCGTCGCTGCGCCGGTGGCAGCGGCTCGAGGATGCGGGCCTGCGCCCGGTGCATCGCCGGCACGATCTGCGCCAGCAGTTCGAGTCCCTCGGCGGTCGGGGTCAGCAGCCGCACGCGCCGATCGTCAGGCGAGGCATTGCGCTGCACCAGCCCGCGCGCCTCGAGGCGATCGATGACGCCGGCCAGCGTCGAGGTGTCCAGCCCGATCGAACGCGCCAGCGTGCGCTGGTCGACGCCCGGCTGGTTGGCGATCGCCTGCAGCGCCGCGTACTGCACCGGCGTCACGCCGGCTGCCTCGGTTTCCTGCAGAAAGATCGCCACCGCGATCTGGTGCAGGCGGCGAATGAAGTGGCCCGGCAACTCGCCGAGGTCGACAACCGGGGGGTCGGCACGAGGCATGATCGGTGGATCGGGGGTTAACCCTGATGCAATGGATTTCATTTTATTCCTACACTAATCGTCAGTACACACATCATCAGTGTACATAAGACAGGAGACCGCGATGAACCCTTCGTCCTCGCATCGTCCCGTGATCGTCGCCGGCGGTGGCATCGGCGGCCTCGCTGCGGCGCTGGCCCTCGTGCGTCGCGGCTTCGACGTCAAGGTGCTCGAACAGGCGCCCGAAATCGGCGAGATCGGCGCGGGCATCCAGCTCGGGCCGAACGCGTTCTCGGCCTTCGACGCGCTCGGCGTCGGCGAGAAGGCGCGCGGCCGCGCCGTCTACACCGACTGCATGGTGATGCACGACGCGATCGACGAAACCCTGATCGGCCGCATTCCCACGGGCGAGGCGTTCCGCGCGCGCTTCGGCAACCCGTACGCCGTGATCCACCGCGTCGACGTGCACCTGAGCCTGCTCGAAGGCGCGCAGGAGACCGGCCGCGTCGAGTTCCTGACCTCCACGCGCGTCGAGCGCGTCGAGCAGGACGACAGCGGCGTCACCGTGTTCGACCAGCAGGGGCGTGCGCACCGCGGCATCGCGCTGATCGGCGCCGACGGCGTCAAGTCGGTCGTGCGCCAGCAGTACGTCGGCGACCCGGCGCGCGTGACCGGCCACGTCGTCTACCGCGCCGTCGTCGACAAGAAGGACTTCCCGGTCGACCTGCAGTGGAATGCCGCCAGCCTTTGGGCCGGCCCCAACTGCCACCTCGTGCACTACCCGCTGCGCGGCGGCGAGCAGTACAACGTCGTCGTCACGTTCCACTCGCGCGAGCGCGAGGAATGGGGCGTGCGCGAGGGCAGCAAGGAGGAAGTGCAGAGCTACCTCCAGGGCATCTGCCCGAAGGCGCGGCAACTCATCGACCTGCCCAAGAGCTGGAAGCGCTGGGCCACTGCCGACCGCGAGCCGATCGGCCAGTGGACCTACGGCCGCGTAACGCTGCTGGGCGACGCCGCGCATCCGACGACGCAATACATGGCGCAAGGCGCCTGCATGGCGCTCGAAGACGCGGTCACGCTCGGCGAGGCGCTGCGTGTGCACGACAACGACTGGACTCGAGCGCTCGACCTGTACCAGCGCTCGCGTGTCGCACGCACCGCGCGCATCGTGCTCAGCTCGCGCGAGATGGGCCGTCTCTATCACGCCAAGGGCGTCGAGCGCCTGGTGCGCAACTCCCTGTGGCAGGGCCGCACACCCGAGCGCTTCTACGACGCGCTGGAGTGGCTGTACGGCTGGAAAGTCGACAACTGCCTCGCCGCGTCCTGAGCGCGCCGCTGCCCACCCCACCCCCCTCGAGGATCCCCGTGACCGCCACCGCCTACCTCTGGACCCCGCCCGCCGTGCCCTCGGTGCCCGTGCGCGGCTGCGCCGAGCGCGCCCCCGTCAACCGCCTGTTCTTCGTCGGGCGCAACTACCACGCGCACGCGGTCGAGATGGGCCGCCCGGTCGACAAGTCGAAGGAAGTGCCGTTCTACTTCACGAAGTCGCCGTGCACGCTCGTCGAGTCGGGCGCCACCGTGCCGTACCCGCCGCGCACGAGGGACTACCAGTACGAAACGGAACTGGTGGTCGTGATCGGCAAGCCCGGGTTCCGCGTGGCCGAGGCCGATGCACACGCGCTGATCTACGGCTACGCGTGCGGCCTCGACATGACGCGGCGCGACCTGCAGCTTGCCGCGCGCGAAAAGGGCCGGCCTTGGGACCTGGGCAAGGACATCGAGCAGGGCTCGGTGATCTCCGAGATCGTGCCGATGCCCGGCGTCGTCGTCGATCGCGGCGAGATCGTGCTCACCGTCAATGGCCAGCCGCGCCAGCGCTCGAACGTCGACAAGCTGATCTGGAACATCCGCGAGCTGATCGCCGACCTGTCGACGTACTACCACCTGCAGCCGGGTGACGTGATCTACACCGGCACACCCGAAGGCCTCGGCCCAATCGTGGCCGGCGACCGCATCGACGGCAGCGTCGAGGGCGTCGGCCGCATCGTGCTGCACGTCGGCGCGGCCGAGTGACACCGCTGCGAGGAGACACGCCGATGAGTACCCACCCGCCCCTGTCGCCCGTGCGCCTGACGATGCAGGCCGGCCCGGGCCAGCCCGAGCCCTCGCCCGCGCTCGAGCAGCTGTACCGCGGCTTCGAGCAGGAGCTGCTCGTGCCGCTGTGGACCGAGATCGGCGACCTGATGCCGCCGCACCCGCGCAGCAAGGCCAGCGCGCACCTGTGGCGGTGGGACCGTCTGGTGGCGCTCGCCGACCAGGCCGGGCACCTGGTGCCGGTGGGCCGCGGCGGCGAACGGCGCGCGATCGCGCTGGCCAACCCGTCGCTGGGCGGCAAGCCCTACGCGACGCCGACGCTGTGGGCCGCGATCCAGTACCTGATGCCCGGCGAAGACGCACCCGAGCACCGCCACACGCAGCACGCGTTCCGCTTCGTCGTCGAGGGCGAGGGCGTGTGGACCGTGGTCGGTGGCGACCCGATCCGCATGTCGCGCGGCGACTTCCTGCCGCAGGCCGGCTGGAACTGGCACGCGCACCACAACGCCGCAACGAAGCCGATGGCATGGATCGACGGGCTCGACATTCCGTTTTCGTACTACACCGAGTCGCAGTTCTTCGAGTTCGGCCGCGAGAAGCTCACGCCCGCCGAGATGACGACGCCCGAGCGCTCGCGCTCGGAGCGCGTGTGGGGCTACCCGGGCCTGCGCCCGGTCTCGCAGCCCGACGCGCTGCCGGCCACGCCACTGCTCGCCTACCGCTGGGTCGACACCGACCGCGCGCTCGCCGAACAGCTCGCGCTCGAGCAGGAGGGCCACGCCGTAACGCTGAGCCCTGGCCACGCGGCGGTGCGCTTCACGAACCCGACGAGCGGTCGCGACGTGCTGCCGACGATCCGCACCGAGATGCACCGCCTGCGCGCCGGCGCCTCGACGCGCACCTGGCGCGAGGTGGGCTCGTCGGTCTACCAGGTCTTCGACGGCCGCGGCACGGTGCGCGTCGGCGAGCACACGTGGACGGTGGGTCGCGGCGACATGTTCGTCGTGCCGTCCTGGGTGCCGTTCTCCGCGCAGGCCGACGGCGATACCGCGCTGGACCTGTTCCGCTTCGGCGACGCGCCGATCTTCGAAGCGCTGCACGCGCACCGCGTGCAACTCGACGACGCGGCAGGAGCGCCCGCGTGAAGCTCTACGGCTTCTTCCGCAGCGGCACCTCGCACCGCCTGCACATCGCGCTGAACCTCAAGGGGCTGGCGTACGAGACCGTGCCCGTGGACCTGCGGCGCGACGAGCACCTGAGCGACGCGTACCGCGCCCTCAATCCGCAAGGGCTGGTGCCGGCGCTCGAGGTCGACGGCCGCGTGCTGACGCAGTCGCCGGCGATCCTCGAGTGGCTCGACGAGCGGTACCTCGAGCCGCCCTTGCTGCCGCGCGATGCCGACGCGCGCCAGCGCGTGCGGGCGCTGGCCGCCGTCGTCGGCTGCGACATCCACCCGGTCAACAACCGGCGCATCCTCGAGGCGCTGCGCCACGACTTCGGTGCCGACGCGGCCTGACCGCCGCACCGCCCACCCCGAAACCGGCCGCCCGCCGGTCGAACCTCACCCAGGAGACTGCGATGAACCCCGTCCTCAAAACGCTGCCCGGCCTCGCCGCGGCCACCATCGCCGCGATCGCCCTCACCGCTGCCCCGGCCGCGCGCGCGCAGGCGCTCAAGCTCGCGCACATCACGCCGCCGACGCACGTCTGGCACCAGGTGTCGGAGAAGATCGCCACCGACCTCGAGCAGGCCAGCGGCGGCAAGATGAAGATCGCCGTCAGCCCGCTGCAGAAGCTCGGCAACGAAGCGCAGGTCGTCAACCTGATGCAGGCCGGCGCGGTGCAGTTTGCCGTGTTCACGGTCGGCGGGCTGGCCAACCGCGAGGAATCGCTGCTCGGCTGGTCGCTGCCCTACGTGTTCAAGGACGTCGCGCACGCCGCACGCGCCGCCGACACGCCGGCCGCGCGCGAAATGCTCAAGCGCCTCGACGCGAGCGGCCTCGTCGGCCTGGGCTACACGTTCGCCGGCATGCGGCACGTGCTGTCGCTGAACCCCGTGACGACGCCGAAAGACCTTGCCGGCAAGAAGATCCGCGCGTTCCCGAGCCCGGTCTACAACGACTGGTGGCTGGCCAACGGCGCCGCGCCGACGGCGATGCCGCTGTCGGAAGTCGCGCCGTCGCTGACGACCAAGCTGCTCGACGCCGTCGACATCGACCTCGACGCCCTGGTCGGCCTGAAGTTCTACCAGCAGGCGCCCAACCTGACGCTGACCAACCACATGGCGTTCCCGGGCGTCATCGCGGTGTCGAAGAAGTGGTGGGACGCGCGCACCGACGCCGAGCGCGAGCAGATCCGCAAAGTCGTCGCCGACGCCGAGAAGTGGGGCGTGCAGGCGGCCATCGACGCCGAAGCGAGCAACCTGAAGAAAGCGCAGGCCGACGGCACGAAGGTCGTCACGTTCGACCTCAAGGCCTTCCAGGCCGCGGCGGCGCCGGTGCGCGACAAGTACGTCGCGAAGAACCCGCTGATCGCCGACTTCTACAAGCAGGTGCAGGGGCCCTGAGCCCGCGGCGCGACGCTGCCATCGAAGGAGAGGCCGATGTCCGCCCCGACGCTCGTCGAGCGCCTCGACGCCGCACTGGCCCTGCTCGAGCAGATCCTCGTGGTGCTGCTGACCGGCGGCATCACGGCGATCATGATGGCGCAGGTCGTGCTGCGCTACTTCTTCGGTGCGCCGCTGTTCTGGGCCGAGGAGATCTCGGTGCAGCTGCTCGTGTTCGCCAGCGTGTTCGGGCTGTCGCTGCTGACACGCCGCGGTGACCTTGTGAGCATCGACTTCGTGCCGCGTGCGCTGTCGCCGCGCGCGCACCACACGCTGATGGCCGCGCTCGGCGCGGTGATGCTGGCCATCGTCGTCTTCGTCGCCTGGCTCGCGTGGGGCTGGATCTCGCGGCCCGACGTGCGGCTCGAGCTCTCGGCCACGACGCAGCTGCCGCGCTGGACCACGTATGCGGTGCTGCCCGTCGGGCTCGCCTGCATGGCGTGGCACCAGGTCGCGGCGATCGTGCGGCACCTCGGTGGGCTGCGACAGCCCGGTGGAGCGTCGGGATGATCACGCTGGCGGTGTTCTTCGGCCTGCTGTTCGCGGGCCTGCCGATCTTCGGCGTCATCCTCGCCGGCGCGATCGTTTTCCTCGCGACGAACGACCTGGCGGCGCTGTACGACTCGATCCCGATCCAGCTCTACGGCGCGCTCGAGATCAACGGCCTGCTCGCGATTCCGCTGTTCATGCTGGTCGGCGAGATCATGAATCGCGCCGGGCTGACGAAGCGGCTCGTCGCCGTCGCCGAGGTGCTGGTCGGCGGCCTCAAGGGGGGTCTGGCCTACGCCAACCTCGTGACCAACGCGATGGCCGCGTCGATCCTCGGCTCGGCGGTCGCGCAGATCGGCGTGATGAGCAAGGTCATGATCCCCGAGATGGAGCGCAAGGGCTACGACCGCGCGTTCTCGGGCGCCGTCACCGTGTCGGCCGGGCTGCTCGGGCCCATCATCCCGCCGTCGATGCTGATGATCATCTACGGCGTCGTCGCGGTGCAGCCGATCGCGCCGCTGTTCATCGCCGGCATCGTGCCGGGGCTGCTGATCGTGGTCGCGCTCGCGCTGGTGATCTTCGTCATCGGCGTCGTCAGGGGGCTGCCCTCGGGCGTCGGCCGCGAGCTGGGCAGCAAGGGCCGCATCCTCGTCGAGGGACTCGCGCCGGCGCTGATTCCGCTGGTGGTCATCGTCGGCATCATGGCCGGCGTGATGACGCCGACCGAGTCGGGCGCGGTCGCGTCGATCATCGCGCTCGTGCTCGGTTTCCTGTACCGCGAGCTGCGGCTGCGCGACCTCGGGCCGATCTTCCTCGCGGTGGCGCTGAGCACGGCGACGATCACCGGGCTGATCGCGGCGGCCTCGGTGCTGAGCTGGGCGCTCGCGTTCCAGGGCGTGCCCGACCGGCTGGTCGAGTTCATGTCGGGGCTGACGACGTCGCCGACCGCGTTCCTGCTGCTCGTCATCGCGGTGCTGCTGGTGCTGGGCATGTTCCTCGAGAGCATCAGCGTGCTGATCGTCGTCGTGCCGCTGCTGATGCCGGTGGTCACGGGGCTGGGCATCGACCCGATCCACTTCGGCGTCGTCTGCACGGTGGCCACCGTGATCGGCCTGGTGACGCCACCGGTCGGCCCGGGCCTGTACATCGCGATGGTCGCGGCCGACATCCGCATGGGCCCGCTGTTCAGGGCGACCGTCCCCTTCCTGGCCGCCGTGCTGGCCTGCCTGGTGCTGATCGCCGCGGTGCCGGCGCTGTCGACCTGGCTGCCGAAGCTCACGATCGGTTGATCGCACGCACAGCGAGCCCAACGGGCGGGTCGGCTTGACGCCCCTGGCGGGCCGCGATGCAGGCGCGCCGGATCGCGGCGTCGCCCGGTCCGTGCCCCCAGTCTCGGCCCGGGTGACCGCTTCCGATCGGGCCTGCGACGGCCCGAATGCGGCGGGCCCATCGCCTCAAACGCCAAGGGCCACTCGCGTGGCCCTTGCTGCGACCGGACACGACCCGCAGGTCGCGACGGGATCTCAGGCGCCGGGTACGGGTTCCGGGGTCCGCCCAGTGTTGCGGCCGGTTGTCGCCATCGATGCCCGCATTGTGCGCGGCGCGTGTGACGGTGAGATGTCGAATTGCCGGCACGAAGGGCCGGTTTATGGCCGCGCCACCGGCACCTCGACGGCGGGCGGAACCCGGGTGCGGTTCGGGCCTCCAACCCGGCGCTGACCCCCGGGGCGGATAATCGGCGCGCGGCCGACGGCGTGCGGCCATCGAGGCCCCGGCATCACCGGCCGATCCGACGTCGCCGGTATGGCTTCCTCCCACCCCACCGCGAGCACGTCCATCATGAAGTCGTCGTCCCTCCTCCTCGTTGCGGGCCTCGCGCTGGCCACGGCCGGCGTGGCCGTGGCGCAGGAGCGTCCGCGCTCCCTCAACGACGCGCGCTCCGACGTGATCCACGGCACCGGCGGCATCACGCTGTTCGACTTCGGTCGCAAGTCCGAGCCGGCCGCGGCGGCAGCCCCCGCGCCGGCCGCGCCGGCGGCTGGCGCACCCGGTGCAGCGGGCAATGCCGCTGCGCCCACGTCGGGCTGGGGCACGCCGGTGGCGGTGCCCGCCGGCTCGACGACGCGGGCCGCGACGGCGCCGTCGGCGGCGCCCGCGGCGGCACCTGCGCCGGCCGCACGCAAGCCGCTGTTCGGTAACCTCGGCGAGATCTTCGGGCCGCCGTCGGGCGAGCCGCTGAGCTCGGCCAAGAAGCACGAGTCGCCGTCGTCGGGCATCGCGCTGCCGACCGGGCGCTGAGGGGCCGCGCCACGGTGCGCGGCCTCACTTGAGCTTGGCCATCACCTGCTCGAGGTAGCCCAGCAGCAGCGCCGAGACGACGAAGGTCACGTGGATGATCGTCATCCACATCATCTTCGTGTCGTCGTACTGCGCGGCGTTGAGGAAGACCTGCAGCAGCTGGATCGACGAGATCGCGACGATCGACGACGCGACCTTGATCTTCAGGCTGCCGGCGTTGAGCTTGCCGAGCCACGCGATGTCACTCTCGCCCTCGTCGAAGCGGCTGACGAAGTTCTCGTAGCTGGCGATCATCACCATCACGATCAGGCTGGCCACCAGCGCCGAGTCGATCAGCGCCAGCATCGCGAGGATCATGTCGGCGTCGCTGTAGACGAGCGCGTTGGCCGCCACCTTGCCGAGCTTGGCGATGAACGACACCGCGTAGATCGCGAGTGCCACGCCCAGTCCGATGTAGAAGATGACGAGCAGCCAGCGCCCGGCCAGGATCGTGCGCTCCAGGAACAGTTCGATCGTCTTCACCCCACCCTCACGTCGTTGTCGCTTCGTCTTCGTGCGGCGCGGATGGTAGCCAAGCGCGCCGTTGCCGCGCTCAGCGGGTCGGCGCGGCGGCGATCTCGCGCCGCAATGCCGCCACCAGCGCCAGCCCGGCGAGCGAGCACGCGCCGGTGACGGCCCAGGTCCAGTGCCAGCCGCCGGCGCGGCTGGCCACCCACGCCACCAGCGGCGGGCCGGCGAACTGGCCGAACGACGACCACTGCTGCACCCAGCCCACCGTCGTCGACAGCGTGTGCTCGCCCGGCGCGAGCCGCACCGCGAGCGAGAACAGCGTCGCCGGGATCATGCCGCCGAGCATCGAGAACGCGAGCACCGCCACGTAGCGCAGCCACGGCGGCGCGCCGCCGTCGGCCGGCCCGGCGAAGGCCAGCGCCGCCGCGAGCGCCATCGCGACGTAGCCGGCCGCCAGCAGCAGCGGCTGCGGCGCGCCGCGGTGCAGCAGCCGGCCGGCGGCGACGTTGCCCAGCGTGTTGACGCCGGCCGCCAGCGCGGTCAGCAGGCCGGTCGCGCCGGCTGCGACGCCGGCGGCGGTGTAGATCGTCGGCAGGAAGCCGATCACGGCCAGCCACTGGCCCGAATACATCGCGAACGCGAGCGCCACGAGCCACGGCCCGCGCGCGCCCAGCGTGTGCGCGAGGCGCGCGGTCCACGCGGTCGTGCCGCCGCGCGCGGTGCCGCCGGCCGGGGGTGGCGGCGCCGGCACCGCTCGGGCAACGACGACGGCGGCCAGCGCCGACACCGCGGCCAGCAGCCCCCACCACGGCCGCCAGCCGAACGCGGCGATCGCCAGCGGGCCGGCGAGCAGCGCCAGCGCGGTGGCCAGCGGCATGTAGGCGCCCCACAGCCCGAGCATCAGGCTCACGCGCTGCGGCGGCACCAGCTGGCGGATCAGCCCCGGGGCCGGCAGCGCGACGAGCAGGAAGCCGAAGCCCTCGATCGCGCGCAGCGCCATCAGTGCGGCGACGCCGTCGGCCGCGCCGCCCGCGGCGCTCGCCAGCGCGAGCACCGCGAGCCCCAGCACCATGCTGCGCTTCAGGCCCAGCCCGTCGGCGAGCACGCCGAACGCGACGCCGAGCGCCATGCCGGCGAACTGCACGAGCGACAGCAGGAAGCCGGCCTGCACCAGCGTCAGCCCGAGCGCCTGCTGCAGCGCGGCGATCGCCGGCGGCAGCTTGCCCACGTGCAGCGCGCCGCCCACGCCGGCGGCGATCACGATCAGCGCCGCGCGCAGCGCGGCGTCCTCGTCGCGCGGGTCCCGGGGGGCGGCCGCCGTCATCGGGCGAGCGCGCGGCGCAGCCGCTCGCCGGCGGCGCGGCCGACGCTGCCCACCGCGACCGCCGACAGCCCGTCGGCGAGCAGCCGCTCGAACGTCGCGCGCACCTGCGCGGCGTCGACGGCATCGATGCGCGCGAGCACCTCGTCGAGCTCGCGCACGCGGCCGAACGCGAACAGGTCCAGCGCCGCCTCCTCGAGCCGCTGCAGCGGCGCCTCGAGCGCGCGCAGCCGCTTGACGCGCAGCTGGTGGCGCGCGCGGTCGAGGTCCACCGCGTCGATGCGCTCGGCGTGGCGGCGCAGCAGCGCGGCGACTTCGTGCACGAAGTCGTCGAGCAGCGCCGCCGAGGTCGAGGCCTCGACGACGAACTGGCCGCTGACGTCGAGCACGTCGGCGGCGCAGGTCGCGTGGTAGGCCAGCGGGCGCTGCTCGCGCACGCGCTGCAGCAGCGGCGAGCTCATCCCCTCGCCGAACACCACGGCGGCCACCGTGCCGGCGTCGTCGCCGGCGCCCAGTGGCGGCAGCGCGCCGCCGATCAGCACGTGCGCCTGACCGCTGCCCGCGAGCGCCTTCGCGCGCACGTCGCCGCGGTACGCCGGCGGCGCGACGGTGTGCGGCGTGCCGGCGGCCATGTCGCCGAACGCGGCGTCGACGGCGCGCACGACGGCGTCGGCGTCGACCGCGCCGGCCACGCCGACGACGACGTTGGCACCGGTGTACTGGCGCTGCACGAAGCCGAGCAGGTCGGCGCGCGTGAGCCGCTCGATGTGTGCGCGCGTGCCGATCACCGGCTGCGCGGCCGGGTGCAGCCCGAAGCAGGCGTGGTCGAACAGCCGGTACGCGGCGTCCATCGGGTCGTCCTCGACCTCGGCGAACTCGTGCAGCAGCACCTGGCGCTCGCGCTCGAGCTCGTCGGCCGGGAAAGTCGGGTGGCGCACGATGTCGCCGAGCATGCGCACGAAGTCGAGCGCGTGCTCGGCCAGCCCGCGCATCTGGAACGCCGTGTGGTCCTTGTCGGTGTGCGCGAGCACCTCGGCACCGAGCCGCTCGGCGTCGAGGTTGATGCGCTGCGCGTCGCGCGTCGTCGTGCCCTTGAACGCCATGTGCTCGATCACGTGGCCGATGCCGGCCAGCGCGCGCGGCTCGTGCGCGCTGCCGCTGCGCACGAACACGCTCGCGCACGCGGTGGCCAGGTGCGGCAGCGGCAGCACGGCCACGCGCACGCCGTTGGGCAGCGCGGTGACGAGGCAGGCGGGCGGTGCGGCGGTGGGCGTCGACATGGGGCGCGGATTCTCGCGCGCCGCCGGTTCACGCGTCGGCCACCGCCTCGCCCCAGTAGTGATACGAGACGAACTTCGGCCCCGGCAGGTAGCGCGACTGCACGTCGGCGCGAAAGCCTGCATCGCGCAGCAGCGCCGGGATGTCGCGGTCGAGGTGGCAGCCGCCGGCCACGCAGCGCCACAGCGGCGTGAGACGCTGCTGGAAGCGCCACACGCGCGCGTCGGGCGCGCGTCCGTGCTCGGCGAACAGCAGCCGCCCGCCGGGGGCGAGCACGCGGCGCATCTCGCGCAGTGCCGCGATCGGGTCGGGGATCGTGCACAGCGTGTAGGTGCTGACGACGGTGTCGAAGCTCGCGTCGGGCGCCGGCAGCCGCTCGGCCGACAGCCCCATCAGCTGCACGTCGAGCCCGGCGGCGGCGATGCGCCGCCGCGCAAGCCGGTGCATGCGCAGCGCCGGCTCGACGCCGACCACCGAGGTCACGCGCGTGCGGTCGTACAGCGGCGCGTTCAGTCCGGTGCCGATGCCGACTTCGAGCACGCGGCCGCGGGCGCGCGGGATCACGAGCAGGCGCTGCCGGCGGATCGGCGCCAGCCCGCAGGCCAGGTCGATCAGGTACGGCAGGACGTGGTCGTCGTACCAGCGCATCGCGCGCCGCGTACCGTCACTTGACGCACTGCATCTGGTGCGCGCCGCCGGCGTGCTGGCTGATCACGCACGACGTGCCGCCGCACAGGCAGTGCACGACCTGGATCGACAGGTTCGCGACCGGCATCGGCGCCGAGCACTGGCACGCCGGCGGCGCGCCGAGGCCGAGCGCCTGCGCACCGGCCGGCGCCGCGCTGCCGGGCAGCCCGCCGAGGACGGCGGCGGCAGCGACCGCGCTCACGGCGACGGCGGCGATCGCGAGGCGAAGGCGTGCAAGCGCAGACATGGTGACCTCCTCGTCCGAATGCAGACCCGCGCCGCCGGCCGGTCAGCGCGCGTGGTCGCCGCGCGGCGGCTCGAGCACGTAGACGACGCCGAACGCACCGACCGAGACGGTGCGGTCGTCGACCGTCGTGTACGACGCGACGCCGAGCGAATGGTAGGTCGACGTGAACGCGGTCAGCGCACCGAGACCGAGCGCGCCGGCCAGCGGGCTGCGCTCGGCGACGACGGCACGGATCTCGGCGCGGTGGCGCTCGGCCGACGGGTTGAGGGCGAAGGCGGCCGCCGTGACGGCGGCAGCGACGATGGCGGAGACGGCGGCTTTGGGCATGGGCCATTGTGCGCGGGCTGCCGTCGCACGGCGTCACCGAAGGTGTCGCTCGCTCAGCGTGCGGCCGCGCCGGCGCCGCGCAGCCCGCGCAGCATCCACAGCCCGACCAGCGGGCCGACCGCGAGCCACGGCAGCACCGTGGCCAGCGGCGCGTGCGACGCGAGCCGCACGTGCAGCTCGATGCTGACGATCGAGATCGCGAAGCCGATGCAGTTGGTCAGCATCAGCACGCTGCCCATCGCGTGGCGCGGCGCGTTGCTGGCCGTCAGTGCGCTGAACTGCGGCGAGTCGCCGGTGACGGCGAAGCCCCAGACCACGAGCCACAGCGCGAACAGCGCGGCCGGCGCGTCGATCAGCCACGGCGTGAGCAGGCAGCACACGCCGCTGGTGGCCAGCCACGCCGCGGCGACCGGCGCGCTGCCGATGCGCCTGGCGAGCAGCCCGCCGACGACACAGCCGAGGGCGCCGGCCACGCCGAGCACGCCGAACGCCGCGAACGACAGCGCGGCGCCGTCGAGCCGCGTCGCGAGCACCAGCGGCATCAGCACCCACATCGTGTACAGCTCCCACATGTGGCCGAAGTAGCCGAACACCGACGCGCGCACCTTGCGGTCGGTCCACAGCGTCGCGAGCGCGCCCCAGTCGAAGTGCGCGGGCCGCGCCGGCGCCGCGTTCGTGGCCGGCGGCTCGGGCAGCAGCCGCCACAGCAGCACGCCGCCCGTGGCGGCCAGTGCCGCGACGCCGAGCATCACGCTCGGCCACGGCAGCGCGGCGCCGAGCCCGCGCAGCGCGTGCGCGCTCGCCGAGCCGACGATCAGTGCGCCGATCAGCAGCCCGAGCGCATTGCCCAGCCCGAGCGGGAACCACTGCGCTGCGAGCTTCATGCCCACCGGGTAGATGCCGGCGAGGAAGAAGCCGCTGGCCAGCCGCAGCACGAGCAGCGCGTCGAAGTCGCGCACGACGGCCCACGCGCCGACGGTGCACGCGGCGCTGGCCAGCGAACACAGCAGGAACACGCGCCGTGCCGAGTGGCGGTCGGCCACGGCGAGCAGCGCGAAGACGAGCGTGCCGGCGATGAAGCCGAGCTGGTACGCCGACGTCAGCGTGCCGACCGCCGCGGTCGACCAGCCGAGCTCGCGCTGCAGCTCGGGCATCACGGCGTTGACGGCGAACCACGGCGCGGTGCCGAGCAACTGCGCGACGACGAGCGCGGGCAGCACGCGGCGCGGCGCGACGACGGTCTCGGGGCGTGCGGGCTCGGCGGCGGGTGCGGCGGCGGACATCGCGCCAGTGTCGCCGTGCCGGCGCCGGCTTGCGCCCCGTCAAAGCCCGAGCTTGTGCCTGCCGGGGCGATCCCGTACGCTGGCTCGGCACAGCCGTCGCAGCCGCCCCCGGCAAGTCGCCCGCGACCGCGGCGCACCGGCGCAAGGAGACCCCCGATGCCCACCGCACAGACCCCGGCCGCCAGCATCGCCGCCATCCGCACGCTCGCGCTCGTCGGCCCCGCGTCCGCCGGCAAGACGAGCCTCGCCGAGGCGCTGCTGCACCGCGCCGGCATGATCGGCGCACCCGGCAGCGTCGAGCGCGGCAGCACCGTCAGCGATTTCGACCCGCTCGAGCGCAAGATGCAGCACTCGCTCAACAGCGCCGTGATGCACCTGCGCCACGGCGGCTGCCGCATCCACCTGATCGACACCCCCGGCGCGAGCGACTTCGCCGGCCAGGCGCTGCCGGCGCTCGAGGCCGTCGAGACGGCGGCGATCGTGATCAATGCCGCCGCCGGCATCGAGCCGGCAGCGGTGCGGATGATGGAACACGCCGCCGAGCGCCAGCTCGACCGGCTCGTCGTCGTCAACAAGATCGACGCGCAGGGCGTCGACCTGCCAGGCCTGCTCGCGCAAATCCAGGCCACTTTCGGCAAGGAGTGCCTGCCGCTGAACCTGCCCGACGAAGGCGGCGCGAAAGTCGTCGACTGCTTCTACAACCGCGACGGCCACAGCGACTTCGGCCGCGTCGCCGACGCGCACCGCGCGCTCGTCGAGCAGGTCGTCGAGGTCGACGCGGCGTTCGTCGAGCGCTACCTCAACGACGGCGACGTCGACGCGAGCGAGCTGCACGCGCCGCTCGAGCAGGCGCTGCGCGAGGGGCACCTGATTCCCGTCTGTTTCGTCAGCGCGCGCACCGGCGCGGGCGTGGCCGAGCTGCTCGACGTGATCGTCAAGCTGCTGCCGAATCCCGCCGAGAGCAACCCCCCCGACTTCCTGCGCGGCGAAGGCGCGGGCGCGCAGCCGATGCACGCCGAGCCTGACCCGGCCAAGCACGTGCTCGCGCACGTGTTCAAGGTCACGCAGGACCCGTACGTCGGCAAGATGGGGATCTTCCGCGTCTGGCAGGGCACGGTGACGCCGAACTCGCAGCTGTACGTCGGCGACGGGCGCAAGCCGTTCAAGGTCGGGCACCTGTTCATGCTGCAGGGCAAGGACCACGTCGAGGTGAAGGACGCGCTGCCGGGCGACATCGCGGCGGTGGCCAAGGTCGACGAGATCGCGTTCGACGCCGTGCTGCACGATGCCGCCGAGGACGACCACATCCACCTGAAGCCGCTCGCGTTCCCGACGCCGGTGCACGGGCTGGCGATCACGCCGAAGCGCCACGGCGACGAGCAGCGCCTGTGGGAGATCCTGACCAAGCTCGTCGACGAGGACCCGTGCCTGAAGGTCGAGCACGTCGCGACGACCAACGAGACCGTCGTCTACGGCCTCGGCGAGCTGCACCTGCGCGTGCTGCTCGAGCGGCTGCGCGACGTCTACAAGTTCGACGTCGACACCAAGCCGCCGCGCATCGCGTACCGCGAGACGGTCACCGCGAAGGCCGAGGGCCACCACCGCCACAAGAAGCAGACCGGCGGCGCCGGCCAGTTCGGCGAGGTGTTCTTGCGCGTCGAGCCGCTGCCGCGCGGCGCGGGCTTCGAGTTCGTCGACGAGGTCAAGGGCGGCGTCATTCCGGGGCCGTTCATCCCCGCGGTCGAGAAGGGCGTGCGCGAAGTGCTCGCCAGCGGCGCGATCGCCGGCTACCCGGTCGTCGACGTCAGGGTCACGGTCTACGACGGCAAGCACCACAGCGTCGACAGCAAGGAGATCGCCTTCGTCACCGCCGCGCGCAAGGCGATGCTCGCGGCGGTGCGCGAGGCGCGGCCGATCGTGCTCGAGCCGGTCGTGCACGTCGAGATCACGGCGCCCGAGTCGGCGATGGGCGACATCACGGGCGACCTGTCGTCGCGGCGCGGGCAGATCAGCGGCACGCTCGGCGGCGCGAACGGCACGATCGTCGTGCGCGGGCAGGCGCCGCTGTCGGAGCTGGCGGGCTACCAGTCGCGGCTGAACGCGATGACCTCGGGCCAGGGGCGCTACACGATCGCGTTCAGCCACTACGAGCCGGTGCCCCCGGCCGTGCAGCAGCAGCTGACGGCCGCCTGGCACGCCAAGGACGAGGACTGAGCCCCGCGGCTCCATGCCCGCCTGCGCGGGCATGGACGGGGCGAAGGCCGTGAGCTCTGCGAGCGGCAGGCCCCGCGGCTCCAAGCCTGCCTGCGCAGGCTTGGACGGCATTCAGGCCACGAGCTCTGCGAGTGGCAACAGCCGCGGCTCCATGCCCGCGGACACGGGCCTGCGTTACCGTGCGGCCCCGATGAACGAGTCGCTCAGCCTCACTTACCTCGTCGGCGGCGTCGTCGTGCCGCCCGTGTCGCTCGTGCTGGCGGCACTGCTCGGCCTATGGGTCGCGCGCCGCCGTCGTGCGCTCGGCGGCGCGATCGCGGCCACCGCGCTGGCTGGCCTGCTCGCGCTGAGCCTGCCGGTGGTCGCGTTTGCGCTGATGACGCGCCTCGAAGGCCCCGCCGCGCCCGACCCGCGGGCCGCGGCGCGCGACGCCGGCGCGATCGTGATCCTCGGTGGCGGCGTCGCGCGCGGCGCCGTCGAGTGGGGCGGCGACACGGTGGGCGTGTTCACGCTGCAGCGCCTGCGCTACGGCGCGCACCTGGCCAAGGCGCTCGGGCTGCCGGTGCTGATCACCGGCGCGGCGCCGGCCGACGGCAGGCCCGGCGAGGCGGCGATGATGCGCGACGTCCTTCAGCGCGAGTTCGGCGTCGACGTGCGCTGGTTCGACGAGCGCGCGCGCACGACGGCCGGCAACGCGCGCGAGGCGGCGGCGCTGCTGCGTGCGGCCGGCGTGGAGCGCGTCGTGCTCGTCACGCACGCGTTTCACATGGTGCGCGCGCGCGCCGCGTTCGAACGCGCCGGCCTGCAGGTGGTGCCGGCGCCGACCGGGTACATGGGCTACGCAGGCGGTGCGTTCGAGGCGGCGCACCTCGTGCCCAACGGCGACGCGCTGCGCGTGTCGTACGTCGCGCTGCGCGAGATGGCGGCGCGGCTGCTGTACCGCGCCGTCGACCGGCAGTAGCCCTGGCGACGGGGTGCCGGGCGGGGACATCGGTCACGCGCGCGACCGCACCGTAATTCCCCCGGTCGCGCGGGGGTAATGCGCGCCGGCACAATCCCGACTGTCGAAGGGGGAGTAGCCGGCAGCCGCGTCGAAACGGCGCCCTGCCGCGGAAGCCCGTCAGTACGAAGCCGCAGCCGTCAGGCTGTTTCCGCTTCCGGGCCCGCACGAGACGCACGTCTCGCGCAAGACCTTTCGGCGCGATCCCCAACCCTTCACTTCTCGGGAGTGTCGATGGCTTCCATCGCGCCGGCCTGGCTCTGGGCCTTCTTCGTCGTTTCCGTCATCGTCGCGCTGTTCATCGACTTCGTCGTGCTGAAGAAGCAGGGCGCCCACGCGGTGGGCGTCAAGGAAGCGCTGAACTGGTCGCTCGTGTGGGTGGCGCTGAGCTTCGCGTTCAACGGCCTGTTCTGGTGGGCGGTCTACCAGGACCACGGCATGGAGGTCGCGAACACGAAGAGCATGGAGTTCCTGACCGGCTATCTGATCGAGAAGAGCCTGGCGGTCGACAACATCTTCGTGTTCCTGATGATCTTCACCTACTTCGCGGTGCCGCCGGCGTTCCAGAAGCGGGTGCTGATGATCGGCATCATCGGCGCGATCGTGCTGCGCACCGTGATGATCCTCGTGGGCTCGTGGCTGATCGCGCACTTCCACTGGATCCTCTACGTGTTCGGTGCGTTCCTGGTCGTCACCGGCATCAAGATGTGGTGGGCCTCGGGGCAGGAGCCCGACCTCGAGAGCAACCCGGCGCTCAAGCTGCTCAAGCGCTTCATGCCGGTGAGCAAGGGCTTCGACGGCGAGAAGTTCTTCACCGTCGAGAACGGCAAGAGGATCGCCACGCCGCTGCTGATGGTCGTCGCGCTCGTCGGCGTGACCGACGTGATCTTCGCCGTCGACTCGATCCCGGCGATCTTCGCGATCACGACCGACCCGTTCATCGTGCTGACGTCGAACATCTTCGCGATCCTCGGGCTGCGCGCGATGTACTTCCTGCTCGCTGCGGTGGCGACGAAGTTCCACCTGATGAGCTACGGGCTGGCGGTGATCCTCGTCTTCATCGGCACCAAGATGCTGCTGATCGACGTCGTCAAGATCCCGGTGCTGGTCTCGCTCGGCGTCGTCGTCGCGGTGCTGGCGATCACGATGGTGTGGAGCGTCAAGACCGCGCCGCGCCTGCCGCAGCGCACGGCCGACGAGGCCGCCGGGGGCTGAGGGCGGCGCCTGCCCTCGCCCGAAGGCCGCGCGCGGGCAGCCGTGCGTGGCCTCTTGCGCTTGAACGGCGGGTCTGGCTCGCAGGCGGTGCGACGGGGTGCGCCGTCTTCCTTTGATCGTGCGCAAAGTCCGCCGGGGCGCAGCGGCTATCGTTAGTTGACCACCGCACCGAGGGCATCGTCCGTTGAAGCGGTTTGGGCACGAGCAGGGGCGCGAGAGCGGCCCGTCAAGCCCCGGCGCGAGCGCCGGGGTCGTGGCCCGAAGTGCAGGCGGACCTGCGCGAGCAGGACCCGACGCGCGGTGGCCTTTTTCCCTCAGTCGGCGGCGCGTGGCCGCACTTTCGCAGCGGCCTGCTTGGCCACGCGGCGCGCGGTGTCGACGTCGTCGGCGCGTGCCAGCGCGACGCCCATGCGCCGCTTGACGAAGCTCTCGGGCTTGCCGAACAGGCGCAGGTCGACGCCAGGCAGCGCCAGCGCCTCGTCGACGCCGTCGAACACGATGCCCTTCGCGTCGACGCCGCCGTAGATCACCGCGCTGGCGCCGGCGCTCTTGAGCGCCGTGTCGACCGGCAGCCCGAGGATCGCGCGCGCGTGCAGCTCGAACTCGCTTTGCCACTGCGTCGTCATCGTCACCATGCCGGTGTCGTGCGGGCGCGGGCTGACCTCGCTGAACCACACCTGCTCGCCCTTGACGAACAGCTCGACGCCGAACAGGCCCAGCCCGCCGAGGTCGTCGGTGATCGCCTGCGCGATCGCGCGCGCGCGCTCGAGCGCGGCCGGGTGCATCGGGTGCGGCTGCCAGCTCTCGACGTAGTCGCCGCTGACCTGCACGTGGCCGATCGGCTCGCAGAAGTGCGTCTGCACGCCGCCGTCGGGCCCGAGCGCGCGCACCGTCAGCTGCGTGATCTCGTAGTCGAAGTCGATGAAGCCCTCGACGATCACGCGGCCGTGGCTGACGCGCCCGCCCGCCATCGCGTAGTCCCACGCCTTCGTCACGTCGCCCGGGCCGTCGACCTTGCTCTGGCCTTTGCCCGAGCTGCTCATCACCGGCTTGACGATGCACGGATAGCCCACCCCAGGCTTCCCATTCGCGCCGTCGATGGCCGCCTGCAGCTCGGCCAGCGAGTCGCAGAAGCGGTACGGGCTCGTCGGCAGGCCGAGCGTCTCGGCGGCCAGACGCCGGATGCCCTCGCGGTCCATCGTCAGCCGCGCGGCGCGTGCCGTCGGGATCACGCGCACCTTGCCCTCGGCCTCGAGCTCCTGCAGCACCGGTGTGGCGATCGCCTCGATCTCGGGCACCACCAGCATCGGCCGCTCGGCCTCGATCAGCGCGCGCAGCGCCGCCGGGTCGCTCATCGCGATCGTGCGCGCGTGGTGCGCGACCTGCTGGCCCGGCGCATGCTCGTAGCGGTCGACGGCGATCGTCTCGACGCCCAGGCGCTGCAGCGCGATCAGCACCTCCTTGCCGAGCTCGCCGGCGCCGAGCAGCATCACGCGCGTGGCGGTGGGAGACAGCGGGGTGCCGAGGGTCGTCATGGCGGTCGGGCGCGAGGCGCGGTGGTGGCGATCGGCGCCGATGGTAGCCGCGGCTCAAGCCGGCCGCGCGCCCGGCCGATAACCCGAGCAGCCGACGAACCCGCGATGAACGACGCCGCCCTGCCGCCGATGCTCGAGCGCCCGCTGCGCGACCTGGATGCGTGGACGGCGTGGCTGCGCGCCGCGCCGATCCCGGTGCTCGCGTACACCGCAGCGTCGATCGACGAACTCGTCGACCACGAGGACGCCGTCGACGCGCGGCTGCTCGCCGAGACGATCGGCGACGACCCGCTGGCGACGCTGCGCCTGCTGGTGCACGTCGCGGCGCTGCGCGGCGGGCGCGACACGGGGCAGGCCGAGACCGTGACCGCGGCGCTCGTGCTGCTCGGTGTCACGCCGTTCTTCCGCGCCTTCACCGGGCTGCCGACGGTCGAGGCGCGCCTGGCGGACCACCCCGAGGCGCTCGCGGGGTTCCAGCGCGTGCTGCGCCGCTCGCAGCGCGCCGCGACGTTCGCGCTCGGCTTCGCGGTGCACCGCGCCGACCCCGACGCGCCGGTGATCCACGAGGCGGCGCAGCTGCACGACTTCGCCGAGATGCTGCTGTGGTGCCACGCGCCGGCGCTGATGCTCGAGATCGCGCGCCGCCAGGCCGCCGAGCCGACGCTGCGCTCGGCGGTGGCGCAGCGCGACGTGCTCGGCATCGAGCTGGCCGACCTGCAGCACGCGCTGATGGTCGCCTGGCGGCTGCCGCCGCTGCTCGTCAAGCTCGACGACGACCGGCACGCCGACACGCCGCCGGTGCGCTGCGTGCTGCTCGCGCAGCGGCTCGCGCGCCACACCGCGCGCGGCTGGGACGACCCGGCGCTGCCCGACGACGTGAGCGACATCGCGCAGCTGCTGCAGCTCGGCCCCGAGCCGACGAGACGGCTGCTGCTCAGCCTCGACGCCTGAGCTCGGGCAAGCGACGCGACCGGCGCCGTGCCGCCGACGCTCAGCCGCCGAGCGACAGCACGCCCTGCACGCCGAGCACGACGAGCAGGTAGCGAAAGCCCTTGCCGAGCGCGATCCACAACACGCTGCGCGGCAGATCCAGCCGCAGCCAGCCCGCGGCGAGCACGAGCGCGTCGCCGGCCAGCGGCACGAACGACAGGAACAGCGCCGGCGGCCCGAAGCGCTGCAGCCGCTGCATCTGCCGCTCGTCGAGCTTCCACTGCACGCGCTGGAAGCGCTCGTAGCCCTGGCGTGCCGCGTAGCCCATGCCGAAGGTCAGCAGCGCCCCGCAGACATTGCCCGCGAGCGCGACCGCGAACGCCGGCCACGCCAGCGCGGGGTACGCCGTGATCAGCCCGATCATCACGACCTCGCTCGATCCGGGCAGGATCGTGGCCGACAGGAACGCCGATGCGAACAGGCCCCACAGGCCGGCCTCGGCGCTCAGCCACGACTGGACCCAGGCCGCGAACTGCGTGATCGATTCGAGCATGGGCGCGCATTGTCGCTGCGCCCTGCCGGTGCGGCGGGCGGCTACACCGGCACCGCGCTCGCGCTCTTGATGCGCTCGAGCACGAAACTCGTCTTGACGTCCTGCACGGCCGGGTGCTTGAGCAGCGTGTCCATGATGAAGCGCGAGTAGTGCTGCATGTCGGCGACGACGACGGTCAGCAGGTAGTCCATCTCGCCGGTCAGCGCGACGCACTCGACGACTTCGGGCCAGGCCTGCACGCCGGCGCGAAACGCTTCCATCGGCGTGCGCTGGTGGCCCTCGGTGTGCTTCTCGAGCCGCACGTTGATGACCGCCGTCAGCCCGAGCCCGACGCGCTCGGGCGGCACGACGGCGACGTAGCGCGCGATCACGCCCGCCTCCTCGAGCCGCTTGACGCGGCGCAGCGCCGCCGACGCCGACAGCCCGACCTGTCCGCTGAGTTCGTCGTAGGTCATGCGTCCGTCATGTTGCAGCGCACGAAGGATGCGCCTATCGATCGCATCAAGCTCGATGGCAGTGCTCATGAATGCGAGTGTGCATCAATCGTGCGTAGTCTGCCCATGGCACGCCTGAACTTGCAGGAAATCTGCGCCGAAGCGGTCCTACAGTGCAGCGTCCGACCGCGGCCGCGTCCGGCCGGCGGCCCGTTCCCCCTCCCCCACTGCTTGCGAGGAGCGCGCGATGAGCACCTTCACCCCCTGGGACAACCCGATGGGCACCGACGGCTTCGAGTTCATCGAGTACGCCGCGCCCGACCCGAAGGCGATGGGCCAGCTCTTCGAGCGCATGGGCTTCGTCGCGATCGCGAAGCACCGCCACAAGAACGTGCTGCTGTACCGGCAGGGCGAGGTCAACTTCATCGTCAACGCCGAGCCCGACTCGTTCGCGCAGCGCTTCGCGCGCCTGCACGGGCCGAGCATCTGCGCGATCGCGTTTCGCGTGCACGACGCGAAGGCCGCCTACGAGCGCGCCGTGTCGCTCGGCGCCTGGGGCTACGCGAACACCGCGGGGCCCGGCGAGCTGAACATCCCGGCGATCAAGGGCATCGGCGACAGCCTGATCTACTTCGTCGACAAGTGGCGCGGCAAGGGCGGCAGGAAGCCGGGCGACATCGGCGACATCGGCTTCTACGACGTCGACTTCGAACCGCTGCCCGGCGCGAGCCTGAACCCGCCCGGCTTCGGCCTGACGACGGTCGACCACCTGACGCACAACGTGCACCGCGGCCGCATGGGCGAGTGGGCCGAGTTCTACGAGCGCATCTTCAACTTTCGCGAGATCCGCTACTTCGACATCGAGGGGCAGGTCACCGGCGTCAAGAGCAAGGCGATGACGAGCCCGTGCGGCAAGATCCGCATCCCGATCAACGAGGAAGGCAACGACAAGGCCGGCCAGATCCAGGAGTACCTCGACCGCTACCGCGGCGAGGGCATCCAGCACATCGCGCTCGCATCGAACGACCTCGTCGCGACGGTCGATCGCCTGCGCGCGGCCGGCATCCAGCTGCTCGACACGCCCGACACGTACTACGAGCTCGTCGACCGGCGCATCCCCGGCCACGGCGAGAACGTCGCCGAGCTGCAGAAGCGCAAGATCCTGATCGACGGCAAGGCCGGCGCGCTGCTGCTGCAGATCTTCAGCGAGAACCAGCTCGGCCCGATCTTCTTCGAGTTCATCCAGCGCAAGGGCGACCAGGGTTTCGGCGAAGGCAACTTCAAGGCGCTGTTCGAGAGCATGGAGCTCGACCAGATGCGCCGCGGCGTGCTGAAGACCGAACCCGTCGCCTGAGGTCGCCGCGATGGGCACCGCAGCGTCGATCGACTTCCACTCCGGCGTGAACCGGGGTGTGCCGCCCGTCACGTACGGCGAGGGCGACCGCCCGCCGCGCGGCGACTACGCGAGAGCGCGCGCCGACTACACCTGCGAACAGGACTGGGCGCAGTACAGCGCCGCCGACCACGACACCTACCGCCGGCTGTACGCGCGCCAGATGGCGCAGCTGCCGGGCCTGGCGTGCGACGAGTTCATCGCCGCCGTCGGGCAGCTCGGCGCGCCCGATCGCATCCCGCGTTTCGACGACGTCTCCGAGCGGCTGATGAAGGCCACCGGCTGGCAGATCGTCGGCGTGCCCGGGCTGATCCCGGAGGAGGCGTTCTTCGCGCTGCTCGCGGCACGCAAGTTCCCCGTGACCGACTGGATCCGCCGGCCCGACGAGTTCGACTACGTCGTCGAGCCCGACATCTTCCACGACCTGTTCGGCCACGTGCCGCTGCTGTTCGACCCGGTGTTCGCCGACTACATGCAGGCCTACGGCGAAGGCGGGCTGAAGGCCAGCCGCCTCGACGCGTGCGAGCTGCTCGCGCGGCTGTACTGGTACACGGTCGAGTTCGGCCTGATCGCGACGCCGCAGGGCCTGCGTGCCTACGGCGCCGGCATCCTCAGTTCGGCCGGCGAGCTGCGCTACAGCGTCACCGACCCGGCGCCCCGGCGCGTCGCGTTCGACCTGCGCCGCATGATGCGCACGCGCTACAAGATCGACACCTACCAGTCGATCTACTTCGTGATCGACTCGTTCGCGCAGCTGTTCGATGCCACCGCGCCCGACTTCGCGCCGCTGTACCGCGAGGTGCGCGCGTCGATCGCGCGCGACGGCGAACTCGCCGCCGGCGTCGTGCTGGCCGGCGAGCGCGAGTTCGCGTCGGCGTCGGCCTGACGCGCGGGCCGGCGGCGCGGCCGCGGCGTCCCCTGCACGCATCAGCGGCTTCAGCGTGGCGGCAGCGCAAGCTGGCGCTGCACCTCGGCGAACACGGCGTCGTCGAGCGCCATGTCGACGTGGCCGGTGGCGCGCACGTGGTGCGCCGCCGCGCCCGGCAGCACGGCCGTGCTCGGCGGGAACACGATGTTGTCGCAGTGGCCGTAGAAGCAGACGAACGGGGGGCGCTCGCCCGCCGGTGGCTCGCGCTGCGCCAGCGCGGCGAGCCACTCGCCGTGCCAGCGCATCTGGCGGGCGTTGGCGCTGAACGCGAAGCGGGCCAGCCAGGTGCCGTGGTGCGGCGTGCCGATCGTCACGACGGCGTGCACGTCGCGCACGCGCCGCGACTGCGCGAGCCACTCGCGCACCGCGAGACCGCCCATGCTGTGCGCGACGACGAGCGGCGGCACGCCGGTGAGGTCGAGCAGCCGCTGCACGGCCGCATCGACGGTGGGCGCATAGGCCTCGATCGGGCCGAACACCGGATCGAGCGTGACCGCGACGCACGGCACGCCGGCGGCGCGCAGGCGCTCGAGCCACGGGTTCCACAGCCCTCGGTTGCACAGGAAGCCGTGCACCAGCACGACGCCGCGCCGGCCCCTCGCATCGTCGGGCAGGTGGTCCGGCACGGCGTCGTGGCGAAACGGCTGGCGCCAGCCGAAGACGACGAGCGCGGTCCAGGTCTCGCGCGACCACGCGCGCAGCAGCTCGGCCGGCGTCGCGCGCGGCGCCGGGTCGTCGCCGTGCAGCAGCGGGAGCAGCACGAACTCGGCGCCGAGCACCGCGCCGTGGCCGAACATCGGCACCAGCACGCCCAGCAGCGCGAGACCGGGGCGTCCGTGCGCCAGCGCCGTGCCGACCCACAGCACGGCGACGGTGGCCAGCAGCGCGACGAGCGCGCGCTGGAGCCGGGCCGCCCCCATCGCGGCTCAGGCACCGACGCCGCCGTGGCGGCGGCGCGGTTTGCAGCGGTGCCATCGTTGCATCACCGCGATGTTGCATCATTGACGTCGCACGGCCCGTGGCGACTTGCCCGCGGCCGTGCGCGACGACCGATGTCCACTGCCGCTGCCGACGCCATCCTCGCCGACCTCGGGCGCGTCGACCACGAGCGCCGCGCCCGCGCCGCCGACGCCGGCCTCGCGGCCGCCGTCGTGCGTGTGAAGGCCTACCAGCAGAAACGCTTCGAGACGACGTACGCCGACCTGCTGGCCGACCCGCGCTACGCGGCGGCCGCGCGCTTCTTCCTGCAGGAGCTGTACGGCCCGCACGACTTCACGCAGCGCGACGCGCAGTTCGCGCGCATCGTGCCGGGCCTCGTGCGGCTGTTCCCGCGCGAAGTCGTCGACACCGTGGCGCACCTGGCGGCGCTGCACGCGCTGTCGGAAGAGCTCGACACGCTGATGGGGCGCGCGCTCGGCGCGCGAGCGCTCGACCGCGCGGTCTACGTCGAGCTGTGGCAGCGCGTCGGGCGCGCGCACGACCGCAAGCGCCAGATCGAGCTGATGCACCGCGTCGGCCTCGACCTCGACGCCTACACGCGCAACCCGCTGCTGCGCCACAGCCTGCGCATGATGCGCGCGCCGGCCCGGCTGGCCGGGCTCGACGCGCTGCAGCGCTTCCTCGAGTCGGGCTTCGACACGTTCCGCGCGATGCGCGGCGCGCAGTCGTTCCTCGCGACGATCGTGCGCCGCGAGACACTGCTCGCCGAGCGGCTGTTCGCGGCCGCCGACGCGACGGCGGTGTCGGCCGACGACCCGCTCGGGCAATTACCGTAGCGCGCCGGCCCCGTTGCCGGTGACGATGCGCCGGTTTGCCGTTGACTTGCCACTGCCTGGAGGGAGCCTTCCGTGCCTGCCGTGATCGACCCGCCCGCCGCCGGTGCCGCCGTCGCCAGGCCGTGGCTGAAGCAGTACCCCAGCGGTGTGCCCGCCGAGGTCGAGATCGACCCGCGCGCGACGCTCGTCGATGTCCTCGAGCGCTCGTTTCGCCAGTTCGCCGCGCGCGACGCGTGCGCGTGCATGGACGTGCGGCTGCGCTACCGCGACATCGACGAGCTGTCGCAGGCGCTCGGCGCCTACCTGCAGTCGCTCGGGCTCGAGCGCGGCGCGCGGGTGGCGCTGATGATGCCGAACCTGCCGCAGTACATGGTCGCGATCGCCGCGGTGCTGCGCGCCGGCTACGCGGTGGTCAACGTCAACCCGCTGTACACGCCGCGCGAACTCGAGCACCAGCTGAAGGACTCGGGCGCGCAGGCCATCGTCGTGCTCGAGAACTTCGCGACCACGCTCGAGGAAGTGATCGAGCGCACGCCGGTGCGCCACGTCGTGCTCGCGGCGATGGGCGACCTGCTCGGCTTCTGGAAGGGCAACCTCGTCAACTTCGTCGTGCGCCACGTCAAGAAGATGGTGGCCGAGTTCCGGCTGCCGCTCGGCGACGGGCGCAGCGTGGTGCGCTTCAACATGGCCATTGCCGAGGGCACGCGCCTGCACCTCAGGCGCGCCGACGTCGGCCCCGACGACGTCGCGTTCCTGCAGTACACCGGCGGCACCACCGGCGTGTCGAAGGGCGCGACGCTGCTGCACCGCAACGTGGTGGCCAACATCGTGCAGACCGAGGCCTGGTTCAAGCCGATGCTCGACACGCTCGGCGGCAAGCCGCTGACGGTGGTGTGCGCGCTGCCGCTGTACCACATCTTCGCGCTGACGATCTGCTACTTCATGGGCGCGCGGCTCGGGATGATGAACCTGCTGATCCCGAACCCGCGCGACATCCCCGGCTTCGTCAAGACGCTGGCCAAGTACCGCGTCAACATGTTCCCGGCCGTCAACACGCTGTTCAACGCGCTGGCCAACGACGCCGACTTCGCGCGGCTGGACTTCAGCGAGCTCGTCGTCTCCAACGGCGGCGGCATGGCGGTGCAGCAGGCCACCGCCGAGAAGTGGCTCAAGGTCACCGGCTGCCCGATCGTCGAGGGCTACGGTCTGAGCGAGACCTCGCCGGTGGCCACCAGCAACCGGCTCGACAAGCGCGAGTTCACCGGCACGATCGGGCTGCCGATCCCGTCGACCGACATCGCGATCCGCGACGACGACGGCCGCGACGTGCCGCCCGGCACCCCGGGCGAGATCTGCATCAAGGGCCCGCAGGTGATGGCCGGCTACTGGAACCGCCCCGACGAGACGGCTAGGGTCATGACGCCCGACGGCTACTTCAAGAGCGGCGACATCGGCGTGATGGACGAGCACGGCTACATCCGCATCGTCGACCGCAAGAAGGACATGATCCTCGTGTCGGGCTTCAACGTCTACCCGAACGAGATCGAGCAGGTCGTCAGCCTGATGCCCGGCGTGCTCGAGTGCGCCGCGGTCGGCGTGCCCGACGAGAAGTCGGGCGAGGCGGTCAAGCTGTTCGTCGTCAGGCGCGACCCGACGCTGACCGAGGACGACGTCGCGCGCTACTGCCGCGACAACTTCACCGCCTACAAGCGGCCGAAGCACATCGAGTTCCGCGACGAGCTGCCGAAGAGCAACGTCGGCAAGATCCTGCGGCGCGAGCTGAGGCACTAGGTCCGCCCCCACAGCGAGCGGCAGGCGTCGATGTGCGTCGGGCGGCGCGAAGCCTTCAGCGCATCGGCAGCAGCAGCTTCGCGACGCCGCGGACCGACGCCATCTGGCTCGGGTCGGCGGTCTCGTCGAGCACGCCGGCCATGCGGCGCACGAGCGCCGGCGTGCGCCGCGCACGCCAGATCACGAGGTCGGCGAGCCAGGGGTGGTGGTTGACGCGGTTGGCGCGCTCGTAGAGGTCGTAGCGCGGCTTGAGTGCCGCGAGCGAGCGCTCGTAGCCGGCGCGCGCGGCGGCGTCGTCGAGGCCCTCGCGCCGTGCGCGCACGATCGCGTGCGCGGCGAGCAGCCCGGTCTCGAGCGCCTTGCCGATGCCTTCGCCGGTGAACGCGTACGTGCTGCCGGCGGCCTCGCCGGCCACGAGCAGCCCGGGCCGGCTCCACGCCGCGCCGTCGAGCGAGCACCGCAGCGGCGCGCCCTTGAGGTCGCCGAGCCAGGTGCCTTCGGCCAGCAGCTCGCGCGCCGGCGCATGGACCTCGGCGAACGCGGTGAACATCGCGCGCAGGTTGACGTCGGCCATCGTCGCGCGGCCGTCGGCGCCGGCGGCGTGGCTGTGCGTCAGGCCGACGCCGACGTTGAACACGCCGCCCGGCCCCGGGAAGATCCAGCCGTAGCCGCGCGCCAGCCGCCGGTGCCAGACGACTTCGAGCGCACGCAGCCGCCCGGCCAGCCCGTCGTGGCGCACGTAGCCGCGCAACGCCACCGCGCTGGGCGTGCGCCGCCGGCACAGCCCGGCGGCGATCAGCGCCTGCGGCACGGCACCGGTGGCGAGCACGACCCAGCGCGCGTACACTTCGTTCAGGCGCTCGCCCGCGCGCAGCCGCGCGCCGACGACGCGCCCACCGTCGAGCAGCGGGGCTTCGAACCGCCATGGCGCCGCCAGCATCGCGCCGGCGCGCGTGGCCGCCTGCGCCAGCAGGTGATCGAGTTCGCGCCGCGGCAGCACCGCCAGCGTGCCCGGCACCTCGACGCGGCCGCCGCGCGGCGCGATGCAGGCCACGTGCGTCGCGCGCTGCGCGCGGTCCATCACCTCGTCGTGCACCCCGAGGCGGCGCAGCGCCGCGTGCGCGTCGGGAATCAGACCGTCGCCGCAGACCTTGTCGCGCGGGAAGCGGTGCTGGTCGACGAGCAGCACGCCGACGCCGTCGCGCGCCAGCGCCTGCGCGCACGCGCTGCCGGCCGGGCCGGCGCCGACGACGAGCACGTCGCAGCGGGTGGGCAAGTCGTCGGGGGTCATCGGACGCAGGGTCCGATTGTAGGAACGCGGCCGCGGCACTTGACCGACGTCAACACGCGGGACCGTCGCCGCTGCCAACATGCGCTGCCGTGAGGAGCCCGACGCGATGACGATCACCCTGACCCCGGGCCAGCGTGCCCAACTCGAGGCCGAGCTGACGGCGCGCCGGCAAGAGCTCGAGCGCCAGCTCGCCGAGCACCTGCACGGCCAGACGCGCGCCGAACGCGCGCACGACGTGCTCACGCAAGACGGCGACGACGCGCCGCAGCGACTGCCCGAGCGCGACATCGCCGCTGCGCTGACGAACCAGGAGCAGGTCGAGCTCGAACGCGTGACGGCCGCGCTGCAGCGCCTCGAGCGCGGCGACTACGGCCGCTGTGTCGACTGCGGCATCGACATCCCGTTCGACCGGCTGAAGGCCGAGCCGTGGGCCCTGCGCTGCATCGACTGCGAAACCGCACGCGAGCGCACCGCCGCGCGCCGCGCGCCCTGAACCCCGGCCGCGGCGTCGACCGCCGCGGCGCCCCCATCCCGCGACCCACCGAACCCGAAAGACCCCCATGGCCCTGTTCCACGCCGTCCTGCGCATCGACCACGAGACCGCCCAGGTGCTGCAGTTCGACCCCGACCACGTCGAGTCACAAAAGCTCAAGGCGCACAGCCATCCGACGCGCCACCACGGCAGCAAGGTGCGCACCGAGCACGAGTTCTTCGGCGAGGTCTGCGACGCGCTGGCCGGCATCGCCGAGGTGCTCGTCGTCGGCGGGCGCACCGCGATGGCCGACTTCCGCCACTACGTCGAGAAGCACCGCCCGCAGACCGCCAAGCACATCGTCGGCTACGAGACGGTCGACCACCCGAGCGACGGCCAGCTCGTCGCGCTCGCGCGCCAGTACTTCCTGAAGTACGACCGCATGGCCGGCACGCCGACGCCGACCTGAACATTCCCGTGCGGCGGCCGGCGCGTGCGCCGGGCCGCAGCCCGTGCTCGGCGCCCGGCGCCGACGCGGCGCCGATACTTGCCGCATGAGCGTGCTCGACGTCGCGGCGCGGCTGGGCCCCCTGCTGGGCGGCGTCGGCCTGTTCCTGCTCGGCATGGCGATGATGACCGACGGCCTGAAGCTGGCCGCCGGCCCGGCGCTCGAGCAGATCCTCGCGCGCTCGACGCGCACGCGGCTGCACGGGCTGGCGTCGGGCGCGCTGATCACCGCGGCGGTGCAGTCGTCGAGCGCGGTCACGGTGGCGGCGATCGGCTTCGTCAACGCGGGCCTGCTGAGCCTGTCGCAGGCGCTGTGGGTGCTGTTCGGCAGCAACGTCGGCACGACGTTCACCGGCTGGCTCGTTGCGCTGGTCGGGCTGCGCGTCAAGGTCGACGCCTTCGCGCTGCCGCTGGTCGGACTGGGTGCGCTGCTTAAGTTGTTCGGACGTGCGCCGTCGCTGGCGGCCACCGGGCAGGCGGTGGCCGGGTTCGGCGTGCTGTTCCTCGGCATCGGGCTGC
Organism: Azohydromonas sediminis; assembly: GCF_003574675.1. Lineage (GTDB taxonomy): Bacteria > Pseudomonadota > Gammaproteobacteria > Burkholderiales > Burkholderiaceae_C > Calidifontimicrobium > Calidifontimicrobium sediminis. The sequence goes on from NZ_QOAZ01000014.1 coordinate 75,883, forward strand.
TGCAGCAGGCGTTCCTCGGCTTCGCCGACGACGTGCGGCTGCCCGCGGGCGAGGGCCTGTGGGGCGTCCTCGCGCTGGTGGCGATCGGCGCCGCGCTGACCGTCGTGATGCAGGCGTCGGCGGCATCGATGGCGATGGCGCTGACCGCGGCGCAAAGCGGGCTGATCGACGTGCAGGGCGCCGCCGCCGTCGTGATCGGCGCCAACATCGGCACCACCGTCACCGCGCTGCTGGCCTCGGTCGGCGCGACGCCGAACGCCAAGCGCGCCGCCGCGGCCCACGTGCTGTTCAACGTGCTGACGGCGGCGGTCGCGCTCGCGCTGCTGCCGTGGCTGGTGGCGGCCATCGGCTGGGCGCGCGAGGCGCTGGGCCTGGATCGCGACCCGGCGGCCAAGCTGGCACTGTTCCACTCGATCTTCAACGTGCTGGGCGTGCTGCTGATGTGGCCGCTGGCCGGCGTGCTGACGCGGTGGCTGCTGGCGCGCTTTCGCACGATCGAGGAAGACGAGGCGCGCCCGCGCTACCTCGACGACAACGCGCTGCAGGTGCCGGTCATCGCGCTGGACGCGCTGCGCCGCGAGGTCCGCCGTGCCGGGGTGATCGCCGTGCGCCTGGCGCGCGGCGCCGTCGGCGGCGCGGCACCGGCGGTGCTGGAGCGCGACCGCGCGCTGCACGCGGCGCTCGCGCGTGCGATCGAGCGCTTCGTCGAGCGGCTGCACCGCGGCGCGATGAACGCCGACAGCAGCGAGCGGCTGCCGCGCATCCTGCGCGTCGAGCGCTATCACGAGACCTGCGCCGAACTGGCGTTCGAGGCGGCCACTGCGCAGGCCGACGCCGCGGCGGCAGCGCTGCCCGACGCCGCCGCGGCGGCCGACGCCGACTTCCGCCATCACGCGTCGGCGCTGCTCTACGCGTTGGCCGTGCCCGACGAGGCCGGTGCGCAGGAACCGGTGGTGACCCCGGCGATCGACCGGCTGCTCGAGGCGACGGAAAATGCGTACCAGTCGCTCAAGGCCGCGCTGCTGGCTGCCGGTGCCGACGGGCGCCTGCCCTTGTCCGCGATGGACGCCCGCCTGCGCGCCGCCAGTGCGCTGCGCCGTGCGCTGCAGCAGGCCGTCAAGGCGGTGCGCCTCGACGCCGACATTGCCGCGGACTCCCACCACGCCGAATGAACGACCGCCTCAAGCGCTGGCTGCCGACCCAGGAGTCGATGCGCGAGAACCGCTGGCTGCGCTGGATCGGCCCGGCGCTGCACCACCCGCGGCTGTGGCACATGAGCCGGCGCGGCGTCGCGCTGGGCATGGCGATCGGCGTGTTCTTCGGGTTGCTGATCCCGATCGCGCAGATCCCGCTGTCGGTCGGCGCGGCGGTCGTGCTGCGCGCCAACGTGCCCACCGCCGCGGCGAGCACGCTGGTCAGCAACCCGGCCACCTACGGCCCGCTGTACTACGCCGCATGGCGGCTCGGCAAGGCGGTGCTCGGCGAGGAGGCGGCCGTCCAGGGCCCGCCGCCCGTCAACGAGCCGCGGCCGGTGGCGGACGACGGCCGCGGGTGGTTCGCGCGGGCGTGGGACGGCATCACGGCGCTGGGCAAGCCGCTGCTGCTGGGCATGGCGCTGATGGCCACGACGGTCGGGCTGCTGACCTACGCCGCGGCGAGCTTCGTGCTCGCGATGAAGGTGCGCTGGCAACGCCGTCGCCGCCTGCGCCGGCGCGCGGCGATGGCGCCGAGCGCGCGCGATTGAGGCCGGCGACGGCCGCCAACCGGGGAGACGATCATGCCCACCGTGTTCGAACGCCTGCTCGCCGGCGAACTGCCGTGCGCCAAGGTCTACGAGGACGAACTCGTGTTCGCGTTCATGGACGCCGGCCAGGTCAACGACGGCCACGTCATCGTCGCGACGAAGCGCGCCTGCGAGACGCTGATGGACGCCACCGACGACGAGGCGGCGGCGCTGATGCGCGCGGCGCGCCGCGTCGCGCTGGCGGTGCAGGCGGCGTTCGCGCCCGATGGCGTGACCGTCCTGCAGGCCAACCGGCCCGCGGGCTGGCAGACGGTGCCGCACCTGCACCTGCACGTGCTGCCGCGGTTCGACAACGACGGCGTCGGCCTCGTGTGGCCGCGCAAGGAACCCGGCATCGAGCGGCTGCGTGCGCTGGCGGCGCGGCTGCAGCCGCACCTGCTGCCGCGTTGAAGGGCGTGCGCCCGCGTCAACGCGGCGCCGAGCCGCCGCGGCCGCGCAGCTGCCGCACCAGCCGCCACGCGAGCAGCGCGATCGGCGCCGCGTGGAACACGAGGTCGAAGATGTCGAGCGGGCGCGTCAGCGTGCCCGCCGCGAGCATCTTGAGCTTCTGCCACAGGTGCGGCTCGGGCACGACGGGTGCGACGGCCAGCCACGCCGCCAGCGCGACGAGCAGCGCCAGCGGCACGCGGTCGAGCCACGCGCCGAGCGCGGCGCTCCAGCGCTGCGGCATCAGGCCGCCATCGCCGCCTTCGCCTTGAGCCGCCAGGCGTGCAGCAGCGGCTCGGTGTAGCCGTTGGGCTGCTCCTTGCCCTTGAAGACGAGGTCGAGCGCGGCACGGTACGCGAAGCTGTCGTCCCAGTGGCCGGCCATCGGACGGTACAGCGGGTCGCCGGCGTTCTGCTGGTCGACGACGGCGGCCATGCGGCGGAACGTCGCGTGCACCTGCTCGGGCGTCACGATGCCGTGCAGCAGCCAGTTGGCGATGTGCTGGCTGCTGATGCGCAGCGTCGCGCGGTCTTCCATCAGGCCGACGTTGTGGATGTCGGGCACCTTCGAGCAGCCCACGCCCTGGTCGATCCAGCGCACGACGTAGCCGAGGATGCCCTGCACGTTGTTGTCCAGCTCCTGCTGCACCTCGGCCGGCGTCCAGAACGGGATCAGCGCCACCGGCACCTGCAGGATCGCGTCGAGCAGCTTGTCTTCGACCATCGGCGCCTTCGGGCCGCGCGCGAACTCTTCCATGCTCTTTTGCAGCGCGGCGACGTCGACCTGGTGGTAGTGCAGCGCGTGCAGCGTCGCCGCCGTCGGGCTCGGCACCCACGCCGTGTTGGCGCCCGACTGCGGGTGGGCGATCTTCTCCTTCATCATGTCGGCCATCATGTCGGGCATCGCCCACATGCCCTTGCCGATCTGCGCGCGCCCGCGCAGCCCGCACGCCAGCCCGATCTGCACGTTGTTGAACTCGTAGGCGCGCAGCCAGTTGGCGTTCTTCATGCGCGGCTTGCGCACCATCGGGCCGGCCAGCATCGCGGTGTGGATCTCGTCGCCGGTGCGGTCGAGGAAGCCGGTGTTGATGAACGCCACGCGCTGCGCCGCCGCGGCGATGCAGGCGCGCAGGTTCACGCTGGTGCGCCGCTCCTCGTCCATGATGCCGAGCTTGACGGTGTTCGGCGCCAGCCCCAGCAGCGTCTCGACGCGGCCGAAAAGCTCGACCGAGAACGCGACCTCGGCGGGGCCGTGCATCTTCGGCTTGACGATGTAGACGCTGCCGGTGCGCGTGTTGTGCAGGCCGGCAGTGCCCAGGCGCTTGAGGTCGTGCAGCGCGATCGCGGTCGTGACGACGGCGTCCATGATGCCCTCGGGGATCTCGCTGCCGTCGCCGAGCAGGATCGCCGGGTTGGTCATCAGGTGGCCGACGTTGCGCACGAACAGCAGCGAGCGTCCGTGCAGCACGAGCGGCTTGCCGTCGGCGCCGGTGTAGACGCGGTCGGCTTCGAGGCGGCGCGTGAACGTCTTGCCACCCTTGGTGACTTCCTCGGTCAGCGTGCCGCGCAGGATGCCGAGCCAGTTGCGGTACGCGAGCACCTTGTCGTCGGCGTCGACGACGGCCACCGAGTCCTCGAGGTCGAGGATCGTCGACACCGCCGCCTCGACGATGACGTCGGCGATGCCGGCGGGGTCGGTCTTGCCGATCGGGTGGCCGCGGTCGATGCGGATGTCCAGGTGCAGCCCGTGGTGGCGCAGCAGCACCGACGACGGTGCCGCCGCGTCGCCCTGGAAGCCGACGAAGGCGGCGGGGTCCGCCAGGCCGGTGACGGTGCCGTCCTTCAGCGTGACGGCGAGCTGGCCGCCAGCGACGCGGTAGCCGGTGGCGTCGCGGTGCGAGCCGGTGGCCAGCGCGGCAGCCTGGTCGAGCTCGCCGCGCGCGTAGTCGATGACCTTCTGCCCGCGCACCGGGTTGTAGCCGGTGCCCTTCTCGGCGCCGCCGGCCTCGGGGATCACGTCGGTGCCGTAGAGCGCGTCGTACAGCGAGCCCCAGCGCGCATTGGTCGCGTTGAGCGCGTAGCGCGCGTTGGTGATCGGCACCACCAGCTGCGGGCCGGCGAGTTTGGCGACTTCGTCGTCGACGTTGGCGGTCGTGCACTGCACCTCGGCCGGCGCGTCGACGAGGTAGCCGATGCGCTTGAGGAACGCGCGGTAGGCCGGCATGTCGCTGATCGGCCCCGGGTGGGCCTGGTGCCAGGCGTCGAGCTCGGCCTGCAGGCGGTCGCGCTCGGCGAGCAGCGCGCGGTTCTTCGGCGCCAGGTCGTGCGCGAGCGCGTCGAAGCCGGCCCAGAACGCCGCCGCGTCGACGCCGGTGTCGGGCAGCACCTCCTCGTCGATGAAGCGGGCCAGAACGGTGGCCACCTGCAGGCGGTGGCGGGTCGTGCGTGCGGTCATCGTGGACTCCATTTCCGCGCGGGGCGGGCGTCTGAGGAAGGGAAGAAGTCGAGCACGTCGCGCAGTGTGGTGCCGATGCGCGTCGGCTCGGTGTCGAGGGCTTCGAGCGGCTGTCCGCCGCGGTTGACCCACAGCGTCGTGTAGCCGTACCAGGTCGCGCCGATCGCGTCCCAGCCGTTGCTCGAGACGAACAGGATCTGCCGCGCCGGCAGCCCGAGCGCCTGCGGCCCGAGCGCGTAGGCCGCGGGGTCGGTCTTGTAGCGCTGTGTCGCGTGCACCGACAGCACCGGGTCGAGCAGGTCGGCGAAGCCGGCGCTCTTGACGGCCACCGCGAGCATCTCGGGGTCGCCGTTGGACAGCACGCCGCTGCGCACCCCCTGCGCGGCGAGCGTGCGCAGCACGTCGAGGTTCTCGGGGAACGCGCTCAGGTGGCGGTACTGGTTCATCAGCCGGTCTTCGGCGTCGCGCGACAGCGTCAGGCCCAGCCGCTGCGCCGCGAAGCGCAGGCCGGCGCGCGTGAGGTCCCAGAACGGCCGGTAGCGCCCGCTCATCGAGACCAGCCGGGTGTATTCGATCTGCTTGTCGCGCCACATCGCGGCCAGCGCGTCGCCGCGACCGGGAAACAGCTGCTCGGCCAACAGCGCGACGCTGTAGACGTCGAACAGGGTGCCGTAGGCGTCGAACAGCACGGCGCGCGGGCTGGCGGGCGAAGTCATCGGTGCGACTGTATTGGCAACTTCGTTAGTCATTGAATCCGGGATCGGCGCTGGATCTTTGCGTTTGGCGCATGAATCGCGAGCGCCGCGCGTTGGGCTCGGCGTGTGCTGATGCGATCGGTCATGCTCGCAGCCGCCGTTGGTGGCGTGCGGCGCAGCGCGCGGGCAGGCGCGATTGCAAACCTGCGTGGCGCTTATCGCGCGCGATTCGGGCTTGGTTTAATCGGCTGGCGAAGGTATTCTTCGCACATGGACCGGCTGAAACAGATCGAGTCGTTCGTCGGCGTGGCCACCAAGGGCAGTTTGACGGCCGCGGCGCACGCCGAGGGCGTCGCGCCGGCGGTGATCGGGCGGCGTATCGACGCGCTCGAGGAGCGGCTGGGCGTCAAGCTGCTCGTGCGCACGACGCGGCGCATCACGCTGACGCACGAGGGCAGCGCGTACCTCGAGGATTGCCAGCGCATCCTCGCCGACCTGGCCAACGCCGAGGCCAGCGTCAGTGCCGGCGGCGTCAAGGCCAGCGGCTACCTGCGCGTGACGGCGCCGGCCGGCTTCGGGCGGCGGCACGTCGCGCCGCTCGTGCCGCGCTTTCTCGCGCAGCACCCCGACGTGCACCTGTCGCTGAACCTCAGCGACCGCATCGTCGACATCGTCAACGAGGGGGTCGACTGCGCGGTGCGCGTCGGCGACCTGCCCGACTCGAGCCTCGTCAGCGTGCGCCTGGCCGACAACCGCCGGCTGTGCGTCGCCACACCGGCGTACCTGCAGCGCGCCGGCGTGCCGCAGCATCCGAGCGACCTGCACAAGCACGAGTGCCTGACGCTGTCGTCGGACGCCAGCCAGACGCGCGGCTGGGCGTTCACGATCGACGGTCAGGTCACGCACCTGCGCCCGCACGGGCGGCTCGACTGCAGCGACGGCCAGGTGCTGCACGACTGGTGCGTGCAGGGGCTGGGCATCGCGTGGCGCAGCACGTGGGAAGTCGAGCACGAGATCGCCGCCGGCACGCTCGTCAGCGTGCTCGACGACTTCGCCGCGCCGCCCAACGGCATCTACGCCGTGTTCCCGCAGCGCAAGCACCTGCCGCTGCGCGTGCGGCTGTGGATCGACTTCCTCAAGCACACCTACGGCGACCCGGGCTACTGGACCGCGGTGCGCCCCGCGGCCGGCGCCTGAGGTCGGGTCGCGCGCCGCGGCCTCAGAGGCTGAGAGGCAATTGATCGCCGCAGACGCCCGTCGGGTTGGCGTCAGGGCCAGAGGAACGAACGTCACGCGGCGCTGCTGCGCGGGTGATGTCGCTGCGACGGGCTCGTGCGCGCTTCGCAGCGCTTGATTCGGGTCGATTTCTCATCTTCCGCACCCCTTACGCGGCCGCCAGGGCCGCTGCGGGCGCACCTGTGCCCAGACCGACCCACTGCGGTGCGATCTTG
>NZ_QOAZ01000015.1 GCF_003574675.1 Azohydromonas sediminis
AGCTGTGGGTGGCGGACTTCACCTACGTCTCGACCTGGCAGGGCTTCGTGTACGTCGCCTTCATCATCGACGTGTTCGCGCGCTACATCGTGGGCGATGTCCCAAACGTAGTTGGAACTTGAAGGCGGCGGTTTCCGCAGTGAGCTCGCGAGAATCGAGCTTGCTGAACCTCAAACCCGCAACCCACAGGGAAACCGCCATGAAGGACTGTAAGGCCAAAGCAGCTGGCAAGAAGCCGGCCTTGAAGATCGCGCACCGCAACGACCGAGCTGCGGTGCGGCACTGGCTGGCCGGCAACGGCCAGGCGCTGCTGCCGATGCTGCAGCTGCTGGACAAGGCCCAGGCCAGCATCGACGAGCTGATGAACGAGGCCGCGCGCGGGCTCATCGAGCAGCTGCTGGTGCTGTCGGCGCAGGAACTCGCCGGTGCGAAGCTGCGCGGGCGCGCCGGCGGCGACGTGCTGTGGCACGGCACGCAGCGCGGCCAGGTGCCGCTGGCCGAGCGCAAGCTGCAGGTCACGCGTCCGCGGCTGCGCAGCAAGGCCACCTTGAAGGAGGTGGCCGTGCCCGCGTATGAGCGCCTGACGGGCGACGCGCGCATGGCCGCGCGGGTGCGCGACATCCTCGTGGCCAGCGTGTGCGCGCGCCGGTACGAATCGGTGCTGCCCGCGGTGGCGGGCACGGTGGGCGTGTCCAACAGCGCGGTGTCGCGGCGCATGGTCGAGGCCAGCACCGAGCAGCTGCGTGCGCTCAACGAGCGCAGTCTGAAGGACTTGAAGCTGCTGGCGATCTACATCGACGGCATCGTCGTGGATGCGCACCACGTGGTGGGCGCCATCGGCGTGGACGAGGCCGGCGACAAGCACCTGCTCGGCCTGGCCGCAGGCTCGAGCGAGAACGCGCCGGTGGTCAAGGACCTGCTGGGGGGCATGGTCGAGCGCGGCCTGGACCCGCAGCTGAAGTACCTGTTCGTCATCGACGGGTCCAAGGCGCTGCGCTCGGCCGTCGATGAGATCTTCGGCGATCGGGGCCAGGTCCAGCGCTGCCGTACGCACAAGCTCAGAAACGTGCTGGAGCGGCTGCCCAAGGAGCAGCGCGCGCAGACCAAGGCGGTGATGAACGCGGCGTTCAAGCTCGAAGCCAAGGCCGGCATGGACAAGCTTCGCCAGCAGGCCAAGTGGCTGCAGGCCGAGTACGCCGATGCTGCGGCCTCGCTGCTCGAAGGCATCGAGGAGATGTTCACCGTCAACCGGCTGGGACTGCCGCCCACGCTCATGCGCTGCCTGACGACGACCAACATCATCGAGAAACCCAACGGCATCGTGCGCAGCACGACGCAGCGCATCAAGCGCTGGCGTGATCAGGACATGGCCCTTCGCTGGACGGCTGCGGGCTTCCTCGAGGCTGAGAAGTCGTTCCGCAAGATCCTCGGCTACGAGGAGCTGTGGATCCTGCGCGTCGCGCTCGGACGTGATCGCACCCCGGCCACCAAGGAATCGAAGAAGGCCGCGTAAGATGGCTCACGCCGCCGCCGAAAGTTGCAACGACGGCCGGGATATCGCCGGCCACTCGCGGATGAGCCGCAGTGTGCCTCTGATCTGCCGCGTCGGCGCTTTAGGCTTCCGCCGAGCCCAAGCGCTTCGATCGCTCCAGAAAATCGGCGTACGCGTTGGCAATGCCGTCGCGCAGCGCAATCTGCGGAGCCCATCCGAGCGCACGCAGGCGGCTGACGTCGAGTAACTTGCGGGGCGTCCCGTCGGGCCTGCTTGCGTCGTAGACAAACCGCCCGCGGAACCCGACGACCTGCGCGATCAGCTCGGCAAGTTCGCGAATCGTCAGGTCCTCTCCGGTACCGATGTTGATCAGGGGGCAGATCTTCGGGTCGACCAGCGAATCGAAGCGCTGCTCGCCGAGACCCGCCAGAAACACAAGCGCGCGCGCCAGATCATCCGCGTGCAGGAATTCCCTGCGGGGCTTGCCGCTGCCCCAGAGCGTGACCTCCGCGTTGCCGGCGACCTTCGCCTCGTGCATCTTGCGGATCAGCGCCGGCAGGACGTGCGAGTTCGCGAGGTCGTAGTTGTCCCCGGGCCCGTATAGATTCGTCGGCATGGCGGCCAGATAGCGCGTTGCGTGCTGCCGGTTGTACGCCCAGCACATCTCCACGCCCGCAATCTTTGCCAGCGCATACGGGCGATTGGTCGGCTCCAACGGGCCCGTCAGCAGATACTCCTCTTTGATCGGCTGCGGGCAGTCGCGCGGATAGATGCAAGAGCTGCCGAGAAAGATCAGTCGCTCAACGCCCGCCTCGTGCGCGGCGCGGATGACGTTGGCCTCGATCAGCAGATTGCGCATCAGGAAGTCGGCCGGATAAGTGTCGTTGGCCAGAATGCCGCCGACCTTGGCGGCACACAGGAACACGACCTGCGGGCGCTCGGCCGCAAAGAAGCGGCGCGTGGCCGCCTCGTCCTCCAGGTCCAGCTCGGCGTGCGTGCGCAACAGCAGGTTCGCGTAGCCCTGCCGCTGCAGCTCGCGCAGCACCGCGCTGCCCGCGAGACCGCGGTGGCCGGCAACGAAGATCCTGGTCGACGTCTGCATGCCGAACAATGTCGAGCCGGTAAGCGCTATCCGACGATCGTTTGGATCAATGACCGCCGCGTTGCAACATCGCCGACCGAGAGCTTGCCGAGCACTTTGATGATCAGCCGTTGTTCCACGGGAGCCAGCAATGGCTTGAGCACCGACGGCTTGATCAATCCGGCCGCCTGCCAATCCACGACGAGCGCCTCCGCGAAAGCGAGCGGTTGCCGGATGCGGCTGGTGATCGCCAGGAGGACGACGTCCGGTCGCTGGACGTTGTAGCGCCCGCCGGAGGCGATGACCGCCGGACGCTGCTTCGTGGTCGATCGGTCCGTGAAGGTAAACGGGACAAGAATCACATCACCGAATTCATACTGCATCGCAGTGCCAGCTCCCGTCGGCAGACACTACAGTCGGTCGTACGCAGCGTCTTCGTCGTTGTCCCAGACTTCTGCGAAAACCGGTTCGCTCGCCTTGGTGACCGCCTGCTTCAGCCGTCGCTCCTCCTGGGTCAACAAGAACACGACGAAATCCTCGACCTCGGCCCGTCGCTGCGGTGGCAGTTGCTTGATTTTTTCGAACAAGTCGTCATTGATCGCGCTCATCACTGCACCTCGGACTCCGTCGCCGGCGATGGCTGCATTATCGCGCAGCCACGGTCGCGAATCCGCGCCACCCAGGCTGTCGATGTGCGCGGCTACTCGTGAAAATCGAACGGCCGATACCCGTGCCGCTTGACCAGTTCGTCGCGCTCCGCGCTTTTCAGGTCCTCGCGCACCATCTCCGCGACCAGCTCATCGAAGCCGATCTTCGGCACCCAGCCGAGCTTCGCGCGCGCCTTGCTCGCATCGCCGAGCAGCGTTTCCACCTCCGTCGGACGGAAGTACCGCGGATCCACCGCGACGACGCGCCGGCCCTTCTCGTCCAGCGCATGCTCGTTCACGCCGCTCCCTGCCCAGCGCAGGCTCATGCCCAGCTCGGCGGCGGCGGCCTGGACGAAATCGCGCACGCTCCTCTGCACACCCGTGGCGATCACGAAGTCTTCAGGCGCAGGCTGCTGCAGCATCAACCACATCGCCTCGACGAAGTCGTGCGCATGACCCCAGTCGCGCTTCGCATCGACGTTGCCCAGATACAGGCAGTCCTGCAACCCGAGCCTGATCCGGGCGAGCGCGCGCGTGATCTTGCGCGTGACGAAGGTCTCCCCGCGCACGGGTGATTCGTGGTTAAAAAGTATGCCGTTGCACGCATAGATGCCGTAGGCCTCGCGGTAGTTGACCGTGATCCAGTACGCGTACAGCTTGGCCGCCGCATACGGTGAGCGCGGATAAAACGGCGTGGTCTCCTTCTGCGGCGTCTCCTGCACCAGGCCGTACAGCTCGGAAGTGGACGCCTGATAGAAGCGTGTCTTCTTCTCGAGGCCGAGAATGCGGATCGCCTCCAGCACGCGCAGGGCGCCCAGCGCATCGGCGTTCGCCGTGAACTCCGGCTCCTCGAAGCTCACGGCCACGTGGCTTTGCGCCGCCAGGTTGTAGATCTCGTCGGGCCGCACTTTCTGGATCACCCGCAGCAGCGACAGCGAGTCCGTCATGTCGCCGTAGTGCAGGATGAAGTGACGGTTCTCGACGTGCGGGTCCTCGTACAGATGATCGATGCGGTCCGTGTTGAACAGCGACGTGCGGCGCTTGATGCCGTGCACCTCGTAGCCCTTCTTCAGCAGGAACTCGGCCAGGTACGCGCCGTCCTGGCCGGTGATGCCCGTGATCAATGCCTTCTTGCCATCCATCGGTCGTGTTCCGGTGTCGCTGTCAGGTTGCCAAGCTGACGTCGCTCGGAGCTGGCGCCTTCGCTCGGCGTCGCTGCCCGCCCCGTGGCTTCAAAAGAACTGGCGCAATTTGCTGACGTTCTTCCATACCAAGGTGTGCACCCCGCCAATCCGATGTTTGCGCAGCGCCCGCAGGTCTTCCGCCGACTTGCGGGCGATGTTGCGCAGGGAACGGTTGCTGGCACCGCCTGTCCTCATCTTGACCATCACACGCGGGATGTAGGCCGCACGCAATCCTGGCGTGCGAAACAGGCGCAGGATGAATTCGTAGTCGGCTGCGATGCGATAGGTTACGTCGTAACCGCCCAAGCGTTCGTACAGGGCGCGGCGCACATAGAGCGTCGGATGCGGCGGCATCCAACCCCGCTCCAGCAAGCCCGTGTCAAACGGCCCCGAACGCCAGTACCTGACCACACGCGCCGGATCTTCGCGCCGCACGTATTGCAGGTCACCGTAGACCGCGTCCACCTCGGGATCCGCGAAAGCCTCCGCAACCCAGGCCAAGACGTCGGGCCCGGCAAACACGTCATCGGCGTGCAGGAACCCGATCACGTCGCCGGTGCTGCGTGCGATCCCTTTGTTCAACGCATCGTAGATGCCCCGATCGCGCTCGCTGCAGGCAACGAGCCGCGAGGCCTTCCACGTCCGCACGACGTCCCACGTGCCGTCGCTGCTCGCTCCATCCACCACCACGTGCTCGACTGCCGGATGAGTCTGCGCGGCAACCGAAGCCAGGGCATCGGCGATTGTGGCGGCGCAGTTGTAGCACGCGGTGACAACGGAGATCTTCATGCTTCAAAAAGGCGCGCGCTCCGACCTGCAGCCGCCGATGAGTGAAAATGGTGTGAGATCGATTTCATTTGTACTTCATCGGCATGGGCTGTCAGTGGACCGACACAGCCTTATGCCATACTCGATCATGACTACTTCCTCGATCGGTACCCCAGTACGCTTCGCCCGGCGTTCAAGTTCGCCGACCTTCAGGTCCACAAGGAACCTATACCAGAACCCCTGCATGAAGTGAAAGACAAAGCCGGGATAGCCATCCAGAAATCCGAGCAGCCCGAAATAACGAAACAGGAAGTACAGGCTTGCCCGCAGCCCTGGCCACAAGTGAGCATAGACCCGCTCTTTGAACCAGCGCTTACGCGCGGCTTGCGAGTGCCCACCGATAGCGTTATGGGCCGAGCAGGTATCGAAGCGATACTTAAGGTTGAGCAAGTCAATCGCCTCGCGCGTTGCGTAGCCGTTGTGCTTGGCAACCCACCAGCCGATGTTATTCAGGTTTTGGTCGATAAGTTCGCCGGGCAGACGACCAGTGGCTCCGCCATCGAGCACGATATGCTCGTCCATCCAGCGCTCCTCGCAGCGGCCGCGCCCAGTACGAAAGAGCCGGAGCATGTACAAGCCACCACAGCCGCCCCACCGGATCGCACGCCCCATAAAGACCATGACCCGGTGCACGTATAACCCTGTCACAGCATCGGGCACGAGGCCAGCGGCGACGCGATCCCGCAGCGCGCCGCGCAGGGGCTCCGACAGGTACTCGTCGGCATCGATGCGCAGGCACCAGGCGCCGCGGATGTCGCAGTGATCGAGGCCCCAGTTGAACTGACTGGAGTAGTTCTTCCACGGATTTGTGTAAACCTCTACGCCATGCTCGCGACAGATCTCCACCGTTCGATCGGTCGAGCCGGAGTCGATCACAACGACCTGCGATACGACGCCTGAGAGACTGCGCAAACATCGGTCGATGTGTTTCTCCTCGTTGAAAGTGAGAATGAGGGCGGTGATCGGCTCGTGCATTAATGCCTACCGGAGAGGAACTAGGCCTCCTGCGCCCCGCTCGCAACTGCCGAACCAGCAGGTCGCACGAACAGGGCATTTCCAGTGCCGTTCGATGGGTCCGTGCCCAGGCCCACGAGGACAAAGCCACGCGGCCCCAGGAAGCCTGTGATGTCCGCTAGCGTCGCACCGCCGTCGTAGAGCGGCTTGTAGGCGGACACCTCGACGAAGACCGACCTCACCTTGGTAAGCAGCTCTCCCGTCGAGCGCAGCACTCCCATTTCGGCGCCCTGCACGTCGATCCAGAGGCAGTCGATGGGACCGTCCGCGTACTGGTTCTCGGCGGCATGGTCGTCGAGTCGCCTCGCCTGGACCTTGTAGGTCTCGGTCTGCTTCATTCCGTAGCTCTGCGCCGCCAGTTCGCCGACCTTCAGCAGCGAGCCCGAACCCGCAAGATTGGTCTCGTAGAAAGTCAGCTCGCAGTTTGTGTCGGACACTGCGCAGTCGAAGATCTGGACCTTGCCATCCGATCCGAAGCGCCCGCGCAGCGCCTCGACGTAGCGCGGGCTGGCCTCGAAGAGCTTGAATTCGGCCTTCGGAAAGCGCCGGCGCATCGACTTCACCTCGTGTCCCAAGTGCGCGCCGACTATGATAATGAGTCGGATGTCCTCTCGCCGGCTTCGAAGAAAGCGATGAACGCTGCGCTCAGTTAACCTCTGGACGTATTCGTACGGCTGGACGTCATAGGGAATGCGCACACGTCGGGCCATCCAACGTAGTGCGGCCTGCAGGGCCGGCGCAATCCCCTCGCGCTTCAACTTGGTCTGGAACTTCTCGTAAAGGCTCATGATGTCGATTCAACGAGAGGGAGCCAGGGTCGGCGGCCGATACTTGGCCGAGTGGCTGACCCTTGACCGGCCCCTTGCGAACCTCCCCCTGAGCTTGGCGTCAAGCAGGAGCGCGTTCAGTGCGAGCAGATACGGGACAGCGACGTTGCCGAGATAGATCAGGCCCATAGTCAGACCGAGAACCAGGAAGACGATGAAGTAGCTCCTGGCAATGGGGGGGCGGAAGCGGCGCAGAAAGGCCTGGTAGCCGAGCCAGAGGACCAGCAGCAAGGGAACCGCCCAGCCCCAACTGATCGCCAGACGCAGCCACATCGCGTGGAAGTGGAAGGGGAAGATTCCTTCGACGTTCAAGTTCTCCTGTTGCACAAGCCACAGGTCAGCAATGAACCCGGGAACCTCGACGTCCACGGCTGCTCCCGGCACGACTCCGGCCGCATGACTCCATGCATGGCTGACCAGATACTCAAGGCCAACCGCCCACATCCAATACCGATCCATGGCTTCCAGTACACCGACCTCGAGGTCTCGGATCGCGAACGACATGATGCCTGCAGCGGCAGCGGCGCCGACCATCAGCAGCCGCACGGTGGCGGGAACCGTGTTGGCGAACAGGAGCACACCGCAGGCGGCCAGCAAGCTTGTGCGGGAGAAGGACGCCAGCAGACCCAGGAAGATGAGCGGCCCGTAGATCCGGGCCAACTCGCGGCGACTCAGCGCGAAGACCAGCGACAGGCACAGCAGCGCCGCGTCGTAGTTGACTTCACCAGACCCCACCGGACGAACGATCGCGCCAGCCAGTGCCGAGCGGACGATGGTCTCGACCAGCAGGATGATCGCCAGCGCGCTGCCAAAGCGGCAGAACATCCGCGGCGACGGCAATATGAAGGAACGGGTGAGCAGCAGGGCAATCAGCAGGTAGAAGAGCGGCTTGGCTTCCATGGCTGCGGTCACCTGCGGGGCTCGGCCTGCCAGAGCCCCCCATGCGAGCCAGACCGCCGCCACGACACACAGTGCAAGACCCGGCCCGACCTTCAGCCTGGGGCGGCCTCGCGGATACCCTGACGGGCCAGCCACCGCGGCGTAGAGACCGGTCAACAACCAGGCCACGTCGATCCAGTTGCGCCACAGCGCGACTCCCATCAACTCGGCCAGGTAGCTACTGAGCGGGAAGACGATGTAGCAGACGGCTAAGGCCCAGGCAGGCGCTGGCCGGGTCGCTGCGGCCGAGGCCGTCAGGCGCCCGAGGCCTTCGTCACGCGAAGAGGCGAACGCCATGGTGCTCATCCTGACCGGGGCAGACGGGCAGCCGCATAGAGCTGGTCCCCCTGACCCATGCTCGCGCCCAACCGACCGATGGCGCTGGCGACGTTCCTGCCAAGGAACTGCTTGAGGCCACCGGACAGCACGAACGGATGGTGCAGCGAGTTCCGCTCCATCGCGATGATGCTCAGGCCAGCATGTTGGAGCAGATGCCCCAGAGACCGCTCGCTGAAGTGCCAGAAGTGCTCACGAGGCTGCCAGCCATACCAGAACCAGGGTGCGATGCGCGGAAGCAGTCCGTCGTACGCCGCCTGGGACACGATGACGAGCCCACCAGGCCTGAGCGCGGCCCGGTACGAGGCAATGAAGGCGAGCGGGTCCGGCACGTGCTCGAGCACCGCGCTGAAGACGAGCAGGTCGAACGGCTCGCCGCCCATGGCCACCGAGCGAAGTTCTTCCCAGGACTGAAAGAGCGGGGTGCCATTGGCCGCCGCCTCCTCGACATTGGCCCGATTCAGCTCGATGCCTGCCGCCTCGGCCCCGCGGAGGCGGGCCTGCTCGACCAGCAATCCCCGACCGGCGCCGACATCCAGGAGCCGAGCGCCAGAGGAGAGCGACGCTCCGGAGTGCTCGATGAAGTCGAGCAAGTGCGAAGCGAAGCTTCGATACAGCGCACGCTGAGCCTCCGTCTCGTAGCGGTGGACATAGTGCGACTGGCTGCCTGCGTAGTATTCGACCTCCACAGCCGGCGCAGGCGTGGTCGCTCCCGTGTCGCAGACGGCGCAGCGCCTTATCTCGGCCGAGACGCCGAAGACCCGCGCCGGCAGAACGCAGTAACGCGTCCAATCGGTCGCGGCGCCGCAGACAACACAAGGGCCGTTCACGCAGACTTCTCCTCAGCCGCGACCCGCACCGAACGGAACGGTCGAACGCGATGTACCGATGCTGCCCTGCGATGACAGGTGTAGGTGAAGGCGACATAGCCCGCAGCGTAGGCCATGGCCAATGTGGCCAGATCGCCGAACGTCGCGGCAATGCCGGCCAGAGCCGTTGTCAGACCGGCGGCCAGAGCCGTGATCACCAGCAGATCACGGAAGTTTCCGGCTGCGCCCAGAATGACTGGGCCAAATCCGAAGAGACTGCCGACGATATGGCCCAGCGACAGCCAGAACAGCGCCAGCAGCGCTTCGTCGTCCGTCAGACGGAATGCAAGATCGAGAAGGCCAAGCTTGTGAGCACCCAGCAATAGGGCGCCGACCACTGCACCGGCGAGCAGGGCGCCGAGTGCCAGCTTGCGGACGGCCGCCGACAGGGCCAGGTGGTCGCCGCCGGCCAGCATGCCCGCGAAACGCGCTGCAAACGCGGCAGACATCAGGATGCCGCTCAATGAGCAGAAGCGCGCCAGGTAGCTCGCGGTGGCGTACTGGCCCGAGGCTTCGACACCGAAGAGGCGGGCGGCCCACCAGAGGTCGCTCTGCCCGACGACGAAGGTGAGTGCAACGTTGACGGTGACGAGCACTCCCGCGCGACGAACTTGTGCGTCACCCCACGGGGCATCACTGACCGCTGTGCTCGTCTCCCGAGACCGCGCCGGGTCTCTCCAGTAGTTGCCGACCAGGAAGACGGCCGATGCGGCGGAACCCAGCGCAAGCATGGTGACGAGAAGCAGGACGCTGGCCGCCTGGCCGGCGAACCCGACGACGACGGCCGTGCCCACGAGTGCGAAGCAGAGCGTCGTTGCGCCTCCGGCTGCGCCGGAGTTCGAGAACAGCCCGGCGACCCAGAAGTGGGAGACCGTCTTGGCCTCCTCGGCCATGAACGCCTGCCAGACGGCACCCAGGACCCACACCGAGCACGCGAGCGCCAACAGCATCGGCGCCGGCCCGTTGTGCAAGGTCGTGAACGTCGCCAACCCAAGCGCAAGGGCGACAACGATGGACGTCGGCGCCATCAGGCGAGTGCACTGCAGGAAGCCCGCGTGGTGCCGTGGCGTTCGCACGTTCGTGCCCAGCCGTCCGTTCAGGTGGAGTATGACCTGGGGTTGCCCAAAGCTGCCAATCGGCAGCGCCAGCATTACGAGATTCGCGAGCAGCATGAACTGACCATACTCGGCGGCCGACAATTGCCTGGCGGCCCATGAAATAAGCGCAGTCCACGCGACAACGGCGACGCCCTTGCCGACAGCCTGCGCGAGGATGGCACTGGCGGCGCTGCGTCGCGAAACGTTCATGTCCTGGCGTCCCGAACACCACGGTCGCGGATGCAACCCTCCTGTTCGCTCACGGCGAGCGAGTCCGTTCGAACCCGTGTCTCGATCGAACGCGCCATACCGGCCCAATCGGCGTGGCGCAGAAGCTGGTTGCACATGTAGCCGCTCATTTCGAGCGCCATCACCGCAAGCTGCGGATTGCGGGTACCGGCGACGCGCACGCGCATGTCTTCTAACGGGGCGAGCTCCTGCAGGCCGCGCAGTGTGAGATCCAGCTCGACGAGGCGTGCAATCTCCCACGGCATGATCAGCGCCCGACGCAGCAGCGAGGCGCCCTCCAAGGTGCCGCCTTTCTCGAACAGGCCGGCCCATTTGGGACTCGCCAGCCGAGCGATCCAGGGCGCGCTGACGATACGAAACGCGCGCCCCAACAGCGGAGCCCAAGCCAGCAAGCGCAGCCTGCGCGCCAGTCGTGGCACCTGGGCGAACGACGGGTAACCACCGAAAAGCTCGTCGCCCCCGAGCCCCGACAGCGCGACTTTCAGCCCGGACTGCGCTGCGGCGCGGCTGACGAACCAGGTGTTGACGCCGTCGATGCTCGGCTGGTCCATCGCGGCAAGAATGCGCTCGCGCTCAGCTTCGAAATCCTCGCGCCGGATGCGTCGGGTTGCGTGCCGCGCGCCAAGTCGCTGTGCCACCGCCTCGGCCACCGGCACTTCGTCCAGGCCGGTGCCGCGGTACTCGTCGAATCCGAGCGTGATCGAGCGCAGCGGTTCGGCCAGATGCCGGGCCGCGAGCGTGGCGATCAGGGTCGAGTCTCGTCCCGCGGAGAGGAACGCGCCGACTGGCACGTCGGCCACCAGGTGCTGCCGCACCGAATCGTCCACCGCGGCGAGCGCTTCTTGCACTGCCTCACGCGCGGAAGGATCGCCCGCCTCGGCCCGCACGATCTCATTGCGCAGGTCGAAGTAGAGCCGCGGATCCGGCCTCGGCAACCCACGCCGCAAGGTGAGCGTTGCACCGGCCGGCAGCGCCTTGACCGCTGCGAGCCAGGTCCACGGCTCCGGCACGTGTCCCCAGAGGAAGAACCCGGCCACGCCGGCAGCGCTCGGCTCGGCGGACAGCGCGCCGCCGGCTGCAAGCGCCTTCACCTGGAAGGCGAAACGCAGGGTGTGGCCGTCGTCGGCGTAGTAGAGCGGTTTGATGCCGAGCGGATCGCGCGCGAGAAACAGCGTCTGATTGCGGCCGTCCCAGATGGCGAAGGCGAACATGTCGCGCAGCCGCTCGACCATCCGCTCGCCGTGCGTGGCGTACAGGTGCAGCAGCACCTCGGTGTCGGATTCGGTGCGGAATACCGGGCCGGCGCGCTCGAGATCGCGTCTCAGCTCCCGATAGTTGTAGATCTCGCCGTTGAAGACGATGACGTTGCCCGTGTCCGGGTCGATCATCGGCTGCGCGGCGCGCGCATCGAGGTCGATGATGGCGAGCCGTCGGTGCGCGAACGCAACGGAACCGTCGCGGCTCACCCAATCGCCGGCACCGTCGGGGCCGCGCGCGGCCATGGCGTCGCGCATGCGCCGCAGTTCTTCGCGATCGAGCGGTGCTGCCGCGGCATCGCGGTAGCTGACGATGCCGGCGATCCCGCACATCGCTCAGGCGCGACGCCGCGCGAAAGCGCCGCGGATCGCCGCCAAGCGGGCCGCACCTTCGGGTGTGGCAGCTGCGTTTCGCCAGGCTCGGCGCAGAAATATCCAAACGACCAGTGCGAGGCCTGCGGCGAGCGTCGTGACGATCGCCACCAAAGCCCGCTTCGGCCGGCTCTTGCGCTCCGGCTGCACAGCGGTGTCGACGACCTGGATCAACGCGCCTTCGCGCGCCTCGTCAAGGCGGGCGATCTCGTACTGGCGCGCCATCAGTTCGAACAGCGTTTCCTGGTACTTGAAGTCGCGGTAGCGCGAGATGTAGTCCTGCGAGGCGCTACCGGCTGCCGCAGTCGTATCGGCTTGTTCGGCGCGCGCCAGTTGCGAGCGCAGCGCGGCCAGTTCCTGCTGCGCTTGGCGAAAATCGGGGCTGGTCTCGGCGAGATAGCCGCGCATCGCCGAGAGCTGAACTTCCTTGGCGGTCACCGCCGCTTTCAGTTGCGCCACGCCTTCGGCCGCCGCGCGCGGCTCGGCCTTGAGCACGGATTCGCTGACGCCCACGGCCGCGAGCGCCTGCTGCGCGCGTTTGAGCCCTTCGCGCGTCTGCTCGAGCTGCTTTTCGAAGAAGGCGCGGCGTTGCTGCGCTTCGGTGAGCGCAAGCCGCTTCATCAGCTCGCCCAGCTCTTCGACATAGGCATTGGCGATCGCGGCCGCACGCTTGGGATCCTCGTCGTCGACGTCGATCGTGATCAGCCCGTCGCGGCCGGCGTTGATCTTGGTGTTGTTGTCGAGCGCCTTGCGGGCATCCTGCAGGTATTCCTTGTCATACACGCGCAGCAGGTCGAAGCGCTCGATCAGCCGGTCTGCGACGCTGCGGCTTTTGAGCAGCGCGACGTACTGGTCGGCGGGGTTTTTCAGGCCGGCCGCGGCACCCGCAAGTCCCGCCAGCGCGCCGAGCTGTTGCGCGACCATCGACGCCGCGGACTGCTGCTGTTGCGGCGGCAGGATGCGCGCCGTGGCCGTGAAGATCGGGGCCACGACGAACGTGATACCCAGCGCCGCGAGGCCCGCGGCCAGCGGGCCGAAGACGAGCAGCTTCCAGTGCTCGGCCAGCACGACGAACAGGTCGAGCAGGCTGATTTCGTCATCGCTGCCCTCAGCGGCGGTCGGGGTGGGCTCGTGCGCGCTCATTGCAGCACCTTGATCGCTGCCGCACCCAGACCCAGCTGGTAGATGATTTGCGTCCAGTCTTTCAGGCCACGCATGAAGGCGGTGTAGCGGGTTTCGCGGTTCACCTTCTCCGGCACGACGATGGTGTCGCCCGGCTGTAGTGCCAGGTCGAGCACGCCGTTGCCGCCGCCGAAGAGCCAGCCGCGGCGCTGCCGGTCGGCTGTGATGCTGCCGTCGGCGCGCAGCACGAAGACGGCGTCTTCGTCGGCGCCTTCGGTCAGGCCGGCGCTCTTGAGATAGTCGCGCACGCGTTGACCTTCGCGCCAGATGAAAGCGTTGTCGTTGTAGACCGAGCCCACGACCTGCACAAAGGAAGGGCGTGCCGGCACGACGATGCGGTCCCCGTCTTCGAGCGGAATGTCGGGCAGTGCCGGCGCCGCCGGATCGAGCGCGAGCGCCACCCGTCCGGTGGGCTGCAGGTTGCGCAGGCGTTGCAGCCGCTCGCGCGCCAGGCGCTCTTCGAGCTGCAAGCGTTGCTGCTCGGAGGCGGCATCCTGTGCGTTTGCAGTCGTGAGGTTGGCCTGGCGCGTGGCCAGTGCCGCCCCGACCTCTTCTTCGAGCCGACGCACCAGCTGCTCGAGGTTCTGCTGCTGTTGACGTCGCACGCCGGCGCGCGTGAACTCGGTCCCGTACAAATAGGCCTCGCGCGTGGCCCCACCGATGCGCGTCAGCAGTGAGGGCAGGGTTTCGCCGGGCAGAGCTTCGTAGATCCCGGGGGCGCTCACCTCGCCTTCGATGCGCACGAGCCGAGTCTGACGCTGCTGCGGTACGGCCAAGTCGCGTTTGCCGAGGATGGTGACGACGTCGCCGGGCATCAGCTCCAGGTCGTGCGCCGGATCACCATGCAGCACGGCGCGGCCGAGGTTGAACGGGATCAGCCGGGTGGTCAGATCCCTGCGGTCGAGCCGCTCGATGACCGCGTAGTCCCAGTTCACTTCGTCGAGCAGGTTGCGCACATCGTTGCGCAGGCTCTCGGCAGAGACCTCGGTGTCGCGGCCGGTCGGCTGCGTGAGCGCGTTCCTGCTGCGCATGCTCTCGGCAGAGACGTCGGTGTCGCGGCCGGGTGATTGCATGAGCGCATTCCTGCTGCGCATGTTCTCGGCAAAGACCTCGGCGTCGACGACGGCCGGCTGCACGAGGATGTTTTTGCGGCGGAAGTAGTCGCGGGTAATCAGCGCCTCCGGCTCCGGGATGAGGTCGCGAATGCGCATGCCGGGTCGGTGCGGATAGCGCAGCGGCTGCGCGACGTTTCCGCGCAGCGTCACTGCGTTGGCGAACTCCGGGCTGATCGCCAGCAGCGTGATCACGTCGCCATCGCGCAGTCGCCGCTGCAGGCCGGCGGCATCGAGAGAGAACTCTTCGACGCGGCGTGGCACGGACTGCGCGGGCTCGATGCGCTCGAGCAACACGCGCTGCGGCGCCGCGAGAACCGGCACCCCCCCCGACCATGACAGAAGATCGGCGATCGTGCCATCGGTATCGGTCAGTTCGTAGATCGCTGGCACTTTGGTGGCGCCCAGCAGTGCGACACGCGGTCCGACCGAGGAGTAGACGATCACATCGCCAGGCAGCAGACGTTCGTCGCGGCTGCGGTCCCCATGGAGAATGAAGCGGTACAGATCGAAGTCCGCGACGACTTTGCTGTCGCGCACGAGCTGGATGCGGCGCATGCTGCCGTTCGCGTTGGGGCCGCCGCTCAGGAAGATCGCATTGACGAGGCTGGTCAGGCTGCTGACCGTGAACTTGCCGGGAGCCCGTGCCTGGCCAACCACATAGATGTCGATCGAACGCAACTGGCCGAGCGTGGCCGACAGCGTGAAGTTGCGGAAGCTGCGGCTGACTTCGCGCGTGAGGTACGGCTCGAGCTCCGCGACGCGAACGCCGGCAAGCTGCACCGGGCCGACCTTCGGTAGCACGACTTGGCCGTTGCGGTCGACCGTGAGGCGAAGCTCGAAGTCGAGCACGCCGGTGGAGCGCACCAGCACCTCGTCGCCAGGGCCGATCACGTAGTTGGCCGGAACGGGCACGCCAGCCATCGGTGTGAACGCCGGCGATGTCTCGTCGAACAGGTTGGCTCCGAAGATCGGTGCCTTGACCCCGCTGGTGTCGGCGACGAAGCGTTGGAACGCGGTCGTTTCCAAGGGAGGCAACTTGCGTATCGGCGGCATGGCCGTGGCGGCGTCGGCCACAGGAGCCGCTTGCGGCATCGCGCTGGGCATGCCCGGTGGGCGTTGCCACATCGCCGCATCAGGAACTTTCGGCGTGACCCCGAGTTGCGGCAAGGCATTGCTCGGCGCCGACGGGGCGGGGGTGGGTGCGGATTGAGTCGGCTGCACGCCTTGCGCCGCTGCCGTGGCGGCAATGGCAGCCAAAACGGCGCCCATCAGTCGCAGCGATTGCCGCGCGAGATGTTGCGCGGGGGCGGCCAGGCATTGCGCCAGATGCTTCATTGCATGGTTCCAGCTGTTGGGGTCTCGAAGGTGCCGCGCGGGCCTTGGGCCGCGGTGATGGCACCGGCTGGTCGTGACCGTCGCCTGTCCAGCCACCGCGCCAGCGGCACGTTGACGCCTGGGACTCACGGCAGCCGCACCTCCAGTGACATGCCGGTGATGGTCTCGTCGACCGGGGTCGAATCGGCCCATGTGTATTGACTGCGGCCCAGGCGCACTTCGATGTGGGTGTCGCGACCCAGCGGTGCACGCAATCGCCATTCCAGGCCGCGAAGCGGTGACTTGGCCGCATACGGCAAGCCGGCGACCGCGTAGGGGTTGGCACGGCCGTTCAGCGCGGCCAGTGACAGTGACCAGCCGTCTGCGGTGAACGCGTGCAGCGAGGCGACCGTGGCACGGATGTCAGTGCCCAGGCTGAAGCCGAGGACGCGGCCGTCTTGGGTGTAGCCCTGTTGGAAGATGAAGTGCCGGTATGCCGTTCCCGGGTATTCGTCATTCAGCCCCGCCACGGTGTCGACGCGCTCGAGCACGGCCCGCCAGCGCCAGCCGCCGTGCTGGAACCATGTCTCGGCGCCGAAGAGCGTGAGGTACTTGGTGGGCAGATAGCCCGCCTCGTCCTCGCCGATCCACTGCGTATACAAAGCGATCGGAGCACCCCAGCCGGCCAGTGACACCCGTGCGTCGAATCCGCCGAGCTGGTTGCCGGGCTCGTTGTTCGTGCCGGTGTTGTCGCGGCCGACGAAGGCATCCCACAGCGAGCCCAGCGAATTGTCGCGGCCCCGGCCGCCCCACTGGATCGCTCGCGACGCGCCCACGGTCAGCCACGGCCGCGGTGCGGCTTCCACGCGCAGGCCGAGCAGATTGGGCGCGCGCGGCTCGGTGTGCCCCTGCAGCTGCCCGAGGAGCATCTCGGCATCCCACGGGCCGAGCCAGGCGAGCCAGGGTGTCTCGAACGCGCGGGTCGCGTCGGCACGCCGAAGCGATAACGCCGGTACCGGGCGCGCGTTGTCTCCCAGGATGAGGCTGCCCGCCCAGCCTGGCCCCCAGAAGCGCTCGACCGCGCCGGCGGTGACCAGGACGCCGTTCCAGATGAAGCCGGCATGACTGCCATCGAGCTGCGTGCGTCGCTCGTCGCCCAATTCCTCGGTGTTGATGCGCAGAACGCCGAAAGCGTTGTCGCCGGCACTGGCGCAGACGGCTGCACTGACGCGCCAGTCGACCGGGGTGCCGTCGCCGAAGCCGAGCACGACACGCTCGCCATCGTGGGCCTGCATGCCGAGTGAGACGCGTGACGGGCAGGGCGACGTGGCGATGCCTGCCGCGCGTGCCGTTGCCGCCGTCACCGGCCACATCATCGCCGGCGCCGCGAGCCGACCGGCGTCGCGCGCGCGCAGCAGCTGGTCGCGCAGTGCAACGTCGGGCGGAAACAACCCGGGTTCTGCAGACCGCGCCGGCGCGGCAGCATGGCCCAGCGCCGTGACCGCGCACAGGGCGATCAGGTGGCGACACAGCTGTGCAGGCAGAGAAGAGCTGTCTTTCACGCGCGGTCAGTGCGATGCGGCAGGCAAGGCGCCGGAATATAGCTTGCGATCCGCGACTTATTGCCGCCCTGGGCGGTCTGGCCGCGCGCTTGTAACCGCCTGCGGGCGGCCGCGTTACGAGCTTTACGGCCGCAACACCTTCGGCAACGGCCGTGCTGTCTACGCTGGGTTCCGTGATCACGAGTGCAGCGACGCGGTTGTCGCCGTGGTCCCTTCGACGGTGGGGGTGAGCATGGTCGGAAACCTTCTGAGCAGCAGCGGCAAGACGTCGGCGTATGTGTGGGGGGGCCTTGGGCTGGGCCGGCTCGTGGCAGGACTGCTTGTCGCGTCGGCCGCCTGTGCCGCGGTGGATGCCCACGCGTGTGCTCGCAGCGCAGTCACAGAGGTCGGCATGTCGGGTTGCGAGCCGTATGCGCGCGCCGTGTGGATGCCAGCGGAGACCCGCGGGTCTATCGGCGGTACGCCGTATGCGCTCGGCGTGGCCCGCCTGAACCGCACCGGCGTGCAGATGACGGGCCACGACCCCGATGAGGCAGCAGTGGTGCCGGTGGTGTCGCTGCGCCCGTCGCCGGAGGTGGGCATCGCGGTGATGCCGACGCTGCGCGACGGCGAGGTCGGCGCCGCGGTCATCGTGAGCCTGCGCGTGGGCCGCTGAGCGCGACCCGGCGCGCGGGCCGGACGGGGCTCAGGTGCCCCACACCTCGCGCGCGACCTCGACGACGAGGGCCAGCTTGCGGCGCTGGTCCTCGACGGCGATCAGGTTGCCGTGCACCGTGCTCGAGAAGCCGCACTGCGGGCTCAGGCACAGCTGGTCGAGCGGCGCGTACTTGGCCGCCTCGTCGATGCGGCGCTTGAGGTCGTCCTTTTTTTCGAGCTGGCCGAACTTGGTCGTCACGAGGCCGAGGACGACGATCTTGCCTGGCTTCAGGAAGCGCAGCGGGCGGAAGTCGCCCGAGCGCTCGTCGTCGTACTCCATGAAGTACGCGTCGAGGTTCATCTCCGACAGCAGCGCCTCGGCGACCGGCTCGTAGTTGCCTTCGGCGGCGTAGGTGCTCTTGAAGTTGCCGCGGCACAGGTGCATCGCCAGCGTCATGCCCGCGGGCTTGAGCGCGACGACCTTGTTGATGAACTGCGCGTAGCGGTGCGGCAGCTCGTTGGGGTCGTCGCCGCGCTGGCGCGCGGCCTCGCGCATCTTCTCGTCGCACAGGTAGGCGAGGTTGGTGTCGTCCATCTGCACGTAGCGGCAGCCGGCGTCGTACAGCGACTGCAGCTCCTCGCCGTAGGCCTTGGCGACGTCGTCGTAGAACACCGGATCGAGCTCGGGGTAGGCGACGCGGTCGATGCCGGCGCGCCCGCCGCGGAAGTGCAGCATCGTCGGTGACGGGATCGTCACCTTCGGCGTGCAGCCGGGCGCGTGCTGCTCGACCTGGCTCTTCAGGTACTCGAAGTCGGCGCGCTGGATGTCCTTGACGTGGCGCACCTTGCCGGTGACCTTGATCACCGGCGGCGCGAGCTTGACCGAGCCGTCGGCCTGCTGCACCGACAGCGGGATCTCGGTGGCCACGCCGCCGAGCTGCTCGAGGAAGTCGATGTGGAAGTAAGTGCGGCGGAACTCGCCGTCGGTGATCGCCTGCATGCCGACGTCGCGCTGGAACTGCACGATCTCGGTGATCGCCTTGTCCTCGACGGCGCGCAGCTGCTCGGCCGTGATTTCGCCGCGAGCCTTCTTCTCGCGCGCCTCGAGCAGGTACGGCGGGCGCAGGAAGCTGCCCACGTGGTCGGCGCGGAACGGGGGCGTGGTGCGGGCGGTCATCGCGGTTTCTCCTCGGCGAGGTGGCACGGGGTGGTGAATCGGCCGGCGATGGTACCGCCGGCCGCTGTCGCGCCGATCCGTCTCGGGTTAACCCGGACCCGGTCGCGGCCGTCGCGCAATTAGCATACAGGCTGTATACATTGCGTATTTAATAATGAGTGCGTCCCCCGAAGCCGACGACGCCGCGGGCGTCTCGCAGACCGTCAAGGCACAGCTGCGGCTGCGCGAGCTGATCGTCGGTGGCGAACTCGCGCCGGGGCAGCGCATCGCCGAGCTGGCGCTCGTCGAGCGCCTCGGCGTGTCGCGCACGCCGATCCGCGCCGCGCTGTCCAAGCTCAGCGAGGAAGGCCTGCTCGACGCGCTGCCCGGCGGCGGCTACGTCGTCAAGGACTTCAGCGAAGAGGACATCCACGACGCGATCGAGCTGCGTGGCACGCTCGAGGGGCTGGCGGCGCGGCTGGCCGCCGAGCGCGGCGCCGCATCGGTACTGCTGGCCGAGGCGCGCGAGTGCCTCGACGGCATCGACGAGGTGCTCGCGGCGCCCGCTCTCGACGAGGCCGCGTTCAGCGCCTACGCCGAGCTCAACGCGCGCTGGCACGACCTGCTCGCCGAGATGGCCGGCAGCGAGCTCGTGCGCCGGCAGCTCGAGCGCGTGAAGACGCTGCCGTTCGCGTCGCCCAACGGCTTCGTGCGCGTCGGCGGCGACCAGCCGCGCTCGCGCGACTCGCTGCTCGTCGCGCAGGCGCAGCACCGCGCCGTGATCGACGCGATCGCGCGCCGCGAGGGCGCGCGCGCCGAGGCGCTGATGCGCGAGCACGCGCGCATCGCGCAGCAGAACTTGCGCGATGCGCTGCAGAGCCACCGCACGCTGCACCGCATCCCCGGCGCCAGCCTGCTGCGCCGCCGCGCCGCGGCGCGCTGAGCGTCACCCCCGACCCTGCCCCCGAAAGGATCCACGCCATGTTCCCGAAGAACGCCTGGTACGTCGCCTGCATGCCCCACGAGATCGACGACAAGCCGCTGGGGCGCACCGTGTGCAACGAGCGCATGGTCTTCTTCCGCGGCCCCGAGGGGCAGGCCACGGCGCTCGAGGACTGGTGCCCGCACCGCGGCGCGCCGCTGTCGCTCGGCCGCGTCGTCGAGGGCAAGCTCGTGTGCGGCTACCACGGCCTCGAGATGGGCTGCGACGGCAAGACGGTCGCGATGCCCGGCCAGCGCGTGCGCGGCTTCCCGCCGATCCGGCACTTTCCGGTGATCGAGCGCTACGGGTTCGTCTGGGTGTGGCCCGGCGACGCGGCGCGCGCCGACCCCGCGCGGCTGCCGCACCTGGCATGGGCCGAGGACCCTGCCTGGACCTATGGCGGCGGCATGTACCACGTGCGCTGCGACTACCGGCTGATGATCGACAACCTGATGGACCTGACGCACGAGAAGTACGTGCACGCCACCAGCATCGGCCAGAAGGAGCTCGACGAGGTCGTGCCGCAGACGACGACCGAGGGCGACGTCGTCATCACCAAGCGCGAAATGCCCGGCGTCAAGGCGCCGCCGTTCTGGCAGGCCGCGATGCGCGGCAACGGGCACGATCCCGAGGCTACTGTCGACCGCTGGCAGCGCTGCCGCTTCGTGCCGCCGTCGAACGTGTTCATCGACGTCGGCGTCGCACTGGCCGGCCATGGAGGCTTCGACGCGCCGGCCGAGGTCAAGACCTCGGGCATCGTCGTCGACCTCATCACCCCCGAGACCGAGACCACGATGTGGTACTTCTGGGGCCTGGCGCGCAACTTCCGCCCCGCCGACAAGGCGCTGACGGCATCGATCCGCGAGGCCCAGGGCAAGGTGTTCCAGGAGGACCTCGAGATGCTCGAGTCGCAGCAGCGCAACCTGTCGGCGCAGCCGCAACGCAAGCTGCTGTCGCTGAACACAGACCTCGGTGGCGTGCAGGCGCGGCGCATCATCGAGCGGCTGGTCGCGGCCGAGCGCGACGCCGCAACGCCGGTGGCGGCATGAGTGCGTCGGTCGCGCTGCAGGTGCGCGTCGCGCGCAAGGCCGTCGAGGCGCTCGACATCTGCACCTTCGAGCTCGTCGCCGCCGACGGCGGTGCGCTGCCGCCGTTCTCGGCCGGATCGCACATCGACGTGCAGGTGCCCGGCGGGTTCACGCGCCAGTACTCGCTGTGCAACGCACCCGGCGAGAGCCACCGCTACCTGATCGGCGTGCTGAAGGACCCGGCCTCGCGCGGCGGGTCGGTCGCGATGCACGAGCGCGTGCACGAGGGCGACGTGCTGACCATCAGCGCGCCGAAGAACCACTTCCCGCTCGCGCACGAGGCGCGCCGCAGCCTGCTGCTGGCCGGCGGCATCGGCGTCACGCCGATCCTGTGCATGGCCCAGCGGCTCGCCGCCACTGGCGCCGACTTCGAGATGCACTACTGCACGCGCTCGCGCGCGCGCACCGCGTTCCACGACCGCATCCGCGGCAGCACCTTCGCGCAGCGCGTGCAGTTCCACTTCGACGACGGCGACGAAGCGCAAAAGCTCGACATCGCCGCGCTGCTGGCCGCCCCGCAGCCCGGCACGCACCTGTACGTCTGCGGGCCCAAGGGGTTCATGGACGCCGTGCTCGGCACTGCGCGCGCGCGCGGCTGGCCCGAGGCGCAGCTGCACTACGAGTTCTTCGCCGCCGACGCCGCGCCCGCCGAGGGCGACACCGCGTTCGAGGTGCAGCTCGCGAGCTCGGGGCGCGTCGTCGTCGTGCCGAAGGACCAGACGGTGGTGCAG
This sequence comes from Azohydromonas sediminis, assembly GCF_003574675.1. Classification (GTDB taxonomy): domain Bacteria; phylum Pseudomonadota; class Gammaproteobacteria; order Burkholderiales; family Burkholderiaceae_C; genus Calidifontimicrobium; species Calidifontimicrobium sediminis. The sequence goes on from NZ_QOAZ01000015.1 coordinate 21,958, forward strand.
GCGCTGGCCGCCGCCGGCGTCGAGGTGCCGACCTCGTGCGAGCAGGGCTTGTGCGGCACCTGCCTGACGCGCGTGCTCGAAGGCACGCCCGACCATCGGGACCTGTACCTCACGCCCGAGGAGCAGGCCGCCAACGACCAGTTCACGCCGTGCTGCTCGCGCGCGAAGTCGGCGCGGCTGGTGCTCGCCCTGTAGCGAGCCGCCGGGCCCGTCCAGCCGGCCGGCGGCGGCTACCGGGCGGTGGTCAGGGCCGCGCGCCCGGCGCGTAGACCGGCTCGGGCTTGGCCGCCGTCGGCACGGTGCCCGGCGGCGCCTTCGTCACGCGTGTCCTGCCGCCCGAGGTGACGAGGATCACCGCGTCGCCGGGGCGGAAAGCCTCGTCGCCCTTGGCCTGCACGATCGCGCGCCGCTCGCCGCCGGGCAGCTGCACGATCAGCTCGACGGCCTGCTCGCGCGTCGACGCGCGCTCGATCGTGTTGCCGACGACGGCGCCGGCCACCGCGCCGACGACGCCCAGCGCGATCGACTCGGCGCTGCGGCTGCTCGCCGAGCTCGCCAGCACGCCGCCGACGACGCCGCCGGCGGCGGCGCCGGTGCCGCTTTGCGAGCCGTCGACGACGACGTCGCGCACCGACAGCACGGTCGCGTCCTGCACGGTCGACAGGCGCTGCGCGTCGCCGCGCTGCACGACGTCGGGGCTGGTGGTGGAACAGGCGGCGAGGGCGCCGGCCAGGGCCAGCGCGAGCAGGGTGCGGGTCATCGGGGTCTCCGGGGGCGTGCCATCACAACGCGGCGGCACGCCCGATTGTTGACCAGCGCAGGCCGGTCGCGGTTCCGCGGCGCCCGCTCGGGACGCGCGGCTCAGCCGTGCAGGCGGCTCGAGCGCGGCACGCCGGCGAGCAGGAACTCCATCTGGTCGGCGAGGATGCGCCGCCCGCGCAGGATCATGTCCTCGTGCAGGCTGGGCACGTACGGCAGGTACAGCAGGCTCATGCGCGCCTCCTCGGGCAGCCGGTTGCCCTTGCGGCCATTGCACGCCTTGCACGCCGTGATGCAGTTCATCCAGCTGTCGTCGCCGCCGCGCGAGGTCGGCACGATGTGCTCGCGCGTCAGGTCGTCGAACGCGAAGCGCCCGCCGCAGTAGGCGCACACGTGCCGGTCGCGCGCGAACAGCTTCGGGTTCGACAGCGCCGGCGTCTGGCGCCACGCGCGGCTCGGGATCGCGCCGCGCACCGCGACGATCGGGTGCACCTCGATGCGCGACTGCCGCCCCGTCGTGCGCTGGATGCCGCCGCGTAGCACGTGGCACGCGTCGCCGAGCGTCCACGCGACGCCGTCGCTGGCGTAGATGACCGCGGCCTCGCGGGCCGATATCCAGGCCTGGGGCCGGCCTGACACGTCGAGCTGCAACACGTCCAAGACAACCACCTCCGACAGCGCCGCAACCGCAGGAAACATGCCGGCCACGGGCCAATCGGAGATTAAACAATCCACGCATCCTGCTCAATAGCCAGTGCGTGAAGGCACCGCGGGTGCGGCGGGCCAGCGACAGCGGTGCGGGTGCGCACCGCGGCCGTCATCACGCTGTCATGCCGGCAGCAGGCCGCGCGTGCGCGCCATCAGCCGCGTCAGCCCGAGCAGCGTGTCGACGTGCGGTGTGGGCACGCCGACGCGCTGGCCGATCTCGCGCACCGCGGCCACCAGCGCGTCGAGCTCGAGCGGCCGGCCGGCCTCGGCGTCCTGCAGCATCGAGGTCTTGAACGCGCCGAGCTGGCGCGTCAGCGCCATCCGGTCGTCGGCACCCTGCGCGATCGGGCAGCCGATGCGCGCGCCGATCGCCGCCGCCTCGTCCATCGCGCGCGCCATGAAGGCGCGCACCAGCTCGTCGTCGAGGATGCGGTCGCAGGTGGCCCCGGTCAGCGCCGAGACCGGGTTCATCGTCATGTTGCCCCACAGCTTGTACCAGACGTCGCGGCGCACGTCGGTGCTCGTCTCGACCTCGAAGCCGCCGTCGGCCAGCAGCGCCGCGACGCGCTGCACGCGTTCGCTCGCGCCGCCGCGCGGCTCGCCGACGATCAGCCGCAGCCCGTTGTGGTGCCTCACGTGCCCGGGCGCCGGGCAGCTGCAGCTGACGTGGACGACGGCGCCGAGCACGTCGTCGAGTGTGATCGCGTCGGCGATGCGCCCGCCGGGGTCGACGCTTTGCAGCGGGCGCGCGTCGGGCTGCGGCGCGGTGCGCAGGAACCACCACGGCACGCCGTTCATCATCGGCAGCACGAGCGGGCGGTGCGCCAGCAGCGGCGCCAGCGCGTCGATCCCAGCGACCAGCGCCGGGCCCTTCAGCGCGACGACGACGAGGTCGGCCGGCGCCAGCGCCTCGGCGCGGTCGCTCGCGGTGATCGCGTGATGCGTCGTCGTGCCGTCGCGGTGCGCGAGCGCGAGGCCGCGCGCGCGCACCGCGGCCAGCGTCGCGCCGCGCGCGAGCGCCTGCACGTCGTGCCCCGCGGCGAGCAGCCGCGCGGCGACGAAACCGCCGATCGCCCCGAGCCCGACCACCGTGACCTTCATGCCTCGCCCTCCCGTCGATCGCGCGATGGTAGGCCCACGAAGCGACACGGCCCGCCCCGGCGGGGCGGGCCGTGTGCCGCGGCGACGCGCCGTCAGGCCACCGTGGCCGGGAACGGCAGCGTGCGCAGCCGCTTGCCGGTCAGCCTGGCAATGGCGTTGGCCATCGCCGGCGCGACCGGCGGCAGGCCGACCTCGCCGATGCCGCCGGGGTAGTGATCGGTCGGCATCACCTTGACCTCGACCTCGGGTGTGGCGTTGGCGCGCAGCAGCGGGTAGGTGTCGAGGTTCTTCTGCTGCGGCTCGCCGCCCTTGTAGGTCAGCTTCTCGCCGAGCGCGGCCGACATCCCGAACAGCGCGCTGCCCTCGATCTGGGTCTGGATGTTGCGCGGCGTCAGCGCGTGCCCGCAGTCGACCGCGGCCCAGATCTTGTGCACCACCGGCTTGCCCTGGTCGAGCGACAGATCGACGACCATGCCGATGAAGCTGTTCCACGTGTCGGAGAACGCCATGCCGAGCGCGCGGCCGGCCGGGCGTGCACGCGTCCACTGCGACATCGCCGCGACTTCGCGCAGCACCGCCTGCGCGCGCGGCGACTTGGCCAGCAGTTCCAGCCGCGCCTGCAGCGGGTCGCGGTGGTAGGCGGTGGCGATCTCGTCGATCAGCGTCTCGAGCGCGAATTTCAGGTAGCCGGGGCCGACGCCGCGCCAGAAGCTGCACGCGATGCCGCGGTCCTCGAGGCACTGCTGCACGAGATGGCTGCCGAAGTCGTAGACGCCCTCGGAGCCTTCCATCACCGGCACGTCCTTGCTGCCGCCGGCCTTGAACGGGCCGGGCAGCACGCGGCCGTAGATCTGCTCGGCGGTCACGCGGTGCTGCAGCCCGACGATGCGGCCCTGCGCGTCGACGCCGGCGATCAGGTGCTGCGCCGTCATCGGCCGCGGCTTCGAGCGGTGCATGTCGTCTTCGCGCGTCCAGATCAGCTGCACCGGTACGCCGGGCACGGCCTTGGCGATCAGCGCCGCGTCGACGGCGTACTCGGCCTCGACGCGGCGACCGTAGCCGCCGCCGAGCAGCGTGATGTTCACCTTGACGTTTTCCGACTTAAAGCCGCCGGCCGCGGCGACGCCGCCGACGACGAAGCCCACCGTCTGCGACGGCACCCACAGCTCGATGCGCTCGCCGTCGACCTTGGCCGTGCAGTTCATCGGCTCCATCGTGAACTGCGCGACGTGCTCGCTCGTGTAGGTGGCCTTGAACGTGCGCGCGGCGCCGGCGATGGCGGTCGGCGCGTCGCCGTGCTGGTGCCAGGTGACGCCGGCGTCGGCGAGGTTCTCGGCACGCGCGACGAACTCCTTCATCGCGGCGTCGGAGTCGTACGCACGGGCCTTCGCGCTGCGCGTCCACGTGACCTTCAGCAGCTCGCGCGCCTTGCGCGCGGTGTGGAACGAGTCGGCGACCACCGCGACGCCGGTGGGCAGCGTCACCACCGCCTTGACGCCGGGCACCGCCTTGGCCGCCGCGTCGTCGACGCTCTCGGCGCGCTCGCCCTGCACCGGCGCCGGCAGCAGCGACGCGTACAGCATCCCCGGCAGGCGCACGTCGATGCCGTAGACGGCGGTGCCGTTGGTCTTGGCCTCGACGTCGACGCGCGGCAGATCCTTGCCGATGATCTTGAACTGCGCCATCGGCTTGAGCATCGTCTTGTCGACCTTCGGCAGCTCGGCCGGCGCGGTGGCCGTCTTCGCGAGCTCGCCGTAGCTCACGCGGCGGCCGCTGGGCACGTGGACGACGGTGCTATTCTCGGCGCGCAGCTCGGCCACCGGCACGCCCCACGCGCTGGCCGCGGCGCCGAGCATCACGAGCCTGCCCTGCAGGCCCGCGAGGCGTAGCGGCTCGTAGTAGCCCTGGACGGTGCGCGACGCGCCGGTGGTCAGCCCGCCGCCGAAGCGCGGGTTGCCGAACAGGCGCGGGTTCGGCGGCGCCTGCACGACGCGCACCTTGTTCCAGTCGAGCTCCATCTCCTCGGCGAACACCATCGGGATCGCCGTCATCGTCCCCTGGCCCATCTCGGAGGCCGGCGAGTAGATCGTCGCCGTGTTGTCGGCCGCGATCGCGACCCACGCGACCGGCGAGAAGCCGGCGCCTTGCGCGTGGGCCTGCGGCAGGCGGCCGAACGCGAGGCCCACCGTGACGGCGCCACTGCCGACGAGGAAGCTGCGGCGCGACAGCGCGCCAGGTTGAGCGGTTGCATGCATCGTCGCCTCCTTCACGCGAGCGTCTTCTGCGCGCGCACGACGGCGGCGGCGATCTGGTTATAGGTGCCGCAGCGGCACACGTTGCCGGCCATCTGCGCGAGCACCTGCTCGCGCGACAGCGGCGTGCGCGCGTCCTTCAGCACCGCGGCGGCGGTCATCATCTGGCCCGACTGGCAGTAGCCGCACTGCGGCGCCTGCTCGGCGATCCACGCGGCGGCCAGCGCCTGGCCCTCGCGCGAGCGCGCCAGGCCCTCGATCGTCGTCACCTGCGCACCGGCCACCGCCGACACCGGCGTCACGCAGGAGCGCGCCGGTGCGCCGTTGATGTGCACGGTGCACGCGCCGCACTGCGCGACGCCGCAGCCGTACTTCGTGCCGGTCAGTTGCAGGTCCTCGCACAGCACCCACAGCAGCGGCTTGTCGCCCGCGGCGTCGGTGCTCACGGGCTGGCCGTTGAGCGTGAATCGGATCATGGGGTCTCCAGCGGTTGTACACAGCCGCGTGGCCGTACGGGATCGTCTGTATATCGTCGGCGCGTGGGGTTTTTGTGGGCGGCGGCGCAGAAACCCTGCGCGCCGCCCGGGTTCACTTCGGGTTCTCACGTAGACCGCGCGGGCGGGCGCGTGCCGCGCGACGGTGCAGTAGGCACCGGCGCCTAGAAATTCCGCCCGTGGTCGTGCGCACAGCCGGCGGGCTGCCTCAAAATAGAACGATCGTTCGTTCGATTTGCGTATCACCGTGAGCACCAAGCCCGCCGACGACGCCGACGCCGCCATCGAGGCCGCGGCCGGCGCGCGAGTTGGCGCACGCGCCGCGCGCGGTGGTCTGCACAAGGGGCAGCTCACGCGCGCGGCGATCCTCGACGCCGCGCTCGCGCTGGCGTCGCAGATGGGGCTCGAGGGGCTGTCGATCGGCGCGCTGGCCGAGGTCATGCAGATGAGCAAGTCGGGGGTGTTCGCCCACTTCGGCTCGCGCGAGGAACTGCAGATCTCGGTGATCCGCGAGTACCACCGCCGTTTCGAGGACGAGGTGTTCTTCCCGGCGATCCGCGAGCCGCGCGGGCTGCCGCGGCTGGCGGCGCTGTTCGAGCGGTGGGTGCGGCGCGTGTCGCGCGAGATCGACTCGGGCTGCATCTACATCAGTGGCGCCGTCGAATTCGACGACCGCCCGGGGCCCGTGCGCGACGCGCTCGCGGCGATGGTACAGGCCTGGCACGCGGCGCTGGAACGGGCGATCCGCATCGCGATCGAAGAGGGTCACCTGAAGCCCGACACCGACGCGCAGCAGATGCTGTTCGAGATCCACGGCCTGATCCTCGCGCTGCACCACGACGCGCGCTTCCTGCGCGTGCCCGGTGCGCTCGACCGCGCGCGTGCCGGCTTCGCGCGCATCGTCGCGCAGCACGCCACCGCGAAGGGCCGCCGCGTCCAGGGCGCGCGCGCCGACACGCTCGCCACGCCGTCCTGACCCCCATCCCGCTTTCCGTCCCGTGTCCACCTTTCCAGGAGCCGTCTGACATGCCGACTTACACCCCCCCGCTGCGCGACATGCAGTTCGTGATGCACGAGCTGCTGCACGCGGTCGACGAGCTGAAGTCGATCCCGCGCCACGCCGACGTCGACGCCGACACGCTCAACGCCGTCGTCGAGGAGGCCGGCAAGTTCGCGGCCAAGGTGCTCGCGCCGCTGAACCCGGTCGGCGACCGTCAGGGCTGCACGCTCGACAAGGCCACGCACGAGGTGCGCACGCCCACCGGCTTCAAGGACGCCTACGCGCAGTACGTCGCCGGCGGCTGGCCCGCGCTGTCGTGCGAGCCCGAGTACGGCGGCCAGGGCCTGCCGCTGCTGCTCAACCAGTGCCTGTACGAGATGCTCAATAGCGCCAACCAGGCGTGGACGATGTATCCCGGCCTCGCGCACGGCGCCTACGAGTGCCTGCTCGCGCACGGCACGCCCGAGCAGAAGCGGCTGTACCTGCCGAAGATCGTCAGCGGCGAGTGGGCCGGCACGATGTGCCTGACCGAGCCGCACTGCGGCACCGACCTCGGCCTGCTGCGCACCAAGGCCGAGCCGCAGCCCGACGGCACCTACAAGCTCACCGGGCAGAAGATCTTCATCAGCGGCGGCGAGCACGACCTGGCCGAGAACATCGTGCACCTGGTGCTCGCGCGCCTGCCCGACGCGCCGCCGGGCAGCAAGGGCATCAGCCTGTTCGTCGCCTCGAAGTACCTCGTCGGCCCCGACGGCCAGCTCGGCGCGCGCAACCCGATCTACTGCACCGGGCTCGAGCACAAGATGGGCATCCACGGCAGCTCGACGTGCCAGATGACGCTCGACGGGGCGGTCGGCACGCTGGTCGGCGAGCCGCACCGCGGCCTGGCCGCGATGTTCGTGATGATGAACGCCGCGCGCCTGGGCGTGGGCAACCAGTCGCTCGGCCTGACCGAGGTCGCGTACCAGAACGCGGTGGCGTACGCGAAGGAGCGCCGCCAGATGCGCGCGCTGTCGGGTCCGAAGGAACCCGACCAGAGCGCCGACCGCATCATCGTCCACCCCGACGTGCGCAAGATGCTGCTGACCGCACGCGCCTACGCCGAGGGCGGGCGCGCGCTCGCGATGCACACGGCGCTGCTGATCGACAAGGAGCTGCACCACCCCGACCCCGAGGTGCGCCAGGCCTGCGCCGAGGAAGTCGCGCTGCTGACGCCGATCATCAAGGCCTTCTTAACCGACAACGGCTGGATCGCGACGTCGCACTGCCTGCAGGTCTTCGGCGGCCATGGCTACATCGCCGAGTGGGGCATGGAACAGTTCGTGCGCGACTCGCGCATCAACATGATCTACGAGGGCACGAACACGGTGCAGGCGCTGGACCTGCTCGGGCGCAAGGTGCTCGCCGACAACGGCAAGAAGCTCAAGGCCTTCGGCCGTCGCATCGCCGAGTTCGTCGAGGAGCACGGCGTCGACGAGAAGATGCTGGAGTTCGTCAACCCGCTGGCCGACCTCGGCGACAAGGTCACGAAGCTGACGACCGAGATCGGCTTCAAGGCGATGAAGAACCCCGACGAGGTCGGCGCCGCCGCCGTCGACTACCTGCGCGTGTGCGGCCACCTCGTGTTCGCCTACTTCTGGGCGCGCATGGCCAAGATCGCGCTCGACAAGCAGGGCAGCGGCGACCCGTTCTACACCGCCAAGCTGCACACCGCGCGCTTCTACTTCGCCAAGCTGCTGCCCGAGACCGCCGGGCTGATCCGCAGCGCGCGCGCCGGCCTCGAGCCGCTCGCGGCGATGGACGAGGCACTGTTCTGAGCGCCCCCCCGCAACGACCCCGCAAGGAGCCCACCCGATGGAACGATTCAATGTGCGCAAGGTGGCCGTGCTCGGCGCCGGCGTGATGGGCGCGCAGATCGCCGCGCACCTCGTCAACGTGCGCGTGAGCGTCGTGCTGTTCGACCTGCCCGCGAAGGACGGCGCGAAGAACGGCATCGTCACGAAAGCGATCGACGGCCTGAAAAAGCTCAAGCCCGCGCCGCTGGGCGTGTCCGACGACGCCGTCCACATCGAGGCGGCGAACTACGAGGAGCACCTCGACAAGCTGCGCGGCTGCGACCTGGTGATCGAGGCGATCGCCGAACGGATGGACTGGAAGCTCGACCTGTACCGCAAGGTCGCACCGTTCGTCGCGCCGCACGCGATCGTCGCGAGCAACACCTCGGGCCTGTCGATCACGAAGCTCGCCGACGCGCTGCCCGAGGAGATCCGCCCGCGCTTTTGCGGCGTGCACTTTTTCAACCCGCCGCGCTACATGTCGCTCGTCGAGCTGATCCCGACGCCGGTCACGCGCGCCGACGTGCTCGCGCAGCTCGAGACCTTCTGCACGACGACGCTCGGCAAGGGCGTCGTGCACGCGAAGGACACGCCGAACTTCATCGCCAACCGCGTCGGCATCGCCGGCATGCTCGCGACGATGATCGAGGCCGGCAAGTTCGGTCTGACGGTCGACGTCGTCGACGATCTGACCGGCAAGAAGCTCGGCCGCGCGTCGAGCGGCACGTTCCGCACCGCCGACGTCGTCGGTCTGGACACGATGGCGCACGTGATCAAGACGATGCAGGACAACCTGCAGGGCGATCCGTTCTACGCCACCTACGCGACGCCGCCGGTGCTCGCGCGACTGATCGAGCAGGGCGCGCTCGGGCAGAAGAGCGGCGCAGGGTTCTACAAGAAGGTCGGCAAGGACATCCTGCGCCTCGACGTGGCCGGCGGCGAGTACGTGGCCGCCGGCGCGAAGGCCGACGCGATCGTCGAGCGCATGCTCAAGAAGCCCGCCCCCGAGCGGCTGAAGCTGCTGCGCGAGAGCAGCAACCCGCAGGCGCAGTTCGTGTGGGCGATCCTGCGTGACTCGTTCCACTACTGCGCGGTACACCTGGCCGAGATCGCCGACACCGCGCGCCACGTCGACTTCGCGATGCGCCGCGGCTTCGGGATGCAGCAGGGGCCGTTCGAGCTGTGGCAGGCCGCCGGCTGGACGCAGGTCGCGCAGTGGGTCAAGGAGGACATCGACGCGGGCAAGGCACTCAGCAACGCGCCGTTGCCCGACTGGGTGTTCGACGGCCCGGTGGCCGAGCGCGGCGGCGTGCACACGCCCGAGGGCTCGTGGAGCGCCGCCGAGCGCCGCTTCGTGCCGCTGGCGACGCTGCCGGTCTACGGCCGCCAGCTGTTCCCCGAGACGCTCGTCGGCTGGGCGCCGAACGACCCGCTGAAGGCCGGCGTCGAGGAGTTCCGCAACGACGAGATCCGCGTCTGGACGCTCGACGGGCAGGTGCTGATCGCGTCGATCACGGCCAAGCTGCACCTGATCAGCCCGGCCGTCACCGAGGGGCTGCTCAAGGCGGTCGAGATCGCCGAGGCCAAGTACCAGGGCCTCGTGATCTGGTCGCCCGACGACGTGTTCTCGGCCGGCGCGAACCTCGAGTCGCTGATGCCGGTGTTCATGAAGCTCGGCGCCAAGGGCATCGCACCCGAGGAGAAAAAGCTGCAGGACATGATGCTGCGCATCCGCTACGCGCAGGTGCCAGTCGTCGCGGCGATGCGCGGGCTGGCGCTGGGTGGCGGCTGCGAGCTGGCGGTGCACTGCGCGCGGCGCGTCGCGCACCTGGAGACCTACGTCGGGCTGGTCGAGGTCGGCGTCGGGCTGATCCCCGGCGGCGGCGGGCTGGCCTACATCGCGCGGCGCGCCGCCGAGCAGGCGGCCGCCGCGCCGGGCACCGACTTGCTCGCGTTCCTGCGCGAGGGGTACCTGGCCGCGGCGATGGCCAAGGTCGGCACCAGCGCGCTCGAGAGCCGCAAGCTCGGCTACCTGCTCGACGGCGACATCGTCGTGCCGCACAAGGACGAGCTACTGCACGTCGCGATCGGGCAGGTCAAGGCGATGGCCGACGCCGGCTGGCGCCCGCCGCTGAAGACGCTGTTCCCGGTCGCGGGCCGCTCGGCGAAGGCGACGATCCAGGCGCAGCTCGTCGCGATGCGCGACGGCGGGCAGATCAGCGCGCACGACTACCACCTCGGCACGCTGATCGCCGACGTCGTCTGTGGCGGCGACGTCGACGCCGGGACGCTGGTCAGCGAGGAGTACCTGATGACGCTCGAGCGCAAGCACTTCTGCGCGCTGCTCGACCACCCGAAGACGCAGGAACGCATCATGGGCATGCTGCAGACCGGCAAACCCGTTCGGAACTGAAGGAGCGACGAAGATGAGCAAGCAGATCCAGGACGCCTACATCGTCGCCGCCACGCGCACGCCGATCGGCAAGGCGGGCCGCGGCTACTTTCGCGCGACGCGCCCCGACGACCTGCTCGTCGCGGCGATCCAGGGCGCGCTGAAGCAGGTGCCCGGCCTCGACCCGAAGGCGATCGAGGACGCCGTCGTCGGCTGCGCGATGCCCGAAGGCGAGCAGGGCCTCAACGTCGCGCGCGTCGCGGCGCTGCTCGCCGGCCTGCCGAACTCGGTGGGCGGCGTCACCGTCAACCGCTTCTGCGCGTCGGGGCTGACCGCGGTGCAGATGGCCGCCGACCGCATCCGCGTCGGCGAGGCCGACGTGATGATCGCCGGCGGCGTCGAGAGCATGAGCATGGTGCCGATGAGCGGCAACAAGCCGTCGTTCAACCCGGCCGTGTTCGCGAAGGACGAGAACGTCGGCATCGCCTACGGCATGGGGCTCACCGCCGAGAAGGTCGCGCTGCAGTGGAAGGTCAGCCGCGAGCGGCAGGACGCGTTCGCGCTCGAGTCGCACCGGCGCGCGATCGCCGCGCAGCAGGCCGGCGAGTTCGCTGACGAGATCACGCCGGTCGACGTCGTCGCGCGCCGTCCGAACCTCGACACCGGCGAGGTCGAGGTCTCGACGCGTACCGTCACGCTCGACGAAGGCCCGCGCGCCGACACGACGCTCGAGGCACTGGCCAAGCTCAAGCCCGTGTTCGCGTCGCCGAAGGACCCCACCGGCAAGGCCACCGGCATGGGCAGTGTCACGGCAGGCAACAGCTCGCAGACCAGCGATGGCGCCGGCTGCCTGATCCTCGCGAGCGAGGCGGCCGTCAAGCGCTTCGACCTCAAGCCGCTGGCGCGCTTCGTCAGCTTCGCCGCGCGCGGGGTGCCGCCCGAGATCATGGGCATCGGCCCGATCGAGGCGATCCCGGCGGCGCTGAAAGCCGCCGGGCTCAAGCTCGACGACCTCGGGTGGATCGAGCTCAACGAGGCGTTCGCGGCGCAGTCGTTGGCGGTGATCGACAGCGTCGGGCTGAACCCGGCGGTCGTCAACCCGATGGGCGGCGCGATCGCGCTGGGCCACCCGCTGGGTGCCACCGGTGCGATCCGCGCCGCCACCGTCGTGCACGCGCTGCGCCGCCGGAACCTGAAGTACGGCATGGTGACGATGTGCGTCGGCACCGGCCAGGGTGCGGCCGGCATCTTCGAGCGCGTGTAGACCGTCGCAGGAGCACGACCGTGACGCCCCACATCAAGACGGCGACGCTCAACGGCGTCGCGACGATCGAGATCGCGCGCCCCGAGAAGAAGAACGCTCTGACGCAGGCGATGTACACCGCGATGGCCGACGCGATCGCGGCGGCGGTCGCGGCGCGCGAGGTGCGCGCGCTGCTGATCACCGGCCAGCCGGGCGTCTTCACGTCGGGCAACGACATCGAGGACTTCGTGCAGCGCCCGCCGCAGGGCGAGGACAGCCCGGTGCTGCGCTTCATGCGCGCGCTGCTCGAGTGTGACAAGCCGGTCGTCGCCGCGGTCACCGGCGCCGCGGTGGGCATCGGCACGACGATGCTGCTGCACTGCGACTTCGTCTACGTCGCCGACGACGCGCGGCTCGCGATGCCCTTCGTCGGCCTCGGGCTCGTGCCCGAGTACGCGTCGAGCCTGCTCGTGCCGCAGCTGATGGGCCCGCGCCGCGCGGCCGAGAAGCTGCTGCTCGGCGACCCGTTCGGCGCCGAGGAGGCGGTCGCCTGCGGCATCGCCAACGCGGTGCTGCCGCCGGCCGAGGTGCTGCCGCACGCGCGGCGCGTGGCCGAGCGCTTCAACGCGCTGCCGCCGGGGGCCGTGCGCGACGCGAAGGCGCTGATGCGCGCGCCGCAGCGCGAGCAGGTGATGCAGGTCATCGCCGCCGAGGCCGAGATCTTCACCCGCCGGCTGCGCAGCCCGGAGGCGATGGAAGCCTTCCAGGCCTTCTTCCAGAAGCGCGCGCCGGACTTCAGCAAGTTCTGACCCCCGCGGGCGGCGTGCGATGGGCCTGGCCGCCAAGCTGGTGCTCAGCCCGCTGCTCGTCGCGCAGGCGCTGGCCACGCGCCGGCGCCTGCCGCGGCTGCCCGAGGCCGAGGGCGCGCGCGAAGGCGTGGCGGGCGACGGCCCCGTCGCGCTGCGGCTGCTGATCGGCGGCGACTCGTCGGCCGCCGGCGTCGGCGTTGCGACGCAGGACCAGGCGCTGGCCGGTCACACCGTGCGCGCACTCGCCGAGCGCGTGGGCGGCGCCGTCGCGTGGCGGCTCGTCGCACGCTCGGGGCTGACGACGGCGCAGTGCGCGGACCTGCTGATCGAGGCGGCGCCGCCGTGGCGCGCCGACGTCGCCGTGTTCGCGCTCGGCGTCAACGACGTGATCGACCAGGTGCCGCCGCGGCGCGCGCTCGCGGCGCGCGAGCGGCTCGTCGCGCACCTGCGCGAGCGCTGCGGCGTGCGCCACGTCGTCTTCATGCCGCTGCCGCCGGTGCACCGCTTCCCTGGCCTGCCGCAGCCGCTGCGCTGGGCGATGGGTGCCGACGCGCGCCGTCACGACGCCGCACTGGCGCGCTGGGCGCAGCGGCGCGACGACGTTAGCCACATTCCGATCGACCTGCCGCTGGCCCCGAAGGTGATGGCCAGCGACGGCTTTCACCCCGGCGAGCCGGTGTACCGGCTGTGCGGGCTGGCGCTGGCCGATCACATTGCGGCGCACGTGTGGCCGCGGCTGGCGCCGACGGCTCGCGCGCGCTGAAGGCCCGAAGTCGGCTGCCGGTCAGCCGCGCGGCACGGGCCGCGGCCGCCCCTGGGCGTCGGTTGCAACGTAGGTCAGCGTCGCCTCGGTGACCTTGACGACCTGGTGCTGCGCGTCGAGGCGCTGTGCGTAGACCTCGACGTTGACGGTGATCGACGTGGTGCCGATGCGCACCACCTCGGCGTAGAAGCTCAGCAGATCGCCGACGCGCACCGGCTGCTTGAACACGAACTGGTTGACCGCCACCGTCGCGATGCGGCCCTGCGCGATGCGCAGTGGCAGCACGGCGCCGGCCAGGTCGACCTGCGCCATCACCCACCCGCCGAAGATGTCGCCGCTGGCGTTGACGTCGGCCGGCAGCGGGATCACGCGCAGCACGAGCTCCTTGTCGGTGGGCAGTTGCACGCCGGTCGACGGGCGCGAATCGGTGGACATCGGCATCATTGGAGGTTGACAGCCGAAGGATTCTCACACGATGCGTGCGCTCGCCCACGGTTCGTCCTCCGCCCCCCTGCCCACCGCCGACCCGGCGCAGCGGCGCTCGGACTGGCGCACGCTGGCCAAGCTGCTGCCGTACTTCTGGCACTACCGCTGGCGCGTTGCGATCGCGCTGGGGTTCATGCTCGCGGCCAAGCTCGCCAACGTCGGGGTGCCGGTGCTGCTGAAGAACCTCGTCGACAGCCTGTCGGTCAAGCCCGGCGACGCCGCCGCGCTGCTCGTCGTGCCGGTCGGGCTGATCGTCGCCTACGGCGCGCTGCGGCTGTCGACGACGCTGTTCACCGAGCTGCGCGAGCTGATCTTCGCGAAGGCCACCGAGGGCGCCGCGCGCAGCGTCAGCCTGAAGGTGTTCCGCCACCTGCACGACCTGAGCCTGCGCTTCCACCTCGAGCGCCAGACCGGCGGCATGACGCGCGACATCGAGCGCGGCACGCGCGCGGTGCACTCGCTGATCTCGTACTCGCTCTACAGCATCCTGCCCACCCTCATCGAGGTCGGCCTCGTGCTCGCGATCCTGGCGTGGAAGTTCGACGCCGCATTCGCGTGGATCACGCTCGGCGCGCTCGTCGTCTACGTCGCGTTCACCGTCAGCGTCACCGAGTGGCGCACGCAGTTCCGCCGCCAGATGAACGAGCTCGACGCGCGCGCGCACTCGCGCGCGATCGACTCGCTGCTGAACTACGAGACCGTCAAGTACTTCAACAACGAGGACTTCGAGGCCCGGCGCTACGACGAGAGCCTCGAGCGCCTGCGCCGCGCCGCGCTCAAGAGCCAGAGCACGCTGAGCCTGCTCAACAGCGGGCAGCAGCTGATCATCGCCACCGCCCTCGTCGCGATGCTGTGGCGCGCGACGCAGGGCGTCGTCGCGGGCACGATGACGCTCGGCGACCTGGTGATGATCAACGCGTTCATGATCCAGCTGTACATCCCGCTGAACTTCCTCGGCGTGCTGTACCGCGAGATCAAGCAGAGCCTGACCGACCTCGACAAGATGTTCGGCCTGCTCGAGCGCGAGCGCGAAGTGGCCGACGCGCCGGGGGCGCGCGATCTCGTCGTCACGCGCGGCGTCGTGCGCTTCGAAGACGTGTCGTTCGCGTACGAGCGGCCCGAGGGCGGCACGAAGCCGGCGCGCACGATCCTGCACCACGTGAGCTTCGAGATTCCGGCCGGCAAGACGGTCGCCGTCGTCGGCCCCTCGGGCGCGGGCAAGAGCACGCTCGCGCGGCTGCTGTACCGCTTCTACGACGTCACCGGCGGGCGCATCACGATCGACGGGCAGGACATCCGCACCGTGACGCAGGCCAGCCTGCGCCGCGCGATCGGCATCGTGCCGCAGGACACGGTGCTGTTCAACGACACGATCGAATACAACATCGCCTACGGCCGCCCGGGCGCGAGCCACGACGAGGTCGTCGCGGCGGCGAAGGCGGCGCACATCCACGACTTCATCGCCAGCACGCCGATGGGCTACCAGACGATGGTCGGCGAGCGCGGGCTCAAGCTCTCGGGCGGCGAGAAGCAGCGCGTCGCGATCGCGCGCACGCTGCTGAAGAACCCGCCGATCCTGATCTTCGACGAGGCGACGTCGGCGCTCGACTCGGCCAACGAGCGCGCGATCCAGGCCGAGCTCAAGAGCGCCGCGCAGGGCAAGACGGCACTCGTGATCGCGCACCGGCTGAGCACCGTCGTCGACGCGCACGCGATCGTCGTGCTCGACGGCGGGCGCATCGTCGAGCAGGGCACGCACGCCGAACTCCTCGCGCGCGACGGCGCGTACGCGCGCATGTGGCGGCTCCAGCAAAGCGGCCGTGACGGCGACCGCGCGGACGGCTCGGCGGGCGACGCGCAGGTTCGATCCCCATCGACGCCGGGTGTGCCGGGCGGGTAGCGATGGCCGGCACTCGGCCCGTTGCGGCCGTCCGCGACCGTCCGCATGCGACGGTTTGCAGGGGACGCAGGCACCGCCGTCGCCCTGCCGCCACGACCTTTGCGCGCTTACCCGACGCTCAAGGAACACGACGGGCCGTCGGCGTGCAGCGAAGAGAGCCGCCGCCGGCTGCACGCCGCGTCACGCCTCACACCGCCGAGAAGCGCACCGACCGGTAGGCCTCGCGCCGCTCGCGCCCGGCGAGCACGACCTGCCACAGCTGTCCCTGCCGCGAGCGGAAGAAGCCGGCGCAGCACAGCAGGTAGTAGCGGAACATGCGCTGGAAGCGCTGCGGATAGCGGTCCTTCAGCTGCGGCCACGCGCGCTCGAAGTTGGCGTGCCACGCCATCAGCGTGCGGTCGTAGTCGGGGCCGAAGTTGTGCCAGTCTTCGACGAGGAAGCGGCCCTCGACGGCGCGCGCGATCTCGACCGCCGACGGCAGCTTGCCGTTGGGGAAGATGTAGCGGTCGATCCACGGGTCGGTGCGCGGCGACGTGACGTCGATGCCGATCGTGTGCAGCAGGAACAGACCGCCGGGCTTGAGCAGCCGGCGCACGGTGTCGAAGTACACCTCGTAGTTCTTCGGCCCGACGTGCTCGAACATGCCCACCGAGACGATCTTGTCGAACTGCCCCTGCAGGTCACGGTAGTCGAGCAGCTTCAGTTCGACCGGCAGGCCGGCGCAGCGCTGCTGCGCGAGCGCGAGCTGCTCCTTCGACACCGTGACGCCGACCACCCGCACGCCGAAGCGCTCGGCGGCGAAGCGCGCCAGCCCCCCCCAGCCGCAGCCGATGTCGAGCAGCGTCTCGCCGGGCTGCAGCTGCAGCTTGCGGCAGATCATCTCTAGCTTGTCGAGCTGCGCCTGCTCGAGGTCGGCGGCACGCTCCCAGTACGCGCACGAATAGATCATGCGCGAGTCGAGCATGCGCTCGAAGACGTCGTTGCCGGCGTCGTAGTGCTTCTCGCCGACCTCGAACGCGCGGCCCTGCGACTGCAGGTTCAGCAGACTGTGGCGCAGCGTCTCGAGCGCCAGCCGCAGCTTGGCGGTGCCCACCGCGCGGGACTCGATGTCGGTGCGCATCAGGCGGTGGAACAGCTCGTCGAGCTGCTCGCAGTCCCAGTCGCCGTCCATGTAGGCCTCGCCGAGGCCGAGCGACCACTGCGTCAGCACGCGGCGGTACAGGCGTGCGTCGCGCACCTGGATGTCCCAGGGCCGGCTGCCGTTGATGCGCACGTCGGCGTGCGCCAGCAGCTCCTCGATGATCTTCGGCGGCCGCGCATCGCTGCGCGGCGACGGCTGCCGCGACGGCAGCGTGGCTTCGTTGGAGCCCATCGTGGTCCTCGTCGGGGTGGCGAGCGGTGGGAACCGCACCGGCGCGAAGGCACCGGCACGACGAAACTTCGCGACCGATTCTGCCGCCAACCCGCCGGGCCGACATAGGCATCTTCGATCGCCGGGATAGAGCTACACCATCGCACCAGCGGCGCGCTCGGGCGAGGTGGGACAATCCCGCACATGACCGCGACGCTGACGCTGACCCGCCCCGACGACTGGCACCTGCATCTGCGCGACGGCGCCGCGATGGCCGCCGTCGTGCCGCACACCGCGCGCCAGTTCGCGCGCGCCATCGTGATGCCCAACCTGCGCCCGCCGGTGGCGACGGCCGCGGCCGCGCAGGCCTACCGCGAGCGCATCGTCGCGGCGGTGCCGCCGGGGCTGGACTTCACCCCGCTGATGACGCTGTACCTGACCGACAACCTGCCGCCCGACGAGATCCGCCGTGCGAAGGCCGCGGGCGTCGTCGCCGTCAAGCTCTATCCGGCCGGTGCGACGACGAACAGCGACGCCGGCGTCACCGACGTGCGCCGCACGTACGCGACGCTCGAGGCGATGCAGCGCGAGGGCCTGCTGCTGCTCATGCACGGCGAGGTGACCGACGCCGAGATCGACGTGTTCGACCGCGAGGCGGTGTTCATCGAGCGCGTGCTGCAGCCGCTGCGGCGCGACTTTCCCGGCTTGAAGATCGTCTTCGAGCACATCACGACGAAGGAGGCGGCGCAGTACGTGCGCGACGCCGATGCGAACACCGCGGCGACGATCACCGCGCACCACCTGCTGTACAACCGCAACGCAATCTTCGCCGGCGGCCTCCGCCCGCACTATTACTGTCTGCCGGTGCTCAAGCGCGAGGAACACCGCCGCGCGCTGGTGGCCGCGGCGACCTCGGGCAACCCGAAGTTCTTCCTCGGCACCGACAGCGCACCGCACCCGGCGCACCTGAAGGAGCACGCGAGCGGCTGCGCCGGCTGCTACACCGCGCTCGCCGCGCTCGAGCTGTACGCCGAGGCGTTCGACGCCGCCGGTGCGCTCGACCGCCTCGAGGGCTTTGCAAGCTTCCATGGTGCCGACTTCTACGGGCTGCCGCGCAACCGCGGCACCGTCACGCTGCGGCGCGAGCCGTGGACGCTGCCCGAGACGGTGCCGTTCGGCGATGCGACGCTCAAGCCGCTGCGTGGCGGCGAGACGCTGGCCTGGAGGCTCGCGGCATGAACGGTAACGCTCGCACCGAGCGCCACATCGCGCTGCTGATCGACGCCGACAACTCGCCGGCGGCCAAGATCGAGGTCATCCTCGCCGAGCTGGCCAAGCTCGGCGTCACCAACATCCGCCGCGCCTACGGCAACTGGAAGAAGAACGAGCTCAAGGGCTGGGAGAAGGTGCTGCACGAGTTTGCGATTCGGCCGATCCAGCAGTTCGACGTCAGCAAGGGCAAGAACGCGACCGACATGCTGATCGCGATCGACGCGCTCGACCTGCTGTACACCGACCGCCCCGACGCGTTCGGCATCGTCTCGTCGGACGCCGACTTCACGCCGCTGGTGATGCACCTGCGCGCCAAGGGCGCGACCGTCTACGGCTTCGGCGCGAAGAAGACGCCCGAGCCGTTCGTCGCCGCGTGCTCGCGCTTCCTGTACCTCGAAAGCCTGGGCGAGGGTCGCGACGAGGCCGCCGCCGAGGCCGGCGTCGCGAAGTCCGGCAAGGCGAAATCCGCCGCACCGCGCAGGCCGACGGCGGCCGAGCTGCGGCGCGATGCGCGACTCGTGAGCCTGCTGCGCAACGCGGTCGAGAACGCCGCCGGCGAGGACGGCTGGTCGCAGCTCGGCGCGGTGGGCTCGCAGATCGCCAACCAGGCCAGCTTCGACCCGCGCAACCACGGCTTCAAGAAGCTCGGCGACCTGATCGAGGCGATCGGGCTGTTCGACGTCGAGAAGCGCGGCTCGCACCTGTACGTGCGCGACCGTCGTGCCACGCGCAGCGAGTCGCGCGCCGACTGAGCCGCCGCACCGTCCGCCGGCCGAGCCGGACTGGTCGCGGCCCTGGTTCGCGCCGTGGGCGCGGCTCGGGCCGGCGCTGTGGGCGGTGTGGCGCGGCAGTGCAGCGCTCGCCGACGCGCTGAACGTCACCGCGCGGGTGCACGGCGTCGGCGCGGCGCCCGTCTTCGTCGCGGCAGCGGGGCGCCGGGCGGCCGAGCCGTACGAGGCGCTCGTCGCGCGCACGCGCGCCGTGCCGGTGCGCGACACGCTGCACGACGCGTTGAACGGGCTGGTCTGGCTGCATCGGCCGGCACTGAAGTGGGCACTCAATCACGCTCATGCGCAGCAGATCGCGCGGCACGGCGCCGGCGGGCGGCGCGGCGCGGTGCGCGACGCGCTGACGCTGCTCGACGAGAACGGCGTGCTGCTCGCGGCGCCGCCCGGGCTCGTCGAGGCCTTGCGCCGGCGCGACTGGGCCGCGCTGTTCGTCGGGCACCGTGCGGCGTGGGCGCAGGCGCGGCTCGAGGTCGTCGGCCACGGCTTGCTGGAGCAACTCGCGCGCGCGCCGCGCAAGGCGCTGACGGCGCACGCGTGGTGCGTGCCCGCCGCGCACTTCGACGCCCCCGCCCTGCCGAGCGGCCTGACGCCGGCGTCGTGGACGCCGCTGCCGGTGCTGGGCGTGCCCGGCTGGTGGCCCGACAATGACGCCTTGACGTTCTACGCCGATGCGGCCGTGTTCCGGCCAGGGCCTGGAACTCGTCGCGACCGCCCCCAACTAAGCGCGCTGTCGGGTCAGCCCGTCGGCCTGCCGCGGGCGCCTACGCAACCTTCAACAACGACCACACCATGAAGCGCATCGTTCTGTTCCTGGCCACCAACCTCGCGGTGGTCGTCGTGCTGGGCATCGTCGCCAACGTGCTCGGCCTGAACCGATTCCTGACGGCGCAGGGGCTCGATCTGAGCGCGCTGCTCGGGTTCGCGTTCGTGATGGGCTTCGGCGGCGCGTTCATCTCGCTGCTGATCAGCAAGCCGATGGCCAAGTTCAGCACGCGGGCGCAGGTCATCAACGACTCGCGCGACCCGGTGCACCAGTGGATCGTCGCCACGGTGCAGAAGTTTGCGAACCAGGCCGGCATCCGCATGCCCGAGGTCGCGATCTACGAGGGTGCGCCCAATGCGTTCGCGACCGGCGCGTTCAAGAACTCGGCGCTGGTCGCGGTCTCGACCGGGCTGCTGCAGAGCATGAACCGCGAGGAGGTCGAGGCGGTGATCGGCCACGAGGTCGCGCACGTGGCCAACGGCGACATGGTCACGATGACGCTGATCCAGGGCGTGATGAACACCTTCGTCGTGTTCCTGTCGCGCGTGATCGGCTACATCGCCGACCGCGTCGTGCTGCGCAACCAGAACGAGGGCCCGGGCATCGGCTACTACGTGTCGACGATCGTGCTCGACCTCGTGCTCGGCGTGCTCGCGGCGATCATCGTCGCGTGGTTCAGCCGCCAGCGCGAATTCCGCGCCGACCGCGACGCGGCGCGCCTGATGGGCCGCCCGCAGCCGATGATCAACGCGCTCGCGCGCCTGGGCGGACTGCAGCCGGGCGAGCTGCCGCAGGCCGTCGAGGCGATGGGCATCAGCGGCAAGAGCGGCATCATGGCGCTGCTGTCGACGCACCCGCCGATCGAGCAGCGCATCGCCGCGCTGCAGCAGATGGGACGCTGAAAAGGGATAATTTGCATTGTGAAGCGAGCCAGACCGCCGCTGGCGCGAGGCCCGAAAGGGCGCGCTGGAGGAAGGTCCGGACTGCACAGGGCAGCGTAGCGGGTAACACCCGTCCACCGCGAGGTGCGGATCAGAGCCACAGAGACGAGTCACGGCGGGGCGTGTCCCCGCCGTGGGTGAAACGCGGCAATCTCTACGCGCAGCAACACCGAATAGGCACGCCGTGACCTGGCCCGGGTAGCGTGCGGGTGGGTGGCACCGAGCCGGGTGGGCAACCCCCGGCCCAGACGAATGGCGGTCACGCCGGCGCCCCGGCCACGGGGCGGCGGCGCACAGAATCCGGCCTATCGGCTCGCTTCACACATTTTTCGCCGCCGCGGCCTGCGCCGCACGGCGCGCCGACACGCTGCCGATGAACCCCGACGCCGACCAGCTCTGGCGCCACCCGCGCTGGGCGCTGGCGGTGATGCTCGCGTGCCTGGGCATGCTCGGGCCGTTCGCGATCGACACTTACCTGCCGGCGTTCACCGGCATCGCGCGCGCGCTCGGCGCGACGCCGGTGCAGATGCAGCAGACGCTGTCGGCGTACCTGCTCGGCTTCGCGGTGATGAACCTGTTCCACGGCGCGCTGGCCGACAGCTTCGGGCGGCGCCCCGTCGTGCTCGGCGGCGTCGGGCTGTTCACGCTGGCGTCGCTGGGCTGCGCGCTGAGCCCGTCGATCGGCTGGCTGGTGTTTTTCCGCGCGCTGCAGGGCATGTCGGCCGGCGCCGGCATCGTCGTGTCGCGCGCGATCATCCGCGACATGTACCCGCCGGCCGACGCGCAGCGGGTGATGAGCCAGGTGACGATCTACTTCGGCGTCGCGCCGGCGATCGCGCCGGTGATCGGCGGCTGGGTCTACGTGCACACCGACTGGCACGTGATTTTCTGGCTGCTGACGGCGTTCGGTGCCGCGCTGTGGTGGGCCAACTGGCGCTGGCTGCCCGAGACGCTGCACGCGCGCGAGCGCCAGCGGTTCGCGGTCGGTACGCTGCTGCGCGGCTACGCGCAACTGGCCTCCAGCGCACGCTTCGTCGCGCTGGCCTTCGCCAGCGGCGTGCCGTTCAACGGCATGTTCCTGTACGTGCTGTCGGCGCCGGTGTTCCTCGGCGAGCACCTGCGGCTGGGGCCGACGCAGTTCTTTTGGTTCTTCGGCCTGACGATCGCCGGGATCGTCGGCGGCGCGTGGCTGTCGGGGCGGCTGGCCGGTCGCATCCGCCCGGCGCGGCAGATCCGGCGCGGCTTCGCGATCATGCTCGCCGTCTCGCTCGTCAACGTCGCGCTCAACGCGGTGCTCGAGCCGCACGCGGCGTGGGCGCTGCTGCCGATCGCCGGCTTCGCGTTCGGCTGGGCGCTGATGGTGCCGGTGGTCACGCTGCTCGTGCTCGACCAGGCGCCGCAGCGCCGCGGCATGGCGTCGTCGCTGCAGGCGTGCCTCGGCAGCCTGGCCAACGCGCTGGTGGCCGGCGCGATCGCGCCGCTGGTGATGCACTCGATGCTCGCGCTGGCGCTGACCTCGCTGGCCTTTCTCGGCATCGGCATCGCCGCCTGGGCGTGGGTGCGCCGGCGCGTGGCGGTGCCCGCCGCGCACGGCGACGACGCCGCAAGCGCCCGTTGACGTGCGGCCGCGAGCCGGCCCGTCATGCTCACTGATCGGTTTCAGTGCATCGTGCAAGTTCTTATTTTTGAACGTGAAACCGTTCACCGTCTCGCCGCGAAATCCGTCTTAAGTACTTGATTCCATTAAATTTTTCGGCTCTGGCGATTGACCCGCCACGCCGCCGACGCTACAGTGTCACAACGTGGGAGTTGGTGGGAATTCGTGGCGGACGCTGTGTTTCAGGGAACGTCGGTGCTGGCGCTCGACGCCAAGCACCGCATCACGGTGCCGGTGCGGCACCGTGAGCTGCTGCTCGCGCTGTCCGGCGGCCAGCTGACGCTCACGAAGCACCCCGACGGATTCCTCATCGTGTTTCCGCGCCCTGCGTGGCACGCGTTCCGCGAGAAGCTGCTGGCGATGCCGATGTCGACCGAGCGCTGGCGCCGCGTCTTCCTCGGCAGTGCCGACGACGTCGAGATGGACAGTGCGTCGCGCGTGCTCGTCGCGCCGGCGCTGCGCGAGGCCGCGGGGCTGGGCAAGGACGTGCTGCTGATCGGCAACGGTCATCGCCTCGAGCTGTGGGACAAGCAGCGCCACGCCGAACACGAGGCGCAGACGATCGCCCAGGGCATGCCGCCCGAGATCGCCGCGCTGGTCTTCTGAGTCCGTGTCGACATGGCCCCACGTCCCGGTGCTCCTCACCGAAGCCGTCGAGCTTCTGGTGACGCAGCCGCACGGCACCTACGTCGATGGCACCTTCGGCCGTGGCGGCCATGCGCGCGCGATCCTGCAGCGGCTCGACGCGCGCGGGCGGCTGATCGCGTTCGACAAGGACCCGCAGGCGGTGGCGGCCGCCACGCAGGGGCCGCAGGCCATCGCCGATGCGCGCTTCGCGATCGTGCACGCGAGCTTCGCGACGATGCGCGAGGCGCTGGCCGCGCGCGGCATCGCGCAGGTGCAAGGCGTGCTGCTCGACTTGGGCGTGAGCTCGCCGCAGCTCGACGACCCGCAGCGCGGCTTCAGCTTCCGGCACGACGCGCCGCTGGACATGCGCATGGACACGACCCGCGGCGAGACCGCCGCGGACTACCTGGCCCGCGCCGATGAGCGCGACATCGCGAGGGTGATCCGCGACTATGGGGAAGAACGGTTTGCTGTTCCGATTGCAAAGGCGCTTGTGGCTCGCCGCGCAGGCGGGCGCCCCGTTCGCACCACCGGCGAGCTGGCCGACGTCGTGGCTCGCGCGGTCAGGACCCGCGAGCCGGGCCAGGACCCTGCGACGCGCACGTTTCAGGCTCTTCGGATTCGCGTCAACGCTGAGCTCGAGGAGCTCGAGCAGGGGCTGAGCGCCGCGCTCGACCTGCTGGCACCCGCCGCCCGCCTGGCCGTGATCAGCTTCCACTCGCTCGAGGACCGCATCGTCAAGACCTTCATCGCGCGCGAGAGCCGCGCCGAGGTCGACCGCCGCGCGCCGTTCGCGCCGCCTCGGCCGACGCGGCTGCGGGCGCTGGCGCGCGTGCGCCCGTCGGCCGACGAGATCGCCGCCAACCCGCGCGCGCGCTCGGCGATCCTGCGCGTGGCCGAGCGCACGGCCGATGCGTCGCCGGGGAGGGCGTCGTGAGCCGGCTCAACGTCGTGCTCGTGCTGGCCATCGTCGCCAGCAGCCTGGTGCTGGTGCGCACGGCGTACGAGTCGCGGCGGCTGTTCGCCGAGCTCGACCGCGCGCGCAACCAGCAGCGCCAGCTCGAGCTCGAACACAAGCGCCTCGAGGCCGAACGCCAGGCGCAGGCGACGAACCTGCGCGTCGAGCGCATGGCGCGCGAGCGCCTGGCGATGCGCACCGCGACGCCGGCGGTGACGCACTACGTGGCCGACCCGATCGCCGCGGCCGCGTCTGCGACCGGAGGTGCGCGATGAGCCGCCCCGCGGGTCGCAGCGCCGACCGCCGCGGCGTCGCCGCCGCGGTGCGCAGCGTCAACTACGGCAGCAGCCCGCTGCTGGCGTCGAAGACGCCGCCGTGGCGCTCGAAATTCGTCGTCGCGCTGATCGGCTTGGGCTCGTGCCTGCTCGTCGGGCGTGCCGTCTACATCCAGATCATCGGCACCGACTTCTACCAGCAGGAAGGCGAGAAGCGCTACGCGCACACGCTGACGCTGCACGGCAGCCGCGGCAAGGTGCTCGACCGCAACGGCCAGCTGCTGGCCACCAGCGTCGAGGCGCCGTCGATCTGGGCCATCCCGCGCGACGTCGATGCGTCGCCGGCGCAGCGCCGCGACCTCGCGCGCGCGCTGGGCATGACGGTGGCCGACCTCGACCGGCGCCTGGCCGAAAACCCGAAGTTCGTCTGGCTGCGCCGCCAGGTCGACGACGCGCTGGCCGCGCAGGTCAAGGCGCTCGGGCTCAAGGGCGTGCACCAGACCCGCGAGTACAAGCGTCGCTACCCCGAGGGCGAGGCCGCCGCGCACGTCGTCGGCTTCACCGACGTCGAGCACCGCGGGCAGGAGGGCATCGAGCTCGCGCTCGAGTCGCGCCTGCGCGGGCGCAACGGCTCGCGCGACGTCGTCAAGGACCGGCTCGGTCGCGTCGTCGAGGACGTGCGCGACCAGATCGACCCCGTGCACGGCGAGGACGTCACGCTCGCGATCGACGCCAAGGTGCAGGCCTTCGCGTACCAGAGGCTGCGCGACGCGGTGGCCGAGCACAAGGCGCGTGCGGCCAGCGCCGTCGTGCTCGACGCGAAGACCGGCGAGGTGCTCGCGCTGGCCAACTACCCGAGCTACAACCCGGCCGACCGGCGTCGCCTGTCGGGCGAGCAGCTGCGCAACCGCGCGCTGACCGACACCTTCGAGCCCGGCTCGACGATGAAGCCGTTCATCGCCGCGTGGGCGATCGAGACGGGCCGCGCGAAGCCGACGACGCTGATCGACACCGCCCCCGGCTGGATGACGATCACCGGCAGCACGATCCGCGACCACGACCCGCTGGGCACGCTGACGCTGGCCGGCGTCGTGCAGAAGTCGAGCAACGTCGGCACCGTCAAGCTCGCGATGCAGATGCCCGCGCGCGAGATGTGGCAGCTGTACGCCGACATTGGCCTCGGGCAGAAGCCACAGATCGACTTCCCCGGCGCCGTCACCGGGCGGCTGCGCCCGTACAAGACGTGGCGGCCGATCGAACAGGCGACGATGAGCTACGGCTACGGCCTGTCGGCCAGCCTGCTGCAGCTCGCGCGCGCCTACACCGTGTTCGCGCACGACGGCGAGCTGCTGCCGGTGACGATCCTCAAGCGCGACGCGCCGGTGCAGGGCACGCGCGTGATCTCGCCCGAGACGGCGCGCCAAGTGCGCCAGATGCTCGAGCTCGCCGCCGGCCCGGGCGGCACCGCGCCGCTGGCGCAGACGGTGGGCTGGTCCGTCGGCGGCAAGACCGGCACCGCGCGCAAGCAGGAAGGCCAGTCGTACGCGACCAACAAGTACCGCGCGTGGTTCGTCGGGCTGGCGCCGATCGGCGACCCGCGCATCGTCGTCGCCGTGATGGTCGACGAGCCGAGCAACGGCAAGTTCTACGGCGGCCAGGTCGCCGCGCCGGTGTTCAGCCAGATCGTGCAGCAGACGCTGCGCACGCTGGGCGTGCCGCCCGACCGCGACGTCGTGCCGCAGATCCTGGCGCGCGACCTGCCCGCGGTGCGCGAGAGCTTCTGATGACGACGCTGCGCCTGTCCAGCCCCGACGCCGCCGCGCAGTGGCTGCGCGCGCGCGTGCGCGGCGCGCTCGTCACCGACCACCGCCGCGTGCGCCCGGGCGACGGCTTCGTCGCGTGGCCGGGGCGGCGCGTCGACGCGCGCCAGTTCGCGCGCAGCGCGCTGGCCGCCGGCGCCACGGCCTGCCTCGTCGAGCACGACGGCGCCGACGCGTTCGCGTTCGACGACGAGCGCATCGCGACGCTGCCCGGCCTGAAGGCCGCGGCCGGCGTCGTCGCCGACGCGTTCCTCGGGCACCCGAGCGCCGCGCTCGACGTCGTCGCGGCGACGGGCACCAACGGCAAGACGTCGACCGCGTGGTGGACCGCGCAGGCGCTGACCGCGCTCGGGCGGCGCTGCGCGCTGGTGGGCACGCTCGGGATCGGCGAGCCGCCGCGCATCGGCGCGGCGGATGGAGAACCACCGCGCATCGGCGCGGCGGGTGGCGAGCCGCCGCACCCGGACACCGGCGCACCGGCGGCGCTCGAGACCACGGGCTTGACGACACCCGACGCGGTGCAGCTGCACGCCGCGCTGCGCCGCTTCGTCGACGCCGGCTTCGCGGCGTGCGCGATGGAGGCCTCGTCGATCGGCCTCGACGAGCACCGGCTGGCCGGCGTGCGCATCGCGGTGGCGCTGTTCTCGAACCTGACGCGCGACCACCTCGACCACCACGGCACCATGGAGGCCTACGGCGAGGCCAAGCGCCGCCTGTTCGCGTGGCCGGGGCTGCGCGCGGCGGTGGTCAACGTCGACGACGCGTTCGGCGCGCGCCTGGCCGACGAACTGCGGCGCGAGGGCCGGCTCGACCTGTGGACCTGCTCGACGCAGGGCCCGGCGCGGCTGGCCGCGCGCGACCTGCGCTATGCCGGCGACGGCCTCGCGTTCGACGTCGTCGAAGACGGCGTCGCACACCCGGTGGCCAGCACGCTGATCGGCAGCTTCAATGTCGCCAACGTGCTGCTCGTGGTCGGCGCGCTGCGCGCGCTGGGCGTGCCGCTGGCCGATGCCGCGGCCGTCGTGCCGCGGCTGACGCCGGTGCCGGGGCGCATGGAGCGTGTGCTGCCGCCCGATGTCGACGCCGCGGCCGCGCCCGAGGTCGTCGTCGACTACGCGCACACGCCCGACGCGCTCGAGAAGGTGCTCGTCGCGCTGCGCCCGCTCGCTGCGGCGCGCGGCGGGCGGCTGTGGTGCGTGTTCGGCTGCGGCGGCAACCGCGACGCGACCAAGCGCGCACCGATGGGCGCGGTGGCCGAGCGGCTGGCCGACGTCGTCGTGCTGACCAGCGACAACCCGCGCGACGAGCGCCCTGGCGCGATCCTCGAGCAGATCGCCGCCGGGCTGCGCGAGCCGCAGCGCGCGCGTGTGATCGAGGACCGTGCCGCCGCGATCGCCGCCGCCGTCGGCGAGGCGCGCGCGTGCGATGTCGTGCTGCTGGCCGGCAAGGGCCACGAGGACTACCAGGAGGTCGACGGCACGCGGCGCCCGTTCAGCGACCTCGCCGAGGCCGAGCGTGCGCTGCGTGCACGCGCTGCAGGAGCCACGCGATGAGCGCGACGCCGATGATGACGCTCGCGCAGGCGCACGCGCTGCTGCCGGGCTCGACGCTGGTCGGCGACGGCGCGATCGCGTTCGACCGCGTCGCGAGCGACAGCCGCACGCTGCGCGCGGGCGACCTGTTCGTCGCGCTCAAGGGCGAGCGCTTCGACGGGCACGACTTCCTCGCCAGCGCGCGCGCGGCCGGCGCGGTCGCGGCGATCGCCGAGCGCGGCCTCGACGCGCAGGCGATGCCCGGCCTGCGCGTGGCCGACTCGCTCGCGGCGCTGCAGCAGCTCGCCGCCGCGTGGCGGCGCCAGCTGCACCTGCCGCTGATCGCGGTGACCGGCAGCAACGGCAAGACGACGGTCACGCAGATGATCGGCGCGATCCTGCGCGCGTGGCACGGCGACGGCGGCTTCGCGACCGAGGGCAACCTGAACAACCACATCGGCGTGCCGCTGACGCTGCTGCGCCTGCGCCAGGACGACCGTGTGTGGCACCGCGCCGGCGTCGTCGAGCTCGGGATGAACCACCCCGGCGAGATCGCGCTGCTGGCCCGGCTGGTGCAGCCGCAGGTCGTGCTCGTCAACAACGCGCAGCGCGAGCACCAGGAGTTCATGGCCAGCGTCGAGGCCGTCGCGCGCGAGAACGGCAGCGCGATCGATGCGCTCGCGCCCGACGGCGTGGCCGTCTACCCCGGCGACGACGCCTTCGCGCCGCTGTGGCACGCGATGGCCGGCGGCCGGCCGCAGCTCACGTTCTCGCTCGACGGCGCGGCCGACGTGACGGCCGACGTGCGCTGGGTCGCCGACGGCGACGAGCCGCACTGGGCGATGACGCTGCACACGCCGGCCGGCAGCGCGGCGACGACGCTGCGCCTGGCCGGCCGCCACCACGCGAAGAACGCGCTGGCCGCCACCGCGTGCGCGCTGGCCGTCGGCGCGCCGCTGCAGGCCGTCGCGCGCGGGCTGGCGTCGTTCGCACCGGTGGCCGGGCGCTCGCAGCTGCACGTGCTGCAGCGCGGCGGGCAGCGCGTGACGCTGGTCGACGACACCTACAACGCGAACCCGGACTCGGTACGCGCGGCCATCGACGTGCTCGCCGGCCTGGCCGCGCCGCGCGCGCTGGTGCTCGGCGACATGGGCGAGGTCGGCGCGCAGGGGCCGCAGTTTCACGCCGAAGTCGGCGCCTACGCGCGCCAGCGCGGTATCGAGACGCTGTGGACCGCGGGCACGCTGGCCGTGCACGCGGCGCGCGCGTACGGCGGCGCGGCGCGCCACTTCGACGACGTGCCGGCGCTGCTGGCCGCGCTCGGCGAGCTGCCGCCGAGCGCGTCGCTGCTCGTCAAGGGCTCGCGCTTCATGCGCATGGAGCGCGTCGTGCAGGCGCTGCTGCACGCCGGCGGGGGAGGTGCCTGATGCTGCTCGCGCTGAGCCAATGGCTGCTCGCCCTCGAGCCCGACGCGCTGAGCTTCCTGCGCGTGTTCCAGTACCTGACGTTCCGCGCCGTGATGGCGGCGATGACGGCGCTGGTGATCGGCATCGCGCTCGGGCCGTGGGTCATCCGCAAGCTCGCCGAGCTGAAGATCGGCCAGCCGATCCGCGAGTACGGCGTCGCCGAGCACCTGGCCAAGAGCGGCACGCCGACGATGGGCGGCGTGCTGATCCTGATCGGCATCGGCGTCGCGACGCTGCTGTGGTTCGACTGGAGCAACCGCTTCGTGTGGGTCGTGATGCTGGTGACGTTCGGCTTCGGCGCGATCGGCTGGGTCGACGACTGGCGCAAGGTCGTCGACAAGAACCCCGAAGGCATGCGCTCGCGCGAGAAGTACTTCTGGCAGTCGCTGATCGGTCTGCTGGCGGCGTTCTTCCTCGCGTTCGCGGTGTCGGAGAGCTCGAACCAGCGCGTGCTCGACCTGTTCGTGCGCTGGATCCAGAGCGGCTTCACCGAGCCGCTGCCGCCCAACGCCGACCTGCTGGTGCCGTTCTTCAAGACGGTGAGCTACCCGCTCGGGGTGTGGGGCTTCATCATCCTGACCTACCTCGTGATCGTCGGCAGCAGCAACGCTGTCAACCTGACCGACGGCCTCGACGGCCTGGCGATCATGCCGGTCGTGATGGTCGGCTCGGCGCTGGGCATCTTCGCCTACGTGCAGGGCAACGCCGTGTTCTCGCGTTACCTGCTGCTGCCGTTCATCCCCGGCGCCGGCGAGCTGCTGATCTTCTGCGCCGCGATGGCCGGCGCGGGGCTGGCGTTCCTGTGGTTCAACGCGCACCCGGCGCAGGTCTTCATGGGCGACGTCGGCGCGCTCGCGCTCGGCGGCGCGCTCGGCACGATCGCCGTCATCACGCGGCAGGAGATCGTGCTCGCGATCATGGGCGGCATCTTCGTCGTCGAGGCGCTGTCGGTGATGGCGCAGGTCACCTACTTCAAGTACACGAAGCGGCGCTACGGCGAGGGCCGGCGCATCCTGAAGATGGCGCCGCTGCACCACCACTTCGAGAAGAGCGGCTGGAAGGAGACGCAGGTCGTGATCCGCTTCTGGATCATCACGATGCTGCTGTGCCTGATCGGCCTGGCGAGCCTGAAACTGCGATGAACGTCCTCGGCGCAACCCTTGTGCTCGTGCTCGGCCTCGGCCAGTCGGGGCTCGCGATGGCGCGCTGGTGCGCGCGCCACGGCGCCGCGGTGCGCGTGTGGGACTCGCGCGAGGCGCCGCCGCAGCTCGACGCGCTGCGTGCCGCGGTGCCCGGCGCCGCGTTCGCCACCGGCGCGCTCGACGACGCGGCGCTCGACGGCGTGCAGCTCGTGCTCAAGAGCCCGGGGCTCGCGCCCACCGACGCGCGCATCGCGCCGCTGCTGGCGGCCGCGCGCGCGCGCGGCGTGCCGGTGTGGGGCGAGCTCGACCTCTTCACCCGCGCGCTCGCCGACCTGCGCGAGTCGCGCGGCTACGTGCCGCAGCTGCTCGGCGTGACCGGCACCAACGGCAAGACGACGGTGACGTCGCTCGCGGCGCTGCTCGTCGAGCGCGCCGGCCGGCGCGTCGTCGCCGCCGGCAACATCGGCCCGACGATGCTCGACACGCTGGCCGCCGCGCTCGACGCCGACGCCGGCGGCGAGGCGCTGCCCGAGGTCTGGGTGCTCGAGCTGTCGAGCTTCCAGCTCGAGGACGCCGCGCTCGGTTTCGAGCCGAGTGCCGCCGTCGTGCTCAACGTCACGCAGGACCACCTCGACTGGCACGGCAGCTTCGAGGCCTACGCGGCGGCGAAGGCGCGCGTCTACGGCCAGCACACGGTGCGCGTCGTCAACCGCGACGACCCGCTCGTCGAGGCGATGGTCGCGTCGCCGCCGGCCAAGCCGGGCAAGGGCAAGCCGCCCGAGCCGCCGCCGGTCGTGCGCTTCGGCCTCGACGCGCCGGCCCACGCCGGCGACTACGGCCTCGTCGTCGAGCACGGCATGGCGTGGCTCGTGCGCGCGCTCGGCAGCGACGACGGCGCGCGCCGCCGCCGCGCCGGCGCGGCCGGCGACGACGAGCTGCACCTGCAGCGCCTGATGCCGGCCGACGCGCTGCGCATCCGCGGCCGCCACAACGCGGCCAACGCGCTCGCGGCGCTCGCGCTGGCCACCGCGATCGGCTGCCCGCTCGCGCCGATGCTGCACGGCCTGCGCGAGTACCGCGGCGAGCCGCACCGCGTGCAGCACGTCGGCCGCGTCGGCGAGGTCGACGCCGTCGACGACAGCAAGGGCACCAACGTCGGCGCGACGGTCGCGGCGCTGCGCGGGCTCGGCACCGACCAGGCGCCCGGGCGGCTCGTCTTGATCCTCGGCGGCGACGGCAAGGGGCAGGACTTCGCGCCGCTGGCCGAGCCGCTGGTGCGCCACGCGCGCGCGGTCGCACTGATCGGCCGCGACGCGCCGGCGATCGATGCGCAGGTCGGCGCCGCGCTGCGCGACGCCGGCATCGCGGTGCAGCGCCACGACACGCTCGAGGCCGCCACCGCGTGGGGCTTCGAGGTCGCGCAGCCGGGCGACGCGGTGCTGCTGAGCCCCGCGTGCGCGAGCCTGGACATGTTCCGCAACTATGCACACCGTGCCGACGTCTTCGTCGCTGCGGTGCGCGCATGCGCCGAACGGCGCGGTGAGGTGCTGGCATGAGCCGCGCCGCGCTTGCGCTCGGCTCGCGGCTCGCGTCGTGGTGGCAGCGCCTGCGGCCGGCGCGCCGCGACGCGCCCACCGCGCTGCCGGTGCGCGACGGGCTGCGCCGCCGCAGCGCCGAGCCGGTGCGCGTGGCCGGCTTCGACCGCACGCTGGTGTGGGTCACCGCGGGGCTGCTGCTGCTCGGCCTCGTGATGGTCTATTCGGCGTCGGTCGCGCTGCCCGACAACCCGCGCTTCGCGCGCTACACGTCGACGCACTTCCTGTCGCGCCACGCGCTGTCGATGGCCATCGGGCTGGTCGTCGCGCTGGCCGTCGTGCAGGTGCCGATCGCGGTGTGGGAGAAGTGGGCCAACGCGCTGTTCGGCGCCGCGCTCTTACTGCTGGTCGTCGTGCTGGTGCCGCACGTGGGCGTCGAGGTCAACGGCGCGCGGCGCTGGATCCCGCTCGGGCTGATGAACTTCCAGCCCAGCGAGCTGGCCAAGCTCGCGATCGCGATGTACGCCGCCGGCTACATGGTGCGCAAGATGGACGCGCGCGAGCACTTCATGCGCGCCGTCGCGCCGATGGCGGTGGCGCTGGCCGTCGTCGGCCTGCTGCTGCTGGCCGAGCCCGACATGGGCGCGTTCCTCGTCATCGCGACGATCGCGATGGGCATCCTGTTCCTCGGCGGCGTCAACGGGCGCATGTTCGCGCTCAGCGTCGCGGTGCTGCTCGGCTCGTTCGTGCTGATGATCGTCGTCAGCCCCTGGCGGGCCGAGCGCATCTTCGCGTACCTCGACCCGTGGAACCCGGCGTATGCGCAGAGCAAGGCGTACCAGCTGACGCACTCGCTGATCGCATTCGGACGCGGCGAGGTCTTCGGGCAGGGGCTCGGGGCCAGCGTCGAGAAGCTGCACTACCTGCCCGAGGCACACACCGACTTCCTGATGGCCGTCGTCGGCGAGGAACTCGGCTTCGTCGGCGTGTTCGCCGTCATCGCGGCGTTCTTCTGGCTGACGCGGCGCATCTTCATGATCGGCCGGCAGGCGATCGCGCTCGACCGCCTGTTCGCCGGGCTGATGACGCAGGGCATCGGCCTGTGGATCGGCGCGCAGGCCTTCATCAACATCGGCGTCAACCTCGGCGTGCTGCCGACCAAGGGGCTGACGCTGCCGCTGATGAGCTACGGCGGCTCGGCGATCTTGATGAACCTGGCCGCCCTGGCGATCGTGCTGCGCGTGGACATCGAGAACAGAACCCTCATGCGCGGAGGCCGCGCATGAAGGGTTCTGTTCCGGCGAAGGCTCATGTCGCGAAGCGACGTGAAGCGCGCGCAGCGCGCGTGCCGCAGCCAGAATCGGCAGCTCATGCGCGGAGGCCGCGCATGAGCTGGCGCCGGGCCGTCCCAAGCCAGCTCGCCCCCTTGGGGGGCGGGCGCGCAGCGCCCAGGGGGTTCGCATGAGCCACCTCGTGATCATGGCCGCCGGCACCGGGGGGCACGTGATTCCCGGTCTGGCCGTGGCGCGCGAGATGCAGCGCCGCGGCTGGAGCGTGAGCTGGCTCGGCACGAAGGAGGGCATGGAGAACCGCCTCGTGCCGCCGGCCGGCATCGCGCTCGACACGATCGGCTTCAGCGGCCTGCGCGGCAAGGGCTGGCTGCACACGCTGACCGGCGGCCTGCGCCTGCTCAAGGCGTTCGCCGAATGCCTCGCGATCCTGCGCCGGCGCGGCGCCGACGCCGTGCTCGGCATGGGCGGCTACGTGTGCTTCCCGGGCGGGCTGATGGCGTCGCTGCTGAACAAGCCCCTCGTGCTCGTCAACGCCGACGCCGCGCTGCTGCTGAGCACGAAGGCGCTGCTGCCGGTGGCCGACCGCGTCGCGTTCGGCTTCGACGGCGCCGCAGCGGCGACGACGAAGCGCGGCGTCGTCACCGGCAACCCGGTGCGCGCCGAGATCGAGGGGCTGCCGCCGCCGGCGCAGCGCTTCGCCGGGCGCGAGGGACCGCTCAAGCTGCTCGTGGTCGGCGGCAGCCTCGGCGCGCAGGTGCTCAACCGCACGCTGCCGGCGGCGCTCGCGCGCCTCGCGCCGCACGAGCGCCCGTGCGTGACGCACCAGACCGGCGCGGCACAGCACGCGGAGGTCGTCGCGGCCTACGCCGCCGCCGGCGTCGAGGCCGAGGTGCTGCCGTTCATCGACGACATGCACCGGCGCCTTGCCGAGGCCGACCTCGTCGTCTGCCGTGCCGGTGCGATCACCGTCAGCGAGCTGTGCGCCGCCGGCGTGCCGTCGGTGCTGGTGCCGTTCGTCGTGCGCACGACGGCGCACCAGCGCGACAACGCGCAGTTCATGGCGCAGCACGGTGCGGCGATCCACCTGCCGCAGGACGAGCTGACGCCCGAGCGGCTGGCCGAGGTGCTGCGCGGCCTCGACCGCAGCGCGCTGCTGGCGATGGCGCACAAGGCGCACGCGCTCGCGCGCCCGCGTGCGGCGGCGCGCGTGGCCGACGAGATCGAACGGCTGGTGAGAAAGGCCGGTGCATGAAGCACGCCGTCAAGCACATCCACTTCGTCGGCGTCGGTGGCGCCGGCATGAGCGGGATCGCCGAGATCCTGCACAACCTCGGCTACACCGTGTCGGGCTCTGACCAGAGCGACACCGCGACGACGCGGCGCCTCGCGCAGTTGGGCATGCGCGTGGCGATCGGCCACGACGCCGCGCACATCGCCGGCGCCGACGCCGTCGTCGTCTCCACCGCCGTGCGCGGCGACAACCCCGAAGTGATCGCCGCGCGCGCGAAGCGCATCCCCGTCGTGCCGCGCGCCGTGATGCTCGCCGAGCTGATGCGGCTGCGCAAGGGCATCGCGATCGCCGGCACGCACGGCAAGACGACGACGACGTCACTGGTGACCAGCGTGCTCGCCGCCGCCGGCGTCGACCCGACGTTCGTGATCGGCGGCAAGCTGCAAAGCGCCGGTGCGAACTCTCGCCTGGGCTCGGGCGAGTACATCGTCGTCGAGGCCGACGAGAGCGACGCGTCGTTCCTGAACCTCAGCCCGATCCTGTCGGTCGTCACCAACATCGACGCCGACCACATGGACACCTACGGCCACGACTTCGCGCGGCTGAAGCAGGCCTTCGTCGACTTCCTGCACCGCATGCCGTTCTACGGCGCGGCGATCCTGTGCGGCGACGATCCCGGCGTGCGCTCGATCGTGCCGCTGGTGTCGCGCCCCGTCGTGACCTACGGCCTCGGCCCCGAGGTGCAGGTGCGCGCCGTCGGCGTGCAGGCGCTGCCCGGCGGGCAGATGCGCTTCGTCGCGCAGCGGCGCAACGGCGTTGCGATGCCCGACCTGCCGGTGACGCTGAACCTGCCCGGCGAGCACAACGTGCGCAACGCGCTGGCGGCGATCGCGGTGGCCGCCGAGATCGAGCTGCCCGACGAGCCCGTCGTGCACGCTCTCGCGCATTTCGGCGGCGTCGGGCGGCGCTTCGAGCGCTACGGCGAGGTGCCGGCGCACGGCGGCGGCACCTTCACGCTGATCGACGACTACGGCCACCACCCGGCCGAGATGGCGGCTGTGCTCGCCGCGGCGCGCGGCGCATTCCCGGGCCGCCGCCTCGTGCTCGCGTTCCAGCCGCACCGCTACACGCGCACGCGCGACTGCTTCGAGGACTTCGTCAAGGTCATGGGCCACGCCGACGCGGTGCTGCTGACCGAGGTCTACCCGGCCGGCGAGGCGCCGATCGTCGCCGCCGACGGCCGCTCGCTCGCGCGCGCGCTGCGCGTGGCGGGCCGCGTCGAGCCGGTGTTCGTCGACGACGTCGCGGCGCTGCCGCAGGCCATCGTCGACGTCGCGCGCGACGGCGACGTCGTGATCGTGATGGGCGCCGGCTCGATCGGCGCCGTGGCCGCGCAGGTGCGTGCGCTGGCGGAAGGACGGACCCCATGAGCGATGCGATCGATGCGAAGGCGCTCGGCAAGGTCGCCGTGCTGATGGGCGGCACCAGCGCCGAGCGCGAAGTCAGCCTGATGTCGGGCAGCGGCGTGCTGCACGCGCTGCGCGCGCAGGGCGTCGACGCCTACGCGTTCGACCCGGCCGCGCGCGAGCTGTGCGACCTCAAGGCCGAGGGCTTCACGCGCGTGTTCATCGCGCTGCACGGCCGCCACGGCGAGGACGGCACCGTGCAGGGCGCGCTCGAGCTGCTGGGCATCCCCTACACCGGCAGCGGCGTGATGGCCAGCGCGATCGCGATGGACAAGGTGATGACCAAGCGCGTGTGGCTCGCCGAGGGGCTGCCGACGCCGCACTGGGTGCTGCTCGCACCCGGCGAGCACGGTGCGGCGCGCGTGCGTGCGGTGCCCGACGAGCTCGGCCTGCCGCTGGTCGTCAAGCCGCCGCGCGAGGGCTCGTCGATCGGCGTGACTAAGGTCCAGGGCTACTCGCAGATGCTCGAGGCGGTGCAGCTGGCCGCACGCTACGACCCCGACGTGCTGTGCGAGGAGTTCATCGACGGCGAGGAGGTCACGTGCCCGGTGCTCGGCGAGGGCGACGCCGCGGTCGCGCTGCCGGTGATCCGCATCGTCGCGCCCGAGGGCGCGTACGACTACCAGCACAAGTACTTCACCGACGACGTGCGCTACCTCGTGCCCAGCGGCCTGCCCGAGGCCGAGGAGCGCGAGATCCAGCGCCTGACGCTGGCCGCGTACCGAACCCTCGGCTGCCGCGGCTGGGGGCGCGCCGACCTGATGGTGCGCGCGTCGGACCGCCGGCCGTTCCTGCTCGAGATGAACACCTCGCCGGGGATGACGGGCCACTCGCTGGTGCCGATGTCGGCCAAGGCCGCCGGCATCGGCTACGAGCAGCTGTGCCTGCGGCTGCTGGCCGACGCGCGGCTGGACACGCCGCTGCCCGCGAACGCATGACGACGATGGCTGCGCGCACCGCCCGCCCCGAACCGCTGCCGGCCGACGTGCGGCTGACGAACGCCGTCGCCGACGCGATCTTCGCGCTCGTCGCGCTCGTGCTGCTTGCCGCCGCGCTCGCGTGGGTCGCGCGCCAGCCGGCCTTCGCGCTGCGCGAGCTGGCCGTCGACGGCGGCATCGTGCGCGCCGCCGAGCCGGCGCTGCGCGCGGCCGCCGCGCCGTACCTGGGCAGCGGGTTCTTCGCGCTCGACCTCGCGGCGATGCGCGCGGCCTTCGAGGCGGTGCCGTGGGTGCGCCAGGCGGTGGTGCGCCGCGTGTGGCCCGACCGCGTGCGCGTGACGCTCGTCGAGCACGAGGCGGTCGCGCTGTGGGCCGGCGACGACGGCAACGAGCGGCTGGTCAACACCTACGGCGAGGTCTTCGAGGCCAACGTCGGCGACGTCGAGGACGAGCACCTGCCGCGCTTCGAGGGCCCCGAGGGCAGCGCGGCGCGCGTGCTCGCGATGTACCGCGTGCTGGTGCCGGTGCTGGCGCCGATGGGTGCGCGCATCGAGACGCTGCGCGTGAGTGCGCGCGGCTCGTGGCGCGTCGCGCTCGACAGCGGCGCGACGATCGAGCTCGGCCGCGGCCAGTGGCCCGACGAGGCCGCCGAGGTGCGCGCGCGCGCCGAGCGCTTCGTGCGCACCGTCGACCAGGTCGCCCGGCACTACCAGCGCCGCCTGCTGCACGCCGACCTGCGCCACGCCGACGGCTACGCCGTGCGGCTCGAAGGCATCACCACGACCACGACGCCGCCCACCCCGAGATAGACCATGGCCAAGGAATACAAGGATCTCGTCGTCGGACTCGACATCGGCACCGCCAAGGTGATGGCGGTGGTCGCCGAGGTGCTGCCCGACGGCGAGCTGCGCGTCGCCGGGCTCGGCGTGTCGTCGTCGCACGGCCTCAAGCGCGGCGTCGTCGTCAACATCGACGCGACCGTGCAGAGCATCCAGCAGGCGCTCAAGGAGGCCGAGATGATGGCCGCCTGCAAGATCACGCGCGTCTACACCGGCATCACCGGCAGCCACATCCGCGGCCAGAACTCGACCGGGATGGTCATCGTGCGCGACCGCGAGGTCTCGCCGGCCGACGTGACGCGCGTCGTCGACCTCGCGAAGACGATCCACATCCCGAACGACCAGCGGCTGCTACACGTCGAGCCGCAGGAGTTCGTCATCGACGGCCACGAGGTCAAGGAGCCGATCGGCATGAGCGGCGGCCGCCTCGAGGTCAAGGTGCACATCGTCACCGGCGCGCAGAGCGCGGCCGAGAACATCGTCAAGTGCGTGCGCCGCTGCGGGCTCGAGGTCGAGATGCTGGTGCTCAACGCCAGCGCGTCGAGCCACGCGGTGCTCACCAGCGACGAGAAGGACCTCGGCGTCGCGCTCGTCGACATCGGCGCCGGCACGACCGAGGTGCAGATCTACACCGACGGCAGCGTGCGCCACACCGCGGTGATCCCGATCGCCGGCGACCTGATCACGAGCGACATCGCGATGGCGCTGCGCACGCCGACCAAGGACGCCGAGGAGATCAAGGTCGAGCACGGCGTGGCCAAGCAGCTGCTGGCCGACCCCGCCGAGCAGGTCGAGGTGCCGGGGCTGGGCGACCGTGCGCCGCGCATGCTCAGCCGCCAGGCGCTCGCGGGCGTGATCGAGCCGCGCGTCGAGGAGATCTTCAGCCTCGTGCATCAGGTCATCCGCGACAGCGGCTACGAGGAGCTGCTGAGCTCGGGCATCGTGCTCACCGGCGGCAGCGCCGTGATGCCGGGCATGGTCGAGCTCGGCGAGGACATCTTCCTCAAGCCGGTGCGCAAGGGCGTGCCGACCTACGCCGGCGCGCTGTCGGACATGGTGGCCAACCCGCGCTCGGCCACCGTGATGGGGCTGCTCGAGGAGGCACGGCTGGCGCGCACGCGCGGGCTGCGCGCGGCGCAGCAGGCCGGCTCGGTGAAGAACTTCGTCACGCGTGCGAAGGACTGGTTCCTGGGGAACTTCTGACGGAGGACCCGCGCATGAAGGTCACAAGAATGGGGCGACGACGACGAGGCGCTCGACCCCGCGCTCTTTGGATGACGACGGCGACGTCGGTTGGTTTGGCTGGTTCGGATGGCAACTGCACACAGGAGGTCCAAATGCCCATCGAAATGATCGAGGAGTTCCACGAAGGCACGCAGATCCGCGTGATCGGCGTCGGCGGTGGCGGCGGCAACGCCGTCGAGCACATGATCGAGCACGGCGTGCAGGGCGTGCAGTTCATCTGCGCGAACACCGACGCGCAGGCGCTCAACCGCAGCAGCGCGCCGCACCTGATCCAGCTCGGCGCCACCGGGCTCGGCGCGGGCGCCAAGCCCGAGGCCGGGCGCGCCGCGGCCGAGGAGGCGGCCGACCGCATCCGCGAGGCGATCGACGGCGCACACATGCTGTTCATCACGGCCGGCATGGGCGGCGGCACCGGCACCGGCGCCGCACCGGTGATCGCGCGCATCGCCAAGGAGATGGGCATCCTGACGGTGGGCGTCGTCACGAAGCCGTTCGAGTTCGAAGGCAAGCGCCGCATGCAGGCCGCCGACCAGGGCGTGGCGGAGCTCGAGGCCAACGTCGACAGCCTGATCGTCGTGCTCAACGAGAAGCTGCTCGAGGTGCTCGGCGACGACGTCACGCAGCACGAGGCCTTCGCGCACGCCAACGACGTGCTGAAGAACGCGGTGGGGGGCATCAGCGACATCATCCACGTGCGCGGCCTCGTCAACGTCGACTTCGAGGACGTCAAGACGGTGATGAGCGAGCCGGGCAAGGCGATGATGGGCACCGCGCAGGCCGGCGGCCCCGACCGCGCGAGCAAGGCCGCCGAGGCAGCGGTGGCGTGCCCGCTGCTCGAGGGCGTCGACCTCAGCGGCGCACGCGGCGTGCTGGTGCTGATCGCCGCGAGCAAGGCCACCTTCAAGCTCAACGAGAGCAAGAAGGTGATGGACTGCATCCGCCGTTACGCCGCCGACGACGCGCACGTGATCTTCGGTGCCGCGTACGACGAGGAGCTCGGCGACCAGATGCGCGTGACCGTCATCGCGACCGGGCTGACCCCGGCCACGCGGCGCCAGCAGGTGCCGATCAGCGTCGTGCACACGACGCCGGTCGTGCGCTCGGGCACCGACGGGCTGCCGGTGCTGAACCAGACGGTCGGCGCGCCGGCCGCCGTCGCGACGCCGGCGGCGCCGGCCACCGACTATGCGGGCCTCGCGGTGCCCAGCGTCTGGCGCCACGGCCGCACCGCGGCGGCCAAGGTCGACGCGCTGGTC
Source organism: Azohydromonas sediminis (assembly GCF_003574675.1). Classification (GTDB taxonomy): domain Bacteria; phylum Pseudomonadota; class Gammaproteobacteria; order Burkholderiales; family Burkholderiaceae_C; genus Calidifontimicrobium; species Calidifontimicrobium sediminis. Next base: position 62,094 of record NZ_QOAZ01000015.1, read on the forward strand.
AGCAACGGGATGGACGAGATCGAGATTCCGGCGTTCCTGCGTAAGCAGGCGGATTGAACGGCCCACCCCCGAAGCGCCTGCGGCGCTCCCCCTCGAGGGGCTGGGCCGCGGGGCCCGGCGCGGCCTGCAAGGCCCGCCAGCGCGCCGGCGAAGTCGGATCCGTGGTGGCCGCTCGCAAGGGCGGCCGCCGCCGTTTTCAGTGGCCGATGATCTTCGCGAGGAAGTCGCGCGTGCGCTCGCTCTTGGGCTGCGCGAAGAACTCGCGCGGCGGGCCCTGCTCGACGATCTGCCCCTGGTCCATGAAGATCACGCGGTCGGCCACCGCCTTCGCGAAGCTCATCTCGTGCGTGACGCACAGCATCGTCATGCCCTGGCCGGCGAGCTCGATCATCACGTCGAGCACCTCCTTGATCATCTCGGGGTCGAGCGCCGAGGTCGGCTCGTCGAACAGCATGATCTTCGGCGTCAGGCACAGCGCGCGCGCGATTGCGACGCGCTGCTGCTGACCGCCCGACAGCTGCAGCGGGTACTTCTGGGCCTGCTCGGCGATGCGCACGCGCTGCAGCTGCTGCATCGCACGCTCCTCCGCGTCCTTCTTCGGCACGTGGTCGACCCACATCGGCGCGAGCGTCAGGTTCTCGAGCACCGTCAGGTGCGGAAACAGGTTGAACTGCTGGAACACCATGCCGACGCGCTTGCGCACCTGCTCGATCGCGCGCGCGTCGTCGGTCAGCGCGATGCCGTCGACCGTGATGCGGCCCTTCTGGAACTCCTCGAGCGCGTTGATGCAGCGGATCAGCGTCGACTTGCCCGAGCCCGACGGCCCGCAGATCACGATGCGCTCGCCGCGCGTGACGTCGAGGTCGATGTCACGCAGCACGTGGAAGCTGTGGCCGTACCACTTGTTGACTTTCTCGAAGCGGATGATGGGCTCGGTCATGGACGTGTCCGGGAGGGTGGGCTGCGCGCGGTGGCGGACACACGCAGCGAACCTGCATTGTGAACGGCCATCGGGCGATGGTCCCGCGCCTGCGCCGCAGCGGGTCCTCAGCGCGTACGCATCGGCATCACGTGCACCAGCGCGCTGTCGAGCCGCACCGCGGTGCGCTGGTGCAGCACCAGGCGCTGGCGCTGCGGGCCCGCCAGCGTCAGCAGCAGCGGCACGCCGCCGAGCACGTCGAGCTGCAGCGTCGCGAGCGTGACCTCGCCGAGGTGGCGTGCGTCGCCGACGACGGCGTCGAACTCTCCGGCTTCGTGCGCCTCGCGGTCGAGCACCGTGATGCCGTCGCTCGGGATCACCCAGGCCACGGTCTGGCCGACGGGGATCTTGCCTTTGTCGCGCACGCGCAGCCTCGGGCCGGGCGCGCCGTCGGCGTCGGTCCAGCGCAGCCAGCCCCAGCCGGCGGTGCCGCTCGGCCCCTCCCACGTGCCGCGGAAGCGGTTCTGGATGCCCACGAGGTCGGCGACGCGCGCATTGCGCGGCGCGTGGTGGATCTCGTACGGCGTGCCCTGCTGCAGCACGCGGCCGGCGTCCATCACGACGAGCCGGTCGGCGAGCAGCCGCGCCTCCTGCAGGTCGTGCGTGACGAGCAGGATCGGGATCGCGAGATCGCGCCGCAGGTCGGCGAGCAGCCGGTACAGCCCGCGGCGGCTCATCTGGTCGACGGCCGAGAACGGCTCGTCGAGCAGCAGCAGCCGCGGCTCGCGCGCCAGCGCGCGCGCGACCGCGACGCGCTGCTGCTGCCCGCCCGACAGTCCGGCCGGCCGGCGCTGCTGCTGTTCGGCGGTCAGCTGCACGTGGTCGAGCCAGTGGCGCGCGCGCTCGCGGCGCTCGCTGCGCGGCAGGTGCAGCAGCGACAGCGCGACGTTGTCGAGCGCCGACAGGTGCGGCATCAGCGCGTAGTTCTGGAACACGAGGCCGACGTGGCGGCGCTGTGGGGGCACGAAGACGCCGGCCGCGGTGTCGCACCAGACCTCGCCGGCGACCGCGACGCGCCCGCTCTGCGGCCGCATCAGCCCGGCGAGCACGCGCATCATCGACGTTTTGCCGGCCCCCGACGGGCCGACGAGCGCGAGCAGCTCACCCGCGTCGCAGCGGAACGCGCCGGCCAGCGGCATCGGCGCCGTCTGCTCGACGCGCACGTCGAGCGCCGCAGGCGATGCGGCGCTGGCGAGCTGCGCAGCCGACATCGTCATCGCCGCACCGCGATCCTGGCCGTCGCGAAGAACGACGCCGCCACCGCCGTGAGCGACAGCACGAGCAGCAGCAGCGCCATGCGGTCGGCGCTTTGCAGGTCGAAGGCCTGCACGCGGTCGTAGATCGAGATCGCGATCGTCTTCGTCTCGCCGGGGATGCTGCCGCCGACCATCAGCACGACGCCGAACTCGCCGAGCGTGTGCACGAAGGTCAGCACCATCGCCGACAGGATGCCCGGCCACGCCAGCGGCAGCTCGACGCGCGCCAGCGTCTGCCAGAAGCCGAGGCCGCTGACCGCGGCCGCCTCGCCGAGGTGGCGCGGGATCGCCTCGAACGCGCGCTGCACCGGCTGCACGATGAACGGCACGTTGAACACGACGGACGCGATCACGAGGCCGAGGAAGTTGAACGTCAGCCGGATGCCGAAGGTCTCGGCCATCCAGCGCCCGATCGGCGACGCGCCGCCGAGCGAGACGAGCAGGTAGTAGCCGAGGACGGTCGGCGGCAGCACGAGCGGCAGCACGACGGCCGCCTCGATCCAGGCCTTGCCGCGCCACGTCGTCACCGCGAGCCAGCGCCCGAGCGCAATGCCGATCGGCAGCAGCACCGCGAGCGTGACCGCGGCCAGCTCGAGCGACAGGACGAGGGCCTGCCAGTCCATCGGGGTGCCGGCCGCCGCGTCAGTCCCTGGGCATCTCGAAGCCGTAGCGCTTCATGACCTCCTGCGCCGGCGGCGTCGACAGGTAGTCGTAGAACGCGCGCAAGGCCGGCGGGGCGTCTTTCATCAGGACCATGCGCTGCTTCAGCGGCTGGTGCCAGTCGGCAGGGATCAGCGCGAAGTCACCGAGCGCCTTGACGCTCGGCGCGAGTGCGAGCGACAGCGCGATGATGCCGCCCTGCGTCGAGCCCGAGGTCGCGAACTGCGCGGTCTGCGAGATGTTCTCGCCGTAGACCAGCTTCGGCTGGATCGCCTCCCACAGCCCGACGCGCTGCAGCGCCTCGCGCGCGCGCATGCCGTACGGCGCGTGGTCGGGGTTGGCGATCGCGAACTTCTGCAGCCGGCCGCCCTTCAGCGCCGCGGCGAGGTCCTTCAGCTCGCCGTCGGCCTTCAGCGGCGAGCCCGCCGGTACCTTGATGCCGATGCGCCCGACGGCGTACAGGCGGCCGCGGTCGAGCGTCTTGCCCGCGTCGTGCAGCTTGAACACGAAGTCCTCGTCGGCCGACATGAACATCTGGAACGGCGCGCCCTGCAGGATCTGCGCATAGAAGCTGCCCGACGAGCCGAACACGAGGCGCAGCCTGTGGCCGGTTTCCTTCTCGAAGCGGGCGGCGACTTCCTCGATCGCGAACTTCAGGTCGGACGCGGCGGCCAGCGTCGGCGCCGGCTGGGGCTGTGCCGTGACGCCCGGCGCGGCGAGCAGCGCGGCACAGGCGGCCAGCAGCGCGAGGGCGTGACGGCGAACGGTCGGCATCGGCGGATCTCCGGCAGCGGCTGGGGCGCGATATCCATATGTAGCGATATCGTGAACGGAGTATATCGAGTCATGAGCGCCGGGGCCCACTGCCACCGCGGGGGCGAAACACGCTCGGCATCCACCAGAGATAAACGAGCATCCCGAGCAGTTCGACGAGCGACTGCACGACGATCACCATCGCCGTCATCTCCCAGCCGGCCGGCAGTGCGAGCGCGAGCGGCAGCACGACGAACGAGTTGCGCGTGCCGAGGCCGAACGCCAGCGTGCGGCCCTGGTCGGCCGGCAGCCGCAGCGCGCGCGCCAGCGCGAGCGCGATCGCTGCCGCGACGACGAGGTAGGCCACGAACAGCGGCACGACGCCGAGCAGCTGCGGCAGCGCCGTGCCCAAGGCGCCCACCTGCGCGCCGGCGATCAGCAGCACCACCAGCGCGAGCAGCGGCACCGGCAGCCACGCGGCGCGCTCGCGCCAGACCTCGCGCGCGGCACGCGCCTCGACCCAGCGCTCGGTCAGTGCCGCCGCAGCCAGCGGGACGCCCACGATCGCCAGCGCCGGCGCGAGCACGGCCGGCGAGAACGCCGCCAGCAGCCCGTGGTCGGTGCCAGGGCCCGACATCAGCCACAGGTACGCGGGCAGCAGCAGCACCTGCAGCAGCAGGTTCAGCGGTGTGACCGTGACGGCGCGCGGCACGTTGCCGCCGCCGAGCGCGCTGAAGGTGACGAACCAGTCGGTGCACGGCACGAGCAGCACGAGCAGCACGCCCAGTCGCAGCGGGGCGTCGTCGGGCAGCGTGTGCAGCAGCGCCCACACGGCGAGCGGCACGAGGACGAAGTTGCCGACGACGACCGCGGCGACGAAGCGGCGGTCGCGCCACGCGTCGCGCAGGTGCAGCAGCGGCACCTGCACGAAGGTCACGTACAGCAGCAGCGCGAGCGCCGGCCATAGCAGCGTCTCGAAGGCGGGCGCCAACGCTGGCAGCGCGCTGCCCAGTGCGAGGCCAGCCGCGATTGCGGCGAGGTAGATCCAAACCTGCTGGCGTTCGACGGTCAGGCGCGTCATCGTCGGCGGCACGTCGGCGGCAAAGGGGCGGACGGCGAGGTGGAAGGCAAACGGGGAAGGCGCCGCATGAGCGATCATCGGGGCGGCGGCGCCGCGCAGTGTGCCGCCTTGGCCTTGCCCCCGCAACTTCGTCGCCCACCGATGTCTTCCAATGATCCTGCCGCGCCCGCCCCGCGGCGCTGGCTCAACCGCACGGTGGCCGGCGCCGGGCTGACGAGCGCGCTCGGCGACCTGTGCTACGAGACGACGACTGTCGTGCTGCCGGGCTTCCTCGCCGTGCTCGGCGTTCCGGCGGCCGCGCTCGGCCTGATCGAGGGCATCGCCGACGCCGTCGCGGCGTTCACGAAGATGGCCGCCGGCTACGTCGCCGACCGCTTCGGCCACCGCAAGCGCCTGGTGCTTCTGGGCTACGCGCTGACGCCGCTCGGGCAGGCGCTGATCGCGCTGGCCGCCGGCTGGCCGCTGCTGCTGCTCGGGCGTGTCGTCGCGTGGTTCGGCAAGGGGCTGCGTGGGCCGCTGCGCGACGCCATCGTGCTGCAGGCCGTCAGCGCCGACACGCGCGGGCGCGCGTTCGGCTTCCACCGCGCGATGGACACGCTCGGCGCGGTCGTCGGGCCGCTGCTCGGCGTCGCGCTGCTCGGCTGGGCGCAGGGTTGGGGCGCGTTCGGCGACGACGCGAGCGGGCCGTTTCGCGTCGTGCTGTGGTTGAGCGTGATCCCCGGCGTCGCCGCGGTGCTCGCGTTCGCGTGGCTGGTGCGCGATGCGCAGCGCTCGCCGAACCCGGCGCTGCGCTTCGTCGGTGCGCTGCGTGCGCTGCCGGCGCGCTTCAGGCGCTACCTCGGCGCGGTCGGGCTGTTCGGCTGCGGCGACTTCTCGCACACGCTGCTGATCCTGGCCGCGACGCAGCTGCTGACGCCGTCGCTGGGCGTCGTGCAGGCGGCGCAGGTGGCCGGGCTGCTGTACGTGCTGCGCAACGTCGTGCAGGTCGCGGCGTCGGTGCCGGTCGGCGCGCTGGCCGACCGCTTCGGCACGCCGCCGGTGCTGCTCGCCGGCTACGCGCTGGGCACGCTGACCGCGGCGCTGACCGCGCTCGCGTTCTGGACCGGGGCCAGCCACGTCGCGCTGCTCGCGGGCGTGTTCGTCGTCGCCGGCCTGTACACCGCGGTGCAGGAGGCGCTCGAGTCGCCGATGACGGCCGGGCTGGTCGGCGGCGAGACGCTCGACCTCGCCGTCGGCGCACTCGGCACCGTCAACGGGCTGGCGAAGTTCGCGTCGAGCGCGCTGGTCGGCGTCGTTTGGAGTGCGCTGTCGCCGTCGCTCGCGTTCGGCGTGGCGGCTCTGCTGATGGCCGGCGGCACGCTGGCGCTGGGACGCGTGGCGCCGCGCTGAACGCGAGGGACAATGCCGCCGTGACGAAGGGGACGCGAACGGACGCGACGCCGACGCAGCGGCTCGAGGCGCAGGCGCGCTTTCGCGTGCAGATCAAGCACGCGGTCGCGATCGGCCCCGGCAAGGCCGACGTGCTGCAGGGCATTGCCGAGACCGGCTCGCTCGCCGAGGCCGGCCGCCGGCTGGGCATGAGCTACCAGCGCGTGTGGTCGCTGGTCGAGGCGATGAACCGCGACTTCGTCGCGCCGCTGGTCGACAAGCAGCGCGGCGGCAGCGCCGGCGGCGGTGCGAAGCTGACGCCCACAGGCGAGCAGGTGCTCGCGCTGTACCGTGCGATCGAGGCCGACGCGCAGCGCGCCGTGCAGCGGCGGCTGCCGCAGCTGGCGGCGCTGGTGCGCGCCGGCGCCGGCGGCGACGACGGGCGCTGACGCGCGCCGGCCGCCGAGGCGCGGCTATCGCGGCGATCGACCCGGCGCGAGTGCGTGCGGCGTCGCCTTCGGGGACAATCGCCGCATGCTCCAGCAACGCACGATCAAGTCGCTCACGCGGGCCGTCGGCGTGGGCGTGCACAGCGGCCAGAAGGTCGAGCTGACGTTGCGCCCGGCAGCTCCCGGCGCCGGCTTCACGTTCCGCCGCGTCGACCTGCCGCAGCCGGTGGACATCCGCGTCGACGCGCAGGCCGTGTGCGACACGCGCATGGCCTCGACGATCAGCGCCGGCGGCGATCCCGGCGCGCCGAAGGTGCAGACGATCGAGCACCTGATGTCCGCGTGCGCCGGGCTGGGCATCGACAACCTGACGATCGACATCGCCGGCGACGAGGTGCCGATCCTCGACGGCTCGGCGGCGAGCTTCGTGTTCCTGCTGCAAAGCGCCGGCATCGAGCTGCAGAACGCGCCCAAGCGCTTCATCCAGGTGCTCAAGCCCGTCGAGATCCGCGAAGGCGAGGGTGCGACGCTGAAGTGGGCGCGCCTCGAGCCGTACCACGGCTACAAGCTCAGCTTCGCGATCGAGTTCAACCACCCGGCCGTCGACGCGACCGGCCAGCAGGTCACGTTCGACTTCGGCAGCGGCGACTACCGGCGCGACATCGCGCGCGCGCGCACCTTCGGCTTCACGAAGGACGTCGAGACGATGCGCGCGCGCGGCCTCGGGCTCGGCGGCAGCATGGACAACGTGATCGTCGTCGACGACTACCGCGTGCTCAACGCCGACGGGCTGCGCTACGGCGACGAATTCGCCAAGCACAAGATCCTCGACGCGATCGGCGACCTGCGCATCGGCGGCAACCTGCTCGCGGCCTACAGCGCCTACCGCAGCGGCCACGCGCTGAACAACCGGCTGCTGCGCGCGCTGCTGGCCGACGCGAGCGCGTACCGCATCGTCACGTTCGACGACGAGCGGCGCGCCCCGGCCGGCTTCGCGCAGCTCGCGCCGGCCTGGTGAGGCGAGGGTGCCGGGCATCCTGCTGTTTCGCCTCGTCTTCGGCCTGCTGCTGGTCGCCGGGCTGCTCAGCTTCGCGATGTACGTGGCCACCGGCGACGTGCGCTGGCGCCGCCGCGGCATCGTGATCGTCAAGTGGACCGTGATCGCCGGGCTGGGCTTCTTCGCCGTGATCGTGCTCGAGCGGCTCACGCCATTGCTATAGCCGCGCGCCGGCTGCCGGCTCAGTAGCTGCGCCCGCTGCGGTACTGCGCGCGCGTGAGCCTGTGGCGCGTCGCGCTGCGGTCGATCGCCGCGAACGTGCGCGCCGCGTGCGCGTGCGTCACCGCCAGCCCGAGCGCGTCGGCGGCATCGCGCCCGGGCAGTGCGGGCAGCGCGAGCAGGCGCTGCACCATCGCCTGCACCTGCTCCTTGCGCGCCTGGCCGTGGCCGACGACGGCCTTCTTCATCTGCAGCGCGGTGTACTCGCTGACCGCGAGCCCCGACGACACCAGCGCGGCCAGCGCGGCGCCGCGCGCCTGACCGAGCAGCAGCGTGCTCTGCGGGTTGACGTTGACGAACACGATCTCGACCGACGCGCAGGTCGGCTGCCAGCGCGCGACGACTTCGCGCAGGCCGTCGACGATCAGCTTCAGCCGCGCCGGCAGGTCGCCGGGGTCGGCCTCGGCGGTGCTGACGGTGCCGCTGGCCACGTAGTGCAGCCGAGGGCCGTCGACGTCGATCAGGCCGAAGCCGGTGGTGCGCAGACCGGGGTCCACGCCGAGGATGCGCATCGTCACGTCTGGAAGTACCACCGCACCGAATGGAAGAACACCGGCGCCGCGAAGCACAGCGCGGCGACGCGGTCGAGCAGGCCGACGGCGCCGGTCACCGACGCGGCCGAGCCCCAGTGTCGCACCCCGGCGTCGCGCTTGAGCGCCTCCATCACCAGCTGCCCCAGCGTGCCGCTGCCGGCGGCCACCGCCGCGATCGCGAACGCCGGCCCGGCGCCGAACGGCGTGATCCACGCCAGGGCCGCGCCGACCAGCGCGCCGGCGGCGATGCCGGCGCCCCACGCGCGCAGCGAGAACGAGCGGCTGATCTCGCGCACCATCGGGCGGCGGTGGCGCCAGCGGCTGGCCGCTTGCTGCACCAGCTGCGCCGCGCCGACCGTGAGCACGAGGAAGAACAGCAGGAACGCACCGCCGCCGACGTTGCCGGGCAGGTCGAGCAGCAGCAGCGCCGGCGCGTGGCTGAGCCCGTAGACGGTCACCATCAGCCCCCACTGCAGCTTCGCGTTGCGCTCGAGGAAGCGCTGCGGATCGCCCGACAGCGCGCTGACCACGGGCAGCGCGAGGAACACGTACACCGGCACGAACACGGTGAACAGGTCGAAGCGCCGCTGCGCGACGATCACGTACTGCAGCGGCAGCACGACGAAGAACGCGAGGATCAGGCTGCGGTGGTCGGCGCGGCGCGTGTGCATCAGCGTGACGAACTCGCGCAGCGCGAGGAACGAGACCGCGCCGAACAGCAGCGTCGCACCGACCGCGCCGGCGATCCACGCGGCCCAGAACACCGCGGCACCGGCCCACACGGCGGCCAGTTCGCCACCGGCACGGCGCAGCCGCGCGCGCGCCAACGCACCGTGCTCGCGCAGGCTCAAGACGGCCAGCGCCGCGCTGGCCGCGAGCAGCGTGCCGAACAGCGCGACGAACAGCAGCGCGACGCGCTGGTCGACGTCGAGGGCGCGCAGGCTGTCCATCATGCCGGCCCCCGCGGGCGCAGCGCGATCACGGCCTCGCGCGCGCGCTCGAGGAACGCGCGCTTGTCCTCGCCCGGCTCGAGCCGGATCGGCGCACCGAACGTCACGCTGCACAGCACCGGCACCGGCACCACCTCGCCCTTGGGCATCACGCGCTGCACGTTGTCGATCCACGCCGGCACGAGCTGCACGTCGGGGAAGCGCTCGGCCAGGTGGTACAGCCCGCTCTTGAACGGCTGCGGCAACTCCTGGTGGCCGCGCGTGCCCTCGGGGAAGATGACGAGCGAGTCGCCGTGCTCGAGCGCCGCGACGAGCGGCTCGAGCGGGTCCTGGTCGTCGCTGCGCTGGCGCGTGACGTAGACGGCGTTGAACACCTCGCGCGTGAGCCAGTGGCGAAAGCGCCCCCGCGTCCAGTAGTCGCGCGCGGCGATCGGGCGCGTGCGCGCGCGCAGCTCGCGCGGCAGCGCGGCCCAGATCAGCACCCAGTCGAGGTGGCTCTGGTGGTTGGCGAAGTAGATGCGCTGCAGCGCCTGCGGCGGGCAGCCTTTCCAGTGGCCCTGCGCGCCCGTCACGAGGCGCGCGACGAACGCGATCAGCAGCCCCATCAGCTTGGCGGCGGGCGACATGCGCGCATGCTAGCCGCCGCCGATGACGCCACCGTGCGGCGCGCCGGCACGGCGGCGCCCCCGCCGCCTGCGGCTCGCAGGGCGACCGGGGCTCAGCCCTTCATGCGCTGCACCGCGGCGATCCAGCGCTCGAACGCCGCCATCTGGTCGCCGACGAACTTGCGCGTCGTCTCGTCGGTGCAGCGGCCCTCGGCGTCGAACTTGGTCGCCGCCATGCCGATGAAGACCTCGGGCTTGGCGAGCACCATCGCATCGAGGTACAGCAGCACCTTGCGCAGGTCGTACTGCACACGCGCGCCGCCCAGCGGTCCGGCCGAGGCGCTCAGCAGCGCCAGCGGCTTGCGTGCGAACGGCTGGTTGTCGACGCGGCTGATCCAGTCGAGCACATTCTTGAACACGCCGGGCACCGAGAAGTTGTACTCGGGCGTCGCGATCAGCACCGCGTCGGCGCGGCGGATACGCTCGGTCAGCGCCGCCACGGCCGGCGGCACGCCCTGCGCGAGCAGGTCGCCGTCGAACGGCGGCACGTCGCGCCACTCGACGATGTCGAGCTTCATCGTCGCGGGCATCAGCTCGCCGGCCAGACGCAGCGCGTGGCGGTTCAACGAGGCCTTGCGCAGGCTGCCGCACAGGCCGACGATGTCCAGAGTGCTCATGGGTGTGTGCTCGGTGGTTGAGAAGAGGTTGCGGGGTGACGATTCTCGTCGCGGCGCCGTGTCGGTGTGTCAGTGGGGCCGTCGCGCGTCGCGGATCACGACGGCGTAGTCGTCGCCGCCTTCGCCGGCTGCGGCGGCGCGATCGAGTGCAGCGGCGGCGACGTCGGTCACCGGCGTGGCCACGCCGAGCGCGGCGGCGGCGGCGCGGATCAGCGACACGTCCTTGCGCATCTGCTCGACGGTGAAGGTCGGCGTGTAGTCGTGTGCACGCAGCGCCGGCGCCTTGGCCTTGACGATCGGCGACGCGACGGCGCTGGCCTCGACGACGTCCCACAGCCGCTGCCACTCGAGCCCGCCGCGCTCGCCGAGCGCGAGCGCCTCGGCGAGCATCGTGCTGGTGCCGACGATCATCAGGTTGACCGCGAGCTTGGCCACGCGCGCCTGCTCGGCCTCGCCGAGCCAGAAGCGCTGCGGGCCCCAGCACGCGAAGAGGGGCTCGCAGGCGTCGTACGCGGCGCGGTCGCCGGAGACGAACACCGTCAGCGCCGCGCGCTCGGCCATCACGTTGTTGCCCGACACCGGCGCGCGCAGGCACGCGACGCCGCGCGCTGCGGCCTGCGCGGCGGCGTCGCGCGAGGCCTCGGGCGAGACGGTGCTGGTGTCGATCCACACCGCGCCGGCCGCCGCGTGCGCGCCGACCTGCGCCGCGACCGCGCGCAGCGCCGCGTCGTCGGGCAGCGAGCTGACGACGACCGGCGCCCGTGCGAGCGCCGGCTCGAGCCGCTCGACGACGGCCAGCCCGCGCTGCGCGGCGAGCGCACGCCGCTCGGGCGACGGGTCGAACGCGATGACGCGGTGGCCGGCAGCGTGCAGGTGGGTCGCCATCGGCAGGCCCATCTTGCCGACGCCGACGAACAGCACCTCGCGCACCCTCTGGTTCATCGGGGTCCCTCCGGGGGTCAGTGCAGCCCGAGCGCGCCGACGATCTTGCGCCCCGACGCGTTCAGGCGCTCGACGAGCGGCGCTGGACGGCGTGACCGCCTCGCCGGCGCACGGCGCGCCACGTGGGCATCGGCTTGCGGCCGCCGATGAACGGGTGGCCCGCGGCCGGCACGCTTCGTTCACACTAGCGGTATGAACGCCCTGTGTCCCTCGAGCTTGCCGCGGCGCGTGGTCGCCGCCGTCCTCGGCCTGTTGCCGCTGGCCGCCGTCGCCGCCGAGCCGGCGGCACCCGCGCAGGCCGCGCCTGCGGCCACCGCGTCGGCCGACGAGGCCGCCGCTGCGTGCGAGCGCGCAGTGCGGCAGGCGCTGCCGCAGGCCGCGCGTGCCGCCGACGTCGCGTTCAACGCGGCGCCGATCGTCGATGCGACGGCCTCCGGCGACGACGTCGTCGTGCTGCGCGGCGCCGGACGCTGGCGCGCGCCCGACGGCACGCGCAGCTTCAGCTACCGCTGCAACGTCGACCCGCGCCAGCCCGACGCGGTGGGCGTCGTGATGCGCGACACCACGCCGGCGCGCGCTGCCGCCGCCGCGACGCCGCGCGAGACCGACCCCGACCTGTCGCACCTGTCGCCCGAGGCCTGCGAGTCGAGCGTGGCCGCGGCGCTCAAGCGGCGCTGGCCTGGCGTCACGCAGGTCAGCTTCGACGGCCGCACGCGCCGGCTGCGGCAGACCGCCGCCGACCGCCTCGAGCTGCGCGGGCAGGGCCGCGCGGTGCCCGCCACCGGGATGCCGACGACGATCTTCCAGTTCGAGTGCGAGATCGACCCGCGCGACGGGCGCGTGAGCGCGGCACGCGTGTCGGGCTGAGCGGCCGCACGCGCGCGCACGTCCGGCGACGGCCGCCAAGGACTGCGAGCCTGTGAAGATTTGGGCAAACCCTGTCAGCGGTTGGCTGGCGACACCGTTGTCGGGGCATGAGTACTCGATGCGAGGCGGCCGACGTGAGTGGTGGTGGTGTACTGTTCGACGATCTGCCGGTGCCAACGGCCGCCGCGACTACGGCAGCGGGTGCCCCGGCGGGCCGAGCGCGGGTGATCATGCCCAACCGCAGCCAGGTCGAGCTGCGCCCGATGGACCTCGAGTCGCTGCTGAGCGAGGGCCACCGCGCCCGGCTGGTGTGGGCGTGGGTCGAGCGGCAAGACCTGAGCGCGCTGTACGCCGCGATCAAGGTGCGCGAGGGCGGCGTGGGGCGCAGCGCCATTGCGCCGCAGATCCTGCTGGCGCTGTGGCTATACGCCACGCTCGAGGGCGTGGGCAGCGCGCGCGAGCTGTCGCGCCTGGTGCTCGAACACGATGCGTACCGCTGGATCAGTGGCGGCGTGCAGGTCAATCACCACAGCCTTTCGGACTTCCGGGTGGCGCACGGCGCGGCGCTGGACGAGATGCTCAGCGCCAGCGTGGCCGCGCTGATGAGCGCTGG
>NZ_QOAZ01000016.1 GCF_003574675.1 Azohydromonas sediminis
CACCCGCGCAGCAGCGCCGCGTGACGTTCGTTCCTCTGGCCCTGACGCCAACCCGACGGGCGTCTGCGGCGATCAATTGCCTCTCAGCCTCTGAGACGGCACCTGTGCCGCCGGTCACCGGCCGTCGGCGGCAGCGCGCAGCGCAGCCGCCAGCAGCGGCGCGACCGACACCACGTTGCTCGCGTGCGGCACGCAGTCGGTGCTCCAGACGTGGCGCACGCCGGCTGCGTGCAGCGACGCCACCGCATCGCCGACGAACAGCGCGTGCGTGACGGCCACGTCGACGCTGGCGGCACCGTGCGCCAGGGCCTCGCGCGCGGCCACGGCGAGCGTGTGGCCCGTGCTCGCGACGTCGTCGAGCAGCACGACGGCACGCCCGGCCAGCGCGAGCGGCGGCAACTCGATGGCGACGTCGCGGTCGCCGCGCCGGTGCTTGCGCCCGACGCCGGCCGCGAAGCCGTGCGCGCGCGCCGCCGCCTGCACCCACTGCGCAGCCTCCTCGTCGGGGCCGATCAGCACCGGCTGCTCGATGCGCGACGCGATCCACTCGCCCAGCAGCGGCGCGGCCGACAGCGCGATGCCGCACCGCCCGGGCAGCACCTCGTCGAGCGACGCGACGCGGTGCAGGTGCGGGTCGACGGTGACGACGGCGTCGAACGCGCCGGCCAGCAGCGCGCCGACGTGGCGCTGGCTGACGACCTCGCCCGGATGGAACGCCATGTCCTGCCGCATGTAGGCCAGGTACGGCGCGACCAGCGTCAGGTGGCGCGCGCCGAGCTCGCGCGCGCCGGCGGCAGCGAGCAGCAGCTCGACGAGCTTCTCGTTGGGCTGCTGCAGCCCGCGCAGCAGCACGACCTGCGGCGGCAGCGCGGCCGGCAGCGTCAGCCGCGTCTCGCCGTCGGGGAAGCGGTGGCGCGCGACGAACTGCGGCGCGATGCCGAGCGCCGCGCCGAGCGCGCGCGCGAGCGCCGCTTCGTCGTCGAACGCGAGCAGCGCCGTCACCACGCCGCCCCGTGCCCGCCGAAGCCGGCATAGTCGCGCGGCAGTTCGCTTGCGTCGCCGAGACGGTAGCCGCCGTCGCTGCCGGCGAGTTCGCGCGCGAACGCGAGGTCGGCCTCGTAGCGCGCGTGCACGCGGTACAGCGGCTCGCCGGCGGCGACGCGCTCGCCGAGCTTCTTCAGCAGCGCGATGCCGGCGTCGGGCACCTGCGGCGCGCCGGCCAGCCGCGCGATGCGCGCGATGCGCAGGTTGTCGATCGCGGTGACGACGCCGTCGCGCTCGGCGGTGACCTCGTGGGTCAGCGGCGCCGGCACCAGCGTCGGCGTGCGCCGGCCCTGCGCGTCGATGATCGCGTTCATGCGCTCGAGCGCGCGGCCCGAGTCGAGGATGTCGCGCGCGATGCGGTAGCCCTCGCCGCCGCGCACGTCGGGGTCGAACTCGATCACCCGCCCGGCCAGCCGCAGCGCCTTCTGCCGCAGGTCCGACGGCGCGTCGGGGTGGTTCTCGAGCACGAGCATCACGTCACGCGCCTCGAGCACGGGCCCGACGCCGCGGCCGATCGGCTGGCGGCCGTCGGTGATCACGGCGTCGAGCTGCAGCCCGAGGTGCGCGGCGACGTACTCGAACAGCTTCTTCAGCCGCTGCGCCTCGGGCATCGACCGGACCTTGGCGCTGGGCCCGACGGGGATGTCGAGCACGAGGTGCGTCGAGCCGGCAGCGATCTTCTTGCTCAGGATCGACGCGACCATCTGCCCCGGCGAGTCGATCGCCAGCGGCCGCTCGACCGAGATCAGGATGTCGTCGGCCGGGCTCAGCTCGGCGGTGCCGCCCCACGCGAGGCAGCCGCGCGTCTCGCGCACGATGGCCACCAGCCGCTCGAACGGCAGCGCGACCTCGGCCAGCACGTCCATCGTGTCGGCGGTGCCGGCCGGCGACGTGATCGCGCGCGACGAGGTCTTCGGGCACAGCATGCCGTGCGCCGCGACGATGGGCACCACCAGCATCGACGTGCGGTTGCCGGGGATGCCGCCGATGCAGTGCTTGTCGACCACCGGCCCGGCGCCGACCTCGTGGCGCCAGTCGAGGCGCCGCCCGACGGCGATCATCGCCTCGGTCAGGTGCAGCACCTCGTCGCGGTCGAGCTCGAACTGGTTCGTCGCGACGACGAAGGCGGCCAACTCGACCTTCGAGTACCTCGCCTGCGCGATGTCGCCGATGATCGCGTGCAGGTCGTCGCGGCCCAGCCGCTCGCCCGAGATCTTGCGGTGCAGCGCGGCGATCGAGCGCGGCGGCTCGGCGTGCGCGATCGATGCCTCGTGCCCGTCGGCCACGCCGATGCGCGCGAACGCCTCTTCGCTCAAGCCCAGTTCGCACACGTCGACGATACGCGCGTCGTCGACGACATTGAGCACCGCGAGGATCGAGCGGCCGTTGGCCTGCACCCGCACCTTGGCCAGCGCCTGGAAGCCGGCCGCGCGCACGACCGGGCAGTCGCGGTGCAGGTAGGCGACGTTCTCGCGGAACGTGTCGATGCCGACGCGGCGCAGGCGCAGGGTGGCGGTGCTCATCGGGACTCGGCGCAGGCGGTGGCGGTCGGGGTCGGCTCGGCCAGGTGCGGCGCGAGGGCTTCGGCGATCGACTGTCGCACAAGTCCGGCCAGCGCCCGGCGGTCGGCGTGCGCGCTGCCGGTGGGCGGCAGCACGCGCACGTGCACCGTCAGCTGCTCGCCGCACGCGAGCCGCCACAGGCTTTGCGCCAGCGTCGTGTCGCCGGTGAACTCGGCCGCCGGGCTGACGGCGTGCGTCGCATCGGCGTAGCGCAGCGCGACCGGCTGCACCGGCGTCGCGGTCGCGATCGCCGCCTGCAGCAGGTTGGCGTGGAACGGCAGCAGACAGTGGCCGTCGCTCGTCGTGCCCTCGGGGAACACGGCCACGGTCTGTCCAGCGGCGAGCGCCTCGGCCATCTGGTGCACGACGCGCAGCGCGTCGCGGCGCTTCTCGCGCTCGAGGTACAGCGTGCCGGCGGCGTCGACGAGGCCGTTGACGAGCGGCCAGTGGCGCACGTCGGCTTTCGAGACGAAGCGCGCCTGCGGACACACGGCGTGGATCGCCATGATGTCGAGCCACGAGACGTGGTTGGCGACGATCAGCTTGGCCGCCGGGCGGAACGTGCCCTGCACGTCCAGCCGCAGCCCGAGCGCGCGCAGCATGCCCGCCGCCCACCACGCGATGCGTGCATGGCGCCCCGCCGCGTCGAGCCACGGGAAGCGCCACAGCACGACGCCCAGCCCGTGCAGCCCGTGCACGACGGCACGCGCGAGGCGCCACGCGGCGCGCAGCCGCCTCGCCAGCGTCATGCGCCGCGCAGGGCGCGCCGCTGCCGCGCGCGTGTCATCGCGCCAGCGCCGCGTGCTCGCGCGCCTCGAACGCGACCGTGCCGGCCACGAGCGTCGCGACGACGACGCCCGGCAGCGCCATCCCCGTCGACGCGAACGCGAACGGCGTGTGCTTGCCCTGGCTCGCGAGCGCCTGCGGCGTCACGGCCCAGGTCGCGTCGGGGTCGAACACGCACACGTCGGCGACGCCGCCTTCGACCAGGCGCCCGGCGCTCGAGGCCAGCGAGCCGAGCGCGTCGCCGAGCACCGCCACCGGCCGGCTCGTCACGCGCGCGAGCGTGTCGGCCAGCGACAGGCCGGTGTCGGCGCCCCACTTCAGCGCCAGCCCGAGCAACAGCTCGAGGCCGGTCGCACCCGGCTCGGCCTCGCCGAACGGCAGCGTCTTCAGGTCGCCTTCGACCGGCGTGTGGTCCGACACCAGCGCGTCGAGCGTGCCGTCGGCCAGCCCGGCGCGCAGCGCGTCGCGGTCGGCGCTCTGGCGCAGCGGCGGCACGAGCCGCATCGCCGGGTTGAAGAAGCCGATGTCGACGTCGGTCAGGTGCAGCGAGTTGATGCTGACGTCGGCCGTCACCGGCAGCCCCTCGGCCTTGGCCGCGCGCACGAGCGCGACGCCGGCCGCGCTCGACAGCCGGCACAGGTGCACGCGGCAGCCGGTGGCGCGCACGAGCTCGAAGATCGTGTGCAGCGCGACCGTCTCGGCGGCCACCGGCACGCCCGACAGGCCCAGCCGCGTCGCCACCGCGCCGCTGGCGGCCACGCCCTTGCCGAGCCACGCGTCCTGCGGGCGCAGCCACACCGTGTAGCCGAACGTGGCCGCGTACTGCAGCGCACGCAGCAGCACCTGCGTGTCGCGCAGCGCGACGTCGGCCTGCGAGAAACCGACGCAGCCCGACTCGGTCAGTTCGGCCATCTCGGTCAGCGCCTCGCCCGCAAGCCCGCGCGTCAGCGCGCCGAGCGGGAACAGGCGGCACAGGCTGAGCTTGCGCGCGCGGAACTTGAGCATGTCGACGAGCCCCGGCTCGTCGAGCGGCGGGTCGGTGTC
Source organism: Azohydromonas sediminis (assembly GCF_003574675.1). Classification (GTDB taxonomy): domain Bacteria; phylum Pseudomonadota; class Gammaproteobacteria; order Burkholderiales; family Burkholderiaceae_C; genus Calidifontimicrobium; species Calidifontimicrobium sediminis. The sequence goes on from NZ_QOAZ01000016.1 coordinate 4,437, forward strand.
GGGCGGGCACACGAGGCTCGTGACGCCGCCGGCGGCGGCGGCGTTGAGCTCGCTCTCGAGCATGCCCTCGTGCTCGTGGCCCGGCTCGCGCAGCCGCGCCGCGAGGTCGACGAGGCCCGGCGCGACGACGAGGCCGGTGGCGTCGATCACGCGCTGCGGCTCGAAGTCGTGCGGCACGCTGCCGATCGCCGTGATGCGGCCGGCGGCGATCGCGACGTCGGCGATCTCGTCGCGCCCCGACGCCGGGTCGATCACGCGGCCATTGCGGATCAGGATCTTCATGCTTCGTTCCCCGCGATGATCGACATCACCGCCATGCGCACCGCGATGCCGAACGTGACCTGCGGCAGGATCACGCTGTGGCTGCCGTCGGCCACTGCGGAGTCGATCTCGACGCCGCGGTTGATCGGGCCCGGGTGCATCACGATGCAGTCGGGCTTCGCGAGCGCGAGCTTGTCGGGCGTCAGGCCGTAGTGCTTGAAGAACTCGCCGGCGCTGGGCAGCATCGCGCCGCTCATGCGCTCGTTCTGCAGCCGCAGCATGATGATCACGTCGGCGTCGCGGATGCCCTCGGCCATGTCGTGGCACACGCGCACGCCCATCGCGCGCAGGTCGCCGGGCACGAGCGTCTTCGGGCCCACCGCGCGGATCTCGGGCACACCCAGCGTCGTCAGCGCGTGGATGTCGCTGCGCGCGACGCGCGAGTGCACGATGTCGCCGACGATCGCCACCACGAGGTTCGTGAAGTCGCGCTTGTAGTGGCGGATCGTGTACATGTCGAGCAGCCCCTGCGTCGGGTGCGCGTGGCGCCCGTCGCCGGCGTTGACGACGTGCACGTGCGGCGCGCAGTGCTCGGCGATCAGGTACGGCGCGCCGCTCTCGGCGTGGCGCACGACGAACAGGTCGGCGTGCATCGCGCTCAGGTTGGCAATCGTGTCGAGCAGGCTCTCGCCCTTGGCCGTGCTGCTGCGCGCGATGTCGAGGTTGATCACGTCGGCCGACAGCCGGCTCGCCGCGATCTCGAACGTCGTGCGCGTGCGCGTCGAGTTCTCGAAGAACAGGTTGAACACGCTCTTGCCGCGCAGCAGCGGCACCTTCTTGACCTCGCGCTCGTGCACGCTCAGGAAGGTGCCCGCGGTGTCGAGGATCTGCGTGACGACGGCCTTGGGCAGGCCCTCGATCGAAAGCAGGTGGATCAGCTCGCCGTGCTTGTTGAGCTGGGGGTTGCGGCGCGACAGCATCGGGCGGGGCTTCCGGGGTGAGTCAGGCGTTGGCTTCGACGGCGAACGTGAACAGGCCCGCCGGGTCGCGCGCGAGCGAGAGTTTCTGGGACTTCGGCAGCACGACCTTGGCCGCCGCATAGCCGGCCTCGATCGGCAGCTCGCGCCCGCCGCGGTCGACGAGCACCGCGAGCTGCACGCTGGCCGGCCGGCCGAAGTCGAACAGCTCGTTGATCACGGCGCGGATCGTGCGCCCGGTGTAGAGCACGTCGTCGACGAGCACGATGTGCGCGCCGTCGACGGCAAACGGCAGCTTCGTCGCGTCGGTGCCGGCGGCCATGCCGCGCTGGCCGAAGTCGTCGCGGTGCAGCGAGCTGCTGATCACGCCGGGCGCGCCGGGCAAGCCGAGGTCGGCCTGCAGCCGCTCGGCGAGCCACGCGCCGCCCGACCACACGCCCACCAGCACGCCGCCGGGCTTGAGCAGCCGTCGCACGCCGTGCACGAGCTCGCGGTACAGCGCTTCGGCGTCGAGGGTCAGCGTCGTCATCGTGGGTGCTCCCGCAGGTACTGGTCGAGGATCAACGCGGCCGACGCCGCGTCGACGTCGGCCGCGCGGCCGGCGATCGCCTCGGTCGTCGTGTAGCGCTCGTCGACTTCGTGCACCGGCAGCCGGAAGCGTCCGTGCAGCTGGCGCGCGAAGCGCTGCGCGCGCCGCGTATTGTCGTGCGCCGCGCCGTCGGGGTGGAACGGCACGCCGACGACGAGCGCGTCGGGGCGCCACTCGTCGATCAGCCGCGCGATCGCGGCGAAGCGCGCGTCGCCCTCGGCCGCGATCGTCGTCAGCGGCTGCGCGCGCCCGAGCAGCGAGTTGCCCACCGCGACGCCCACGCGTCGGGTCCCGAAATCGAAAGCGAGAAAGCTCAGAGGCCGGGTCGTCGATGCACCCGGTGCCGTCATCGCGCCAAGCAACCGGGGAGCCGGGCGCAGCCCGCGACCCTTCCAGCGGCCGCCGTGGGTCCGGCTTTGCCGGCCCACTGGCGAGCCTTGCAGGCCGCGCCGGACCTTGCGGTCCGGCCGCTCGCCAGGCACGAAAGGTCCGCGGGACCTTTCGTGTCCGGGCTCGCCCCCCCCTCGGGGGAGGCGCCGAAGGCGCTTCGGGGGGGGGTCAGTTCATGCATGTCCCGCGTCTTGCGACAGCATGCGCGGGTCGATGCCCAGCAGGCGCACCGCGCGCTCGTAGCGCTGCTCGGCCGGTGTGTCGAAGATGATCTGCGGGTCGGCCTGCACCGTCAGCCAGCCGTTGCGGCCGATCTCGTCTTCGAGCTGGCCGGCGCCCCAGCCGCTGTAGCCCAGCGTGACGAGCACGCGCTTCGGCCCGCCGCCGGCGGACATCGCCTCGAGCACGTCGCGGCTCGTCGTCATCTCGAGCCCGCCGGGGATCTCGAGCGTCGAGTTGTACGGGCTGCCGTCGGTGCCGAGCTTCTCGTGCAGCACGAAGCCGCGTTCGGTCTGCACCGGCCCGCCGAAGTAGACCGGTTCGTCGGCGAGGTCGTCGCGATCGAGCGTGAGGTCGACCTTCTCGAACAGGTTCTTCAGCTTGATGTCGATCGGCTTGTTGATCACCAGCCCGAGCGCGCCCTTGTCGGTGTGCTCGCACAGGTAGACGACGGCGCCGGCGAACGTGTCGTCGGCCATGCCGGGCATGGCGATCAGGAACTGGTTCGTCAGGTCGATGCGGCGCTCGCCCATGCGCGGATTCTATTCACGCGTCACACTCCGGCCCATGAATCCGACTGCCGAGCGCGAGCTCGACGCCGCCCTCGTGTGGCTGCGGCGCGACCTGCGCGTCGACGACCACGCCGCGCTGTACCACGCGCTGCGCGCGGCGCGCCGCGTGTGGTGCGCGTTCGTGTTCGACACCGCGATCCTCGACGCGCTGCCGCGCGCCGACCGGCGCGTCGAGTTCATCCGCGACAGCCTCGTCGGCGTCGACGCCGAGCTGCGCGCGCTCGGCGCCTCGCACGGCGTCGACGGCGCCGGCCTGCTCGTCGCGCACGGCCGCGCCGCCGACGTGCTGCCGGCGCTGGCCGACGCGCTGCACGTGCAGGGCGTCTACGCGAGCCACGACGACGACCCCTACGCGCTCGCGCGCGACGCGCAGGTGCGCGGGCGGCTGTCGGAGCTCGGCATCGCGCTGCACACGAGCAAGGACCACGTGATCTTCGAGCGCGACGAGGTGCTCACGCAGGGCGGCAGCCCCTTCTCGGTGTTCACGCCGTACAAGAACGCGTGGCTGGCCAAGGTCGACCCGTTCTACCTGCGCGCGTACCCGGTCGCGAAGTACGCCGCCGCGCTGGCGCCGCGGCCCGCGCCGCCCGCGCTGCCCACCGGCCGCGTCTGGGCCGGCGTGCCGACGCTGGCCGAGATCGGGTTCGAAGCGACCAACCTGCACCAGCTGCGCCTGCCCACCGGCCCGGCGGGTGCCGCCGAACTGCTCGACGACTTCCTCGCCGAGCGCATCGACCGCTACCGCGAGACGCGCGACTACCCCGCCGTCAAGGGGCCGAGCTACCTCAGCACGCACCTGCGCTTCGGCACGGTGTCGATCCGGCGGCTCGCACGCGAGGCCTGGCAGCGCGCGCAGGCCGGCTCGGCCGGCGCGCAGGGCTGGCTGTCCGAGCTGATCTGGCGCGACTTCTACCACCAGATCCTGTACCACCACCCGCACGTCGTCGGCCACGCGTTCCGCCGCGAGTACGACCGCATCCACTGGGAGCACGGCAAGCACGCCGACGAGCACTTCGCCGCCTGGTGCGAAGGCCGCACCGGCTACCCGCTCGTCGACGCCGCGATGCACCAGCTCGCGCAGACCGGCTACATGCACAACCGGCTGCGCATGGTCACCGCGAGCTTCCTGACCAAGGACCTCGGCATCGACTGGCGGCGCGGCGAGGCCTGGTTCGCCGAGAAGCTCAACGACTTCGACCTCGCCGCCAACAACGGCGGCTGGCAGTGGGCCGCCTCGACCGGCTGCGACGCGCAGCCGTACTTCCGCATCTTCAATCCGGTCGCGCAGAGCGAGAAGTTCGACCCCGAGGGCCGCTTCATCCGCCGCTACCTGCCGCAGCTCGCGAAGCTGCCCGACAAGCTGATCCACGCGCCGTGGCTCGCGAGGCCGGCCGACCTCGACGCCGCCGGCGTGCGGCTCGGCATCGATTACCCGCGGCCGATCGTCGACCACGCCGCCGCGCGCGAGAAGACGCTGCAGCGCTACGCCGTTGTCAAGGCACGGCGCTGAGGCGGCTTCACGGCGTCAGGCCACCGCCTCGCCCGGCGCCGCCGGGCCGCCGATCTCGCGCCGCTTGCGGCCGAACAGGCGCCGCATGCGCTGCACCGCGTCGTCGACATAGGTGAAGACGACCGGCACGACGAGCAGGCTCAGGAACGTCGACGTGATCAGCCCGCCGATCACGACGATCGCCATCGGGCTGCGGAAGCTCGGGTCGACGCCGATGCCGAGTGCGATCGGCATCATGCCGGCGCCCATCGCGATCGTCGTCATCACGATCGGGCGCGCGCGCTTGCGGCACGCGTCGAGCACGGCGTCCCAGCGCGCGAGGCCGTGGTCACGGCGCGCGATGATCACATAGTCGACGAGCAGGATCGAGTTCTTCGTCGCGATGCCCATCAGCATGATCAGCCCGATCATGCTCGGCATCGAGATCGCCTTGCCGGTGACGAAGAGGGCCAGGAACGCGCCCGGCACCGACAGCACCAGCGCGGCGAGGATCGTCACCGGCTGCACGAAGTCCTTGAACAGCAGCACGAGCACGATGTAGATGCACAGCACGCCGGTGGCCATCGCCAGGCCGAAGCTCGCGAACAGCTCGTTCATCGCCTCGGCGTCGCCGATCGTGGTCTGGATCACGCCGGGCGGCAGCTGCTGCAGGCTCGGCAGCGCGAGCGCGCGCGCCTCGACCTCGCCGAGCGGCTGCTGGTTCAGCTCGATCTCGAAGTTCACGTTGCGCAGGCGGTCGTAGCGACTGATCACGGCCGGGCCGCTCTCGATCGCGAGCGTCGCGACGTTGCCCAGCATCACGGGCCCGCGCGCGCCGGGCACCGGCAGCCGCGCGAGCAGGTCGAGGTCGGCGCGCGCGTCGGCCGGCAGCCGCACGACGACGGGCACCTGCCGCTGCGCGAGGTTGAGCTTGGCCAGCGCCTGCTCGTAGTCGCCGGCGGTGGCGATGCGCAGCGTGTCGGCGATCGCCGCCGCCGTCACGCCGAGGTCGGCCGCGCGCGCCGGGTCGGGCCGCACGACGAGCTCGGGCCGCGTCAGCCCCGCGCTCGACGTGACGGCGCCGATGCCGGGGATCGTGCGCAGCTCCTGCTCGACGACGCGTGCGTGCTCGGCGAGCACGCGGCCGTCCTCGCCGGCGAGCACGAGCACGTACTTCTCCGACGAGCCGCCGAAGCCGACCTTCACGCGCGCACCGGGCAGCACCGCGAGCGCGTCGCGCAGCTCGGCCTCGATCTGCTGCTTGCGCACGCCGGGGCGCTCGCGCCGCGGCGTCATGTTGATCGTCAGCGTGGCCTTGCGCACCTCGGGCGCGCCGCCGGGCGTGAACGGGTCGCTGCCGGTGGCGCCGCCGCCGACCGCGGTGTAGACGAGCTGCACGTGCGGGTGACGCTGCACGATCTCGCGCGCGCGCTCGGCGGCGGCGAGCGTCTGCGCGAACGTGCTGCCCGGCGGCAGCTCGAGGCTGACCTGCGTCTGGCTCAGGTCGTCGGGCGGGATGAAGCCGGTGGGCAGCAGCGGCACGAGCGCGAACGAGCCGAAGAAGAACACCGCGGCGCCGACCAGCGTCGCGACGCGGTGCTTCAGGCACCAGCGCGCCCAGCCGAGGTACAGCGTGATCCAGCGCGGCGTGTCGTGCGCCGTCTTCGGCGCGTGCAACAGGTACGCGGCCATCATCGGCGTGAGCATGCGCGCGACGACGAGCGAGAAGAACACCGCGATCGCCGCCGTCCAGCCGAACTGGACGAAGAACTTGCCCGGCACGCCGCTCATGAACGCGGTGGGCAGGAACACGGCGATCAGCGTGAACGTCGTCGCGATCACCGCGAGCCCGATCTCGTCGGCGGCCTCCATCGCCGCCTGGTACGGCGTCTTGCCCATGCGCAGGTGGCGCGTGATGTTCTCGATCTCGACGATCGCGTCGTCAACGAGGATGCCCACCACCAGCGACAGCGCGAGCAGCGTGACGACGTTGACGGTGAAGCCCATCAGCCACATCACGCCGAAGGCCGGCAGGATCGACAGCGGCAGCGCGGTGGCCGCCACCAGCGTCGCGCGCCAGTCGCGCAGGAAGAACCAGACGACGACGATCGCGAGGAACGCGCCCTCGTAGAGCAGCCACATCGAGCCGTCGTAGTTCTCCTGCACCGGGTCGACGAAGTTGAACGCCTCGGTGAAGACGACGTCGGGGTGCTGCGCGCGCAGCGCGTCGACCTTGGCGCGCACGCCGGCGGCGACCTCGACCTCGCCGGCGCCGCGGCTGCGCGTGATCTCGAAGCCCACCACCGGCTGGCCGTTCAGCAGCGCGGCACTGCGCGGCTCGGCCACCGTGTCGGTGACGGTGGCGACCTCGGCGAGGCGGATGCGCCGCCCGTCGGCCAGCGTGACCTGCAGCTGCGCGAGCTCGTCGGCCGACGCGACGGTGGCGATCGTGCGCACCGTCTGCTCGGCGCCGCCCAAGTCGACGCGACCGCCCGAGGCCTCCTGCTGCACGCTGCGCAGCTGGCGCGAGATCTCGGCGGCGGTCGCATTGAGCGCGAGCAGCTTGGCCGGGTCGAGTTCGACGCGCACCTCGCGCGTGACGCCGCCCACGCGCGCGACCCTGCCGACGCCGGGCACCGCGAGCATCGCCTTCGTGACCCGGTCGTCGACGAACCAGCTCAGCGCCTCGTCGTCCATGCGCGCCGACGCGACCGTGTAGGTCAGGATCGGGCTGCCGCTGAGCTCCATCCTCGAGATCACGGGGTCGCGCAGGTCGCCCGGCAGGTCGGCGCGGATGCGGCTGACGGCGTCGCGCACGTCGTCGAGCGCCTCCTGCGTCGGCTTCTCGAGACGGAACTCGACGGTGATCGTCGCGGTGCCGTCCTGCACCTGGGCGTAGATGTGCTTGACGCCCTGGATCGTCGCCACCGCGTTCTCGATCTTGCGCGCGACCTCGGTCTCGAGCTGCGCCGGCGACGCGCCCGGCAGCGACGCCGTCACGGTGACGGTGGGCAGGTCGATGTCGGGGAAGTTCTGGATCTTCATCTGGCGGAAGCCCAGCAGCCCCACCAGCGTGAGCAGCACGAACAGCATCACGCCCGGGATCGGGTTGCGGATGCTCCACGCCGAAACGTTCATCGCACCCCCGTCACGGCGTCGCGACGACGCGCACCGCGTCGCCGTCGGCGAGGAACGCGCCGCCGCTGGCGACGACGCGCGCGCCGGCGTCGAGCCCGGCGCGCACCTCGATGCGGTCGCCCTGGCGGCGGCCGACCTCGACCTTGACCTGGCGCACGCGCGCGTCGTCGCCGACGACGAACACGTAGTGGAAGCCTTCGCGCAGCAGCACGGCACCCTGCGGCAGCGTCAGCGCGCTCGCGCGGCCGATCTCGAACTCGCCGCTGGCGAACATGCCGGCCTTCGCGCCGGCCGCGCCGCGCGGCAGGTCGACGTAAACGAGACCGTTGCGCGTGGCCGCGTCGACGGTGGGCGCGACGACGCGCACGCGGCCTTCGATCGGCGTGCCGCCGGCCGGCGTCACGCTCGCACGCTGGCCGGGGCGGATCGCCGCCAGGCTCGGCGCGGGCACCTCGGCGCGCCACTCGAGCCGGCCCTGGCGGATCAGGCGGAACAGCTCGGTGCCCGCCGGCAGCACGGCACCGACGGTGGCGCTGCGCGCCGAGATCACGCCGTCGTCGGGCGCACGCACCTGCGTCTGCGCCAGGCGCAGCTCCTGCGCCTTCGCCGCGGCGCGCTGCGCCTCGAGCCGCGCCTGCGCGGTGCGCTCGGCCGTCAGGTACTGGTTGATCTGCTGCGCGCTCAAGGCCCCGGTGGCCTGCAGCTCGCGCGCGCGCTGCGCGTTGGCCGACGCCTCGGCCAGCATCGCCTCGGCCTCGGCGACCGCGGCGCGGGTCTGCAGCAACTCGGCCTGCACCGTGTCGGCGGCGAACGTGGCCAGCACCTGGCCACGCTTGACGGCGTCGCCGACGTTGACCCGCACCTGCGCGAGCCGCAGCCCGTTCGCCTCGGTGCCGACGCTGGCCTCCTGCCACGCGGCGATGCTGCCGTTGGCGGTGACGACGAGCGGCCAGTCGGCGCGCTGCGGCTGCGTGACGGTGACCGTCAGCGCGGGCCTCGCGGGGGCGGCCGGCGGGCCGTTGGCGTTGTCGGCCGCGCGCACCGACAGCACGACCGTGGCGGTCACGGCGACGACGGTGGCGGCCACTGCGCCCGCCGCGAGCAGCGTGCGGCGGCGCGACGCCGGAACGGCGGGAGGCAAAAAGCGCTTGTTCATCGTGAGGGGCCGGCGACGGCGGTGCCGTCGGCGGAAGCGGATGGGGTGCCAGTGGGGGCGTCGTCGGTCGGCGCCCAGCCGCCGCCGAGCGCGCGGTACAGCGAGATCCACGCGGTGACGCGCTCGCGCTCGAGCTCGATTGCGTCGCGCCGCGCGGCCAGTGCGGTGCGGCGCGCGTCCTCGAGTTCGAACAGGCTGGCCAGTCCGCCGCGGTGCAGCCCTTCGGTGGCACGCAGCGAGGCCTCGTAGCCGTCGCTGGCGCGCTGCGCGTCGAGTGCGCGTGCGGCGGTGCCCTGCAGCGTGACGAGGGCCGATTCGACCTCACGCACCGCCTGCCGCAGCGCCAGCGCGTACTGCGCGCGCGCCTCGTCGTAGCGCGCGCGCGCCGCGTCGACGCCGGCGGCGCGGGCGCCGGCGTCGAACACCGGCAGCGTGACCTGCAGCGGCCCGAGCGACCACGTCGTGCCCTGCGTCGCGAGCGCGCCCGCATCGAGCCGCGCCGGCCCGACCGCGCCGGCCAGCGTGACACGCGGGTAGCGCTCGGCGTCGGCCTGGCCGACCTCGGCCGCGGCGGCGGCCACGCGCTGCGCGGCCGCCGCGAGGTCGGGGCGCTGCGCGAGCGCCTGCGCCGGCACGCGATCGACGGCGATCGCCGCCGGGCGCGGCACGCGGGCACGACCTTCGGCCAGCGCGTCGCGCAGCCGCGCCTCGTCGGCGCCGGTCAGCGCGACGAGCGCCTTGAGTTCGAGCTCGCAGCGCTGCTGCTGCGCCTCGGCCTGGAAGCGCGCCTGCGCCGCACTCGCACGCGCCAGGTCGGCCGCCGCCGGCGCGCGAAAACCGGCCTCGGCAGCCAACGTCGTCAGCCGCGCGGTCTCCTCGCGCGAGCGTGCGTCGGCGCGCAGCGGGTCGAGCAGCGCCTCGCAGGCGCGCAGCGCGACGTAGCTGGTGCCGACTTCGGCCGCGAGCGCGACGCGCGCGGCGTGCCAGTCGGCGTGCGTCGCGTCGACGCGGGCCCGCGCGGCGTCGTAGGCGGCGTCGAGGCGGCCGAACAGGTCGACCTCCCAGCTCGCGCGCAGTTCGGCGCCGAGCCGCGTCGCGGTCGGCGACGCGAGGTCCGGCCGGCCGCGCAAGGCGCTCGCGTTGGCGTCGAGCGCCGGCCACGCGCGCGCGTCGACGCCGGCGCGCGCGGCGCGCGCCTGTGCGATGCGCGCAGCCGCCGCGGCCAGCGTCGGGCTCGACGCCTGCGCCTCGGCGACGAGCGCGGCCAGACGCGCGTCGTCGAACTGCTGCCACCAGCGCGCGAGGTCGGCGCGCGGTGCCGCGTCGCCCGCCGCCGGCTCGGCGGGCAGGAGCGCGTGCCAGCGCGCCGGCGCCTCGGCGGTGGCCACCGGCGGGCGCGGCGCGGCGCAGCCGGCGAGCAGCACGGCGGCGGCCAGCGCGGTTGCGGCGACGGCGCGCCCGCGCGTCATCGCGCCACCCCGGGTGCGCAGCCGGCGCGACGCCGCGCTTCGGCTTCGACCATCGCGAGCGCGTAGCGCACGAGGCGGTCGGTCCAGTCGCCGACGGCCCCCGCTGCGGCGAGCAGCGACGGCGCCAGCGCATCGACGATGTCACGCCCGACGTGCAGGTGCACGCCGAGCCCGGCGATGCAGATCGCGAGGCGGTGCAATTCGTCGTCGGGCTGCGCGAGCGCGAAGTGGCGCTGCAGCGCAGCGACGAGCGCGGCGTGCATCGGTCCGATGTCGCGGCGCAGCTCTTCGTCCCACAAGCCGGTGGGCTCGAACATCTCGCGAAAGCGCAGCTTCATGCACAGCCGCGGCGTGTCACCGTCGCCCAGCGGTGCGAGCAGGTCGGCGTAGAAGGCGGCGAGCGTCTGTTCGAGCGTCAGCGCCGCGCCAGCGTCGAGCCACGCCGGCTCGCGCTCGCGCCCGCACAGCGGCTCGAAGAATGCGGCGCGGTACAGCCCGGCCTTGTCGCCGAAGTGGTAACTGATCGCCGCGACGTTGACGCCCGCGGCTTCGGCGATCTCGCGCGTCGAGGTCTTCGCGAAGCCCTGCTGCGCGAACAGGCGCAGACCGGCGCGCAGCAGACGATCGCGCGTCGCGTGGCGCTCGCCGCCGGCGGGCGCGGCAGGCAGGGCGTCGGGCGTCGATGCGGTAGCCATGACCGCATCGTAGCCCTGAATCAAACGTTTGATTGAGTTCGGGCAAAAGCCGTGGCCAGCCCCAGGGTGATCCCGGGGCCCGGCAGCGGGTCGCGGCGCCGCCGCCCCTCAGGCCGCGACCGGCAGTCGCGCGTGGCGGGCGACCAGTTCGAGCAGCTCGTCTTCCGAGTACGGCTTGCCGAGGTAATGGTCGACACCGAGTTGCGCAGCGACGTCGCGGTGCTTCTGCGCGATGCGCGAGGTGATCATGATCACCGGCAGATGGCGCCAGCGTGCGTCGGCGCGCAGGTTGCGCACGAGGTCGAAGCCGTCCATGCGCGGCATCTCGATGTCGCTGAGCACGACCGCCGGCATTTCGTCGGCCAGCCGCTCGAGCGCCTCGAGGCCGTCCTTGGCCAGCGCGACGCGGTAGCCCTCGCGCACCAGCAGGCGCTGCGTGACGCGGCGCACCGTCAGCGAGTCGTCGACGACGAGCACCAGCGGCGCGACGTCGCCGGTGCCCGCTGTCGCGGCCGCCGCGCCCTGCGACGCGCGGCCCGCGCGCATGCGCTCGCGCGCCGCGTCGCCATACACCGCGGCCAGCGCGACCGGGTTGTAGATCAGCGCCGGCATGCCCGAGGCCAGCAGCGTCATCCCCGCCAGACCGGGCAGCCGCGACAGCTGCGGGCCCAGGTTCTTGACCACCGCTTCCTGGTTGCCGACGACTTCGTCGACGTGCAGCACGACGCGCTGCTGCGCGCTGCGCACGACGACCAGCGTCGCGTTGCGCGCCGGCTGGGCGCTGCGCGCGCTCTCGTCGAGCAGCGCCCCGAGCCAGAAGAACGGCAGCCGGTCGCCGCCGAGGTCGATCGCACCTTCGCGGTACGCCGGCTCGAGCGAGTCGGCGGGCACGCGCTTGACGAGCTCGATCAGCGTCGACGGCACCGCGACGCGCGTGTCGCCGCAGCGCAGCATCACGACCTGCGTCACCGCGGTGGTCAGCGGCAGCACGAGCTTGAAGCTGGTGCCCTGGCCGGCGGCGGTGGCGGTCTCGATGCGCCCGCCCATCGCGACGACTTCGGAGCGCACGACGTCCATGCCGACGCCGCGGCCGGCGAGTTCGGTGACCTGCTCGGCGGTCGAGAAGCCGGGGGTGTAGATGAGCTGCGCGATCTCGGCGTCCGACATCTCGGCGTCGGGCGCGACGAGGCCGAGCGCGACGCCGCGCTCGCGGATGCGCGCGAGGTTCAGCCCGGCGCCGTCGTCGCGGAACTCGACGGCGACTTCGTTGCCCTCCTGCCGCAGCACGACGGTGATCTGGCCGGTGGCGTCCTTGCCGGCGGCGACGCGCGCCTCGGGCATCTCGATGCCGTGCGTGACGCAGTTGCGCAGCAGGTGCTCGAACGCCGGCGTCATGCGGTCGAGCACGCCTCGGTCGACTTCGATCGAGCCGCCGACGATGTCGAGCCGCACCTGCTTGCCGGTCTCCTTCGCGGCCTGGCGCACGACGCGGTACAGGCGCTCCGACAGGCTCTCGAACTCGACCATGCGCGTGCGCAGCAGGTCGTCCTGCAGGTCGCGCGTCAGCCGCGCCTGCGCGGCGAGGTCGTCCTCGGCCGCCTGCAGCGCGCGCTGCAGGCTGCGCTGCACGGTGGCCACGTCGTTGACCGACTCGGCCATCATGCGCGTGAGTTCCTGGAAGCGCGTGAAGCGGTCGAACTCGAGCGGGTCGAATTCCTGCGCCGCGGCCTTGGCCTGCTCCATGCGCGAGGCGATCTGCGTCTCGGCCTGCAGCTCGAGGTCGCGCAGCTGGCGGCGCAGACGCTCGAGGTTGTCGCTGAGGTCGGCGAGCGAGGCCTTGAGCGCGTTGACTTCGGCCTCGATGCGTGAGCGCGTGATGCTGACCTCGCCAGCCTGGTTGACCATGCGGTCGAGCAGCGGCACGCGCACCCGCACGGCGCCGCTGCCCGTCGTCGCCGCGGCCGCGGCCGCCTCGCCGCCGGTCGTGACGGCGCCGCCGGCGAAGCGGCTCCAGTCGATCGCGCTCGCCGCCGCGGCGGCGATCACCGTGGCGGGCGTCGGCGGCGTCGCGGCCTGCTCGACCGTCAGCGGCACGGCCGCGGCCAGCGGGACCGCCGGCGCCGTGGCCGTCGCCGGTCCGGCCGCCGCCGGCGCGCCGCCGGCGGCGCGCAGCGCCTCGAACGCCGCGCCGAGGTGGTCGGCGCGCACCTGCAGCGCCTCGACGTCGTGCGCCTGGACATCGCCGCGAGCGACCAGGCGCTCGATCGCGGTCTCGAGCCGGTGCGCCAGTTCGCCGACGCGCATCGCACCGGCCAGGCGCGCACCGCCCTTGAACGTGTGCAGCGTGCGCATGCACGCCGCCGCGCCGCCGGCATCCCCCGGGCGCTGCTGCCAGTCGCGCAGCCGCGCCGCGAGCTGTGGCAGCAGTTCGTTGGCCTCTTCCTCGAAGATCGGGAACAGCTCGGCGTCGACGGCATCGACGGCGTCGATGTCTTCCTCGCTGTCGAGCGCCTGCGCCGACACCGCACCGAGCACGGGCGGCAGCGTGTCCGGCGCCTGCGGCAGCGCGTGCAGCACCGTGGTCTCGCGCGGCGCGGCGGGCGCCTGCGGTGCCTCGTCCGGGGCCGCTGCCGCGGGTTCGGCGCTGTCCCACGTCGCTGGCGCCGCCGGCTCGGCCGCCGGTTCGGCCGGCGTCTCGATCGCGATCATCGGCACCATCGGTTCGGCCGGCTCGTCGGCCTCGACGACGTCGACCGCGAACGACGTCGTCACCGCGTCGGCCGGCGACTCGTCGCCGAGCGCCAGCCCACCGAGCGTGCCGAGATCGCCGGTCTGCGTCAGCTGCCGCAGCCGCTCGCTCGCTTCGCGTTCGTGTTCGGCCAGCCGCTCGAGCAGCTCGGCGGGCGCCGACGGCAGGAAGCCGGCGGCGAACTGGTGCAGCATGCGCCGCACCTGGTCGGCGGCTTCGACGAACAGTGCCGCGCCGGCCGGCGTCGCCTCGCCGAGCGCCTGCGTGCGCATCAGCGCATGCTCGAGCGCGCGCGCCAGGTTCGACAGCTCGTCGAAGCCCACCGTCGCCGAACTGCCGGCCAGCGAGTGGGCCTGCGCGACCGCCGCGTCGGGCAGCGCGCGGTGCAACTCGTGCGACCACTCGGCCAGTTCGGTGGCGAGGCGGCGCGACAGCTCGTCGGCCTCGTTGAGGTAGATGTTGAACAGCGCGATGCTCACGCGCAGCGGGCCGATCGCCTTGTACTGGTCGGCGTCGGTGCCCACGGCAGCCGGCGCGGGCGGCTCGGGCTCGACGACCGGCGCGGGCGGCTCGGGCTCGGCCGGCAGGTCGAGCGTGATCGGCTCGACGAGCGGGGACTCGACGAGCGGCGCCGCCGGCGTCGCCTCGGCGGCAGCGAACCCGGCGGCCGGCGACGGGACCTCGGGCACCTCGTCGGTCGGCGGCAGCGACAGCTCGAACGCCTCCAGCAGCACAGGTGCTTGCGGCGCCGCATCGGCCAGCGGCATCGGCTCCGTCTCGGCGCCCTCGTCCTGCGCCGGCGCCACCGGCTCGTCGACGGCGGCCGCCTCGACGGTCTCGATCGCGAGGCCGGCGAACGGATCGTCGATGGCCGCCTCGTCGGGCACGGATTCGACGACGTCGGTGAGCACCGGCCCGTCGTCGGCGAGCGCGGCCGGGCGCGTGTCGAGCGCGTCGTCCAGCGGCAGCTCGGGCAGTTCGTCGGCGCGCGGCACCGCGGGCGCGGCGGCGCCCGGCAGCGCCAGCGGCTCGCGCCGGCGCGCGGTGCGCATCGCGTCGGCGGCGGCGCGTACCGGCTGCGAACGGTGGCCGCCGTCGCGGCGCTGCGCGATCGCCTCGACCCAGTCGCCGAGGTAGGCCAGCGCGTCGTGCGTGAAGCCGAGCAGGTCGTCGTCGGCGCGCGGCGCCTCGGCCAGACGCGCGTTGTACAGCTGCTCGCAGGCCCAGCCGGCCTCGCCGAAGTCGTTCAGGCCGACCATGCGCGAGCTGCCCTTGAGCGTGTGGAACGCGCGGCGCACCGTGGTCAGCTCGGCGAGGTCCTCGGGCGCGCGCGACAGCGCTGCGAGCGCCTCGCGCGCGCCGGCCATCACCTCGCGCGCCTCGTCGAGGAAGATCTCGCGCATCTCGGCGTCGTCCTCGAGGCCGCTGTGCCCCTCGGCGGCGGGAGCCGCCGGCGGCGGCACCGGCACGGGCGCCGGCGCCTCGACGGCGGGGGCGGCGCTGGCCGCGACGAGGTCGGCCATCGTCTTGGCGATCTGTTCGCGCGCCTGATGGCGCGCGACGTCGTCGCCGGCGCGCGCGAGCGCGCTGCGCGCACGGCTGGCCGCCTCGGCCAGCGCGGCCTGGTCGGCCACGAGCGCCTGCTGCGACAGGCGCTCGAGCGAGCGGCGCACTTCGTCGTCGTCGACGTCGGCACGCACGGCGTCCTGCGCCAGCGACTGTGCCTGCTCGATCAGCGCAGCCTGCGGCGCCGCGTCCTCGGCGGGTACGCGCGACGGCGACGCACCGACGCGCGAGCGCAGCAGCCCCGACTCGGCGTCGAAGTGGAACAGCGACTTGGCCAGCGCCGGCTGCACGCTGAGCATGTCGATCAGGAAGCCCAGCGCACCGAGGTTGGTCGCCAGGCGGTCGACCCACGCCTGTGTGTCGCCGGCACCGGTCTCGCCGGCCACGAGCAACGCGTCGACGTCGTCGCGCATGCGCAGCACCGCCTGCGACGCCTCGTCGACGCCGAGCACCGAGAACACGCCGCGCATCGCCTGCAGCTGCGCCGGCGCGGCGGCCAGCGACGCGCGCTGCGTCGGGTCGCGGAAGTACTGGTCGATCAGCTTCTCGGCCTCGGCGAGCGAGGCGCGCAGCTCGTGCACGACGCTGCCCATCGTCTGGCGGTCCGACACGCGCCGGTACAGCTCCTCCATCCAGTCGTCGAGCATGCCGACGTCGGAGCCGGCGCGCACCAGCGCGATGCGCTGCGCCAGACGCTGCACGCGCTGCGCCTGCTGCGGGTGGTCGAATTCGCCGTCGTCGAGCGCGGCGTCGATCCACAGCAGCGCGGTGGCCACTTCCATCGCCACTTCGGGCGGCGGGGGCGCACCCCGCTCGGCGGCGTCGGCGGCGGCGCCGTGCAGCGCCTCGCCGAGCAGCTCGCCCTGCGGGAACAGGCGGCGCAGCGAGTCGGCGACGAGCGCGAACTGCTCGCCCAGTCCCATCGCGTGCTGCATCTCGCCGCCGGCGGCCGCCGACCAGGCGTCCTTGGCCGCGGCGACGCGCTTGCGCGCCTGCGCGACCCACGCCGGGTCGAAGCGCCCGAGCGAGGCGTTCTCGTAGTCGGTCGCGGCGCGCCCGGTGAGTCCGAACGCACGCCGTGCCGCGGCCAGCCGCGGCGTCTCGGCGCCGTCGCCGCCGACGCCGGCCTGGCTGCAGAAGAACAGCAGGTCGCGCCGCAGGCAGTCGAGCGCCGGGGCGGCGTCGCCGGCGCGCTCGGCCAGCCGCAGCTGCGCGAGCAGCCGCGACGCGATGCGCTTGGCGTAGACGTCGAGCGGCACCAGCCCCTTGGCCTGGCCTTCGAAGAAGGCGGCGGCGAGGTGCCACAGCGTCGCGTCGGGCTGGCCGGCGCGACCGTTGCCGAGCGCGGCGTACAGGTCGCTGATCCGCTCGGCGGCCGGGCCGCGCGGCTGGCGCAGCAGCGCCAGCGTCTGCGCCTCGACGTCGCTGCGCAAGTCGTCGCCGAAGCCGCGCGCCGGCGCGAGCGCGTCGGGGCCGAGTTCCGCGGTGCCGACCTCGTCGAACCACAGGTCCGCCGGGTGCACCCGGTCGGCACCGGCGAGCGCCTGCACGGCGCGGTACTGCGGGAACATCGACAGCGCCGACACCGGCTTGCCGGCGAGCTTGCGCGCGAGGAAGTCGAGCAGCGCGAACGAGGCCTTCTCGATCGTCTCGACCGAGGTGATGTCGGCCAGCGCCGGCTTGGCGATCAGGCGGCTGACCGCGGCCTCGCTCGCGCGCAGCAGCGTCGTCGCCGGCGGCAGCCCGACGAGCTCGAGCGCACCCACCGCCTGGTGCAGTTGCGCGCGCGCCTGGCGCAGCACCGCCGGGTCGACGGCGTCGACGTCGGACATGAACGACGACTCCGACTCGCGGATGTACCGCCGCAACGCCTTGTGCGCCGACTCGAGCGAGCGGCGCACTTCGTCGTGCACCCACGCCAGGGCGCTGAGGTCCTCGGCGGGCGGGGGAGTGATCGCGGCTGGGATCATCGCGGCGCGTCCTGACGGGTCGGGGTGCAAGGCGGTCGAAACTCGTAGACGGAAGACGGTCGCCTCAGGCGATCTTGAAGCGCGCCACCGACTGGCGCAGCTCCTCGGCGGTGGTCGACAGCTCGCGCACCATCTGCGCCGTCGAGCGCGTGCCGGCACCGGCCTGCTCGGTCACCGCGAAGATGTGCTGGATGTTCTGCGCGACGACGTTGGCCTGGTCGGCCTGCTGCAGCGCCTGCCCCGAGATCTCGGCAATCAGCGCCGAGAGCTGGCGCGTGACGCGGTCGATGTCGGCCAGCGCGGCACCGGCGGCGTCGGACAGCTTCGCACCCTCGACCACGCCCTGCGTGCTGCGCTCCATGGCCGCCACCGCGTCGGCGGTGTCGGACTGAATCGTCTTGACCAGCGCCGCGATCTGGCGCGTCGCGTCGGCCGAGCGCTCGGCCAGCCGCTGCACTTCTTCCGCGACCACCGAGAAGCCGCGGCCGGCTTCGCCGGCGGACGCGGCCTGGATCGCGGCGTTGAGCGCCAGCACGTTCGTCTGCTCGGTGATGTCGGAAATCAGCTCGGTGATCTCGCCGATCTCCTGCGAGCTCTCGCCCAGCCGCTTGATGCGCTTGGACGTGTCCTGGATCTGGTCGCGCAGCTGGTTCATGCCGCCGATCGTGTCGTTGACTGCCTTCAGGCCCGACTCGGCGGCCTGCAGCGAACGCTTCGCGACCTCGGCCGTCTGCTGCGCCTGCGCCGAGACCTCGTTGATTCGGCTGGCCATCTGCAGCACCGACTCGCCGGTCGCGCGGATCTCGCGCAGCTGCTCGGTCGACGCGGCAAGCAGTTCGACCGAGTTGGTCTCGACCTTCTCCGTCGTCTCGGTCACGCGCGCCGCGGTGGCCTGCACCTGCGCGACGAGGTTGCGCAGCTCCTCGACGGTGTAGTTCACCGAGTCGGCGATCGCCCCCGTGATGTCTTCCGTCACCGTCGCCTGCTGCGTCAGGTCGCCTTCGGCCACCGCCTGCAGCTCGTTCATCAGCCGCAGAATGGCCGCTTGGTTGGCGTCGTTGACGCGCTTGGCCTCCTGCTCCTGGCGCTCGGCCTCGAGGCGCAGGCGGTCGGCCTGCGCGGCGCGTTCGGCCAGCTCGCCGCCCGACATCTTCCACAGCCCGAGGCCGCCGGCGACGAGCAGCGCGCCGCCGGACAGCGACAGCACGAGCGGCCAGCCCTGCAGGTCCGAGTAGACGAGGCCGACGCCCAGCGCGACGACGCCGAGTGCGCCGAGCGCGAGCATGCGCTCCTGGCGGCGCACCGCGCTGGCGGCCGCGTCCATCACCGAGGCGCCCTCGTGACGCGTGTCGGGGAAGTCGCCCGGCTGCTCCGACGGCACCGCCTCGGTGATCAGCGAGGTGTCGTCTTGGAAGCGGCTGGCGGCACCGGCGCGCAGCGCGGCCTCGCGGTCGTCGTCGACGCGGTCGAACGCGTCCGGGGCGGCACCGCCGGCGCCGCCGGCGGCACCTTGCGCGCGACGCGGGGTCGCGCCTTTGACTCGGTCCAGGATGTTCATGGGGCTACCTCTTCGGGTCGGGCCTGGGGGTGATGGGGTGGAGCCGGGCAGGCGGAGGGCCGCAGACGCGTCAGGCGGCCACGGCGAGGAAACGGTCGTCTTCGGCCAGCGCGGCGAGCACGATCTCCTGCCACAGGCGGCCGTCGGCGTCGCGCCAGCGCTCGCCGGCGAACGGGGGCTGGGCGCCTGCGTCGGCGGTGTCGCGCACGAGCTGATCGGCACTGCGCAGGCCGGCCAGGCGGTCGATCAGCAGCGCGGCGTTGACACCCAGCCGCGCGTTGAGCGCGACGACGCGCGCCGACTCGCGCGCGGCCTCGGACAACGGGGCCGTCGCGACGCCGAGAAAGGTGGCCAGGTCGACGACGGTGTACAGGCTGCCACGCAGGTTGGCCACGCCGGCAAACCACGACTGGGTGTGCGGCACCGCCAGCAGCGGCGGCGGCGCGAAGATCTCGCCGGCCTGGTCGAGCGGCAGCAGCAGGCCGTGGCCGCGGCACTCGACGGCCAGCCACGACCGCACGCGCGGCTGGGACTGCGCCGAGCGCAGCCGCTCGGCGAGCCGCGTCTGCAGGTCGCGCAGGGCTTGTTTGTCGGCCATCGCAGGCAGCGCTCAGTCGAAGGCGCGGATCTTGGACAGCAGCTCGCCCGGGTTGACCGGCTTGACGACGTAGTCGCGCGCGCCCTGGCGCATGCCCCAGAGCTTGTCCGTCTCCTGGCTCTTGCTCGTGCACATGATCACCGGCACCTGCGCGTAGCGCGGGTCGCGCGTGATCGCGCGCGTGAGCTGGAAGCCGTTCTGACCGGGCATCACGACGTCCATCAGGATCAGGTCGGGCGTCTCCTCGGCGAGGCGGCGGTGGGCCTCGTCGCCGTTCTCGGCCGTGCGCACCTCGTAGCCGGCGCGTCCGAGCAGCTCGGACAGGTGATGCAGTTCGGTCTTCGAGTCGTCGACCACCAGGATCTTGCGAATCGTCATGTCGGGTCCTCCAGCGCAAGGGGTGCCGCGCGTCACGCGGCGCAGGTGCTCAGGCCGCGGCGCGGCGGTACTGCTCGACGGCGCGAAGCAGCTGCTCCTTCGTGAACGGCTTGGTCAGGTAGTCCTGCGAGCCGACCATCCTGCCGCGCGCCTTGTCGAACAGCCCGTCCTTGGACGACAGCATGATCACCGGCACGTCGGCGAAGCGGGGGTTGCGCTTGATGATCGCGCAGGTCTGATAGCCGTCCAGGCGCGGCATCAGGATGTCGCAGAAGATCAGCTCGGGCACGTGGTCGCTGACCTTGGCCAGCGCGTCGAACCCGTCCTCGGCGAGGACGACGTCGAACCCGCCCTGGCGCAGGAAGATCTCCGCGCTGCGCCGGATCGTGTTGCTGTCGTCGATGACGAGCACCTTCGTGCCTGGCGGCGGGCGGTCTGCGACAACGTTACTCACGACGCGTTCTCCTCGACGACATCCTGACCAGCATCGGCCGCACGCCGACAAAGTTAATCTTCGGTCGGCGCGCGGCGGCACGATCCAGGCATTTGCGCCAAAAAAGACGCGCAATCGCCCAGCGCTACGCGCGCAGGAACGGCGCAACGCGCCGGCGCGTCAGACCTGGACCATCTCGAAGTCTTCCTTGCGCGCGCCGCATTCCGGGCAGGTCCAGTTGATCGGCACATCGGCCCACCGGGTGCCGGGCGCGATGCCGTGCTCCGGATCGCCGACGGCCTCGTCGTAGATCCAGCCGCAGATCAGGCACATCCAAGTCTTGAACTCGTTCACGGTGGGAGCCAGTCACTACATACAATGACGAACCATTGTATGCACCGGTGCGCGCCGGCCGGCCGGCGTCGACGACGCCGCTGCGCGAGCGTGCACCGCCTCCCCGGACACGGCGTGTCGCCGTGCCGTCGACCTCCTGCCGGACCGACGCCATGACCCCTGATCCTTCCCCGTCTGGCACGACCCCCGACACCACTGCCGAGGCCCCCGCGCCGGCGTGCGTGCTCGCCTTCAACGTCAACGACCCCACCGGTGCCGGCGGCACCGGTGGCGACGTCGCGACGATCACCGCGATGGGTGCGCACCCGCTGCCGGTCGTCACCGGCGTGCTGATGCGCGACACCGCCGAGGTGTTCGACCAGCACGTGCTCGAACCCGACGCCGTCGTCGAGCAGGCGCGCAGCATCCTCGAAGACGTGACGACGGCCGCGTTCAAGGTCGGCTTCCTCGGCAGCGCCGAAGTCGTCGGCGCGGTGGCCGAAATCCTGTCGGACTACCCCGACGTGCCGCTCGTGGCCTACCTGCCCAGCCTCGCGTGGATGGGCGACGACGAGCAGCAGGCCTACGTCGACGCGTTCCGCGAACTCGTGCTGCCGGCCACCGAAGTGCTGGTGGGCAACCACAAGACGCTGACCGACTTCCTGCTGCCCGACTGGGACAGCGAGCGCCCGCCGTCGGCGCGCGAACTGGCGGTGGCCGCGGCCGAGCACGGCGCGCGCCACGTGCTCGTCACAGGCATCATGCTGTCGGCCAAGGGGCCGCAGCAGTTCATCGACAACGTCCTCGCGTCGCCGCAGGGCGCGCTGACCGGCGAGAAGTTCGAGCTGTTCGAGACCGCCTTCGTCGGC
Organism: Azohydromonas sediminis; assembly: GCF_003574675.1. Lineage (GTDB taxonomy): Bacteria > Pseudomonadota > Gammaproteobacteria > Burkholderiales > Burkholderiaceae_C > Calidifontimicrobium > Calidifontimicrobium sediminis. The sequence continues at coordinate 25,846 of NZ_QOAZ01000016.1, forward strand.
GCCGGCGACACGCTGTCGGCGGCCCTGGCCGCACTGCTGGCTTCGGGTGCCGACCTGCACGCCGCCGTCGGCGAGGCGCTGTCGTTCCTCGACCAGAGCCTCGACGCCGGCTTCCGCCCCGGCATGGGCAACGTCGTGCCCGACCGTTTCTTCTGGGCGCTGCCGCCGGCCGAAGACGATGAAGGCGACGGCGGCGAACCGACGACCGAGACCGCCCCCGAGGAACCGAAGAACGTCTCACGCCGCGTCCACTGACGCCCTGCGCATGAACAACGCCGAACTCTTCGCCCGCGCGCAGCGCGTCATCCCCGGCGGCGTCAACTCGCCGGTGCGCGCGTTCCGCGCCGTCGGCGGCACGCCGCGCTTCATCGCCCGCGCGCAGGGCCCGTACCTGTGGGACGCCGAGGGCCGGCGCTACATCGACTACATCGGCTCGTGGGGGCCGATGATCCTCGGCCACGGCCACCCGGCCGTGCTCGAGGCCGTGCAGCGCGCCGCCGCCGACGGCTTCAGCTTCGGCGCGCCGACCGAGCGCGAGATCGAGCTCGCCGAGGCGATCATCGCCCACGTGCCCAGCGTCGAGCAGGTGCGGCTCGTCTCGAGCGGCACCGAGGCGGCGATGAGCGCGCTGCGGCTGGCGCGCGGCGCCACCGGCCGGCCGATGATCGTCAAGTTCGAAGGCTGCTACCACGGCCACGCCGATGCGCTGCTCGTCAAGGCCGGCTCGGGGCTGGCCACGTTCGGCCACGCGACGAGCGCCGGCGTGCCCGCCGAAGTCGTGCAGCACACGCTGGTGCTCGAGTACAACAACGTCGAGCAGATCGAGGCCGCCTTCGCCGCGCACGGCGAGCGCATCGCCTGCGTGATGGTCGAGCCGATCGCCGGCAACATGAATTTCGTGCGCGCGAGCGTGCCGTTCATGACGCGGCTGCGCGAGCTGTGCACGCGGCACGGCGCGCTGCTCGTGTTCGACGAGGTGATGACGGGATTCCGCGTCGCGCTCGGCGGTGCGCAGAGCCTGTACGCGAAGCTCATTTCCGGCTTCGCGCCCGACATGAGCGTGTTCGGCAAAGTCATCGGCGGCGGCATGCCGCTGGCCGCGTTCGGCGGCCCGCGCCGCATCATGGAGCAGCTCGCCCCGCTCGGCCCCGTCTACCAGGCCGGCACGCTCAGCGGCAACCCGGTGGCCACCGCGTGCGGGCTGGCGACACTGCGCGAGATCGCCAAGCCCGGCTTCTTCGACGCGCTGGCGGCGAAGACGCGGTCGCTCGTCGAAGGCCTCGTCGCCGCCGCACGCGACGCCGGCGTGCCGCTGTGCGGCGACAGCGAAGGCGGCATGTTCGGCTTCTTCTTCGCCGACCACCTGCCGCAGCACTACGGCGCCGTGATGGCCACCGACAAGGAGCGCTTCAACCGCTTCTTCCACGGCATGCTCGAGCGCGGCGTGTACCTGGCGCCCGCGCTGTACGAGGCCGGGTTCGTCAGTGCTGCGCATGGCGACGACGATATCGCCGCGACTTTGAGCGCTGCGAACGCGGCATTGCGCGCCCGAAAGTGATTCAGATCCACAACCAGCCCACGCGGACACGATCCACCCGCGCGCATGCAGGCCACCGGACGCAGGACGCTCACACCGCTGCGTAGGCGATGCGGCTGCGAACACCCCGACACCCACCAGCCTCGGCGACCGCTGGGCTGGGTGACGGTCGCGCCACGCCCATGACTTGACGGTCGAAGTTTGCCGCCCCGATGGCGCCATCGGGGCCACAATGCGAGTGCCATGGAAAGGAACACCCGCCAACGCCAGGCGATCGCCGAGGCGATCGTCACGGCCGGGCGCCCGCTGCTGCCTCAGGAAATCCTAGAGCGGGCGCGCGCCGCGGTACCTTCGCTGTCGCTGGCCACCGTGTACCGCAACCTGAAGCAACTCGTCGAGGACGGCGAGCTGCGGTCGGTCGCGCTGCCGGGCGACGTGGCGCGCTACGAACCTGCGGGCAGCGCGCACCATCACCACTTCCAGTGTCGCCAGTGCGAGCGCGTGTACGACGTGCCGGGCTGTCCCGACCACCTCGGCGCGATGGTTCCGCGCGGCTTCACGGTCGAAGACCACGAGATCACGCTGTACGGGCGCTGCGCGGATTGCCAGCGCCTGGCGCGCCATGCGCGCCGGGGTAGCCGCGCCTGACGCACCCAACCGGCGTATCGCCCGCGATCGCCCCTGCGCCGCAGCCGCAGGGTTACCGAGTGACGCCTTCCGGCGGCTCGGTCTCGCGCCGCGCCGGCCATGGGTCGGCATGTGCGGGGTCGTGGAGAAAGCGCTCGTCGGTCAGCGACTCGAGGAAGGCGATCACGTCGGCGATCTCGTCGTCGGTGATCTCGAAACCCACGATCAGCTCGCTGCGCAGCGGGTTGGCACCCTGCCCCGTGTGCACCGCGTGGCCGGCGCGCGCATAGTGGGTGCGCAATACCTCGTACAACGTCGCGATCGAGCCGTCGTGCATGTACGGTGCCGTCACCGCGACGTTGCGCAGCGTCGGCGTGCGAAAGCGCCCGGCGTCGCGCGGATCGCCTGTGAACTCGACGATTCCGGGCGAACTTTTCGGGTAGGCGCCCCGGCCGTCGTCGTTGTACAGCCCTGTGTTGTGAAAGCCGATTTCGGCAAAAGGCACGCGCGCATGGCGGAGGTTGTCGGTGAAGTTGAAACCGCCGTGGCAGTGGTAGCACTCGAGCTTCTCGCCGAAGAACAGCTCCTCGCCTCGCTTCGCGGCCGCGCTGATCGCGTCGGCCTGTGCGCCGTAACGGTAGCGGTCGTAAGGGCTGTCGAAGCTCAGTAAAGAGCGCTGGAAGCTCGCCAGCGCGCGTGTCAGCGTCGCGAGCGAATACAGCGCATCGTCGCCACGGCGCGCCTCGTCGGGAAAAGCCTGCGCGAACAGGCGCCGGTACGTCGGATCGACTTTGAACAGGGCGAACAGCTGCCGCTCGCGCCCGGCCATCCCCATCTCGACCGGGTGCTCGCCAAACAGCGGGATCAACGCTTGCACTTCGAGCGAGGTCAACTGCGGGTTTTGCCACGTCAGCACCGGCAGGTAAGCGACGTTGGTGAGCGTCATGGCGCTGCGCGCGCCCGCCTCTCCAGTGACACCCTTCGAGACGGCGCGGCCGTCGGTGAAGGCGCGCGCCTGCTCGTGACAGCTCGCGCACGAGAGACTGCCGTCGCGCGACAGGCGCCGGTCGTAAAAGAGATGCCGGCCGAGCTCGACCTTCGCGGCCGTCATCGGGTTGTCGGCCGGCACCGCCGGCGGCGGGACCCAAGCGGGCAGCGGCCAATGCCAAGGCGGCGTCCCGGCGCCGAGCGTCAGCGTCGCCAGCACGATGAGGGCTGCCGTGAAGGCGCGACGCGGGGATGGCCCCGTGGCACGGGGCGTTCGCGGATCGGTGTTACTGTGCGCCGGCAGGCGCCGCGACCGCACAGCGCGCAGCGGCAGTCTCACGTCAACGCACCGTGAAGAATCGCTGCGGCCCCGGTGCCGGCATGCCGCCATAGGCCAGTCCGAAAGCGCCCATCACCCCAGGACAGTCGGCATCGTTGAGGAAGCTCATGCATCCCGGCGAAGTTCCGGGGGCGTTGACGTCGACGTTCGCCCCGGCGAGTACACTGCCGATGTCGGCCACCACGATCTGCGTCGAGGGGTCGAAGCGGTCGAGCTGCACCTGCACACGGTTGGGATTGGCGCATTCGGCTCTTGGCGCTTCGGTGCGCGACGCCGAGGCGCACAACGTACTGCCCAAGTGCACCGAAAAGCCCGACGCGTTGCCCCCGCCGCGCGGATCGGGTGGTGCGCTCGTCATCGGCTGGCCAGCAGTCGCAGTGTCGAACTTGACGAACTTGTAGCCGCCCTGCCAGTTCCAGAACATCGCCGTCAGGTTGAGCGGCGATGGCGCCACGGTCGGGTCGCCATGGTTGCGCCCGAAAGGCACGCCGAGCGTGAAGCGCAGCCCCACGTAGCGGCCTGCCGGCACCGTGCCGCGCACGGTGGTGTTGGTCGCCGGGGTGCCGTTGCGGCATGGGCCGCTGCCATTCTCGAAGTCCAGCAGTGCGATGTTCTCCAGCTGCCACATGCCGTCTTGCGTCAGCGCTACCGGCACGGCGCGGCCGCTGGTGTCGATGAGGTGGACTTCGCTGACGTACATGCGCCAATCGCTCGGCGTGATCGTCGAGCGCGTCGTCCCCACGCCTGCATAACTCTTCCCGCAAGCGAAGGGCTCGCCGTTGACCTGCGCAGCAAAGCGCAGCGTCACGGGTTGCGTACCGGACGCCGCCGAGGCGATTGGAGCCGGCGGCGTGGCGCAAGCGCCGAGCAGCGCAGCGGTAGCGGCCGCCACCAGGGTCACTGGGATCTTGCATGTCATCGGGGATCTCCTTGGGATTTGGGCCCAGCCGGTCCATGGCGATGTTCCTGGGCCGCGGCCGCGTCGCGCGGCTGCTGCACCCACACCATCACCTCGCGCTCGCCGGCTTTATCGAAGCGCAAGGTCAGCGGGAAGCGGTCGCCTTCTCGCAGCGGCTGCTTCAGCTCGATCAGCATCAGGTGGAACTCGCCCCCGTGTCGCAGGCGGACCTCGGACTTCGGGGGCAGCTCGATGGCCTCGACGGCGCGCATGCGCATCACCTGGTCGCTGCCGACGACACTGCGGTGGATCTCGACGGCACCGGCCACGGGCGCGCTGGCGCCGACGAGGCGGTCGGCCTGGTCGCCTGTGTTGCGGATGCCGCGCAAGTAGACCGCTCCCGTGCGTGCCGCCGGCGGGGTGGGCACCGCGTAGGGGTGGTCGATGCGCAACGCACCGGCTCTGAAGTCGTGCGCGGCCACGGGCGCCGCCAGCGCCGACAGCCCGAGCCACAGACACGCCAGGCGTCGTGAGATTGGTGGATGTGTCATGGGTTGTCCTTCAGCAGACGCTCGATGTCGGCCGCCACACCGGCCGCATCCTGTTCGTGCCGCACCGCCAGGCGCAGACGACCGCGCGGATCGAACACGTAACTGGTCGTCGTGTGGTCCATCGTGTAGCTGCTGCCCGTCGGCACCTTGCGGTAGAAGACCTTGAATTCGCGTGCCGTGGCTTCGGTCGTGGCCAGGTCGGCGCGCAGGCCGATGAAGCTCGGATGGAAAGCGCGCGGGTATTCGCCGAGCACGGCTGCCGTGTCGCGCTCGGGGTCGACGGTGACGAAGATGACCTGCAACCGCTGCGCCAGCGGGCCCAGGCGCTGCATCACGTCGGCGGCCCGCGCCAAAGCGGTCGGGCACACGTCAGGACACTGCGTGAAGCCGAAGAACAGCATCACGCAGCGGCCACGAAAATCGGCGAGCGTCACCGCGCGGCCCTCGGCGTCGAACAGGCGGAAGTCGCGGCCCCAGTCGGCGCCCGTCACGTCGATCGATTGAAAGCCGGTGTGGGCCCCGTGGCCGTCGCAGGCTGGCAGCAGGGGCAGCACCGCCAGCACCAGCAGTGCCCGCCGCGGCACGAATGTCGTCGACGCCAGGGTGCTCATCTCATCGCCCCTGCGCCCAAGGGGCATGTACTTCGGCGCGACGCGCCCAAGCGGGCAGTTCGGCAGCCACATCTGCGCCCGCGGCAAAGGGCGCAGGCTCCGCGGTTGAGGCGGCCTGGACCGGCGCCGCCGGCGGCGTCCGCGCTGTCTGCGGCGGCATCGGCGGGCCAGCGAACCCGTCGCCCGTGACCCATGCGAGCACGTAGACCAGGGCGAGCGCAACGCCGTGGGCGACGATGAACCAGCGCACGCGCGCCCCTTCGCCATCCCGCGCTTCGGCATCGTCCGAAGATTCGTGCGCGTTCACAGGTCGGTCTCCTTCACGTCCAGGCCGGCGGCATCGGTCGTCTTGGCGGCCTGGCCGTGACAAGGTGCTGCGCCAGCGTCGCTGCGCAGCAACAGGAAACGACCGTCGGTGACGACACCGTGCGCCAGATCGAGCGCTCGAGCCGTGTTCGGGTCGTGTCGCATCGTGGGGTTTTGGCCGGTGACGACCTGCCATCCCGACCAGGCCAGCCACGCCACCATGCCCAGTGCGGCACCGATGTTCACGTGCGTCATCAGACGCCACAGCCGCACGAGCGGATCGTGGGAAGTCATCGAAGAACTCCTGACATGCGCCTGCTGACGAGCCACGGGGGCCGAGCCGGCGCGCAAGGTGCACACACTCCGCGGCCGCCGAGGCAGGCATGCAGCCCTAACGATGGGCCGCGCGGAGGACAGTCAGTGCGTCAGGACAGGACGGGAGGCGCGCGAGAAGGCGGCGCGCGCCAGACGGGTGAGGTTGGCGGCGCGGTGAACGGACGCGAAGGCAAGCCATCGCGAAAAATCGCCGTCGGTGCGGGCGCCGCCGGCGGCGGCGGGGCCATGCCGTGGCCCAGATGACAGAACGGACAGTGATCCAGCGAGGCCGCGACAGCATCGGCTGGTGCCGCGGGCTGCTCGCCGTCCAGGTCGGCGATATCGACCCAGCGCGAACCCTGGGCGGTGCACACCTCGACCCAGCGCGCGTCGCCTCCCGCTCGTGCCAACGCATGCGACACTGCCGGCGCGAGCGCGGCGAACCACATCGCCACGGTCGCGAGCCACAGCGGCCAGCGGTGAGAGCTTGTCGTGCGCATCAGCGGGAAGTGTAATGGCCCGGCTGGGTGCGGGGAACGTCCCCCGCCGAACCTGGCGGGCAATCCACGCTCAACCCGCATGCCCCGCCGACGTCGCTGCCGACCCGCGAACGACGCCGATCTTGGAAAGCGGCACGAAGGCGACCAGGAGCAGTGCCACCAGCACCGGCGCGAAAGGCTGATCGAGCGCCAACGCGAGCCAGAAAGCGGCGATATAGCTGGCCACGCCGAGGCCCGCGGCCCAGCGCTGCGCGTGACGCCAGTCGGCCGCGATACGGAACGCGATCCAGGGCGGCACGAGGATCAGCGCGAAGCTCGCCATCAGGCCGACGGTCGCCGTGCCAGCCGCGATCACCGTGGCCGCGAGCAGGTCGAAGCCGAGGTGCCAGCGCCATGACGCCGACCCGTTGGCGCGCTCACGCTCCGGGCAGAAGCGTGCCGCGACGAGCCGGGGCGTGAGCCAGCGCAGCGCAGGCAGCACGGCAAGCACGACAGCGGTATCGATCGCGAGCTCCCGCCAGCCGGCGAAGTAAAGCTGGCCATCGACGAGGGCGTGCGCCAGCGCCTCGCCGCGAGCCGTGTTGGCTGCCACCAGCAGCGTCGTCGCCCACCCTCCAAGGATCATCAGACCGTACGCCGAATTGCGCCCGTGTCCAAGCTGTTTGGCGCCAGTGCCGGCCCACGCGCCGGCGAGTGATCCGACGAAGGTGGGCAGATGCAGCGCCGTGCCGATCAGCGCGCCCGCTGCCGCCGTATGCGCCAGCCCGAGCGTGGCCAGCCACTCGTCGCGAAGACGCAGCAGATTGCCCACCAGCGGCAGCAGCATCGCCAGCAGCAGGCCCGCCACGAAAGGAACGACAAACGGACCGTCCATGCAGTCTTCATCCCGCGACGCGGGCTCGCGCCGCATCGTGCAAACCTGTGCGGTGAAGCGGCCACGCGCCCGCCGGCACCGCCGGCGTGTTCAGCTCGACGACGCGGGTGCACACCGCGGCCAGGAATGCGCGGTCGTGACTCACGACGAGCGCGGCACGCTGCGCGCGCACGGCGGCAATCGCCTCACGGGCCGTCTGAATGTGGCTGGCGTCGAGATGGTTGGTCGGTTCGTCGAGCAACACCAGCCCGGCGGGACTCGCGAGCGCGGCCCACAGCATCAGCAACTGGTACTCCCCGCCCGACCAGCGATCGATGCGCACGGCGAGCTTGGCGGCCAGTCGTGCCGGCGGGACCATGGCCCGTGCACCGACGGCTGCGAGCAGCTCTGCGCCGGACAGCGGCGCTTCGGGCAGACGCACGGGGCTTTGCGACAGATACCCGACCCGCACGCCCGGTGCGCGCTCGACGTAGCCCCCGAACCACGTGGCCGTACCCAGCACGGCCTTGACCAGCGTCGATTTGCCGACACCGTTCGGCCCGGCCAGCCCCACGACCTCCCCACGGTCGAGCGTCAGGCTCACTGGCGGCGTGACCGGGTGATCGTAACCGGCGACGGCGTCGACGAGCCTGAGGATCACCTGGCGCGCGCGAGCACGTCGACCCAGCGGTCGATCAGTTCGAAGTAGCCCTGCGCCTCGGAGCCGGCCGGCGGTTCGATCGGCAGCACGACCACCGGCCAGCCCGTCAGGGTCGCGAGCTTCTCGGCGCCTGCCGCAGGCTGGTACGGCGTGTGGACGATCACGCCCTTCTTGCCCGCGAGCCTGGCCGCCAGGGTCTGCAGGTGCGAGGCCGTGGGCGCCACACCGGGCACCGGCTCGAGCGTGCCGAGGAAAGGCACGCCGAGGAAACCTGTCAGATACACGACATCCTTGTGAAAGCTCACGACGCCGGCACTGCCCGCCGCCTTTCGCTTCCACGTCGGCACGCGGGCATCGACGGCAGCCGCGAAGCCCTGCGCCCGCTCGCGGTAGCCCGCCGCGTTCGCCGGATCGAGCTGCGCGAGCCGTTCGGCCAGCGCTTTCGAAATCGCCGCCATCCGCAGCGGATCGAGGTTGACGTGCGGATTGCCACCTGGATGCACGTCGCCCTGCGCTCGGTCGGCCGCCAACCCGGCATCAAGCAGCGGCACCTGCGCGGCCGCTTCGAAGTAACCGGGCCGCCCCGGCGCGATGGCGCCGTTGGCGGCACCGCTGATCGCTGCCGGCAGCCAGCCGATCTCGAGCTCGGCACCGACAGCGACGACCAACTGGGCATCGCGCAGCGCGCGCAGCATCGAAGGACGCGCCTGCAGCATGTGCGCATCGCGATCAGGTGGCGCCAGCTCGCTGACCTGGACCTGCGGCCCGCCGACCGTGCGAGCGAGCATGCCCATGCTGGCCGTCGTCGCCACGACTTGCAGCGCCCACGCGGGCCCCACCGCCAGAAGACCCAGAAGAACCCACAGGCGTCTCACCGGCGCCCCCTCAGAAGCTGTGCGCGCCATGCGCGCCAAGGCTGAGCTGGTACTGCAGGTACACCTGGTTGACGCTTTCGCGTTCGCCGTCGATCGCCAGCTTGGCGCTCGACGCCTGCAGCCGGAACAACGAGAAATGGTCGATGCGCCATGTCAGCGCGGCGGTCCAGCGCTCGGACGCGTCCCAGTTCCTGAGCGTGCCGCTCGGGCCATCGACCTTGTTCGTCAGGCCCGTGACGTCGTAGCGCAACCCGGCTTCCCAGTGCGGCGCGAAGCCGTAGGTGCCCTGCACGACGAAGCCGTCCTGCGTGAAGTCTCGCTTCTGGCCGACGAGCGCTCCGAGCTCGTGGAAGGCAATTTTCAAATTCTTGTTCAGCCGCAGGTACTCCCCGACGAGCTTGACATTCCCCTGCCCGCCGTAGCGGCCCGCGTCGTATTTGTAGACGGCATCCAGGCCCCAGGCCCTGCCCGTGCCTTCGAGCGCGTGCACGCTGGCCGCCGGGTTATCCAACGTGTGGTCGTGAATCTCCTGGTGCTGGCGCGATTGCGCGAGCCAGCCACCGAACTGCACGGCGTGGTTGGCACCGAGGTCAGGGCCGAGCTTGGCAAACAGCGTCAGCAGGCGCGGCCCCGCCTTGGCGGACGACAGCCCGCCCGCGGCCGTGGGCGCCAGGGGCGCGCCGTCGGCTCGCGCGGTCGGCGTCTCCTCCCCGGCGGTGGCAAAGGTCTGCTCCTTGCCTTGCAGCGCCTCGACGCCCAGTTGTGTGTACCAGTTCCCGGTCTTCGGAAGCCACGACAGACGCAGCCCGGTGTCGCTCAGGCCGTGCTCGCCGAGCAGCGTACGGTAGGGCAGGTTCTGGTCGACGAAGTCCCACTGGTGCGGGTGCTGGCTGTTCAGGTAGCCGATGCCGGAGAGGAACTTGCCGCCGCGAACCTTCAGCCCGTAGGGCAGGCTTCGCGTGTCGAAATACGCTTCCTCGAGCTCGACGTCACCGCTGGCACTGAGCGTCAGCGTGGCCCACGCGTCGAAGTGCGGACTCACCGTGGCCGAAAAGACGAGTTCGGTTTCGCGCAGGTTGAAGCCGCGCTCGAGGCCGCCGTGGTCGTGATCTCCGTGGCCGTGTCCATGGTTGATGCCGTCGAGGCTGTCAAGCAGTTCGGGGCCGGCACCCCGACGGTCGTCGTTGTAGTACACGCCGTCGAGGATCAGCGAGATCTGCGGATTGAAGGCGCTGCCGGAGCCAGACTGCGGCGCCGTCGCGGCTTCGGTTGAGCTGGCCCTCGTCGATGCCGACGCTGGCGCCGTGCTCTTGGACTCGGCGTCCTTCAGCCGCTGCTCCAGTGCAGTGATGCGCTGCTCGTAAGCCTGCCTCAGTTGCGCCATTTCAGCGCGCAGGCTGTCAATGTCGCTGTTCGCCGCAGCGGGCCAGGAAGCGAGGATGCCGGCGGTGGCCAACGCCCATACCGGGAAATGGTTCATGTCGATGCTCCAACACAACGAAGACACAGCACTTGCGGGCGAAGCCGTACTGCGAGGCAGGCCAATGGCAGACGGGAACGTCATCCGGTGTCCAGCACCAGCACGAGCCGGACATGCCCGGTACCGTCGACGCGCGGCGAGCAGTGCACGATGCAACCGTCGCACGTTTGACCGGGCGCACCACAGCCTTTGAACACCGCCACGTCCTCGGCCCGAAACGATATGGCCCGCGGCGCGTCGTCGTCCGGCCGCGACAGCACCTGTGCGCCATCGGCCGGCCTCACCCGCTGCGTGCCGGGGCCGCGGTAGGTACAGATCAATCGCTGCGGCACGCAGTCGCGGTGCCAGCGGCGACACGCGTTGTCGGTGACCATATCCAGCCGCAGACGCACGCCCGGTGCTCGCGCCAGCCTTGCGAACAGGTCCACCAAGCGCGCCATCTCCATGATGAGCGCGGCGCGTGCCTGGCCGCGGGGCGTGACACAGGCGTCGAAGCGGCCGTCGAGCCACGCGGCGGCATCCGCAGGCGCCAGCTCCAGGCGGCATGCGGGCAAGGCATCCGGCGACAGCGAATCGAGCCAGTGCACCCAAAGAGGATCCCGATCTCGCGACCAGGCGGCGAGCTCGATACCCGGTTGGTTCACGAACGTCAGCACTTCGGCCATGCGACCGATGCCCATTGCCTCCAGCGCGGGCACTGACGTGCTCTGCACCATCACAACGCGGTCGGGTTGGACCCGGCAGGCGCACCGTCGATGCCGGGTCCCAGCTGTACGCGCAGCCACGCCGCGTCCTGGTCGTGGTCGATGCACGGCTCCAGGCCACTCTGTAACCCGGCCACTCATGCCGCCCTTGTGCCACCGTACCCGGCAACTGAGGCTCCAGCCGTGCGCCTCGCGCTTGGACACGCGCACTGCAAGGCGTCGGCGTTCATCCCGCCGTGCATCGACACCGCGCGGCTCACGGCGTCGCTGGGGTGCATGGCAGCAGGACATCGGGGCCGACTTCGGGTGCGGGTTTCGGGCCGCCCTCGACCCGCTCAATGCTGCCGCGAACCGCGCCCGGGCGCCGTGCAACGGCTTGGTCGCATCGTGCTTGGCGAGCCCGCTGAGCGGCCTTGGCAGCGCCCTGCCATACGGCTGGGGGATGCAGTGTTGCCGCTGCGCGTTGCCCGGCTGGACCGATGGCACTCTCATGCCTGCACTTCCGCGATTTGCCACGACGGGAACGGGTCGGGCAAGTCGGCCCAGCCGCCGTAGCCCCTCTGTCCCTCGCGCATCTCGGTGGCGTTCAGATGCGCGGCCTTCCATGCATGCTCGATGGCGGTGCGGTCCATGCCCCGGCCGATGAAGACGACCTCGTTGAGTCGATCGCCGTGCGGTTCCTGCCAGCGTTCTTCGAGCGCCAAACGCTCGGGCGTCCCAGGTGGCGGCCAGTGGTCGCGCGGCGCGGCGGCCCACCAGCGGCCCACCGGTTCGTGTGTGGCCGTGTTTCCGGTGCGCGAGTAGCTAACGACCCAGTCCGGCCGGCTGGCGAGCCACACATAGCCCTTTGCGCGCAGCAGGCCAGGCAGCGGCATGTCCATGAAGGTGCTGAACCGCCAGGGGTGCAGAGGCTCGCGGCTGCGCAGCACGAAGCTCCCGATGCCGTAGGCCTCGGTCTCGGGCGTGTGCTCGCCTTCGAGCGCGCGCACCCAGCCAGGCGTGCGGCTGGCACGCTCCATGTCGAAAAGCTCCGTGCCGAGGACTTCCTTCAGAGGCACCCGCCCGTGATCGGCGTAGAGGATTCTCGCCACCGGGTTCAGCGCCTTGATCACCGCGGTAACCTCGCCGCACCGCGCCGCGTCGACCTTGTCGATCTTGTTGACGACGACGACGTCGGCGAACTCGATCTGCTCGGCGAGCAGCGCGGCCAGCGTGCGCGTGTCGTCAGGACCGGCACTGCCACCGCGCTGCTCGAGCAGATCGGTGCTGGTGTAGTCGGCAAGCAGGTTGCACGCGTCGACGACGGTGACCATCGCGTCGATGCGCGCCACGTCATTGAGCGACACCCCGTGCTCGTCGGTGAAATCGAACGTCGCCGCCACCGGCAGCGGCTCACCGATACCGGTGGACTCGATCAACAGATAGTCGAAACGTCCTTCTGCGGCCAGCTTGCGCACTTCGAGCAGCAGGTCCTCGCGCAGCGTGCAGCAGATGCAGCCGTTGCTCATCTCGACAAGCTTCTCTTCCGTGCGCGACAGCGCCGCGCCGACGTTCCCCGCACTGCGCTCGACGAGCGAGGCGTCGATGTTGACCTCGCTCATGTCGTTGACGATCACTGCCACGCGCAGACCCTCGCGGTTGGCGAGCACATGGTTCAGAAGCGTGGTTTTGCCGGCGCCGAGGAAGCCGGACAGCACGGTGACGGGCAGACGGGGCAGGTTCATGGTCAGTTTGAAGGGCTGCTTTCGACGCTGTGCTGCAGCCGCTTGAGCTTCACTCGACTCATATACTAATGCACTCTTGTTCGCATTAAAATGATAAACTGTGAATCGTCACACGGCCCCTTTGACGTCAACCAAAGCGCACGCTGCTGTCAGAGCCATACGAACATGAACACCCGATCGCATCCCCACCGCACTGGCCACGCCCCACCGGTGCCGCGCCGGTTGGTGCTGGGGGCACTCGCAACACTCGCGACGGCCCCTTGGGCCAGCTCGCGGGCGAAAGCGAGCGAGCCACTGCGGGTGGCGGTCGGCGTGCTGCCGTACAAGCAGGTCGTCGAGCGTGTCGGCGGCCCAGCGGTGCAGGTGGACATCCTCGTGCGCCCCGGTCAGGACGTACACACTTATGAGCCGGCCCCGTCGCAGGTCGCGGCGCTGATGCAGGCGCGCGTCTTCTTTCGCGTCGGCATGCCGTTCGAAGACCGACTGGTGGCGCGGCTCGACAAGTCATCGCCGCGGGTGCCCGTTGTTGACCTGCGCCAAGGCATCGAGCTGCGGCCGATGGCCGATCGCGATCACTCGCACGGCCACGACCACCGCCACACCGGGGCGCAGCCAGGCCCGACGCTCGATCCTCACATCTGGAACAGCCCGCGCCTGGTGCGCAGGCAGGCGGCAACGGTGCGCGATGCACTGATCGCGCTGCGACCCACCGAGCGCGAACGCTTCGACAGCGGGTACACCGCTTATGCGCGAGAACTCGACACGCTCGACGCCGAATTGCAACGGCTTTTCTCTGGCAAGACCGGGCGCCGGTTCATGGTGTTCCACCCTTCGTGGGGCTACCTCGCGAGCGATTACGGGCTCGAGCAGGTGTCGATCGAGGTCGAGGGCAAGGAGCCGCCACCGAAGGCACTCGCACGCATCATCGAACGCGCCCGAGCCGACGACATCCGCGTCGTCTTCGTGCAACCTCAATTCAGCCGCAAGGCTGCCGAGCAGGTCGCGCGGGCGATCGGTGGCGAAGTGGTGACGATCGACCCGCTGGCCGAGGACCTTCTCGGCAACCTGCGGCTCGTCGGCGAGGCGATCGCGCGCAGCCTGCGATGACTGGCCGAGCCTACGCACTCGAGTTCGACCACGTCGAGTTCACGTACGGCGAGCACACGGTGCTCGCCGACGTCAGCCTGCATGTGGCAGCACACGAGTTCGTCGCGCTCATCGGCCCGAATGGGGGCGGCAAGAGCACGCTGGTGCGGCTTGCCCTCGGACTGCTCGAGCCCGACTGCGGTACGGTACGTGTGCTCGGGCTGCCGCCGGTACAGGCACGCCCGCGCGTGGGCTATGTCCCGCAGTTCGCTACGTTCCGGCGCGACTTCCCGATCAGCGTTCGCGAAACCGTCCTGCACGGTCGGCTTGGGCGTCGCGCATGGTGGCGCCGGCCGACACCCGAGGACCACGCGGCAGCGGCTGACGCGATGACCGTCACCGGCGTTCGAGATCTGGCTTCACGCGCGATCTCGCGACTGTCGGGGGGCCAGCTTCAGCGCGTCCTCATCGCGCGTGCGCTGGCCACCGAGCCGGCGCTGATGCTGCTCGACGAACCGACGGCGCACGTCGACACGCGCGCCGAACACGGGCTGTTCGATCTGCTGTCGCAGCTGCGCGATCGGATGGCGATCGTGGTGGTCTCACACGACATTGGTCTCGTTTCGCGACACGTCGACCGCATCGCGTGCCTGAACCGCACGCTGACCTGCCACCCGGCGCTGCCTCTGGCCGTTGGTGCTCTCGAGCGGCTGTACGGCATGCCGGTACAGCTGGTCGACCATGCCGACGCCACGGCCCCAGTGCATCGGTCATGAGCTTCGTCCAGGCCCTGATCGCCCACGACTTTCTGCGCACCGCACTCGTGGCCGGACTGCTGGCCGCCGTGGGGTGCGCCGTCGTCGGCACGCTGGTCGTCGTCAAGCGCATCACGTTCATGGCTGGCGGAATCGCACACGCGGTGCTTGGTGGCATGGGGCTGGCGCACTGGCTCGGCCGCGATCCGCTGACCGGTGCCGCCGTCGCCGCCGTCGTCGCGGCGCTGCTGGTGGGCTGGATCGCACGCCGCGGCGCCGAGCGCGAGGACATGCTGATCGGCGCCGTGTGGGCGGTGGGCATGGCGGTGGGCATCGTCGCGATCGCGCGCACGCCCGGCTACAGCACCGACCTGATGAGCTACCTGCTGGGCAACCTGCTGCTGGTCTCCCCTGGACAGGTGGTGATGATGGCCGCACTCGACGCACTCATGCTGCTGGCCGTCTGGTTGGGCTGGCGCGCGCTGGTGGCGACGACGTTCGACGAAGAGTTTGCCCGCCTGCGCGGGTTGCCGACGCTCGCGATCGAAATCGCCGTGCTCGTGACGGTGGCGCTGGCCGTCGTGTTTCTCATGCAAGCCGTGGGCCTCGTGCTGGTGATGGCGCTGCTGACGCTGCCGGCCGCGACCGCCTTGCTGCTGTCGGATGCAATCGGCCGCGCGATGGTGCTGACCGGGGCCATCGCCGCCGCCGAGATCGTGTTGGGTCTTGGTCTCGCTTTCGAGACCGACACACCCGCAGGCGCCGTCGTCGTGCTGAGCAGTGCCGCGGTCTACCTCGCTACGCTGGCGTGGCGACGGCGACACGCGCCAGCACGGCAAGGCCGGGCCGCCTCGTCCCCTCCACCTACCGCACAAGGAGCATCACGATGACTTCGAAGCCGCTCGAGGGCCCAGAACTGCAGGACCACCGCGATCACCTGCGCCACGAGCAGGAGCACCTGCAATGGAACGCCGATCACATGCGTGCCTTGGCCGTGCTGCGCCGCGCCGAGGCGCAGCTGTACGCGCACGAAGCCGAGATCGCCGCCCACCGCGCCGAGATCGCTCGCCACGAGGAGGCGCTGGCTCATGGGGCAGAGCACGCACCCGCACCCCCGGCCCGCGATCACCAGCTGGCCCGCGCGGCCCACGCGAGCCACAGCGCCAGACACGCCCAACTGATTGCGGCCATCCTGTCTCTGGGCGAACTCCTCTGAGGCAGCGCGGTCAGCGCTCGCCGAGCGACACCCCGATCTGCCGCGCGCAGGTCAGCAAAGGGTGCCCGGCCGGCACGCGGCGGTTGCGGCCGGCGACGTCAGCCAGCGGCACACTGCCGAGTTCGGCGCCGGCCAGCGTGACCATGCGGCCGAACTCGCCGCGCTGCACGAGGTGCGCGGCCTCGTTGCCGAAGCGCGTCGCGAGCACGCGGTCGAACGGCGTCGGCGCGCCGCCGCGCTGCACGTGGCCGAGCACGGTGGCGCGCACCTCGCTCTTGAGGTGCGGCTGCAGCTGCGCGCGCAGCACGTGGGCGACGCCGCCCAGGCGCACCGGGTCGGGGCTGTCGGTGAGCCGCCGCTCGATCGTCATCTCGCCGCTGCGCGGCTTCGCGCCTTCGGCGATGCAGATCACGGTGTAGCGCTGGCGCTGCTCGCGCTCGCGGCACACGGCAGCCACTGCGTCGACGTCGTAGTCGATCTCGGGCAGCAGGATCACGTCGGCGGCGCCGGCGATGCCGGCCTCGAGCGCGATCCAGCCCGCGTAGCGGCCCATCGTCTCGACGATCATCACGCGGCCGTGGCTCTGGCCGGTGGTCTGCACGCGCTCGAGCGCCTCGGTGACGATGGCCACCGCGGTGTCGAAGCCGAAGCTGCGGTCGCAGCCCTCGATGTCGTTGTCGATCGTTTTCGGCACACCGACGATTTTCAGGCCGTGCGGCTCGAGCCCGCCGGCGATCGCCATCGTGCCGTCGCCGCCGATCGCGACGATGCCGTCGAGCCGCCACTCGCGCGCATGGCGCAGTGCTGCCTCGAGGGTCTCCGCCGAGCCGAGGGGGTTGGCGCGGTTGCTCGTGCCGAGGATGGTGCCGCCGGTGGCGAGGATGCCGCTCACCGCGCGCCAGTCGAGCACACGCATGCGGCCGTCGATCAGGCCCTGGAAGCCGTCCTCTATGCCGATCACCTCGGCGCTGCAGGTGCCGATCAGCGACTTCGTGACGGCGCGGAGCACCGCGTTCAACCCCGGGCAGTCGCCGCCGCCCGTCAGCACCCCGATGCGCATCGTCGCCCCCTCTTGCCCAAGCGTTCGCCGAGCAGTGTAGGGGGCGGCGCCGCCGTCGGGCTCGTCGCTCAAACCGGCGACGATCGCAGGCCGTCGGCGCGGCCGCCGATCCAGGCGTACACGGCACGCAGCACGGCGTCGCCCTTCTCGCCGGCGAACGTGATGCCAGCCCGTCGACCGGCGCGCTTTGCACCGGCAGCGGCCGGCTCGCGAGGTCGGCCAGCAGCTTCAGGCCAGCGTCGAGCTCGAGGTCGAACTCGACGTGCGGGTTGCGCCAGTCGACCTTCAGGGCCTTGCCCGACAGGAGGATCGGCCAGTTCTGGTCGAAGCTGCTCCGGCCGTGATGGGCAAAGGCGGGCAGCGCGAACGCACCGGCGGCGGCGTTCAGTCAGGCGAGCATCAGCGACGTCATCTACAACGCGAACGTGTTGCTCGCCAGAGGTTGCGCCGGCTGCGTCGCGAACGGCAACAGGCTGCTCGCCGCCGCGAGCGCGAAGCTGGTGATCGTCACGGGCAGCGCGAGCCGCGCCAGTGGCCTCACTGGGCGGGGGGGGGGGGGGGGGTCGCCCCCCGCACGCGTGGCTCGACGGTCGGCAGGCCGCCGGGCATCGCCGCGATGCCGGCCAGGTGCATCGCCCCGATCCGCGGATGAGCGAACGCGTGCCCGGCGATCCACGCCAACGGGGCACGATCCATGCTTGGACCCTGACGCACCGGGCTTGCCCGAGGGGCGACTCCTAGAATGTCGTGCCATGCACCTCCACGTCCTCGGCATCTGCGGCACCTTCATGGGCGGGCTCGCGGCGCTCGCGCGCGAGGCCGGCCATCGCGTGACGGGCTGCGACGCCAACGTCTACCCGCCGATGAGCGATCAGCTGCACGCGCTGGGCATCGAGCTGATCGAGGGCTGGGGCGCCGACCAGCTCGCGCTCGCGCCCGACGTGTTCGTCGTCGGCAACGTCGTCAGCCGCGGCAACCCGCTGATCGAGGCGATCCTCGACGTCGGCGCGCGCTACACGAGCGGGCCGCAGTGGCTCGCCGAACACGTGCTGCCCGGCCGCCACGTGCTCGCGGTGGCGGGCACGCACGGCAAGACGACGACGACGTCGATGCTCGCGTGGATCCTCGATGCCGCCGGCCTGCAGCCGGGTTTCCTCGTCGGCGGCGTGCCGATGAACTTCGGCGTCTCGGCGCGGCTGGGCGCGACGGCACCCGGTACGCCGTTCGTCATCGAGGCCGACGAGTACGACACCGCGTTCTTCGACAAGCGCAGCAAGTTCGTCCACTACCGGCCGCGCACCGCGATCCTCAACAACCTCGAGTACGACCACGCCGACATCTTCCCCGACCTGGCGGCGATCGAGACGCAGTTCCACCACCTCGTGCGCACCGTGGCCGGCCGCGGCCGGCTCGTCGTCAACGCGCGCGACGAGGCGCTCGCGCGCGTGCTCGCGCGCGGCTGCTGGAGCGGCGTCGAGCGCTTCGGCGCGCTGCGCGAGGAACCCGGCGTCTGGCGTGCGCGCGGCGAGCCGCACGCGTTCGACGTGCTGCGCGGCGGCCTGAAGGTCGGCCGCGTCGACTGGGCGCTGCTGGGCGAGCACAACCAGCTCAACGCGCTGGCCGCGGTGGCCGCCGCCGAGCACGTCGGCGTCGCGCCCGAGGCCGCCTGCGCAGCGTTGGCGCGCTTCGGCAACGTGCGCCGGCGCCTCGAGCTGCGCGGCGAGGCCGGCGGGGTCAGGGTCTACGACGACTTCGCGCACCACCCGACCGCGATACGCACGACGGTCGACGGACTGCGCCGGCGCATCGGCCCGAGCGAGCGCATCCTCGCCGTGTTCGAGCCGCGCTCGAACACGATGAAGCTCGGCACGATGAAGGCGCAGCTGCCGTGGGCCCTCGAAGAGGCCGACCTCGTGTTCTGCCACGCCGGCGGCCTCGGCTGGGACCCGCGCGAGGCACTGGCGCCGGTCGAGCCACCCGCCGTCGTCGCCGACACCGTCGACGCCCTGGTGGCCGAGATCCGCCGTGCCGCGAAGCCGGGCGACCACGTGCTCGTGATGAGCAACGGCGGCTTCGGCGGCATCCACGACAAGCTGCTCGCCGCGCTCGCGCGCCGCTGAGCGCGGCGCGCGCCTACTGCCGCACGAACGACGCGCGCAGCGCCTCGCCGAGCAGCGCGAGGCTGTCGGCCAGGTGCGCGCGCGTCTCGACCGACAGGCCCGCGGCGGCGCGGCCCACCGCGCGCTGGAGGTCACGCTGCAGCTCGGTGGCCAGCAGCCGCTGCAGGCTCAGCGCGTCCGAAGGCAGCCCGAGCGGCCGCGTCAGCGCGGCCTGCAGCCGGCGCAGGTGCTCGCGCTGCAGGTCGCGGCGCAGGCGGTCGATCTCGCCGCCGGTAGCGAGCTCGCGCCACACCGCGTGCTGCACCGTCGCATAGACCTCGTGCAGCGACAGCGCGGTGCTGCGCTCGGACTCGGGCAGGTACAGCGGCAGCTCGAGCAGGCGCTGCGCGGTGCCGGGGTCGAGCAGCCGGTCGAGCGCCGACGTCTGCAGCTGCAGCACGGCCTGCGGGATGCTCACCGGCCCGCCGCGACCGGCACCGAACTCGGCATAGTCCGGCGGCAGGCTGGCGAGGAACTCGGGCTTGAAGCGGAAGCTGTCGACGCGAAACAGCGTGTCGGTCAGCAGCGCGAGCGCCTGGCGCTGGCGCTGCGGCTCGACGGGGCGGTACGCCGGCCGGCCGTCGCCCGGACGGTCGCGCTCGGCATACATGCCGCCGACGTGTTTGGCGGCCAGCGCCGGCAGCTCGCGCAGCTGGCGGAACCCGGCCAGCAGCGTGCGCCGCAGCCGCAGCGGGTCGTCGCCGGGCTGCCAGCCGCGCTGCTGCGTGCGCTGCCACAGCTCGTGCGTCAGCGCGATGCGGCGCTCGACGAAGGCCAGCGCGTCGTCGCCGAGGTCGAAGCGGTTGACGCGCGGGTCGAGGCCGCCGGCGTCGATGTCGTCGCCGAAGGCGAGCGCCGGGTCGTCGCGTGCGCGCGCTGCGATCGCCTCCAGCGCCGCCTTCTCGTCGGCTTCGGGCAGCGGCGCGTAGGCGTACTCGATCGCCCAGTGGTCGTACGCGCCGAGCCCGCCTTGCACCAGCGCGGCCATCGGCTCGCCCGCCAGCGGCAGGTTGATCGGGTTGTAGTCCATCACCGACGCCGAGATGCCGTGCGCGCGCGTGTGCGCCGCATCGCGCAGCAGCGCGTGGGCGACCGCGCTCGACGCACGGAAGTTGTGCGTCAGCCCGAGCACGTGGCCGACTTCGTGCGTGACGACGTCCTTGATCACCGCGCGCACGAAGGCCTCGGCCTCGGGCCCGTCGGGGGCGACGTCGCCGCGCGCTTCCAGCAGGTCGAGCGCGAAATGCAGGTCGGCCGCCGCGTCGAGCAGGTACGTGCACGCCTGCGGCGCGCCGGCGCCCTGCCACTGCGTGGCCAGTGACGCCAGCCGTTCGTCGCTGCCGCTGGCTGACGACGCGCCCCCGACCTGCTCGACGAAGATGCGGCGCGCGCCGCGGCCGAAGGCGTCGGTGATCGTGATGTCGCCGTCGAGGATCTCGCCGGTGCGCGGGTCGGCGTGGCTCGGCCCGCGCGCGAATCCGGCGTCGACACCGAGCAGCCAGCGGATCGACGCGTGCGCGCCGTCCATCGTGTCGAACGCCGCGTCGTCGGGCTGCTGGCGCACGACGATCGCGTCGCGAAAGCCGATGCGCTCGAAGGCCTTGTTCCACTCGAGCACGCCGTCGGTCACCGCGCTGCGGTAGCGCGGCGGCACGTTGCGGTCGATCCAGAACACGATCGGCTGCACCGGCTCGCTCACGGGCGCGGCCGGGTCCTTCTTCTCGAGCCGCCAGCGGTTGACGAGGCGCACGCGCGCGTCGGCGGCGATGTCGCGGCTGAAGTCGGTGTACGTCGTCGTGAAGTGCCCGACGCGTGGGTCGGCGGCGCGCGGTCGCATCGGCTGTGCGGGCAGCGCCATCAGGCTGACGACGGTGCCGACGAACAGGCTGCGCGCGTCGGGCGTCGTCGACGGCGGCGTCGGCAGCGCCGCGCCCGGTGCCGGCGACGCGGGCGGCGCCGGGATGCGCGGCGCGGCGTAGTGCAGCTTCGTGTGCAGCACCGTCACACGCGGGTCGGCGCGCACCGACTCGAACGACGAGTTGGCACGGTCGAGCCCGTACGGGATGCGAAACGCCCGCTCGAGCGCCGTCGCGTAGCCGGCCAGGTCCGACAGCAGGAACGCCGCGTCGACGAGGAACGACTGCCGCTGCGGGTGCGCCGCGCTGGCCACCGCGCCGTGGGCGATCAGGCTCTCCGAGAAGCCCTGCGCGACGGCGCGCTGCAGCGCTGCGTCGCCGTCGGCGCGAAAGCGCGTGTTGCGCGCGACGAGCTGCAACGTGTTGCCGACGCGGCGGAACTCGACGAGCCACACCGGCCCCATCTGGCTCGCGTACAACCCGCGCTCGCCGACCGAGCTGGCGACGTTGACCGACAGCAGGAACGGCTGGTTCAGGCGCTCGGGCGCGATCTCGAGCCACACGCGCTCGTCCCTGCGCCACAGCGGCACGAAGCCGTCGATGCGCTGCGCGTCGCGCACGACGTCGGCGAATGGGCGCAGCGGTGCCGGGTCGGGCCGCGGCGCCGCGGGCGACGGCGACGTCGCTGCCGATGCCGCCGGCGTCGTCGCGCTCGGCGCGGGCGTGCCCGCGGTGGCCGCACGCGCCATCGGCGTGGCCGCGCCCGCCGCCGTCGGCCGCCCACCGGTGGCCTGCGGCAGCCCTGCGCATCCGGCCAGCCACACCGCCGCGACGAGCGCCAGCGGCACGCCTGCACGGCGCCGTGTCGCGACGCACCTCGGTTCGGAATCGGTCTGCATGCCGGTGAGGGTAGCAAGCCGGCGCCGACCCGCGCGTGCCGTCGGCGATCGGCCCGGCGCCGGCCGTGCGGTCGTGCCGCGCCGATAGACTGCCGGCATGTCCGTGACCCCGACCGCGCTGCCGCCGACGCACCTGCTGTACCTGCACGGCTTCCGCTCGTCGCCGAAGTCGTTCAAGGCGCAGCGCCTGCACGCGTGGCTGCGCCACCACCGGCCCGACGTGCACTGGGCGTGCCCGCAGCTGCCGCCGTCGCCGGCCGATGCGATCGCGCTCGTCGAGCGCCACATCGCCGCGTGGCCGCGTGCGTCGATGGCGGTCGTGGGCAGCTCGCTCGGCGGCTTCTACGCGACCTGGGTCGCCGAGCGCACCGGCTGCCCGGCCGTGCTGCTGAACCCTGCCGTGAACCCGGCGCGCGACCTCGCACAGCACATCGGCGAGCAGACCGGCTTCCACGACCCCGACGAGCACTTCTTCTTCCGCGTCGAGTACATCGAGGAACTGCAGCGGCTGACGCTGCCGGCGATCACGCAGCCCGCACGCTACTTCGCCGTCATCGCCAAGGGCGACGAAGTGCTCGACTGGCGCGAGATGGTCGCGCGCTACCGCGGCGCGACGGTCAAGCTGCTCGAAGGCGGCGACCACGCGCTGTCCGATTTCGACGACCACCTCGCGGACCTCGTCCGCTTCCTGCACCTGGAACCCACCGCATGAGACTCCAGCACAAGATCTGCATCGTCACCGGCGCCGCGCAGGGCATCGGCCTGGCCACGGCGCTCAAGTTCGCGCGCGAGGGCGCCACCGTCGTCGTCTGCGACCTGCGCGCCGACGCCGTCGAGGCTGCGGTGGCGCAGTGCCGCGCCGCCGCGCCCGACAAGCACGCGAGCACCAAGGCCGAGGGCCACGTCGTCGACGTCACCGACCGCGCCACCGTCGACGCGATGGTGCAGGCCGTGATGGCACGCCACGGGCGCATCGACGTGCTCGTCAACAACGCCGGCATCACGAAGGACGCGCGGCTCGTGAAGATGACGCTGGCGCAGTTCGACGCCGTCATCGACGTGAACCTGCGCGGCGTGTTCCACTGCGCGCAGGCGGTGGCGCCGATCATGATCGAGCAGGGCCACGGCGTGATCCTCAACGCCAGCAGCGTCGTCGGCATCTACGGCAACTACGGCCAGACCAACTACGCGGCGAGCAAGTTCGGCGTCATCGGCTTCACGAAGACGTGGAGCCGCGAACTCGGCCCCAAGGGGATCCGCGTCAACGCGGTCGCACCGGGCTTCGTCGAGACGCCGATCCTCGCGACGATCCCCGACAAGGTGATGCAGCACATGAAGGAGCAGGTGCCGCTGCACCGGCTGGGCAAGCCGGAGGAGATCGCCAACGTCTACGCCTTCCTCGCCAGCGACGAGGCGAGCTACGTCAACGGGGCGGTGATCGAGGTCTCGGGCGGGATGACGCTGTAGCGGCCGCTCGCCGCGGCGCGGCGCCGCAGCCCACGCGCGGCGACAATCACCGCATGTACGTGCTCTTCGACGACGCCGGCAAGTTCGCCGCGGGCCGCGTGATGTCCGAGTCCGACGCGTCGCTGCAGGTCGAGCTCGACTCGGGCAAGCGCGTGAAGGTCAAGGCGGCGAACGTGCTGCTGCGCTTCGACAAGCCGTCGCCGGCCGAGCTGATCGCCGCCGGCCAGAAGCTCGCCGCCGAGATCGACCTCGACCTCGCGTGGGAATTCGCGCCCGACGGCGACTTCGGCTTCGCGCAGCTGGCGCGCGACTATTTCGACGCCGGCGCCGGCGTCGAGAAGCAGGCCGCCGCGCTGTTCCGGCTGTTCGACGCGCCGCACTACTTCCGCCGCGTCGGCAAGGGGCTGTTCCGCAAGGCGCCGGCCGAGACGGTGCAGGCGGCGCTCGCGGCGATCGAGAAGAAGAAGCAGGTGGCCGCGCAGATCGACGCCTGGGCCGCCGAACTGGTGGCCGGCCGCTGCCCCGAGCCGGTGCGCGAGCAGCTGTACAGGATCCTCTTCAAGCCCGACAAGAACGCGCCGGAGTACAAGGCCGTCGTCGAGGCCGCCCGGCGCAGCCAGCGCGCGCCGCTGGAGCTGCTGAAGGCCACCGGCGCGATCGCGAACCCGTACCAGTTCCACTGGCGGCGCTTCCTGTTCGAGCAGTTCCCGAAGGGCACCGGCTTTCCCGCGCTCGAAGTGCCGCCGGTGGCCGACGAGCTGCCGCTCGCACCGGTGCGCGCGTTCTCGATCGACGACTCGTCGACGACCGAGATCGACGACGCGCTGTCGGTTACCGGGCTGGGCACCGGCGTCGTCGTGCTCGGCATCCACATCGCCGCGCCGGGGCTCGCGATCGCGCCCGACTCGGCGCTCGACCGCGTCGCGCGCGAGCGGCTGTCGACGGTCTACATGCCGGGCTGGAAGATCACGATGCTGCCGCCGGCGGTGGTGGCGGCCTACACGCTCGACGAAGGGCAGGCGTGCTTGGCAGTGAGCCTGTACGTGACGCTCGACGAAGCCACGCTCAAGGTGCGCGAGCGCGCGACGCGCGTCGAGCGCGTGACGGTGGCGGCCAACCTGCGCCACGACGAGCTCGACGAAGTCGTCACCGAGGCCACCCTCGTCGGCGACGCGGTGCCCGAGTACCCGTTCGCCGCCGAACTGGCGTTCTGCTTTCGCCTCGCGAAGCACCTGAAGGCGCAGCGCGAGCAGGTGCGCGGCAAGCCCGAGACCTTCACGCGCCCCGACTACAGCTTCCGCCTCGACACCGACGGCGAGCACGAGCCCGACGGCAGCGAGCGCGTCGACATCCGCGTGCGCCGGCGCGGCGCGCCACTGGACCTGATCGTCTCGGAAGCGATGATCCTGGCCAACAGCACCTGGGGCGGCTGGCTGGCCGAACTCGGGGTGCCGGGCATCTACCGCAGCCAGGCGGCGCTGGCGCCAGGCGTCAAGGTGCGCATGGGCACCAAGCCGCTGCCGCACGCCGGCATGGGGGTGGCGCAGTACGCGTGGGCGACGTCGCCGCTGCGCCGCTACGTCGACCTCGTCAACCAGTGGCAGATCATCGCGTGCGCGCGTCACGGGCGCACCGCGGCGCTGGCGGCGCCGTTCAGGCCGAAAGATGCCGTGCTTTTCTCGATCATCTCGGCCTTCGATGCCGCCTACAGTGCCTACAACGACTTCCAGCACGGCATCGAGCGCTTCTGGACGCTGCGCTGGCTGGAGCAGAACGCGGTCTCGGAACTCGAAGCGACGGTGATGAAGGACGGCCTGGTGCGCGCCGACACCCTGCCGCTGGTGCTGCGCGCCAGCGGCTGCGAGGCGCTGCCGCGCGGCACGCGCGTGCGCGTGCGCGTGACGGGCGTCGACCTGCTGACGCTCGACGCGCACGCGAGCCTGCTCGAGCGGCTCGACACCGTCGCCGCGCTCGCCGAGGACGAGATCGACACCGAAGGCGACGACGCCGCGGCGGCCGCGCCGCTGGCGCTGGCGATCGACGTCGACGAGCCGGCGGCCACGCCGGCCGCGCCGGCCTGAGCGCATGCGCGGTTTGCTCGCGTCGTGGGAGCTGACCACGCTGCACTGGGCGGTGGCGGTGTCGGTCGTCGTGCACGGCGCGCTGCTGACGGTGCGCTTCGTCGATCCCGCGGGCTTCGAGCGCGTGTGGCGCGACACGCCGCTCGAGGTCATCCTCGTCAACGCGCGCTCGACCGAGCCGCCGGTGCAGGCGCAGGCGATCGCGCAGGCCAGCCTGGCCGGCGGCGGCGACGCCGAGCGCGGGCGCGCGACGTCGCCGCTGCCGCCGTCGCTAGTCGTCGAGAGCGGCGACGCCCCCGACGAGGCGCGGCGCAAGATCGAGCAGATGCAGCAGTACCAGCAGCAGCTGCTGGCGCAGATCCGCCGCGAGATGGCGCTGCTGCCGCCGCCGGATCCGCGGCGCGACGCCGGCGACCCACAGGCGCTCGAGCGCGAGGAGCGCCGCCGCCAGCTGCTGCGGCTGCTGGCCGAGATCGAGAAGCGCATCAACGAGGAAAATGCTCGCCCGAAAAAGCGCTACATCAGCCCGGCCACGCGCGAACAGGTCTATGCGCTGTACTACGACCAGCTGCGCCGGCGCATCGAGGAGCGTGGCACGCGCGACTTCCCGACCCACCAGGGGCGCAAGCTGTACGGAGAGCTGATCATGAACGTGACGGTCGACGCGATGGGGCGCGTCGTCGAAGCCGAGGTGGTGCAGCCGTCGGACACGCCGATGCTCGACCGCCGCGCCGTCGCGATCGTGCAGGCGGCGTCGCCGTTCGGCCCGTTCACCGCGGCGATGCGCCGCGAGGCCGACCAGATCGTCGTCACGTCGCGCTTCCGCTTCACGCGTGACGACGCGATGGAGGCGCAGATGCTCGAATCGCAACGCTGACCATGACCGCTGCGCCGCCCCCGGCCGACGAGCCCGACCTGTACGCCGTCATCGGCAACCCCGTGGCGCACAGCCAGTCGCCATTCATCCACGCCGAGTTCGCGCGGCAGACGGGGCAGCACATCGAGTACGTGCGCGTGTGGTGCCCGCTCGACGGCTTCGCCGAGACGGTGCGCGACTTCGCGCGCGGCGGCGACGGGCGCTACCGGCGCGCGCGCGGCTGCAACGTGACGGTGCCGTTCAAGTTCGAGGTGCCGCACCTGGCGACGCGGCTGAGCGAGCGCGCCGCGCTGGCGCGCGCGGCCAACGTGCTGCGCTTCGACCCCGACGGGTGGAGCGCCGACAACACCGACGGCATCGGCCTGCGCCGCGACATCGAGGTCAATGCCGGCGTGCCGCTGCGCGGCAAGCGCGTGCTGCTGATCGGCGCCGGCGGCGCCGCGGCGGGCGTGCTCGGGCCGCTGATCGAGGCCGGCCCGGCGGCGGTGACGGTGGTCAACCGCACGCCGGACAAGGCCCACGTCCTCGTCGAGCGCCACCGGGACTGGGCGGCTCGCCACGGCGTGCGGCTGGCCGAGGCCGCACTCGACGCGCCGGGCGAGCGCTTCGACGTCGTCATCAACAGCAGCGCGAGCAGCCTCGCCGGCGCGCCGGTGCCGGTGCCGGCCACCGTGCTGCGCGAGGGGGCGCTGGCCGTCGACCTGATGTACGGCGCCGCCGCCGACGGCTTCGTCGCGTGGGCGCAGGCGCACGGCGCGCACGGGCGCGACGGGCTGGGCATGCTCGTCGAGCAGGCCGCCGAGGCGTTCGTCGTCTGGCGCGGTGTGCGCCCCGACACGGCGCCGGTGCTGGCCGCGCTGCGCGCACGGCTCGCGGCGCAGGAGGGCTGAGCGCGGTGGGCGGCGCGTGGCGCCGCGCGCGCACCGAAGCCGTGCGGCTGCTGGTGCTGGCGCTGCTGGCCTTCGTCGCGCTGCAGCTGTACTTCGCCGCCCGCGTCGCGCTGATGACGGTGGTCGACCCGGCATCGACGAGCTTCCAGCGCAGCGAGGCGTGGCGCCTGCTGACGACGCGCGGGCGCATCGTCTGGAGCCAGACCTGGGTCGACGACGCGCGCATCTCGCCGCACCTCAAGCGCGCCGTGATCGCGAGCGAGGACGCCGGCTTCGTCGAACACAGCGGCGTCGAGTGGGACGCGATCGAGAAGGCCTGGGAGCGCAACCTGCGCGAGCTGGCGCGCCGCCAGCAGCGCCCCGGTGCGCGCCCGCCGCGCGTCGTCGGCGGCTCGACGATCACGCAGCAGCTGGCCAAGAACCTGTTCCTGGACAGTGAGCGCACGCTCGCGCGCAAGGCGCAGGAGTTCGTCGTCACGCAGTGGCTCGAGCTGCTGCTGTCCAAGCGGCGCATCCTCGAGATCTATTTGAACCACGTCGAGTGGGGCGAGGGCGTGTTCGGCGCGCAGGCCGCCGCGCGGCACTACTTTCGCGTCGACGCGGCGCAGCTCGGCGTGATGCCCGCCGCGCAGCTGGCCGTGATGCTGCCGGCGCCCAAGCGCTTCGAGAAGCGGCCCGACTCGGCCTACGTGCGCGGACGTGCGGCGACGATCGCGGCACGCATGGGCGCCGTCGAACTGCCCTGAGCCGGGCGCGGACGCGCGCGACCGGCACAATGCCGCGCGTGGAGCGCAACCTGACGAGCGAAATCGCCGCCGCCGCCGCGAGGCTGGTGGTCGACGAGGGCATGGAGTACGGCGCGGCCAAGCGCAAGGCCGCGCGCGCGCTGGCTGCGCGCGCGGTGCGCAGCGCCGAGCTGCCGAGCAACGACGAGGTCGAGGACCAGGTGCGCGAGTACCTCGCGCTGTTCCACGCCGACACGCAACCCGCCGAGCTCGCGGCGCTGCGCCGGCACGCGCTGCCGTGGATGCAGCGCCTGGCCGCGTTCCGCCCGCACCTGGCCGGTGCGGCCTGGCGCGGCACCGCGACGCGGCTGTCGAGCCTGCACCTGGACCTGTTCTGCGACGACCCGAAGGCCGCCGAGATCGCGCTGATCAACCTCGGCATCGACTACGACGTGGCCAGCGCGCCCGGTGGCGCACGCGGCGAGCCGGTGCTGGTGCTCAGCGTGGCCAGCCGCTGCGCCGAGCTCGGCGAGACAGTGACGCTGCACCTGCACGTGCGCGACCTCGACGACTTGCGCGGGGCGCTCAAGCCCGACGCGCGCGGGCGCACGCTGCGCGGCGACCTCACGGCGCTGCGGCGCCTGCTCGACGGCGGC
The DNA here is from genome assembly GCF_003574675.1 of Azohydromonas sediminis. GTDB lineage: Bacteria > Pseudomonadota > Gammaproteobacteria > Burkholderiales > Burkholderiaceae_C > Calidifontimicrobium > Calidifontimicrobium sediminis. The sequence goes on from NZ_QOAZ01000016.1 coordinate 54,542, forward strand.
GCCGACGCGCCGCCACCGGCGTGAAGCGGCGCACCGCCCTCGCGGTGGGCGTCGGCGCCGTGGCCGCCGCCGCCGGCCTCGGCGGCGCGCTGTGGCGGCAGTCGCGCACGTCCGGGGCGCCGGCCGCGGCGCTGTGGCCGCTGCAGTTCGACCGTCCCGACGGCGGCCGGCTCGTGATGGCCGAGTTCCGCGGCCGGCCGCTGGTGCTGAACTTCTGGGCCACCTGGTGCCCGCCGTGCGTCAAGGAGATGCCCGAGCTGGACCGCTTCCACCGTGACTTCGCCGCGCGCGGCTGGCAGGTCGTCGGGCTGGCGATCGACGGGCCGACGCCGGTGCGCGAGTTCCTGCAGCGCGTCCCGGTGGGCTTCCCGATCGGGCTGGCCGGCTTCGGCGGCACCGAGCTCGGCCGCGAGCTGGGCAACGTGAGCGGTGCGCTGCCGTTCACGGTGCTGATCGGCAGCGACGGGCGCGTCGCGCACCGCAAGCTCGGCGAGACGAGCTACGCCGAGCTGGCCGGCTGGGCCCGCGCGCTGCGCTGATCGCGCGCCAGCGCCGAATTTCTTTCATCTGCTCGCTAACGGCACCGAAAAAGCGTACATTGCGCCCCTCGCGGTTGCCGCCAGCCCGATTCGCTGGCCGCAGCCGCCTCCCCGGGACAGGATGCCGGCTTGGCGCAATCGCGCATCAGCAGCCGCCCGTTTGGCCGCAGTAGGCGGCAGAAAATGCAAGAAGCCGGCCTGCCACTGGCGGCACGAGGTCCGGCGGTCATGAGGGATGCCACGATGGATTTGCGCAAGCTCAAGACGCTGATCGACCTCGTCTCGGAGTCGAACATTTCCGAGCTCGAGATCACCGAGGCCGACGGCAAGGTGCGCATCGTCAAGGCCGACGCGCGCGCCGCGGCCGCAGTGCCGATCGCGGCGGCCGTGCCGGCGATACCGACCGTGGTGCCCGCACCAGTGGCCGCCGCGCCCGCCGCGGCACCGGCGGCGGCGCCCGAACCGGCAGCGCCCACCGGCCACGTCGTCAAGTCGCCGATGGTCGGCACCTTCTACCGTGCGTCGAGCCCGGGCGCCAAGCCGATGGTCGAGGTGGGCCAGGAAGTCACCGAAGGCCAGCCGCTGTGCATCATCGAGGCGATGAAGATCATGAACGAGATCGAGGCCGACAAGGCCGGCACGGTCACGCGCATCCTGGTCGAGAACGGCCAGGCGGTCGAGTTCGGCCAGCCGCTGTTCGTCATCGAGTGAACGCGGCGACGAAAGTCGAACGCGCAACGCGGGCCGGCGCGGCGGCGCGGCCGGCGCCGCCCCAGCGCGCCGCCCGCTGAGGGCCATCGAACCGAGGCACCATGTTCAAGAAGATTCTGATCGCCAACCGTGGCGAGATCGCGCTGCGGATCCAGCGCGCCTGCCGCGAGATGGGCATCAAGTCGGTCGTCGTCTACTCCGAGGCCGACCGCGAAGCCAAGTACGTCAAGCTTGCCGACGAGGCGGTGTGCATCGGCCCGGCGCCGTCGGCGCAGAGCTACCTCAACATGCCGGCGATCATCTCGACGGCCGAGGTCACCGACGCCGAGGCGATCCACCCCGGCTACGGCTTCCTCAGCGAGAACGCCGACTTCGCCGAGCGCGTCGAGCAAAGCGGCTTCACCTTCATCGGCCCGCCGCCGGCGGCGATCCGCATGATGGGCGACAAGGTCTCGGCCAAGCAGGCGATGATCCGCGCCGGCGTGCCGTGCGTGCCCGGCTCCGAGGGCGCGCTGCCCGAGGACCCGAAGGAGATCGTGCGCATCGCGCGCTCGATCGGCTACCCGGTGATCATCAAGGCCGCCGGCGGCGGCGGCGGCCGCGGCATGCGCGTCGTGCACACCGAAGCGGCGCTGCTCAATGCGGTGCAGATGACGCGCAGCGAGGCCGGCGCGGCGTTCGGCAACCCGCAGGTCTACATGGAGAAGTTCCTGCAGAACCCGCGACACATCGAGATCCAGGTGCTGGCCGACGCGCACCGCAACGCCGTGTGGCTCGGCGAGCGCGACTGCTCGATGCAGCGCCGGCACCAGAAGATCATCGAGGAGGCGCCGGCGCCGGGCATTCCGCGGCGCATCATCGAGCGCATCGGCGACCGCTGCGCCGCCGCGTGCAAGAGGATCGGCTACCGCGGCGCCGGCACCTTCGAGTTCCTGTACGAGAACGGCGAGTTCTACTTCATCGAGATGAACACCCGCGTGCAGGTCGAGCACCCGGTGACCGAGATGGTGACCGGCATCGACATCGTGCAGCAGCAGATCCGCATCGCCGCCGGCGAGAAGCTGCCGTTCACGCAGCGCCAGATCCAGATGCGCGGCCATGCGATCGAGTGCCGTATCAACGCCGAGGACCCGTACACCTTCGTGCCGTCGCCCGGTCGCATCACGATGTGGCACGCGCCCGGTGGGCCCGGCGTGCGCGTCGACTCGCACATCTACACCAACTACTTCGTGCCGCCGAACTACGACTCGATGGTCGGCAAGATCATCGTCCAAGGCGACACGCGCGAGCAGGCGCTCGCGCGCATGCGCACCGCGCTGATGGAAACGCTCGTCGAGGGCATCCAGACCAACATCGCGCTGCACCGCGAGCTGATGGTCGACGCCAAGTTCGTCGAGGGCGGCACCAGCATCCACTACCTCGAGGGCTGGCTCGGCCAGCACAAGCGGTGAGCCGGCCCGCGCATCGCGCGGCCGGCACGCGCTAGCTGGGGCGCACCGTGCACGAACTCGTGCTGCAGGCGCCGCAGCCGCTCGTCGAGGCGCTGGCCGACGCGCTGCTCGGCGAACTCGACGCGCTGTCGGTGTCGGTCGAGGACGCCGACGCCGGCAGCGAGCACGAGCGGCCGCTGTTCGGAGAGCCCGGCCTGCCGCCGCCACCGGCGGCCTGGCCGCACTCGACGCTGCGCGCACTGTTCGCGAGCGAAGCGCAGGCCACCGACGCGGCGACGCTGCTGGCCGCGCACGAGGACACGCGCGACGTGCGGGTGCTCGCGATCGCGCCGGTGCCCGAGGCCGACTGGGTGCGTCAGACGCAGGCGCAGTTCGCGCCGGTCGAGATCACACCGGCGTTTTGGATCGTGCCGAGCTGGCACGCGCCGCCACCGCAGGCCGAGCGCATGATCCGCCTCGACCCCGGCCAAGCGTTCGGCACCGGCACGCACGCGACGACGCGCATGTGCTTGCGCTGGATCGCGACGCAGCCGCCGGCGCGCCGCGCGCGCTGGCGGCGCGTGCTCGACTACGGCTGCGGCTCGGGCATCCTGGCCATCGCAGCGGCGCTGCACGGCGCCCGCGACGTCGACGCCGTCGACATCGACGCGGCGGCAGTCGAGGCCACGCGCGCCAACGCCGCGGCCAACGGTGTCACCGTCCGCGCGGGGCCACCCGAGCTCGCGCAGGGCCGCTACGCGCTGGTGCTGGCCAACATCCTCGCGCAGCCGCTCAAGCTGCTCGCGCCGCTGCTGGCCGGCCACGCCGACGCCGGCGGCGACCTCGTGCTCGCCGGCATCCTCGAGCGCCAGGCCGATGAGCTGCGCGCCGCCTATGCGGCGTGGTGCGCCCTCGACGTCGTCGATCGCGACGAGGGCTGGGTGTTGATGCACGCCGCTTTTGCCGGCTGATTCGGCGCAGCCGTCGACGAGGCGCATGGCATCATGCAGCGCATGCCCCTGCTGCCCGTCGGTTGCCTCGCGCCCGTGCGCCGCGCGACGACGCCGCGCTGCGGCGCGCGGCCATGACGCTCGCCGCCCGCTGCCCGTCGTGCCGCACGGCGTTTCGCGTCGTGCAGGACCAGCTCAAGGTGTCCAACGGCTGGGTGCGCTGCGGACGCTGCGCGGCCGTTTTCAACGCCAACGAGACGCTGTTCGAGCTCGAAGCGCGTGCGCCGGCCGCCGCGCCGTCCCCACCGCCCGCGCCGCCAGCAGCACCGCCGACGCCAGCCGTCGCCGTCGTGCCCGGCACGCCGATCACCGCATCCGGCGGCCTGGCGGCCGCGGCGACGACCCCCGAAGAGAGCGTTGCCTTCGACCACGACAGCGCGTGGAACGAACCGCTGCCGACGCCGCGGCTGTCCGTCGACGAATTGCACGCCGCGCTGTTCGGCCCGATGCCGAAGGGCACCGCGGCGCCGACTGCCGAGCCGAGTGCCGAGCCGAGTGCCGAGCCGAGTGCCGAGCCGAGTGCCGAGCCGACTGCCGAGCCGACTGCCGAGCCGACTGCCGAGCCGACTGCTGAACCGATCGCTGAACCGATCGCTGAAGCGATTGCAGAACCGGTCGCAGAGTCCAGCGCGGAGCCAATCGGTGAACCGATCGGCGAGCCGGTCCTCGAGGCCGCGCAGCAAGCCCTCCCGGAACCCACGGCGCAGCCGTTTGCCGAGTGGACGGCGACCGCCGACGCTCGCCCCGCGAAAGAAGCGTCGCCGCCGCCGGTCGAAGCGGCGCTGGCGTTCGATGTCGAAGCCTCCGAACCGGAGCTCCAAGGGCCCGGCCCCGCGCCCGACGCCGAGCCCGAGGCGACGGACGCCGACGGCGGCGCGCCCCGCCAGTCGGCGGGCGACGTCGTCGCACACGCCGATGTCGCTGGATCCGAAGGCGCCTGCGCCGCGGCCGTGACGACGGCGCTGGAGCCAGCGCGATCCGAGCCGCCGGCACCAGGCACCCCGGAGGCCGGCGAGACGCCCGCCGAGACTCCTGCCGAGACTCCTGCCGAGACTCCTGCCGAGACTCCTGCCGAGACTCCTGCCGAGACTCCTGCCGAGACTCCTGCCGAGACTCCTGCCGAGACGCCCACCGAGACGCCCGCCGAAGCGCCCGCCTTCGTGCGCGAGGCCGAGCGCGCGGCGCGCTGGCGCGCGCCCGAGGTGCGCGCGGCGCTGGCGGCCGCGGCGCTGCTGCTGACAGGAGCGACGGTGCTGCAGGGCACGCGCGCCTTTCACGAACCGATCGCTCACCAGTGGCCCGCGGCGCGCACGTGGCTCGAGCCGCTGTGCCGCATCTCCGGCTGCGACGACGGGCCAAGGCGGCGCATCGCCGGCCTGAGCGTCGAGAGCAGTTCGCTCGTCAAGGTCGACGACGGCGGGCATGCGATGCGGCTTTCGCTGGTGCTGCGCAACCGCGATCGCCAGCCGCTGGTGCTGCCGGCGATCGAGCTCACGCTCACCGACGTCTACGGCGGCATCGTCGCGCGCAAGGTGTTCGAGCCGCGTGAGCTCGGCGCGCGCGTCGCCAGCCTCGACGCCGGCGCCGAAATCTCGCTGCAGGCCGTGCTCGACACCGGCGAGCCGCGCGTCGTCGGCTACACGATCGAGATCTTCTACCCCTGAGCGGCCGCTGTCGCCGCTGCCGAAACCGGAGTTGTCATGCCCGCGCTGATCTGTGGCTCGCTCGCCTTCGACACCATCACGAACTTGCACGGCCGCTTCGCGCAGCAGATCCTGCCCGAGCAGGTGCACATCCTCAACGTCTCGTTCCTGGTGCCGACGCTGCGGCGCGAGTACGGCGGCTGCGCGGGCAACATCGCCTACACGCTGGCGCAGCTCGGCGGCGAGCCCGTCGTGATGGCTGCGCTCGGCAGCGACGGCAGCGACTACCTCGCCCGGCTGAAGGCACTCGGTATCGATACCTCGTGCGTGCGCGTCGAGCCCGACCACTACACGGCGCAGGCGATCATCATCACCGACGAGGACAACAACCAGATCACCGCCTTCCACCCCGGCGCGATGGCGCAGGCCCACCTGACGCCGGTGCCCGCGCGCGACGACCTGAAGATCGGCATCATCGCCCCCGACGGGCGCGACGCGATGCTGCAGCACGCCGAGCAGATGCACGCTGCGGGCATTCCGTTCGTGTTCGACCCCGGCCAGGGGCTGCCGATGTTCGACGGCGCCGAGCTGCGCCGCTTCGTCGAGCGCGCGACGTGGGTCGCCGTCAACGACTACGAGGCGCGCATGCTGTGCGAGCGCACCGGCGTCGACCTCGCCGGCCTGTCGCGTTCGCACCTGCAGGGCGTGATCGTCACGCTCGGTGCCGACGGCTGCGAGCTGTGGATCCAGGGCGAGCGCACACACGTCCCAGGCGTGCCGGCCCGCGAGGTCGTCGATCCGACGGGCTGCGGCGACGCGTTCCGCGGCGCGCTGCTGTACGGCCTCGAGCGCGGCTGGCCACTGGCGCGCTGCGTCGAGCTCGGCAACCGCATCGGCGCGCTGAAGATCGCGTGCCGCGGCGGCCAGAACCACCGCCTCGACCGTGCGATGTTGCCGCTGTGACGCGAGCGCAGCGCCTTCAGTCGCGATCCGCCCCGGCCGATAGCGCAGGCATGATGAGTGCTGAAACGCTGATATGGGCCACTGCGGCGGCGGTGGGATCGGGCCTGCTCGCAGGCGTGGGTGTCGGTGTCTGGGCGCGGCGCCAGATCACGGCACTGCGCACGCAGATCGAACACAGCGAAGCGGCCCGCACGGCAGCCGTCGAGCGCTCGCGCCAGGCGCGCCAGCAGATCGCACAGCTGCAGGAAGAGCTCGCTGCAGCCAAGGCGGAACTCGGCAAGCGCAAGAGCGAACCGTCGCGTCGCGACGAGGTCGCGCGCCGGCTCGACGAAGAGCCGACGATGGTGCTGCCGCGACGCGAACTGCCGTCCACCGGCTTTGCCGACACGATGCCGCTGGCCTGAGCGCGACAGACGCAGCGGGATCCCGAACACGCCGCGCGGCCAGACCGCGCCAACAAAAAGACCCGGCCAGAGGGCCGGGTCCGTCGCAGAGGCCTGACGGCTTACGGCTTGTTCCCGGTCGGGAACGGCCAGGCCGCCGCAGGGCTCAACGTCGTCTTTGCCGCAGGCGCCGGCGCAGGGGCAGGCTTGGCCGGGGCCTTCTTCGCGGCCGCCTTCTTGGCCGGGGCCTTCTTCGAGGCCGCCTTTTTCGCGGGGGCCTTCTTCGCCGCCGCCTTCTTCGCCGGGGCCTTCTTCGCGGCGACCTTCTTGGCCGGGGCCTTCTTCGCGGCCGCCTTCTTGGCCGGCGCGGCCTTCTTCATCGCCGGCTTCTTCGCCGGAGCCTTCTTGGCCGGGGCCTTCTTCGCGGCCACCTTCTTGGCCGGGGCCTTCTTCGCGGCCGCCTTCTTCGCGGGGGCCTTCTTGGCCGTGGCGGCCTTCTTCGCAGTTGCCATTTCGATCTCCTTGATCAAGTTGCGAAAGCTCCGCACCCACATGCGGCGCGGAATTCACCTACGGGCTTCATCGGCGCCGTCCTGCTCGCGCCGCCGACCCGTTGCGGTGAACGGGGTTGCGGGCCACGCCGGCCACTTCTTCGATGGCCGTGCGTCACCCGCAGGTCTTGATCTCTCACCGGCAGCGAAGCGCAGCCCCTGGGCCGCGCCTCACTCCCACGACAGCGCGCCGCCCGTCTGGTACTCGATGACGCGCGTCTCGAAAAAGTTGCGCTCCTTCTTCAGGTCGATCATCTCGCTCATCCACGGGAACGGGTTTTCCTCGTTCGGGAAGAGCTCCTCCAGGCCGATCTGCGTCGCGCGCCGGTTGGCGATGTAGCGCAGGTAGCCCTTGAACATCGATGCATTGAGACCGAGCACGCCGCGCGGCATCGTGTCCTCGGCGTAGCGGTACTCGAGGTCGACCGCCTTCAGGAACAGGGCCTTGATCTCGGCCTTGAACTGCGGCGTCCACAGGTGCGGGTTCTCGAGCTTGATCGCGTTGATCAGGTCGATGCCGAAGTTGCAGTGCATCGACTCGTCGCGCAGGATGTACTGGTACTGCTCGGCCGCGCCGGTCATCTTGTTCTGCCGCCCCAGCGCGAGGATCTGCGTGAAGCCGACGTAGAAGAACAGCCCCTCCATCAGGCACGCGAACACGATCAGGCTCTTGAGCAGCGTCTGGTCGGCCTCGGGGGTGCCGGTGCGGAAGTTCGGGTCCATGATCGCGTCGATGAACGGGATCAGGAACTCGTCCTTGTCGCGGATCGACGGGATCTCGTGGTAGGCGTTGAAGATCTCGCTCTCGTCGAGCCCCAGCGACTCGACGATGTACTGGTAGGCGTGCGTGTGGATCGCCTCCTCGAACGCCTGGCGCAGCAGGAACTGCCGGCATTCGGGCGCCGTGATGTGGCGGTACGTGCCCAGCACGATGTTGTTGGCCGCCAGCGAGTCGGCCGTGACGAAGAAGCCGAGGTTGCGCTTGACGATGCGGCGCTCGTCCTCGGTCAGGCCGTTCGGATCCTTCCACGTCGCGATGTCGCGCGACATGTTGATCTCCTGCGGCATCCAGTGGTTCGCGCAGGTGGCGAGGTACTTCTCCCACGCCCACTTGTACTTGAACGGCACCAGCTGGTTGACGTCGGTCTGGCCGTTGATGATGCGCTTGTCGGCGACGTTGACGCGGCGCTGGCTCGCGGCCTGCGCGCTCGGCGCCTTGGGCATCACCGGCATTGCCGCCGGCGCCGCGGCAGGCCGCGCCGCGACGGCCGAGGCCAGCGCGGGCATCGGCATCGACGAGGGAGACAGCAGGGGTGACGGGGTCACGGGCCGCGCGTCGCGAGGCAGGTTCGGCGCAGCGGGGTTCGCGGTTGTCGAGGTAGGGCGAACGTCGTCTTCCCAGACCAGCATGTTGTGTACGTCCTGTGGCGTTGAATTATCGGAGTGTTGCGTGCGAACACCAAGCACTTCTTGACATCGACGACCCGAAGTTGTTGCGGTCGCGCATCGACGCAGCGACGAGCGAAGCCAGCGCTCGATCGCTGCATCGTCGATGACTCATGCGCTCGACCTCACTGGCACGCCTCGCACGTCGGGTCGTCGATCGCGCAGAACTTGACGTCGCTCGCCGGCTCGGCCGCCGCCATCGCCGGATCGTGACCCGCCTGCGGCACCGCGTTGAGCTGGCGCGTGTTGACGGTGCTCATCTCGACGTGCGTCGCGCTCGTCGTGCGCAGGTAGTACGTCGTCTTCAGCCCGCGCAGCCATGCGAGCTTGTAGGTCTCGTCGAGCTTCTTGCCCGACGCGCCGGCCATGTAGATGTTCAGGCTCTGCGCCTGGTCGATCCACTTCTGCCGCCGCGCCGCGGCCTCGACGAGCCACGCGGGCTCGATCTCGAACGCCGTCGCGTAGAGCTGCTTGAGTTCGTTCGGCACGCGGTCGATCGCGCGCAGCGAACCCTTGTAGTGCTTCAGGTCCATCAGCATCACGTTGTCCCACAGCCCCAGGCGCTTGAGGTCGCGCACCAGGTACTCGTTGACGACCGTGAACTCGCCCGACAGGTTCGACTTGACCGCCAGGTTGCCGAAGCTCGGCTCGATCGACGCGTCGACGCCGATGATGTTGGAGATCGTCGCCGTCGGCGCGATCGCGACGCAGTTGGAGTTGCGCATGCCGTGCTGCGCGATGCGCGCGCGCAGCGCGTCCCAGTCCATCGTCGCCGACGTGTCGACCTCGACGTAGCCGCCGCGCTCCTGCGCCAGCAGCTTGAGCGTGTCCAGCGGCAGGATGCCGCGGTCCCACAGGCTGCCGCGGTAGCTCGAGTAGCGCCCACGCTCCTCGGCGAGCTCGGTCGACGCCCAGTACGCGTGGTAGCACACCGCCTCCATCGAGCGGTCGGCGAACTCGACCGCCTCGGCGCTGGCGTACGGGATGCGCAGCTGGTACAGGCAGTCCTGGAAACCCATGATGCCGAGACCCACCGGCCGGTGGCGCAGGTTGCTGTCGCGCGCCTTCTTGACGGCGTAATAGTTGATGTCGATGACGTTGTCGAGCATGCGCATCGCCGTGGCCACCGTCTTCTTCAGCTTGGCCTGGTCGATGACCTTGCGGCCGTCGGGACCGTCCGTCAGGTGCTGCGCCAGGTTGACGCTGCCGAGGTTGCACACCGCGATTTCGGTATCCGAGGTGTTCAGCGTGATCTCGGTGCACAGGTTCGAGCTGTGCACGACGCCCACGTGCTGCTGCGGGCTGCGGACGTTGCACGCGTCCTTGAACGTGACCCACGGATGCCCGGTCTCGAACAGCATCGTCAGCATCTTGCGCCACAGGTCCTTGGCCGGCATGCGCTTGTACAGCTTGATCTCGCCGCGGTCGACCTTGGCCTCGTAGTCGAGGTAGGCGCGCTCGAAGTCCTGCCCGAACTTGTCGTGCAGGTCGGGGCAAGTCGAGGGCGAGAACAGCGTCCAGTGGCCGCCTTCGATGACGCGCTTCATGAACAGGTCCGGGATCCAGTTGGCGGTGTTCATGTCGTGCGTGCGCCGGCGGTCGTCGCCGGTGTTCTTGCGCAGCTCGAGGAACTCCTCGATGTCGAGGTGCCAGGTCTCGAGGTACGCGCACACGGCGCCCTTGCGCTTGCCGCCCTGGTTGACCGCGACCGCGGTGTCGTTGACGACCTTCAGGAACGGCACCACGCCCTGGCTCTTGCCGTTGGTGCCCTTGATGTAGGAGCCCAGCGCGCGCACGCGCGTCCAGTCGTTGCCCAGGCCGCCGGCGAACTTGGACAGCAGCGCGTTCTCCTTCAGCGCCTCGTAGATGCCCTCGAGGTCGTCCGAGACGGTGGTCAGGTAGCAGCTCGACAGCTGGCTGCGCCGCGTGCCGCTGTTGAACAGCGTCGGCGTCGAGCTCATGAAGTCGAACGTCGACAGCACGTCGTAGAACTCGATCGCGCGCGCCTCGCGGTCGATCTCGTTGAGCGCCAGGCCCATCGCGACGCGCATGAAGAACGCCTGCGGCAGCTCGATGCGCCGCTCGTCGACGTGCAGGAAGTAGCGGTCGTACAGCGTCTGCAGGCCGAGGTAGTCGAACTGCAGGTCGCGCTCGGGCTTGAGCGCGGCACCCAGCCGCGCGAGGTCGAACTGCAGCAGCCGCTCGTCGAGCAGCTCGGCGGCCACGCCCTTCTTGATGAACTGCGGGAAGTACTCGGGGTAGCGCTCGCCCATCTGCGCCTGCGTCGTCTCCTCGCCGAGGATCTCCTGGCGGATCGTGTGCAGCAGCAGGCGCGCGGTCGCACGCGTGTAGGCGGGCTCGCGCTCGATCAGCGTGCGCGCGGCGAGGATCGCGGCCTTGTGCACCTCGGCCATCGGCACGCCGTCGTACAGGTTGCGCCGCGTCTCGGCGAGGATCGGCTCGGCCTTCACCTCATCACCGAGCCCCTCGCAGGCCGACGCGATCAGCGCCTGCAGCTTCGCCTCGTCGAGCGGCACGCGCTGGCCGCGCTCGTCGGTGACGTGCAGCGCCGGTGCCGCCGGCGCCGCGGCCTGCGCCTGCTTCGCGCGCTCCTGCGCACGGCGCTCGCGGTACAGCACGTAGGCGCGCGCGACCTCGTGGTGGCCGCCGCGCATCAGGCCGAGCTCGACCTGATCCTGCACGTCCTCGATGTGGAACGTGCCACCCCCCGGGCGCGAGCGCAGCAGCGCGCGCACCACCGTCTCGGTCAGCTCGTCGACCGTCTCGCGCACGCTCGCCGACGCGGCGCCCTGGGTGCCGTGCACCGCGAGGAAGGCCTTCATCAGCGCCACCGCGATCTTGTTCGGCTCGAACGCGACCACCGCACCGTTGCGGCGGATGATCTGGTAGCCCTGGTAGGCGCTCACCGGGGCAGCGGTGGCGGCGGCGGGGCGGGCGGGGTACGCGGCGGCAGGGCTGTGGGTGACGGTTTGCATGGGACTCCTCGGGTTGGGGCGCGCCCGTGACGGCACCGGCGTACCGCCACGGCGCACGGCCGGCGGCGCCCCTCCCAGGACATCCCGCAACGGCCGCAGGTGAACAAACTTGTGGACAACCCGTGCAGCAGCCTGGGACAGGACACACTACATCTGGGGTCGCGGGGCGTATTAGAACACTACCGGTAGCGTGTTGCGCGTGCGGGCTTGCCCCGATGGCGACACGCCCCCGGGCACCTCGCGGTCGGCGTCAGGCCGCCAGCGTCGGCGGCTCGCGGTGCGCGAAGGCACGGTGCCGTGCGAGTGCATCGCGCAGCGCCGCCCAGTCGAAGCCGGGGCCGGGATCGGCCTTGCGCCCCGGCGCGACGTGCTCGTGGCCGGCGACGTCGGCGATCGGATACCTGCGCGCGAGCGCGGCCAGCAGCGTCACGAGCGAGCGGTACTGTGCGCGTGTGAACGTGTCGCCCTCGAGCCCCTCGAGCTCGACGCCGATCGACCAGTCGTTGCACTGCTCGCGCCCGCGCCAGCACGACACGCCGGCGTGCCACGCGCGGTCGTCGCACGAGACGAACTGCAGGCGCCGGCCGTCGCGGCGGATCAGGAAGTGCGCCGACACCTGCAGCCCGCGGATGCGCTGGTAGTACGGGTGGGCGTCCCAGTCGAGCCGGTTCGTGAACAGGCGCTCGATCGCGTCGCCGCCGTAGTGTCCGGGCGGCAGGCTGATCGAGTGGACCACCACCAGCGTCACGGCCTCGCCGGGCGGGCGCGGACCGAAGTTCGGCGACGGCACGTGGCGCGCGCCGCCCCACCAGCCGCGCGACCAGCCAAGCTCAGCCGTCGCCACGCTCGCTGCCGGGCTCGGGCACGTCGACGCCGAGCCGCGCCATGCGGTAGCGCATCTGGCGCAGCGTGAGGCCGAGGCTCGCGCCGGCGGCCGTGCGGTTGTAGCGGTGGCGCGCCAGCGCACGCTCGAGGATGTCGCGCTCGACCGCGTCGAGGTGCGCGACGAGGTCGCGCGGCAGTGGCGCATCGGCCGCGCCGGGCGGCAGCGCGGCATCGGCTTCGGGCACGGCGGGCGGCTCGTCGGCTGCCTCGGCCAGCGCGATGTCGGGCAGCCCGAGGTCGGCGACGTCGATCACGTCGCCGCCGGCCAGCGCCACCGCGCGGTGCAGCAGGTTCTCGAGCTCGCGCACGTTGCCCGGGAACGGATAGCGCGCCAGCCGCTGCAGCGCCGCCGGCGACAGCACGAGCGGCGCACCGACGCCGGCGTCGGCGGCCAGCCGCGCGAGCACGGCCTCGCAGATCGCCGGCAGGTCGTCGAGGCGCTCGCGCAGCGGCGGCACGCGGATCTGGATCACGTTGAGGCGGTAGAACAGGTCCTGGCGGAAGCGCCCGGCCTGCACCTCGGCGGCGAGGTCCTTGTGCGTCGCGCTGACCAGGCGCACGTCGACCGGCGTCTCGGCGGTCGCGCCGACCGGCCGCACCGAGCGCTCCTGGATCGCGCGCAGCAGCTTGCTCTGCATCGCCAGCGGCAGGTCGCCGATCTCGTCGAGGAACAGCGTGCCACCCTGCGCGGCCTGGAAGAAGCCCTCGCGGTCCTCGGTCGCGCCGGTGAACGCGCCCTTGCGGTAGCCGAAGAACTCGGCCTCGAGCAGCGCCTCGGGGATCGCCCCGCAGTTGACGGCGATGAAGGGCCGCCCGGCGCGCGGGCTGACGTCGTGGATCGCGCGCGCGACGAGCTCCTTGCCGGTGCCCGACTCGCCCTGCACGAGCACCGGCGCCATGCTGCGCGCGACCTTCTCGATCAGCGAACGCACCTGCTGCATCGCCGTCGAGCGCCCGACCAGGCGCCGCAGCCCCGCGGCCGGCGCGCTCGGCGCCCCGCCGGCGGCACGCGCGGCCGGCGTCGCCACCGCCGCCGGCGGTGCGGCACCGAGCCCGAGCGCCGATGCGACGACGGTGCGGAACTGCCGCAAGTCCACCGGCTTCGTCAGGTAGTCGAACGCGCCGGCCTTCAGTGCCTCGACGGCGTTCTCGGCCGAGCCGTACGCGGTGATCACGACGGTCTTCTCGCCGCGCGCGTTCGACTCGAGCCAGTGCAGCACGTCGAGGCCACTGCCGTCGGGCAGCCGCATGTCGGTGATGACGGCGCTGTACGGGCCCGCGCGCAGGCGGCCGAGGGCCTCGTCGACGGTGTCGGCGGTGTCGACTTCGTAGCCCTCGCGCACGAGGGTCAGCTCGTAGAGCGTGCGCAGGTCGGGCTCGTCGTCGACGACGAGCAGGCGGTGGCTGGACGGCGTCGCGCTCACTGCGGCACTCCGGGGGCCGCCGGCGGTCGGCCGGCGCATCGCGGCGCAGCGGGGCGCATCGCGGGGCTCATGCGCGCTCGGGTGCCGCGGCGGCACGCATCGTGATCACGAACTCGTTGCGGTGGCGGTGGCCCGCGGGCCGTTGGCGGTAGTCGATCGCGGCGCCGTAGCGCTCGCACAGTTCGCGGCAAATATACAGGCCGAGACCGGTGCCGCGGCTGCGCGTCGAGAAGAACGGCTCGAACAGGTGGCGCTCGACGTCGGGCGCGATCGGCTCGCCGTCGCTGGCCACGACGAGCTCGACCTCGCCCGGCGACGCGCGCGCGAGCCGCAGCACGATCGCCCCGGCCTCGGCGCTCGCGTGGCGGCGTGCGTTGTCGAGCAGGTTGACGAGCACGCGGCGCAGGTGGTCGGGGTCGAACCACACGAGCAGCGGGCCCGCGTCGAGTTCGAGCGCCAGCCGTCCGCCCGCGCCAGGTGCGAGGCCGGCCGTCGTCGCCCAGTCGTGCGCGATCGCCGCGACCTCGGCAGCGGCGTCGACCTCGCGCGGCGTCGCCGCGGCGCCGGCGGCGACCTCGAGCACGTCGTCGACGATGCGCTTGAGCCGTTCGACGTTGTCGGCCACCATCGCCGCCAGCCGCTGCTGGCCCGGCGCCGTGAGGTCCTCGCGCAGCAGCGCGTTGGCCTGCGCGATGGCCGCCAGCGGGTTGCGGATCTCGTGCGCGATGCCGGCCGACATGCGCCCCATCGCCGCGAGTTTTTCCTGCCGCGTGCGCGCGACGACGGTGCGCACGTCCTCGAGGAACAGCACGCACAGCTCCTCGCTCGCCGGCGACTCGGCATCGCCCGCCTCGTCGGCCGCCCGGCGGCGCGTGAAGCGCACCCGCAGGCGCAGCATCCGGCTCGCGCCGGCGCCGAAGTCGAGCTGCACGTCGCGCCCGCCCTCGGGCCACGGCGCCTCGCGAAACGCCTGCTCGACGGCCTGCGTCAGCGCGCGCCACGCCGGCACGCTGCGCAGCGAGAACGGCGGCGTCGGCGCGAGCCCGTCGGCCACCAGCAGCCGGCGCGCGGCCGGGTTGGCCGTGCGCACGCGCGCACGGCGGTCGATCACGAGCACGCCCTCGCCCATCTCATCGATCACGAGGCGGTTCAGCTGCGCCTGCTGGCGCGCGATCTCGAGGCTGCCGCGCGCGGTCAGTTCCTCGCGCGCGAGGCGGCCCGCGAGTTCGCCGGCCAGCAGCGTGACGATGAACAGCCCGATGCCGGTCAGCCCGGCCGGCGTCATCGCCGCCGTCAGCTCGACGCCACCGAGCGTCAGGCGCCAGCCATTGGCCAGCAGCAGCAGCGTCACCGCGGCCGCGGTGCCCAGCGCCGACAGGCGCGGCGTCAGCACGCCGGCCATCAGCACCGGCAGCACGAGCAGCGCGACGTAGTTCAGGTTCGGCGACGGCTCGAGCAGGTACAGCGTGGAGAACGCGAGCAGGTCCACGCCGATCGTCGCCAGCCACTGTCCGCGGCCCAGGCGCGATGCGCTGCCCGCGTGCGCGTCGCCGCCGCGGCGCGGCCACAGCCACACGGCCAGCGCCTGCAGCGCGTAGGCGCTGCTGAGCACCAGCGGCAGCGCCGCAGTGCGCACGCCGAGCAGGTTGCCGACGACGATCGCCGCCAGCAGCGCGACGCCGAGCGCCGCGCGCGCCGCGAGGAAGGTGCGGTAGATGCGCTGGAACGCCGTCGGGCCGCTGCCGACGATGCGGCGCGCCTGGCGCGACAGGAAGCGGCTGTCGGTCGCGTCGGCGGCGCTCCAGCCGGGTGCGAAGCGCGACTCGGCGTCGTCTTGCGGGCGCGAGTCGGCGGCCATCCCGATGGCCGCGAACCACGACGCGTCGAAGTCGGCGCCGGTGCTCGCGCGGCGGTCGCTCTGCCGGCGGTCGCGCTGGCGCCGGTCGCCCTGCCGGCGGTCCGCCGTGCGGCGGTCGCCGCCGCGCCGCCGCTCGCCGCGGCGGCGTTCGGGCGTCTCGGCGTCGCGCCCGCCGTCAGCCATCGACGCGCGGCCCGGCGTCGCGGTGCGCCTCGCTGCAGTACGCGCGGCCGGCAGCGACCAAGGCTTCGCTGCGCGGCAGGTGCACGCCGCAGTGGGCGCAAGTGATCATGTCTTCGGGACCCCGGCGCCTAGGGGTGGGCGAAGGCGATCCGGCGCGCCCGCGGCGGCCGAACATCAGCCACAGCACGAGGCCGACGACGAGCGCGACGACGACGAACTTGGCCATCGCGTCAGCGCCCGCGCATCAGCAGCACTTCGAGCACGAAGCGCGAGCCGACGTAGGCCAGCACGAGCAGGCCGGCGCCCACGTACAGCCAGCGCGTCGCGCGGCGGCCGCGCCAGCCCTGCAGCCGGCGCCCGGCGATCAGTGCCGCGAACGTCGCCCAGCCGAGCAGCGAGAACACCGTCTTGTGATCCCAGCGCCACAGCCCCGGCGTGCCGAGCGAGGTCGCCACGCCGAGCAGCAGCGCGAGGCTGAGCACGACGAATCCGGCGTCGACGAAACGGAACGTCAGCCGCTCCAGCCGCAGCAGCGGCATCCCCAGCGGCCCGGTACCGCCGCCCAGCGGCGCCGCCTTCGCGCGCAGCCGGCGTTCGGCGGCGTCGAGCATCAGCGCATGCAGCACCGCGGCGCCGAACAGCCCGTACGAGACGATGCCCAGCAGCCAGTGCAGCGGCAGCCAGCCCGATCCGGCCTGCGGGCGCACCTCGCCCGGGAAGGCCGCGGCCAGCGGCACGACGAGCAGTGCGGCCACCGCGAGCAGGCGCCGCACGCCGGGCAGCGGCAGCAGGCGGCTCTCGACCTCGTGCACCCCGATGACGAGCCACACGGTGGCCGACATCGCCGGCGCGAAGCCGAAGCGCGCACCGGACCCCTCGGCGCCGACGCCGGCCACGTCGTAGACCAGCGCCAGCGCGTGGAACAGCCAGCCGACGACCAGGCCCACGTTGGGCACGCGCTGCGTCGCGCCACCGGGCGCGAGGGCGACGATGTACGCCAGCGTCGCGACGAAGGCCGGCCACCACGTCCAGACGTTGGCCGCCCCGTCGGAGCCGATCGGTAAAATCATCGACTCAGTTTACTTTCGCGGCATCGCGCGCCCTGCATGGCGCCGCGCGCCCGCCGCCCGCGCCCCGATGGCCTCCGCCCTCACCGACCGCCTGTCGCGCCTGGTCAAGACGATGCGCGGCCAGGCGCGCATCACCGAAAGCAACGTGCAGGACATGCTGCGCGAGGTGCGCATGGCGCTGCTCGAGGCCGACGTCGCGCTGCCGGTCGTGCGCGACTTCATCGCGCGCGTCAAGGACAAGGCGCTCGGGCAGGAAGTCGTCGGCTCGCTGAACCCGGGTCAGGCGCTGGTGGGCATCGTCCACAAGGAACTCGCCGCGACGATGGGCGACGGCGTCGCCGACCTCAACCTCGCGACGCAGCCGCCGGCCGTGATCCTGATGGCCGGCCTGCAGGGCGCCGGCAAGACGACGACGACCGCCAAGCTCGCCAAGCACCTGATCACCAAGCGCAAGAAGAAGGTGCTCACCGTCTCGGCCGACGTCTACCGCCCGGCGGCGATCGAGCAGCTCAAGACGGTCACGCAGCAAGCCGGCGCCGAGTGGTTCCCGAGCCGACCCGACCAGCAGCCGCGCGACATCGCGCTCGCCGCGCTCGACCATGCGCGCAAGCACCACTTCGACGTGCTGCTCGTCGACACGGCCGGGCGGCTGGCGATCGACGAGGCGCTGATGGCCGAGATCCGCGACCTGCACGCGGCGCTCAAGCCGGTCGAGACGCTGTTCGTCGTCGACGCGATGCAGGGCCAGGACGCGGTCAACACCGCCAAGGCGTTCAAGGAGGCGCTGCCGCTGACCGGCGTGATCCTGACCAAGCTCGACGGCGACGCCCGCGGCGGCGCGGCACTGAGCGTGCGGCAGGTCACCGGCGCACCGATCAAGTTCGCCGGCACGAGCGAGAAGCTCGACGGCCTCGAGGTGTTCGACGCCGAGCGCCACGCCGGGCGCGTGCTCGGCATGGGCGACATCGTCGCGCTCGTCGAGCAGGTCCAGGAAAGCGTCGACCTGAAGGCCGCCGAGAAGCTCGCCGCCAAGGTCAAGGCCGGCGACTCGTTCGACCTCGACGACTTCCTGATGCAGCTGCAGCAGATGAAGAAGATGGGCGGGCTCGGCGGCATGCTCGACAAGCTGCCGACCCAGCTCACCGCGAAGGCCGGCGCCGTCGACATGGACCGCGCCGAGCGCGAGGTGCGGCGCATGGAGGGCATCATCCACTCGATGACGCCGCTCGAGCGGCGCAAGCCCGAGCTGATCAAGGCCAGCCGCAAGCGCCGCATCGCCGCCGGCGCGGGCGTTCACGTGCAGGAAGTCAACCGCCTGCTCAACCAGTTCGAGCAGATGCAGGCGATGATGAAGAAGATGAAGGGCGGCGGCTTCATGAAGATGCTCAAGCGCATGGGCGGCATGAAGGGACCGGGTGGGTTCATGCCGCCGGGATTCGGGCGCTGACACCGTCGCGACGCTCGCTTCGCCATTGCGTCGCGTTCCATCGGCCGCCGCTGGGATCGTCTTCTCGGCCCGTTGCGGCTTTCTTGCGACCGTCCGCGTGCGAAGGGTTGCGCGTGGCGCGCAGCCCGGGCGTGCGTTCTCCGGCCCCGGCTCGCGCGTCACCGTCTGCAGACTGCCTCCGTCGTGCCGTCGTCGCCGTGTTCTCGTGCCAAGGTTGGGGCGAGCGCGAATCGGGCCTGCGCCCGCACGCCCGGGCCACGCGCCATGCCGACGAGCGAGGACTGCCTCCGCGAGGCCTGCCGACGACGGTGAACTGCAGGGCGATGGCGATGCCTGCGAGCGCAGGCCCGATTCGCGCTCGCCCCAACCTCATCAGGCTGCAAGGGTAGTGTCCTGAGAGCGTGAGAGTTTTTCGTCCGCTGCCCTCGTGCTGGCATGTCTCTGGCTTGCTGTTGGGCATGAGCGATCCGAAGCACCAAGACAGCGTGGCCGGGGTTTTGTTCGAGGACTTGGCGCCCGTCGATGAGCAAGCAGCGCAGGCCGCCGCGCAAGCGCGAGCCTTTGCGCTGCGCGCGCAGCCGCCGCGGCTGCTGCAGCCCAACCGCAAGCAGATCGAACTGCGGGCATCGGACCTGGAGTCGCTGCTGGGCGAGGACCACCGAGCGCGGCTGGTATGGGGCTACGTCGAGCGGCAGGACCTGAGCCGGCTGACCGATGCGATCAAGGCGCGCGGCAGCAACGCCGGACGCGCGGCGATCGACCCGCGCATCCTGTTTGCGCTGTGGCTGTACGCCACGCTCGAAGGCGTGGGCAGTGGACGCGAGCTGGCGCGGCT
>NZ_QOAZ01000017.1 GCF_003574675.1 Azohydromonas sediminis
AGCCGCGCCAGCTCGCGCCCGCTGCCCACGCCTTCGAGCGTGGCGTACAGCCACAGCGCAAACAGGATGCGCGGGTCGATCGCCGCGCGTCCGGCATTGCTGCCGCGCGCCTTGATCGCATCGGTCAGCCGGCTCAGGTCCTGCCGCTCGACGTAGCCCCATACCAGCCGCGCTCGGTGATCCTCGCCCAGCAGCGACTCCAGGTCCGATGCTCGCAGTTCGATCTGCTTGCGGTTGGGCTGCAGCAGCCGCGGCGGCTGCGCGCGCAGCGCAACGGCTCGCGCTTGCACGGCGGCCTGCACCGCTTGCTCATCGACGCGCGCCAAGTCCTCGAACAAAACCCCGGCCACGCTGTCTTGGTGCTTCGGATCGCTCATGCCCAACAGCAAGCCAGAGACATGCCAGCACGAGGGCAGCGGACGAAAAACTCTCACGCTCTCAGGCCCGGCCCTGCGCGGCGACCGCGGCGGCGGCCTTCGCGGCTGCCTCGGGGTCGCCGAGGTAGTAGCTGCGGATCGGCTTGAGGTCGGCGTCGAGCTCGTAGACGAGCGGGATGCCGTTGGGGATGTTCAGCCCGACGATGTCGGTGTCGCTGATGCCGTCCAGGTACTTGACGAGCGCGCGCATGCTGTTGCCGTGCGCCGAGATCAGCACGCGCTGGCCGGCGCGGATCGCCGGCGCGAGGCGCTCGTTCCAGCACGGGATCACGCGCGCGACGGTGTCCTTCAGGCACTCGGTCAGCGGGATCTGCTCCGGCGCGAGCTTGGCATAGCGCGGGTCGTGGCGCTGGCCGCGCGGGTCGTCGGGGGCGAGCGGCGGCGGCGGCACGTCGTAGCTGCGGCGCCAGAGGAGCACCTGCTCTTCGCCGTACTGGCGCGCCGTCTCGGCCTTGTTCAGCCCCTGCAGACCGCCGTAGTGGCGCTCGTTGAGGCGCCAGTCGTTGACCACCGGCAGCCACGTGCGGTCGAGCTCGTCAAGCGCGTACCACAGCGTCCAGATCGCGCGCTTGAGCACCGAGGTGTATGCGATGTCGAAGTCGTAGCCCGCCTCGCGCAGCAGCCGCCCCGACTCGCGCGCCTGCGCGACGCCGGTCTCGGTCAACGGCACGTCGGTCCAGCCGGTGAAGCGGTTGTCGCGGTTCCAGGTCGATTCGCCGTGGCGGATCATCACCAGCTTGTACATGGCGCGCGCGTCGGTGGGAAAGGGGCGCGAATTCTATAATTCGTGGCTTCGCCAAAGCCTTTCGTCTCCTCCGTGCTGGACTTCCTGCTGCAGAACTGGATGCTCGTGCTCGTGGCCGTCGTCTCGGGCGGCATGCTGCTGTGGCCGGCACTCGGGCGCGGCGGCCCCGGCGCGGTGACGGTCAACGAGGCCGTGCAGCTGATCAACCGCGAGAAGGCGGTGCTGATCGACGTGTGCGAGCCGTCGGAGTACGCCGCCGGCCACGCGGTGGGCGCGCGCAGCGTGCCGCTGGGCACGCTCGAGACGAGCAAGGCGCTGCCGAGCAACAAGACACTGCCGCTCGTCGTCGTGTGCCAGAGCGGCGCGCGCGCGTCGCGCGCGGTGGGCGTGCTGCGCAAGCTCGGCTACGAGAACGCGCGCGTGCTCGCCGGCGGCATGGGCGCGTGGCGAGAGGCCAACATGCCGATCGAGAAATCCTCCTGAGGCGCGCGGCGCGGCTTGGGCCGACACCGTGCCGGGTTTTGCCGCCGCCGTGACAATGCGGTGACAGCCGTCCGGGGAGGCGGCATCGCGAGTCCACGATGAACCGAGTGAGGATGTACACGACGGCGGTGTGCCCGTACTGCGTGCGCGCCAAGCAGCTGCTGCGCCAGCGCGGTGTCGAGGACATCGAGGAGATCCGCGTCGACCTCGATCCCGCGCAGCGCGTCAAGATGATGGAGCTCACCGGCCGGCGCACCGTGCCGCAGATCTTCATCGGCGACACGCACGTCGGCGGCTGCGACGACCTGATCGCGCTCGACCAGCGCGGCGGCCTCGTGCCGATGCTCGGTGCGGGCTGACCCCGCCCGGGCGCCGCGCGGCGCTCGGCGATAATCGGCGCGTCTGCCCGCGACTTCGCGGGCTTTGTTTCGTGAGAGCACGCCATGGCCGAGCAAGACGCACAACCGGTGTTCAACATCCAGCGCATGTACCTGAAGGACTTGTCGCTGGAGCAGCCCAACTCGCCGCGCATCCTGCTCGAGCAGGCGCAGCCGCACGTCGACATCAACCTCGGCGTGTCGGCCGAGCCGATCGCCGACGGCGTCTACGAGGTCTGCGTGACCGCGACGGTGACGACGCGCGTGCAGGACAAGACGCTGTTCCTTATCGAGGCCAAGCAAGCTGGCATCTTCGAGATCCGCAACCTGCCCGACGACCAGATGCAGGCCATCATCGGCATTGCGTGCCCGGGCATGATCTATCCGTACCTGCGCGCGATCGTCTCCGACGTCTGCACGCGCGCCGGCTTCCCGCCGGTGATCCTGTCGGAAGTCAACTTCCAGGCGATGTTCGAGGCGCAGCGCCAGCAGCAGCTCGGCGGCAACGGCAGCGGCGTCATCGCCAGCGCCTGAGTGCCGCGGCGCGCGCGCCGTCTGCGACCGCCGTACCCGACGTTTCTCCCGCCATGCGCATCAGCGTGCTCGGCGCCGGCGCCTGGGGCACCGCGATGGCGGTGCACGCGGCGTCGCAGCACGACGTGCTGCTGTGGGGTCGTGACGCGGCGCAGGTCGCGTCGATGCAGCGCGAGCGGCGCAACGAGCGTTACCTGCCCGGCGTCGCGCTGCCCGCGGCGCTGGCGCTGGGCGCCGACCTCGACGCGGCGCTCGCGCACGCGCGCGACGGGCTGGCCGTGATCGCGACGCCGATGTCGGCGCTGGCGTCGATGCTCGCCGTCGTGCCTGCCAGCGCCGGCGTGCTGTGGCTGTGCAAGGGCTTCGAGGCCGGCAGCGGGCGGCTCGGTCACGAGATCGCGCAGGCGCTGCGCCCGGGTCTGCGCGGCGGCGTGCTGTCGGGGCCGAGCTTCGCCGAGGAGGTCGCGCGCGGGTGCCCGACCGCACTCGTCGCGGCCAGCCACGACGCGACGCTGGGCGAGCAGGCCGTGGCCGCGTTCCACGGCGGCACGCTGCGCGTCTACACGTCGGACGACCCGGTCGGCGTCGAGGTCGGCGGCGCGGTCAAGAACGTGATGGCGATCGCCACCGGCGTGTGCGACGGCCTGCAGCTCGGGCAGAACGCGCGTGCGGCGCTGATCACGCGCGGGCTGGCCGAGATGACGCGCCTGGGCGTCGCGCTCGGCGCGCGCGCCGAGACTTTCATGGGCCTGTCGGGCCTCGGCGACCTCGTGCTGACGGCCACCGGCGACCTGTCGCGCAACCGGCGCGTCGGGTTGCGGCTGGCCGCTGGCGAATCGCTGCCCGACATCCTGGCCGCGCTGGGCCACGTCGCCGAAGGCGTCTACAGCGCGCGCACCGTGCTCGCGCGTGCACGCGCGCTCGGCGTCGCGATGCCGATCACCGAAGCGGTGGTCGCGCTGCTCGACGGCACGCTGACGCCGGCGCAGGCCGTCGAGCGCCTGATGTCGCGGCAGGCGCGCGCCGAGGGCGACGCGCGCAGCGAGCGCGTCGCCGACCGCTGACGCGGTCAGACGCTGCCTTCGTAGCCGCAGCGTCGCCACGCCTCGAACACCGCGACGGCGACGGCGTTGCTCAGGTTCAGGCTGCGCTGGCCGGCGCGCATCGGCAGCCGCAGCCTCTGCGCGGGCGCGAAGCGCTCGAGCACGTCGGCCGGCAGTCCGCTGTCCTCGCGGCCGAACACGAGCCAGTCGCCGCGGCGCCAGTCGACGTCGTCGAAGCGCCGTTCGGCGCGCGTCGTGAACGCGAAGCAGCGCATCGGCGGCGGTGCGCACTCGCTGCACAGCGCCGCCCACGATGCGTGGCGCCGCACGTCGGCCCACTCGTGGTAGTCGAGGCCGGCGCGCCGCAGCAGCCGGTCCTCCATTGCGAATCCCAGCGGCTCGACGAGGTGCAGCGTGCAGCCGGTGTTGGCCGCCAGGCGGATCACGTTGCCGGTGTTCGGCGGGATCTGCGGCTGCACGAGCACGAGGTGGAACATCGCGCGGCGCCCCGTTCAAGCGTCGTCGGGCCGAGGCGTGCGCGCCAGCGCCCACACCTGCACCTCGGCCGCGCCGGCGTCGTGCAGCGCGCGCGTGGCTTCGGCCACCGTGGCGCCGGTGGTCATCACGTCGTCGACGAGGGCGATGCGCCGGCCCCGCACGCGGTGCGCGTGCGCCGGCTCGACACCGAAGGCACCGCGCACCGCGGCCGCCCGTGCCTCGCGCGGCAGCTCGGCCACGTGCGGCGTCTCGATCCAGCGCTGCAGCACGTCAAACCGGGCCGGCAGCGCGAGCCGGTGCGCGACGCGCCGCGCGAGCTCCCACGCCTGGTTGTAGCCGCGCTCCGCGAGTCGCCGCGGTGCCAACGGCACCGGCAGCAGCAGGTCCACACCGGCGGCGGCGTCGCGGCAGGCGGCCGCGAGCAGCTGCGCCAGTGCCGGCGCGCGATCGAGACCGCCTGCGAACTTGAACGCGGCGATCGCGTCGGACCACGGGAAGGCGTAGTCGACGGCGGCGAGCGCGGCGGCGAACGGCGGTGGCGCGCGAAGGCAGTCGGCACACGTCGTGACGCCGTGCGGCACCGCGATCGCGCAGCGCACGCAGCGTGGGTGCGCCGCGGCGAAGCGTGCGACGCAGTCGCCACAGCAGCGCGCGTCGCTCCACTGGCGGCAGACGATGCAGCGGCTCGGCCAGTGCAGGGTGGACAGGGGCGGCCGCAGCGCGTGCATCGGCTCAATATACTGACCGTCGAGGCGATGCGATGCGCCGTCTGCCGATCCTGCCGTGCCTTCGCGTCCCGTCGACTCCACCGCCCTTGCGCGCATCGTGCGCCGGCTCGCGGCCGCGCCGGCGGCGCCGTGGCTGCACACCGAAGTGGCGCGCCGAATGGGCGAGCGGCTGGCGCTGATCCTGCGCACGCCGGATTCGGTGTTGCAGTGGTGGGGGGGCTGCGGCGGTGGCGACGACGTGCTCGCTTCGGCTTACCCCGCAGCGCGGATGTGGAGCGTCGAGCCCGGTGCCGAAGCGGTGCGCCGGCGCGAGGCCGCGCTGCGCAGGCCATGGTGGTCGGCGCGCCGCTGGACCACGGCGACGCCCGTCGTGCTCGACGAGGCCGACACCGTGACGGCGCGCGTCGGGCTGCTGTGGTCGAACATGGCGCTGCACTGGATGGCCGATCCGCGCGCGACCTTCGCACGGTGGAAGCGCGCGCTGGCCGACGACGGCTTTCTGATGTTCTCGACCTGCGGCCCCGACACGCTGGCCGAGTTGCGCGCGCTGTACCGCGAGCACGGCTGGCCGTCACCGGCGGCCGACTTCGTCGACATGCACGACCTCGGCGACATGCTCGTCGAGGCCGGCTTCGCGGATCCCGTGATGGACCAGGAGCAGATCGTGCTGACCTGGCCCGACGCCGAGTCGGCCCTCGCCGAATTGCGACTGCTCGGCGGCAACGCCGATCCCCGGCGCTGGCCCGCGCTGCGCACGCCGCGCTGGCGACGCGAGCTGTGCGACGCACTCGCTGCGCGCCGCGACGCGCAGGGGCGCATCCGGCTGCGCTTCGAGATCGTCTACGGCCATGCGTTCAATGCGCCGCCGCGGGCCAAAGTGGCGGCACGCACCGAGGTCGCGCTCGACGACTTCCGTGCAATGACACGACGCCCTTCGCCGTCAACCGGGAAAGACCGCATATGAGTGTGCGCTAGAATTCTTTGCGAGAGGTTGCGAGAGATCAAAGTGATCGGAGCCACGCGATGTCATCGCGCGGCGTTCGGCGGGTCAGCAGTTCCATCCCGAGCCCCACGTCGCGTCATGAGCATCGCCGTCGCTTCGAGTCCGTGGTCGACAGCATTGACCGACGCCGCTTGGTCGGTGCGCGAGGTGTCGGGAGGCCAAGGTGTGGAGTGGGTGCTGCGGCGCAACTGTTCGATGACGCCGCGGCAGGTGATGGGGGTTTACCTGTCGCTGTGCGCCGTTTCGTCGGTGATCGCGACGGTGTTCTGGTGGCACGGGGCATCTGCTGTTCTGTGGTTCGCCGGTCTCGAGCTGTCGGCGGTCGGCGTCGCGTGGCTGGTGTATGCCTGTCACGCCACCGACCGCGAGACGATCACGGTCGAGCGCGGCGTCGTGCGCGTCGAGCACCGGTGCGGCCGGCGCGTCGAACAGGTGCAGTTCGACCCGACCTGGCTGCGCGTCGAGCCGGCGGGGGGTCTGGTCGAACTGTCGGCGCCGGGCGGGCGGGTGCGCGTGGGGCGCTACTTGCGCACGCAGTGTCTGCCGGCGTTGGTGCAGGAACTGCGGCGCGCGGTGCAGTGGAGCAGTGGATGCGCGCCATGGGCGAGCAGCGGACGTGAATGGGTAACGGGAACGCAGAGCAAGTGACGATGACGACGACGATGCAACTCGCCAGCCGCCTGCGCGGTGCGGCGTTCGGGCTGACGGCGCTGGCGGCCGCGCCGGTGTGGGCTCAGGTCAACAACCTCGCGGGCGGTCCGGCCGTCAATCAGCTCAACCTGCCGGTGCCGGCGACGCGCATCGCCGCCGACATCGAGTGGCTGCACTGGATGATGCTGGTCATCTGCGCGGTGATCTTCGTCGTCGTCTTCGGCGTGATGTTCTATTCGATCATCAAGCACCGCAAGTCGGTCGGCCACAAGCCGGCGAACTTCCACGAGAGCGTCGCCGTGGAGATCGCGTGGACGGTGGTGCCGTTCCTGATCGTCATCGCGATGGGCGCGATGGCCACCAAGACGGTCGTCGCGCAGAAGGACACGAGCAACGCCGACCTGACGATCAAGGTCACCGGCTACCAGTGGAAGTGGGGCTACGACTACCTCAAGGGCGAGGGCGAGGGCATCGGCTTCCTGTCGACGCTCGACGCGTCGCACCGCGAGGCATCCGACAGCGGCAAGCCGCCGGCGATGGACGACTACCTGCTCAAGGTCGACAACCCGCTCGTCGTGCCGGTGGACAAGAAGATCCGCATCGTCACCACCGCCAACGACGTGATCCATGCCTGGATGGTGCCGGCCTTCGGCGTGAAGCAAGACGCGATCCCCGGCTTCGTGCGCGACAACTGGTTCCGTGCGACGAAGACCGGCGACTTCTACGGCCAGTGCGCCGAGCTGTGCGGCAAGGAGCACGCGTTCATGCCGATCCACGTCAAGGTGGTCACGCAGCAGGAATACTCGCAGTGGGTCGCGGCCAAGAAGGCCGAGATGCAGGCGGCCGCCGACGACCCGAACAAGACGTGGGAACTGGCCGACCTGATCGCGCGCGGCGAGAAGGTCTACGCGGCCAACTGCGCGGCCTGCCACCGCGCCGACGGCAAGGGGGCGGGCCCGATCAAGCCTCTCGACGGCAGTGCGATCGTCACCGGCGATCCGGCCGCGCAGATCGCGATCCTGCTCAACGGTGCCGCCAACGGTGCGATGCCGGCGTGGCGACAGCTTTCGGACACCGAGATCGCCGCCGTCATCACCTATACCAAGAACGCGTGGAGCAACAAGACGGGCAAGCTGGTCCAGCCTGCCGAGATCGTTGCCGCCCGCAAGTAAGTCCGTTCGTCGCAGAGGGAACCCCATGAGCGCTGTCCTCGACCACCCCGCCGGTCACGCCCACGACCACGCCCACGATCACCCCCACGGCTGGCGCCGCTGGGTGTTCGCGACGAACCACAAGGACATCGGCACGCTGTACCTGTTGTTCAGCTTCACGATGCTGATGATCGGCGGCGTGCTCGCGCTGGGCATCCGCGCCGAGCTGTTCCAGCCGGGCCTGCAGTTCGTCAACCCCGAGCTGTTCAACCAGCTCACGACGATGCACGGCCTGATCATGGTGTTCGGCGCGATCATGCCGGCCTTCGTCGGCTTCGCGAACTGGATGATCCCGCTGCAGATCGGCGCGTCGGACATGGCGTTCGCGCGCATGAACAACTTCAGCTTCTGGCTGATGATCCCGGCGGCGATCATGCTGGTGGCGTCGTTCTTCATGCCCGGCGGCGCGCCGGCCGCGGGCTGGACGCTGTACGCGCCGCTGACGCTGCAGATGGGCCCGTCGATGGACGCCGGCATCTTCGCGATGCACATCCTCGGCGCGAGCTCGATCATGGGCTCGATCAACATCATCGTCACGATCCTGAACATGCGCGCGCCGGGCATGACGCTGATGAAGATGCCGCTGTTCGCGTGGACGTGGCTGATCACCGCCTACCTGCTGATCGCCGTGATGCCCGTGCTCGCCGGCGCGATCACGATGACGCTGACCGACCGCCACTTCGGCACGTCGTTCTTCAACCCCGCCGGCGGCGGTGACCCTGTGATGTACCAGCACATCTTCTGGTTCTTCGGGCACCCCGAGGTCTACATCATGATCCTGCCGGCGTTCGGCATCGTCAGCGCCATCGTGCCGGCCTTCGCGCGCAAGAAGCTGTTCGGTTACACGTCGATGGTCTACGCGACGGCGTCGATCGCGATCCTGTCGTTCATCGTCTGGGCGCACCACATGTACACCACCGGCATGCCGGTGACGGGCCAGCTGTTCTTCATGTACGCGACGATGCTGATCGCGGTGCCCACCGGCGTGAAGATCTTCAACTGGGTCGCCACGATGTGGAAGGGTTCGATGACCTTCGAGACCCCGATGCTGTGGGCCGTGGGCTTCATCTTCGTGTTCACGATGGGTGGCTTCACCGGCCTGATCCTGTCGATGGCGCCGATCGACCAGCAGCTGCACGACACCTACTACGTCGTCGCGCACTTCCACTACGTGCTGGTCGCCGGCTCGCTGTTCGCGATGTTCGCCGGCGTCTACTACTGGGGTCCGAAGTGGACCGGCGTGATGTACAACGAGACGCGCGGCAAGATCCACTTCTGGGGGTCGATGATCTTCTTCAACCTCACGTTCTTCCCGATGCACTTCCTCGGGCTGGCCGGCATGCCGCGCCGCTACGCCGACTACCCGATGCAGTTCGCCGATTTCAACGCGATCGCCTCCGTCGGTGCGTTCGGCTTCGGGCTGATGCAGGTCTACTTCTTCTTCGCCGTCGTGCTGCCGATGATGCGCGGCCAGGGCGAAAAGGCACCGCAGAAGCCCTGGGAAGGTGCCGAGGGCCTCGAGTGGGAAGTGCCGTCGCCGGCGCCGTTCCACACCTTCGAGACGCCGCCCAAGCTCGACGCGACGGCGACGAAGGTGATCGGCTGATCGATTCGGTGCGAGGTTCGCAACGATGGCTCCGACCCCCGAGCAGCGCAAGGCCAACCTGCGGCTGGCCCTGATCCTGGCCACCGTCGCGCTGGTCTTCGCGCTGGGCTTCGTCGCACGCTTCGTCCTCTTCGGCCGCTGAACGGGAAGGCTGCGTCGACATGGATCCTCGCCCCGCGTCGCGCACGCTGCGCAGCGACAACCTGCGCATGGTGGGCAAGCTCACCGTCGTCGCGGTGATGATGTTCGGCTTCGGCTACGCGCTGGTGCCGATGTACCGCGCGATCTGCGAGGCGCTGGGCATCAACGTGCTGTCGGTGTCGGAGCGCGTCACCAGCGGCCTCGGGCGACCAGGGACGGCGGTCAACACGCAGGTCGACACGAGCCGCACGATCACGGTCGAATTCGACGCCAACGCGCGCGGGCCTTGGGACTTCAAGCCCGCGGTGCGCTCGATCACGGTGCACCCGGGCGAGCTCGCCACCGTGATGTACGAGTTCCGCAACGTGCAGAACCGCACGATGGCCGCCCAGGCGATTCCGAGCTATGCGCCACGCCAGGCGACGGCGCACTTCAACAAGCTCGAGTGCTTCTGCTTCAACGAATACACGCTCGCGCCCGGCGAGACGAAGCAGTGGCCGGTCGTGTTCGTGATCGACCCCAAGCTGCCGAAGGACGTGACGACGATCACGCTGAGTTACACGTTCTTCGAGGTGGCCGGCAAGGGCTTGCAGGCGCAGTCCCGCGCGCAGGAGCCGCGGTCGTGAACAAGCCGAGCGGCGACTTGTCCGACGCGCTCGCGCGCAAGGGATCGTTCGTGCAGACGCTGCGCGCGGTCGCGTGGTCGTTCTTCGGCGTGCGGCGCTCGCGCGAGTACGAGCAGGACGTGCAGAAGCTCAACCCGGTGCACGTCATCGTCGCCGGCGTGCTGGCGGCGGCGGCGTTCGTGCTCGCGCTGGTGTTTTTGATCCGATGGGTGGTGGGCAGCGGCGTCGCCGCGGGCTGACACCGCCGTCAACGTTCTTGGTTCGAGGAGAGAGAAAGCAAATGGCGGCAGCGACGCACGGCGGTCAGACCCCGTACTACTACGTGCCCGGGCCCTCGCGGCACCCGGTGATGACGGCCATCGGCCTGTTCTTCGTGATCCTGGGCGCCGGGCAGTGGGTCAACGGCCACGGCTGGGGCGCCTACGCGCTGCTGTTCGGTCTGCTGTGGTGGGCCGTCGTGATGTGGCAGTGGTTCGGCGACGCGATCCGCGAGAGCGAGGGCGGCCTGTACAGCCAGCGCATCGACGTCTCGTACCGCTGGAGCATGAGCTGGTTCATCTTCAGCGAGGTGATGTTCTTCGCCGCGTTCTTCGGTGCGCTGTACTGGGCGCGGGTGCACTCGGTGCCGATGCTCGGCAACCTCGACCACCAGATCCTGTGGCCCGACTTCAAGGCCGTCTGGCCCAGCGCGTCGCCGGGCGCCACGGCGTCGCCGGCGGGCACCGTCGAACCGTTCCAGACCATCGGCCCGTGGCCGCTGCCGACGATCAACACCGCGCTGCTGCTGACCTCGGGGGTGACGCTGACGATCGCCCACCACGCGCTGATCGCCAACCAGCGCGCCAAGACGATCTTCTGGATGTGGATCACCGTCGCGCTGGGCGCGACCTTCCTCGGCGTTCAGGCCTACGAGTACATGCACGCCTACCGCGACCTGAACCTCAAGCTCAGCTCGGGCGTGTTCGGCTCGACTTTCTTCATGCTGACCGGCTTCCACGGCTTCCACGTGTTCGTCGGCATGCTGATGCTGATCTTCATCACGCTGCGTCTGATGAAGGGCCACTTCACGCCGCAGCGCCACTTCGGCTTCGAGGGCGCCGCGTGGTACTGGCACTTCGTCGACGTGGTGTGGCTCGGCCTGTACGTCGTCGTCTACTGGATGTGACGACGCGCGCCGCCTCGGCGACCCGCGCAAACGCCGCCCCGTGGCGGCGTTTGTGCTTTGTGCGCCGGCTCAGCGCCCGGCGGGGATGCCGGTGGGCTGGATCCAGCCCATCCAGTAGCTGAACAGGATGAACGCGAACAGCGCCACCGACAGCCCGACGCGCACCGCCAGTGCGCGCGCCATGTGCGCCGTCGCCGGTGCGCCGGGGTCGCGCTTGCGCAGCATGAACACGCCGGCACTGCCGAGGGCGGCGACGATGCCCGCCAGCGCGAGCACGATGATGAGCTTCATGGCGTCCGATTGTCCGCCATGCCGCGGCTGAGCGAGCGCCAGCGCGGCTGGCTCGTGCTCGCCGCCGCCGTCGTCGCGGCCAGCGTCACGGCGCGGCTGGGCGTGTGGCAGCTCCACCGCGCGCAGCAGAAGATCGCACTGCAGCACCAGATCGACGCGCGCAGCGCACTTGCGCCACTGCCCGCCGACGCGCTCGCGCGCAGCGCCGACGAGGCGGCCGCGCAGCACCACCGCCGCATCCGCCTCGTCGGCCAATGGCGTGACGCGCACAGCGTGTGGCTCGACAACCGGCAGATGGAGGGGCGCCCGGGCTTCTACCTCGTGACGCCGCTGCAGCTCGCCGACGGCACGGCCGTGCTCGTGCAGCGGGGCTGGGCGCCGCGGGACCCGCACGACCGCACCCGGCTGCCGGCGGTCGCGAGCCCGGCGGGCGACGTCGTCGTCGAGGGCCGCATCGCCCCGCCGCCCGCTCGGTTGTACGACTTCGGCGGCCTCGAGAGCGGTCGCATCCGGCAGAATCTCGAGCTCGACGCGTTCGCCCGCGAAACGGGTCTGACGCTGCGGCCCCTGTCGGTGCTGCAGCTCGACGCCGGTGTCGACGATGGCCTGCAGCGCCGCTGGCCGCAGGTGGCCGTCGACGTGCACAAGCACTACGGCTACGCCTTCCAGTGGTTCGCCTTGTGCGCGCTCATCACGGGTCTGTATGTCTGGTTCCGAATCGTCCAACCCCGCCGCCGGCGCTGAGCCGCTGCGCTTCACGGTGCACTCGCTGCCGCGCGCCGAGCTCGCCGACGAGGCGCGGCGGGTGCGCGCCGGGCGCTGGAAGCTGCTGGGGCTCGTGCTGTTCGCGGCGCTGCCCGTCATCGCGTCGTACTTCACGTACTACGTGATCCGCCCCGAGGGCCGCACGAACTACGCCGAACTGATCGTGCCGCCGCGACCGCTGCCCGCGCTCACCCTCACCGACCTCGACGGCCACCGCGTCGACGCCGCATCGCTCAAGGGCCAGTGGCTGCTCGTCGTCGTCGGCCCGGCCGCGTGCGGCGAGGGCTGCGAGCAGCGGCTGTTCCTGCAGCGCCAGCTGCGCGAGATGACGGGGCGCGAACGCGACCGCATCGACAGACTCTGGCTCGTCACCGACGACGCGCCGGTCGCTGCGGCGCTGCGCGAGGCGCTGGCGGCGCCGCCGGCCACGCAGGTGTTGCGCGTGCCGGCCGCCGAGCTCGCCGCCTGGCTCGCGGCGGCGCCTGGCGAGTCACTCGACGCGCACCTGTACATCGTCGACCCGATGGGCCAGTGGATGATGCGCGCGCCGGTGCGCCCCGACCCCGCACGGCTCAAGCGCGACCTCGAGCGGCTGCTGCGCGCGTCGTCGTCGTGGGACCGCCCAGGCCGCTGACCGCTGACATGGCTGCCGCCCGCCGCGCCCACGGCGCATCTTCCCTCTCCAGCGATACCGCTGGCACCACGGCGAGGCGCGATCCGTCGCGAACGCCGGTCGTTCGCGGCGACGTCGGCGCTGGCCCGATGCGGCGCGACGGTGCGTGCTGACCCCATGGACACGCAGCCGCTCATCGACATCGCCCCGATCGCGCGCCTGGCGCTGCTGGGCATCGTGCTGGCCACCGGCCCGCTCGCGTGGGTCTGGCTGCGCCACCGCGATGCGGCGCCGGCGCGGCGGCTGCACGCGCTGACGCTGCTGACCGCGTTCCTGACCTTCGACCTCATCGTGTTCGGTGCCTTCACGCGGCTGACCGACTCGGGCCTCGGCTGCCCGGACTGGCCCGGCTGCTACGGCCACGCGAGCCCGATCGGCGCGCGTGCCGACATTCACGCGGCGCAGACGGCGATGCCCACCGGCCCGGTCACGCACGGCAAGGCGTGGATCGAGATGGTGCATCGCTACCTCGCCACCGGCGTCGGCGTGCTGATCACGGTGATGGCGATCGTCGCGTGGGTCGAGCGCCGGCGCGGCACGCCGGGGCTGCCGTCGCCGTGGTGGGCCACCGCGACGCTGGCGTGGGTCTGCGTGCAAGGCGCATTCGGCGCGCTGACCGTCACGCTCAAGCTGTATCCGGCGATCGTCACCGCGCACCTGCTCGGCGGGCTCGCGCTGCTGGTGCTGCTGCTGGTCCAGGCGCAACGCTTCGCCCCGCGCGCGCTGACGCTGCCGGGGCGCACGCACGCGGCGCTGTGGATGCTGGCCGCCCTGGTGCTCGTGCAGATCGCGCTCGGCGGCTGGGTCAGCACCAACTACGCCGTGCTCGCGTGCCCCGACTTCCCGACCTGCCACGGCCGCTGGTGGCCCGAGATGGACTTCGCCAATGCCTTCGTGCTGCGGCGTGAGCTGGGCGTGGCCGCCGACGGCAGCTACCTGCCGTTCGCGGCACTGACGGCGATCCACTACACGCACCGCCTGGCCGCCTACGTCGTGCTCGTTGCGATGGGCCTCGTCGCCGCGCTGCTGTGGCGCCACGAACGGCGCGGCGCGGTGGCCCTGCTCGCGCTGGCGGCGTGGCAGTTCGCCAGCGGCCTGTCCAACGTCGTGCTCGGCTGGCCGCTCGCGGCCGCACTCGCCCACACCGCGGGTGCGGCGCTGCTGGTCGCGCTGCTCGCGGTGCTGCTGACGCGCGCGGCGTTCGCGCGCGCCGGCGGTCCGGCGCTGTCCGCGACGCCGTCTGTGCGGCTGGCGTCGCGCACCGGCTGACGACGACCGACAATCGTGCTTGCGATGAGCGCTTCGTCCGACCACGCCCCCCTGGCCGCCGCGCCGGCCGCCGCCTCGCCGCGTCCGGTGGCGTCGCGGCTGCGCCAGTACTACGTGCTGACCAAGCCGCGCGTCGTCCAGCTGATCGTGTTCTGCGCCCTGATCGGTATGCTGCTGGCCACGCCCGGCATGCCCGACTGGCGCGTCGTGCTCGCCGCGGTGGCCGGCATCTGGCTGGTGGCCGCGGCGGCCGCAGCGTTCAACTGCCTGATCGAGGAGCACATCGACGCGCGCATGGCGCGCACCGCGTGGCGGCCCACTGCGAAGGGCGAGCTCACGCGCGTGCAGACGCTGAGTTTCTCGGCGCTGCTGTGCGCGGCCGGCAGCGCGCTGCTGTACTGGGCCGTCAACCCGCTGACGATGTGGCTGACGCTGGCGACCTTCGTCGGCTACGCGGTCGTCTACACGGTCGTGCTCAAGCCGCTGACGCCGCAGAACATCGTCATCGGCGGCGCCTCCGGCGCGATGCCGCCGCTGCTCGGGTGGACCGCGGTGCGCGGCGAGGTCGGCGCCGAGGCGCTGCTGCTGGTGATGATCATCTTCCTGTGGACGCCGCCGCACTTCTGGGCGCTGGCGCTGTACCGCACCGAGGACTACCGCCGCGCCGGGCTGCCGATGCTGCCGGTCACCCACGGCGCCGAGTTCACGCGGCTGCAGATCCTGCTGTACACGCTGATCCTGTTCGCCGCGACGCTGCTGCCGTTCGTGCACGGCATGAGCGGCTGGATCTACCTGGCCGCGGCCGTCGTGCTCGGCGGCTGGTTCGTCGTGCTGGCGTGGCGCCTGTGGCGCGACTACAGCGACGCGCTCGCGCGCCGCACGTTCCGCTTCTCGATCTGGCACCTGTCGCTGCTGTTCGCGGCGCTGCTGGTCGACCACTACCTGATGCCATGGCTGTTCTGATTTCGCGCCGCGCGCTCGGCGTGGCTGCCGCACTGACGGCGTTGTTCGCGCTCGCCGGTTGCGACCGCGTGAGCGGGCTCGCCGGCGTCGCCGGCAGCGGGGGCAAGTCGTCGTTCAAGGCGATCGACATCACCGGCGCCGACTACGGGCGCGAGCTGTCGCTGACCGACACCGAGGGCCGGCGCCGCACGCTGGCCGACTTCCGCGGCAAGATCGTCGTGCTGTTCTTCGGCTTCACGCACTGCCCCGACGTGTGCCCGACGACGATGGTCGAGCTCGCCGAGGCCAAGCGCCAGCTCGGCGCCGACGGCGACCGCATCCAGGGCATCTTCGTGACGATCGACCCCGAGCGCGACACGCCCGAGCTGCTGAAAGCGTACGTGTCGAACTTCGACCCGAGCTTCGTCGCGCTGCGCGGCGATGCCGACGAGACGAAGAAGGCCGCGCGCGAGTTCAAGGTGTTCTACGCCAAGGTGCCCGGCAAGACGCCCGACAGCTACACGATGGACCACACGGCCGGCTCGTACGTGATCGATGCGCAGGGCCGGCTGCGGCTGTTCACGCGCTATGGCAGCGGCGTGCAGGCGCTCGTCGACGACCTGAAGCTGCTGCTGGCCGAGGCCAAGGCGGGCTGACCGCTCGACGAAAAGGCGCCCCGCAGGGCGCCTCGAGACCGGCTGGGCCGGCGCTCAGACCGCTTCGGCCAGCGCCTTGCGCATCTTCTTCATCGCCGCCGCCTCGATCTGGCGGATGCGCTCGGCACTGACGCCGTACTCGGCGGCCAGCTCGTGCAGCGTCATGCCGCCCGAGCCGTCGTCGTTGACCTGCAGCCAGCGCTGCTCGACGATGCGGCGGCTGCGCGGATCGAGCACTTCGAGCGCGTGCTGCAGCCCCTCGCCGGCCAGGCGGTCGCGGTGACGCGCCTCGAGCAGGCGCGTGGGCTCGTGGGCCTCGTCGGCCAGGTACGCGATCGGCGCGTAGGTGTCTTCGCTGTCGTCGGCCGGCGCCTCGAGCGCGACGTCGCCGCCGGCCAGCCGCGTCTCCATCTCGAGCACGTCTTCGCGCTTGACGTTGAGCTCGCGCGCGACGGTGTCGATCTCGGCGGCGGTCAGCGTGCTGCGGTGCGTGTCGGCGTCGGTGGCCTCGCCCTTGAGCGATTGCTTCAGCGAGCGCAGGTTGAAGAACAGCTTGCGCTGCGCCTTCGTCGTCGCGACTTTGACCATGCGCCAGTTGCGCAGGATGTACTCGTGGATCTCGGCGCGGATCCAGTGCAGCGCATAGCTGACCAGGCGCACGCCCTGCGACGGGTCGAAGCGCTTGACGGCCTTCATCAGGCCGATGTTGCCTTCCTGGATCAGGTCGCCCTGCGGCAGCCCGTAGCCCAGGTACTGGCGCGACACCGAGACGACGAGCCGCAGGTGCGACAGCACCAGCCGGCCGGCGGCTTCGAGGTCGCCGTGCTCGCGCAGGCGACGCGCGCAGTCGGCTTCCTCCTGCGCCGTCAGCAGCGGGATGCGGTTGACGGCACTGATGTAGGCGTCGAGGTTGCCGAGCGACGGCACGACGGCCCACGGATCACGGACGGTCAAGGCATGGGTGGCAGTAGCATTCATGTTTTATTTGAGCGCCCTGCGGGGTTTTTGGTTCCGCACATGTTAGCACTCAAGACTCCAGAGTGCTAACCGGCGGTGAGCGGCGCCGCCGCGACGGACCGTCGACAGTACGTGAGCGCATACTGTCGATCAATGGCTGGGCTTTTCGGAGCCCTCAGCCGGCCGCCGGCACGGCAACAATTTATTTGAGACCAAAATCGCCGGCAGACGTTCAGCGGTATCGCGCTGGCTCTTGACCGATCTCAATTCGCGCGCACCGTGGCCGGCCGACGATGGCGGTCGCTGCCCCTCACGAGTCCGGAGACGCGCCGATGGCGACGAACTACATCCGCTGGTTCCGCGACCTGTCGCTGGCCGACCTGCCACTGGTCGGCGGCAAGAACGCCTCGCTCGGCGAGATGTTCCGCGAGCTCGCGCCACTTGGCGTGCGCATCCCCGACGGCTTTGCCGTCACCGCGCAGGCGTACCGCGACGCGCTCGACGCCGCCGGCGCCTGGGGCGAACTGCACGAACTGCTCGACCGCCTCGACAAGCGCGACACCGACGCGCTGGCGCGCGCCGGCGCCCGGGCGCGCGAGATCGTCTACGCGGCGCCGATGCCCCGGGCCGTCGAGCAGCAGCTGCGCGAGGCCTGGCGCACGCTGAAGGCGCAGGTCGGTCCCGACCTGAGCGTGGCGGTGCGCAGCTCCGCCACCGCCGAGGACCTGCCGACCGCGAGCTTCGCCGGCCAGCACGACACGTACCTCAACATCCGCGGCGAGGAGATGCTCGTCGACGCCGTCAAGCGCTGCCAGGGATCGCTGTTCACCGACCGCGCGATCAGCTACCGCATCGACCAGGGCTTCGACCACTTCAAGGTCTACCTGTCGGTCGCGGTGATGCAGATGGTCAGGAGCGACCTCGCGTCGAGCGGCGTCATCTTCACGATCGACACCGAGAGTGGCCACCCCGACTTCGTCTTCGTCACCGCCGCGTGGGGGCTGGGCGAGAACGTCGTGCAAGGCGCCGTCGACCCCGACGAGTTCTACGTCCACAAGCCGACCTACCGCCTCGGCCATCGCGCCGTCGTGCGGCGCACGCTCGGCGACAAGCAGGTACACATGGTCTACGCGCACGGACGCACGCGCGAGCCGGTCATCAACCTGCCGACGCCGAAGTCGCTGCGCGCGCGCTACTGCCTGAGCGACGACGACGTGCTCGAACTCGCCGGCGCCGCGATCGCGATCGAGGACCACTACGGCCGGCCGATGGACATCGAGTGGGCCAAGGACGGCCCCGACGGCAAGCTCTACATCGTGCAGGCGCGGCCCGAGACGGCGGCGTCACAGAAGCGCGCCCACGTGCTCGAGGAATACGTGCTCGACGGAACCGGCCCGGTGCGCGTGCAGGGGCGCGCGGTGGGCGCCAAGATCGCCGCCGGCGCCGCGCGGCGCATCACGTCGGCGGCGCGGCTCAACACGTTCCGCCCCGGCGAGGTGCTCGTGGCCGACACGACGACGCCCGACTGGGAGCCGGTGATGAAGACGGCCGCGGCGATCGTCACCAACCGCGGCGGGCGCACCTGCCACGCGGCGATCGTCGCGCGCGAACTCGGCATCCCCGCCGTCGTCGGTGCCGAGCACGCGACCGAGGCGCTCGCCGACGGCGAGACGGTCACCGTCTCGTGCGCCGAGGGGGCGGTGGGCCGCGTCTACGCCGGCGCGGTGCCGTTCCACAAGGAGATGAGCGATCTCGCGGGGCTGCAGAAGCCCGCCACCGAGATCATGGTCAACCTCGGCAACCCGGAGCTCGCGTTCCAGGTCAGCCTGATGCCGTGCGACGGCGTCGGGCTCGCGCGGATGGAGTTCATCATCAACGAGTACATCAAGGTGCACCCGATGGCGGTGCTGCACCCGCAGCGCATCCAGGACGCGGCGGTGCGCGCGCAGGTGGAATCGCTGTGGGCGCAGCACGCCGATGGCGCGGCGTACTTCGTCGAGAAGCTGAGCGAGGGCATCGGGACGATCGCCGCCGCGTTCTGGCCGCGGCCGGTGATCGTGCGGCTGTCGGACTTCAAGAGCAACGAGTACGCGGCGCTGCTCGGCGGGCGCGACTTCGAGCCGCACGAGGAGAACCCGATGATCGGGTTCCGCGGCGCGTCGCGCTACATCCACCCGGCGTACGAGGAGGGCTTCGCGCTCGAGTGCATCGCGCTGCACCGCGTGCGCGACGTGATGGGGCTCACCAACCTGAAGGTGATGGTGCCGTTCTGCCGCCGCCTGGACGAGGCGCGGCGCGTGCTCGACGTGATGGCGAAGCACGGCCTGAAGCGCGGCGAGAACGGCCTCGAGGTCTACGTGATGTGCGAGATCCCGAACAACGTGCTGCTGATCGACGAGTTCAGCGCGCTGTTCGACGGCTTCTCGATCGGCAGCAACGACCTGACGCAGCTCACGCTGGGCGTTGACCGCGACAGCGCGATCGTCGCAGAGAGCTTCGACGAGCGCGACCCCGGGATGCTGAAGATGCTCAGGCTCGCCGTCGAGGGCGCCAAGCGCAACGGCCGCCACAGCGGCATCTGCGGCCAGGCGCCGTCCGACCACCTCGAGATCGCGCAGTACCTCGTCGAGCTCGGCATCGACAGCATCAGCCTGACGCCCGACCGCGTGCTCAAGACGATGCAGGCCGTGCGGCAGATCGAGCAGGCGCTAGGCGCACCGCGCCGCGCGGACGCGCCGCTCTCGTGATCGGCTACAAAGCAGCCTGCGGCGCACACCGCGGCACAAAGAGGAGAAGGCGAATGATCGGCAAGTGGAGCGTGGCGGCAGCGTCGGTGCTGATCGCCGCGTCGGCGTGGGCACTCGAGGTCGGCGGGGTCCAGCTGCCCGAGCGCGCGACGCTGGCCGGCAAG
Source organism: Azohydromonas sediminis (assembly GCF_003574675.1). Taxonomy (GTDB): domain Bacteria; phylum Pseudomonadota; class Gammaproteobacteria; order Burkholderiales; family Burkholderiaceae_C; genus Calidifontimicrobium; species Calidifontimicrobium sediminis. The sequence continues at coordinate 19,713 of NZ_QOAZ01000017.1, forward strand.
GAACTGGTGCTCAACGGCGCGGGCGTGCGCACGCGGCTGATGTTCAGGGTCTATGTCGCGTCGCTGTACCTACCGGCCAAGGCGGGCGACCTCGCCGGCACGCTGGCGCAGAGCCCGCGCCGCGTGCAGCTCGACATGCTGCGCGACGTCGGCGCCGAGGACCTCGTCAACGCGCTCGTCGATGGCATGAAGGGTGCCAATGCGGCGCAGGACCTCGCCGCCGTCAAGCCGCAGACCGACCAGCTCGTCGCGCTGATGAAGACCATCGGCGAGGCCAAGAAGGGCGACGTCGTGACGATCGATTACGTCGACGGCGAGACGCGCGTCGGCCACAACGGCAAGGCGCTCGGCGCGATCGCCGGCGCGGCGTTCAACGACGCGCTGCTGCGCGTGTGGCTGTCGGACAAGCCGGTGCAGGCCGACCTGCGCAAGGCGATGCTGGGCGGCTGAGGGCGCTGCCCGCGGGCGGTCCTTTGACGGCCGGTCGGGCGCCGATCAGACGCACCCGAGCTGCGACGCGACGGCCGGCGTCGCGTTGACGCTGGCGATCTGCATCGCGGGGCGCTGCGCCGGCAGCACGCGCCACAGCTCGTCGGCGAAGGCGGGGCCCACGTCGGTGATGCCGTCGAAGTCCAGCGTCGCCGACGCGAACTGCTCCAGCCGCCACGCGGCGCGCCGCGCCAGCGCGCGCGACTCGAGCACGCCGTCGGCAGCGAGCAGCCGCAGCGGCACGACGGTGTGGTCGATGCCGCCGCGCGTGCCGTCGCGGCTGGCGGCGCGCAGCACGCCGTCGAGCGTGCGCGTCGTGTCCAGCGCGATCGCGACGTAGACCGAGGTCCCCTGGCGCGGCAGCGCGCGCGTGGCCTGCCAGCGGCCGTCGTCCCAGGCCAGACGGCGCCAGCCGCTGGCGTTGGCGTGCAGGTCGAACACGTCGGCCAGACGCGCCACGTGGTACAGGCCGCGGCCGCTGTGGCGCGCCGGTTGCGTCGTCAGGCGGCCTTTGGCGAGCTCGAGCATCGCCTGTGCCGGGTCGTCGATCGCGAAGGCCTCGCGGATCGCGTCGAAGGCACCACGCCCGTCGTCGGACACCAGCAGCTGCACCTGCACCGGCGTCTGCCGCATCGACACCGTCACGGTGCTGCCGCCGCTGTGGTCGACGGCGTTGTTGACCAGTTCGGTGAACGCGTGCTGCACCATGCGCCTGACCGCCGGCGGCAGGTCGAAGCAAGGCGCGAAGTCGCGTGTCCACGCGCGCGCCTCGTCGAGGCCGGCGAGCGCGTAACGCTGCACGACCTGGCGCAGCGGCCCGGGCCGGTAGACGGGCCGCGAGCGGCTGCCGTCGCGCGCGAGCCAGCCCAGCGCGACGAGTCGCCCGAGCAGGCGTGCCGCGCCGGCGCGCCGTGCGCCGGTGCGCGTCGCGACGGCGGCGGCGAGGTCGCGCGGATGCTGCAGCGCCAGCGCAGTGATCCAGGTCGTGACGTCGTGCAGGTTCAGGCGGGCCATGGCAGTGCGGTCGCGCGCGTCCAGCGATGTCGGCAGTGTCGGCGCCGGCGCCGCGGCCCGACCCTCCGATCAGCGGTGGCATTGCCGCCCACTCGCGCCGATCGGCGGCCGCGCCCCCGCGCCCCGGGGGGCGTCGGGGCGCCGGCGCGGCGTCGGCGCGCCGCGCGTCGATACACTGCGCGCTGGCGTGCCGCCGCGCCCCCCGGCGCGCCGCCGGCCGCAGCGTCTTCCGTCACCACTTCGAGAGACCGCCATGCCCCTCGTTTCGATGCGCCAGCTGCTCGACCACGCCGCCGAGAACGGCTACGGCATTCCCGCGTTCAACGTCAACAACCTCGAGCAGGTGCAGGCGGTGATGACCGCCGCGGCCGAGGTCGGCGCGCCAGTGATCCTGCAGGCCAGCGCCGGTGCGCGCAAGTACGCCGGCGAGCCGTTCATCAAGCACCTGATCCAGGCCGCGATCGAGCAGTGGCCGCAGATCCCGCTGGTGATGCACCAGGACCACGGGCAGAGCCCCGACGTGTGCCGCGGCGCGATCGAGCTCGGCTTCTCGTCGGTGATGATGGACGGCAGCCTCGAGGCCGACGGCAAGACGGTGGCCAGCTACGACTACAACGTCGACGTGACGAAGAAGGTCGTCGAGATGGCGCACCGGCTCGGCGTCACCGTCGAGGGCGAGCTCGGCTGCCTCGGCTCGCTCGAGACGATGAAGGGCGACAAGGAGGACGGCCACGGCGCCGAGGGCACGATGACGCGCGAGCAGCTGCTCACCGACCCCGAGCAGGCGGCCGACTTCGTCAAGCGCACCCAGCTCGACGCACTGGCGATCGCGATCGGCACCAGCCACGGCGCGTACAAGTTCAGCCGCAAGCCCACCGGCGACATCCTCGCGATCGGCCGCATCAAGGAGATCCACCAGCGCATCCCGAACACGCACCTCGTGATGCACGGCAGCTCGAGCGTGCCGCAGGAGCTGCTCGAGCAGATCCGCCAGTACGGCGGCAAGATGAAGGAGACCTACGGCGTGCCGGTGTCCGAGATCCAGGAGGCGATCAAGTACGGCGTGCGCAAGATCAACATCGACACCGACATCCGCCTGGCGATGACCGGCGCGGTGCGCAAGTTCCTCGCCGAGAACCCCGACAAGTTCGACATGCGCGAGTGGATGAAGCCCGCGCGCGAAGCCGCGTACCGCGTCTGCAAGCAGCGCTACCTCGAGTTCGGCTGCGAAGGGCAGGCCGCCAAGATCAAGCCGGTGCCGCTGTCCGAGATGGCGCAGCGCTACGCCAGGGGCGAACTCGCCCAGACGGTGGTCTGAGGCGGATGCTGGTACGCCAAGACCGGGCCACGGCACACGCCCTGGCCCGTCGCCGGCGGGGGTCTCGGTGAGCGACGATCGCGCAAGCGCACCCGACGACGAGTTTTCGCAGTCGCTCGATCTGCTGATCCGCACGAGTGCGAACAAGCTCGTTCGCGACGCCGACCCGCAGGCCTACCTCGACTGGATCGCGCGCCACGGCGCGTCGATCGGCCCCGGCGTGCTGCCGCCGTCGATGCGCGGCGAAGCCCACGCGGTCGACGCGTCGCGGCTGATGCGCCTGATCGGCCACATGATCTATGCGGCGACGCCGCTGCCGCAGCACCGGTTCCAGCCCCGCCGCCTGCCGCTGCCGGGCCGCAACGACCCGTGCCTGTGCGGCTCGCTGCGCAAATTCAAGCAGTGCTGCGAGCCGATGATGGCGGCGTTGCCGAGGCTGTCCGAGGCGATGACGACGCCCGCCGTGCTCGACGCGATGGGCAAGAAGGCGTGGCGCGAGCTGCCGGCCTCGCGCATCGCGCCGCGCCTGGTCGACGAGGCCGCCGCGATGCTGCGCCACGAGCATCGGCTGGCCGACGCCGTCGCGCTGCTCGAGCCGTGGGCCGCGCAGCCGGGGCCCTACCCGGACGAATGGGCCGACCTGCTCGACCTGCTCGGCGACCTGTACGCCGACCTCGGCAAGCCGCGCAAGCGCAAGGCGCTGGCGCAGGCGATGATCGAGCGCGGCGGGCCGCTGGTGCAGGCCAAGGGCTGGCAGCGCCTGGCGCTGATGGCCGCCGACGCCGGCAAGCCCGACGAGGCCCGCGCCGCGTTCACGAACGCTCAGCGGCTCGCGCCCGACGACCCCGCGCTCGCGCTGCTCGACGTCACGATGCTGCTGGGCCTCGGCGAGGCGGCGCAGGCGCGCGCGCGCGCGCAGTTCCACGTCCGCCGCCTCGAGCGGATGAACGCCGACGGCCGCCACGACGACCTGATCGCCGCGCTGCATCGGCTCGGCGAACAGGGTTTCGCCTACTTCGAGCACGCGACGCTCGAACACGACCCGCAACTCGGCCGGCTCGACGCGTGGCTGGCCGCGCTGCCGCCGCCGCAGCTGCGGCTGGACCTGCGCGACGCCGGCGCCGACGACCTCGGCGAACTGCGCCCGGCCAAGGCGCTCGACCGCGCGCTCGAGCGCTGGCACGCCGTGTTCGACGCCGGCGCGCCGACGCTGGTGGCGCTGCACGCCGACGGCGGCGACGCGTGGCGCGGCTTCGGCAAGTGGATGGCGCTGCTCGAGGCCGAGCCGGCGCTCGGCGACAGCTTCGAAGTCATCGACGGGCTGCTGCTCGCGCTCGAGGCGCACCCGAGTCCGGCGTCGGCCGCCCTGTCTCGGCGTCTGCTCGAGCGGGGACTTGCGCTGTGGGCGCAGCTGCGCGAACGCTTTCCGCGCGCACGCTGCGAGTGGGGCGTGTGGTCGAACCGGCCGGCGCTGCGCGTGCTCGCGCAGCACGTCGTCGCCGACGACACGCCCACCGCCGAGCGCAGCTTCGACGTGTTGCGCCACCTCGTCGAGGTGCTGAACCCGAACGACAACCACGGCTTTCGCACCCGTCTGGCCGCCGTGCTGCTGCGCCGCGGCCTGCACGCCGACGCGCTCGCGCTCGCCGAGCGCTACCCCGACGACAGCGACGAGATGGCGCTCGCGCACGTGCTCGCGCTGTGGCACCTCGGGCGGCGTGGCGAGGCCACGTCGCTGCTGGCCGAGACGCTGCGTGCGAACCGCCACCTCGCGAAGGTGCTGCGCTCGACCGTGAAGCCGAAGCCGCGCGAGAGCGCGTATGTCATGCTCGGCTCGCTGCAGGAGGCGCAGCTCGCGTACCGCGACCAGTTCGACCTTTGGCAGGAGCCCGCGCTGCGCGAGATGGTCGAGGGCGTGGTCCGTAGAATCGGCCGATGAGGTCGTCCCGATGACGAGCGCGCTGTTCGAATCGCACCTGCACTCGCTGCCGCTGGTCGCGCGCGGCAAGGTGCGCGACAACTACGCGGTCGGCACCGACCGGCTGCTGATGGTCGCCACCGACCGCCTGAGCGCGTTCGACGTCGTGATGGGCGAGCCGATCCCGGGCAAGGGCGAGCTGCTCACGCGCATGGCGCTGTTCTGGTTCGAGCGCCTCGCGCACGTGGTGCCGAACCACCTGACCGGCGACGACCCGACCGCCGTCGTCGCGCCCGACGAGGTCGAGCAGGTGCGCGGCCGCTCGATGCTCGTCAAGCGGCTGAAGCCGCTGCCGATCGAGGCGGTGGTGCGCGGCTACCTCGCCGGCTCGGGCTGGAAGGAGTACCGCGAGTCGGGCAGCGTGTGCGGCGTCGCGCTGCCGCCGGGGCTGCGCAACGCGCAGCAGCTGCCGCGGCCGATCTTCACGCCGGCGACGAAGGCCGAGGCCGGCGCGCACGACGAGAACATCACGTTCGCGCAGGCCGCCGGCATCGTCGGCGCCGAGCTCGCGGCGCGCGTGCGCGACGTGTCGATCGCGCTGTACACCGAGGCGGCGGCGTATGCGCTCGAGCGCGGCATCATCATCGCCGACACCAAGTTCGAGTTCGGCCTCGACGAGCACGGCACGCTGACGCTGATGGACGAGATCCTGACGCCCGACTCGTCGCGCTACTGGCCGGTCGAGAGCTACGCCGCGGCGCTCGAGCGCGGCGACAACCCGCCGAGCTTCGACAAGCAGTTCGTGCGCGACTGGCTCGAGTCGGTGCGCATCGACGGGCGGCCGTGGAACAAGAAGGCGCCGGCGCCGGCGCTGCCGGCCGAGGTGATCGCCGCCACCGCGGCCAAGTACCGCGAGGCGCTGAACCGACTGCTGTCTCCGGCCCCCTGAGGCGATGGCGTCGCGGCTGCTGGCCCGGCTCGACGCCGCGATCGCCACGACGCGGCAACCGATCGAGCTGGCCTGCCTGCGCGCCGAGCGCGCCGCCTTCCTCGCGCGCCAGGGCAGGCTGGACGACGCGCGGCGCACGCTGGCCGACCTTCACGCGCGCTTCGCGCTGCGTCCGCACCCGGCGGTCAGCGCGTGGACCGCACTCGCCGAGGGGATCTGCGACTACTTCGAGTCGATGGCGCCGCACGCACGCGACCGGCTGCAGCGCGCTCACGTGCTCAGCCGCGCCGCCGAACTGGCGCCGCTGCGCGTGCTGGCCGCCGCGTGGCTGGCGCACCTGGAGCTGATGGCCAGCGACATGACGCCGATGGCGGCACACCTCGTCGAGGCGCTGCGCGACGCGGCGCCCGACCACCACGCGGCGCGCTGGCGCGCCTGTCTCGTCGCCGCGTCGGCGTACCACTACGCCGGCCGTGCCGACCGCGCACGTCCGTGGTACGACCTCGCACGCCAGCACGCCGTGGCCGACGGCGACGAGGCGGCGCTGTCGTCGCTGATGTTCAACCGGGCGACGCTGCAGGCCAGCCAGGCGCGCATCGCGGCGGTGTTCGGCTGCGCCGACGCGGCCGACGCGGCGGCGCTGGCGCACGAGGCGCTGCTGGGCGTCGAGTCGACGGCGTCGTTCGAGCACGGCATCGGCGGCGCGTCGCTGCCGTCGATGGTGCCGGTCGTGCGCGCGCAGCTGCTCGTCGACGAGGGGCGCTGCGCCGAGGCGTTGGCGCTGTACGAGCAGTGGTTCGAACGCGCGATGGCCGACGGGCAGGCGCGGCTGCGGGCGTATTTCCTCGCCGACATTGCGTGGTGCCGGCTGCAGCTCGGCCGCGAGGCCGCCGCGCGCGCCGATCTCGCGCAGTCGCTGCAGGCCGTGGCCGGCTGCGAGACGGACGACCGCGCGGTGGCCGCGGCGCGCATCGCGCAGGTCCTGGCCGCGCTCGGCGACGATGCGCAGGCCACGGTGTGGCGCGGCCGCGCCGAGCGCGACCTCGCGGCACACCGCGCCGAGCAGCAGCGCCTGGCCGCGCTGCTCGACGACGCGCTGGCGGCTTCGTGAGGCGCTGCCGGTGGTGCGCGGCTTGGCGCGTCAGAACAGCGCCATGCTCAGCTTGCGCCGGTACTGGTCGACCACCGGGTCGACCGGCGCTGCGGCGGCCTTGCCGGTGACCTCGAGCGCGCCCTTGGCCTCGGGCGCGGCCTTGGCCAGCGGCTTGGTCATCAGCTGCAGGATCGCGACGTAGGTCTTGCGTGCGAGCTCGTCGCGCCAGCCTTTGTCGCGCATCACGATCTCGAGCAGTTCGTCCATCGCCTGCGTGAAGCGCCCGGCCGCGAAGTGCGTCTGCGCGAGCTCGAAGCGCGCGTCGAAGTCGCGCTTGTTGTCCGCGATCGCCGCGGCCAGCGCGTCGGCGCTGCGCGCCTTCGGCGCCGCCTCGCACGCCTCGAGCCAGCGGCCCACCGCGTCGAAGCGGGCGTCCAGCGCCGCCTTTGCAGCCACCGGTTCGAACGCGGCGCGCGCCGCCGCCACCTGCCCGCGCTCGAGCAGCAGCTTGACGTAGTCGTAGCGCGCGTCGTCGTTGCCGGGGTCGATCGCCACCGCCTGCTGCAGCCGAGCCAGCGCGGCGTCGGTGTCACCGCCGGCGGCCAGCGCCTCGGCGGCGGCGGTTTCGGCGTCGGCCTGCATCGCCTCGGCGGTGGGCACGTGGCGGTTGAGGAAGGCGCGCACCTGCGCCTCGGGCAGTGCGCCGACGAAGCCGTCGACCGGCTGTCCCTTGTCGAACAGCACGCAAAACGGGATCGAGCGCACGCCGAACGCCTGGCTCAGCTGGCCGGCGATCTCGGGCTGCTCGTCGCTGTTGAGCTTGGCCAGCTTGAAGCGTCCGCCGTAGTCCACCTCGAGCTTTTCGAGGATCGGCCCCAGCGTGCGGCAGGGCCCGCACCACGGCGCCCAGATGTCGAGCAGCACGGGCTGCTGCATCGAGGCCTGGATCAGGTCGGTTTCGAAGTTCTGCAGGGTGATGTCGATCATGGCGGATCCTCGGGCACCGGCGTCGCGCGCGGCGCGCCGCCTACAATTCCACGCTTTCCTGCATTGTGGAGCATCCCCGTGAGCGTCGCCCCTGAAAGCGCGCCGATTGGCTCGCCGCTGGTCGGCGTCGTGATGGGCTCGAAGAGCGACTGGGCGACGCTCGAGGCGGGCGCGAAGCTGCTCGCCGAATTCGGCGTGCCGCACGAGGTACGTGTCGTCTCGGCGCACCGCATGCCCGACGACATGTTCGCCTACGCCGAGACCGCGGCCTCCCGCGGGCTGCGCGCGATCATCGCCGGCGCCGGCGGTGCGGCGCACCTGCCGGGCATGCTCGCGGCGAAGACGACGGTGCCGGTGCTCGGCGTGCCGGTGGCCAGCCGCCACCTGCAGGGCGTCGACTCGCTGTACTCGATCGTGCAGATGCCCAAGGGCATCCCGGTGGCCACCTTCGCGATCGGCGAGGCCGGCGCGGCCAACGCGGCGCTGTTCGCCGTCGCGCTGCTGGCCACCACTGATGCGGCGCTGCGTGCCCGGCTCGACGCCTTCCGCGCGCGCCAGACCGCCGATGCGCGCGCGATGACGGCGCAGCTGGGGCAGCCGTGAAGCGCGTCATCCTGCCCGGCAGCACCGGCCCCGACGGCCGTCCGGCGACACTGGGCGTGATGGGCGGCGGCCAACTCGGGCGCATGTTCGTGCAGGCGGCGCAGGCGATGGGCTACTTCACCGCGGTGCTCGACCCCGACCCGACGAGCCCCGCGGGGCTCGTCGCGCACTACCACGTGCAGTGCGGCTACCTCGACGAGCAGGGCCTCGCGCAACTGATGCAGCGCTGCGCGGCGATCACGACCGAGTTCGAGAACGTGCCGGCGCAGGCGCTGCTGTCGCTGGGCGCGCACCGGCCGGTGTCGCCGGGCGCCGACGCCGTCGCGGTGTGCCAGCACCGCGCGGCCGAGAAGGCGCAGTTCGGTCGCGCCGGCGTCGCGTGCGCGCCTTACGCCGTGATCGAGACCGACGCCGACCTCGCCGCCGTCGACGCGGCACTGCTGCCCGGCATCCTGAAGACGTCGACGCTGGGCTACGACGGCAAGGGCCAGGTGCGCGTGGCCACGCGCGACGAGCTCGCCGCCGCGTGGGCGTCGCTCAAGGGCGTGCCCTGCGTGCTCGAGAAGCGCCTGCCGCTGGCCGCCGAAGTCAGCGTGATCGTCGCGCGCGACGCGCACGGGCACATGGTGCAGTTCCCGCTGCAGCGCAACTGGCACCGCGACGGCATCCTCGCCGTCACCGAAGTGCCGGCGCGCGGGCTGCCCGACGGCATCGCGGCGCGCGCGCTCGACGCGGCGCACGCGATCGCCGCGTCGATGGACTATGTCGGCGTGCTGTGCGTCGAGTTCTTCGTTCTCGACGACGGCGCGCTGGTGGCCAACGAGATGGCGCCGCGCCCGCACAACTCGGGCCACTACACGATCGACGCGTGCGACCAGTCGCAGTTCGACCTGCAGGTGCGCACGACGGCCGGGCTGCCGCTGGTGGCGCCGCGGCTGCACTCGCCGGCGGTGATGCTCAACCTGCTCGGCGACCTGTGGTTCGATGCCGACGGCCGCGAGCGCACGCCGCCGTGGGCCGACGTACTCGCACTGCCCGGCGTGCACCTGCACCTGTACGGCAAGGCGTCGCCGCGGCGCGGGCGAAAGATGGGGCACCTGACGGTGACGGCGGCCGACGCCGACGCCGCGCGCGACGTCGCGCAGCAGGCCGCCGCGCGGCTCGGGCTGCCGCTGCTGCCGGCGCTCTGACGGCCCCGTCCCACGGCGATGCCGCTGCTCGACGCGCGCGATCCGGCGGCCGTGGCCGAGGCGGCGCGTCGCCTCGCTGCCGGCGAACTGGTTGCGTTTCCGACCGAGACCGTCTACGGGCTCGGTGCACGCGCCGACGACGACACGGCGGTCGCGCGCATCTTCGCCGCCAAGGGCCGGCCGGCGGACCACCCGCTGATCGTCCACGTCGCCGACGCGGCGGCGGCCGCGCGCTTCGCGGCCAGGCTCGAGCCGCTCGCGCAGCGGCTGATCGCGGCGTTCTGGCCCGGGCCGCTGACCTTGATCGTGCCGCGCGCCGACGGCGTCGCGCGTGCCGCCGCCGGCGGGCAGGACAGCATCGGGTTGCGCTGCCCGTCGCACCCGGTGGCGCACGCGCTGCTCGCGGCCGCGGCGCGGCTCGGCGTGCCCGGCGTCGCGGCGCCGAGCGCGAACCGCTTCGGTCGCGTGAGCCCGACGACGGCCGCGCACGTCATCGCCGAGTTCGGCGACGCGCTCACCGTGCTCGACGGCGGCGCGTGCCCGGTGGGCATCGAGTCGGCGATCGTCGACGTCACGCGCGGCGTGCCGGTGCTGCTGCGCCCGGGCGTGCTGACGCGCGAGCGGCTCGAGGCCGCCGCCGGCCAGCCGCTGGCCGCGCCCGACGCGCGCGCCCCGCGCGCCAGCGGCACGCTGGCGTCGCACTACGCGCCGGCGGCACGCGTGCGCCTGTTCGACACCGAGTCGCTGCGCGCGGCGCTGGCCGCACCGCCGCCCGGTGTGTGCGTGGCGGTATATTCGCGCGCGCCGGTGGCGGCGGGTGGCGTCGCGCTGCAGCGCCGCATGCCCGACGACGCCGAGGCGGCGGCACGCGAACTGTTCGCGACGCTGCGCGAGCTCGACGCCGCCGGCGTCGACCAGATATGGGTCGAGCGGCCGCCCGCGACCCCCGCCTGGGAAGGCGTGCGCGACCGCCTGCAGCGCGCCGCCGCCTGAACGCCCGACCCGCCCGCGACTGTCCCCGATGGAGCCCGCATGATGTCCAGCGCCCCTGCGCCTCGCTGTCCGACCGCCCGCCGCGCGTGGCACTGGTTCGCCGCCCTCGCCACCGCGTGGCTCCTCGCGGGCTGCGGCGGCAGCCAAGTGCAGGAGTTCGACGCGCAGCGTCTGTTCGTGTTCGGCGACGAGATGAGCGCGATCAACGCCGACGGCGCGAACGGGCGCAAGTACACGATCAACGGCTTGACCAGCGCTAGCGAGCGCGACTGCCGGCTGAACCCGATCTGGGTGCAGTCGGTCGCGTCGCAGGTCGGTCTCGTGTTCGCCGAGTGCAACCCGAGCGCGGCCACGCCCGCCGCGTTCATGCGCGCCACACCCGGCGCGCGCGTCGCCGACGTGACGGCCGCACTGGCGGCCTATGCGGGCGAGAGGGCTGCGCGCGACCTCGTCACGGTCGCGGTCGGTCTGCACGACGTGCTCGATGTCTACGCAACGTACAACGGCAGCAACGAGGCCGCGCTCGCCGCCGATCTCGAGTCCCGCGGCGAGGCGCTGGCCATTGCGATCAACGGCGTCGTGCGCCTGGGCGGCCCCGTCGTGCTCGTCGCGACCGTGATCGACGTCGGCAAGACGCCGTATGCACGCGCCGAAGAGGCCGCCTTCGCCGGCCGTGCGGCGCTGCTGACGCGGCTCGCGCAGGCCTTCAACAGCGGGCTGCGGCTGGGCATCGTCAACGACGGCCGCGTGATTGGCCTCGTCGACGCGTTCGAGCAGGTGCAGGCGATGGTCAGCACGCCGTCGAGCTACGGTCTGACCAACGTCACGGGTGTCGCGTGCAACAACGCCGCGCCCTGGCCGGACACGTCGCCGGACCCGCTGCTCGACTGCACCAGCGCGACGCTCGTCAGCGGCGCGACGAACGACGGCTGGCTGTGGGCCGACCTGCTGCGCCTCGCCCCGCGCGGTCAGGCGCGGCTGGGTAGCGTCGCGCTCAGCCGCCTGAGCAACAACCCGTTTTGACCGACGCGTCGCTGCTCAGCGCGAGTGGCGCTTCGCGCGCCGCTGCGCGCGCACGACGCCGACCTTGACCGCGAGGATGCTCGCCGCCAGCGCGAGCGTCACGGCGTTGGCGACGATGATCGGCCACTCGCCCAGCGCGATGCCGTAGACCAGCCACAGCGCGACGCCCGCCGTGAAGCACGCATACATGCCCAGCGAGATGCCGGCCACGTCGCGCGTGCGGAAGGTCAGCCACGCCTGCGGCACGAACGATGCCGTCGTCAGCGTCGCCGCGGCGTAGCCGATCCACGTTCCCCACTCCGCCGTCATCGCCGGCCGTCCCCGGGCCGCGTCACGGGCGGCGCGCGGCGTCGTCGAGCGTCCACTGCACCAGCGCGTCGAGCGCCGGTCGCGCGGCCTGCGCGTTGGCGTGCTGCACGACGGCCACCAGCACGTAGCGCCGCCCGCTCGTGCCGAGCACGTAGCCGGCCACCGCGGCGACGTCGCGCAGCGAGCCGGTCTTCAGGTGCGCGCGCCCGGGCTGCGCGCGCGAGCGCCGCAGCGTGCCGTCGACGCCGCTGGCCGGCAGCGACGACATCAGCTCCGACATCACCGGGCTCGCCCACGCCGCCTGCAGCAGCCGCGCGAGCGAGTGCGCCGTCAGCCGCGTCTCGCGCGACAGGCCCGAGCCGTTGTCGAGCCGTAACGCCCCGTCGGGCTCGCCGAAGCGCTCGAGCGCCCAGCGCGTGAGCAGATCGCGTGCGGCCTGCGGCGTGGCCGGCGTGCGCGGCGTCTGCGTCTGCGCGGCCAGCGTCAGGAACAGCTGCTGCGCCATCACGTTGTTGCTGAACTTGTTGATGTCGCGCACGACGGCGGCCAGCGGCGGCGACTCGAACTCGAAGCTCGGCGGTGCGGCCGGCGCGGTGCCGTCGCGCACCGTGCCGGCCAGCCGCCCGCCGCCGGCGCGCCACAGCGCGCGCAGCAGCCGCGCGTTGTAGCTCGCGGGGTCGGGATACGCGACCGGCCAGCTGCGCTCGCCGCACGCGAGCGGGTAGCTGCCTTCGAAGCGCACGCGCTGCGGATCCTCGAGCGTGGCTTTCAGCCCGCCGCGCCAGTCGCCGCACGCCTCGCGCGACAGCGGCACTTCGGCGTCGACCATGACGCCGTCGAGCAGCGGCTCGGCGCCGACGCGCGCGACGCCGCGCGCCGCGTCGGGCACGAAGCGGTACGTGACGGCCTTGTAGTTCAGCAGCAGCGCGTCGGGCTGCACGTTGTACGGCCGCAGCCACTCGCCGTCGAAGTCGGCGGGCGTGCCCTGCGCTTCGGCGAACGCGCTGCGGTCGAGCACGATGTCGCCGCGGATCTCGCGCACGCCGAGCTGGCGCACGCGCTCGAGCAGCAGCCAGGTGCGCTCGAGCGTCAGCGTCGGGTCGCCACTGCCGCGGATCACGAGCGCGCCGTCGAGCACGCCGTCCCTGACCGGGCCGTCGAGCCACACGCCGGTGCGCCAGGTCCACGCGGGGCCGAGCAGGTCGAGCGCGGCGTAGGTCGTCAGCAGCTTGGTCAGCGACGCCGGGTTGACGGCGTCGCGCGCGTGGTGCTGCAGCAGCGGCGCCGCGGCGCCGACCTCCTGCACGACGACGGCCATCGCCTCGGCCGGCACGCGGGCGCGCTGCAGCTCGCGCGCGACCTCGCCCGGCAGCGCCTGCGCGACGGCCGCGCCGGCACCTGCCCACAGGGCGGCCGCGAGCCAGACCGTGACGGTGCGCAGCGACATGCGGTGATGATCGCACGGCTACACTGACCGCCATGTCGGTGCCGTCGTCTTCCCGCGCGCGCGCGATCGGCGCGGCCAGCGCGGTCGCGGTGCTGCTGATCTGGTCGTCGTTCATCGTCGTCGCGCGCTACGGCGCACGGCTGACGCTGACACCGTTCGACGTCGCGTTCGTGCGCTTCGTGTTCTCGGGGCTGGTGGGTCTTGCCGTGCTCGCGGTGCTCGCGCCGCGCGGCGCGAGCCCGCTGGCCGGGCTCGGCTGGTGGCGCGTCGCGGCGCTGGCCGGCACCGCCGGCATCGGCTACTGCAGCCTGGCCTACAGCGCCTTCTTCTTCGCGCCGGCCGCGCACGGCGCGGTGCTGATGCCCGGCTCGCTGCCGCTGTGGACGGCGCTGGCCGCGCTCGTGCTGCTGCGCGAGCGGCTGACGGCGCGCCGCATGCTGGGCCTGGTGCTGATCGTCGCCGGCGATCTGCTCGTCGGCGGTGCGAGCCTCGCGCGCGCGTTCGACGGCGACACGACGTGGCGCGGCGACCTGATGTTCCTCGCCGCCGCGATGTGCTGGGGCACCTACACGGTGCTGTGCCGGCGCTGGCAGGTCGGCGCGGTGGCGGCGACGCTGGCGATCGCCGTGGGCTGCCTCGCGAGCTACGTGCCGCTGTACGCGCTCGGGGCCGCGATGGGCTGGTGGCCGAGCGCACTCGCCGCCGCGTCGTGGACCGAGATCGGCGCGCAGGCGCTGTACCAGGGCGGGCTCGCGATGTGGGTGGCCGGCGTCGCGTTCACGCACGCGGTGCGCACCTTCGGCCCGGTGCGCACGACGATGGTCACCGCGCTGGTGCCCGGCATCGCCGCGCTCGCGGCGGTGCCCTTGCTCGGCGAGCCGCTGGGCGCGCACGCGCTGGCGGGGCTCGCGTGCGTGACGCTCGGGCTGTTCGTCGGGCTGCGTGCGGTGCCGGCGCCGGCACCGGCGGCCGCGCTGGCGGCGACGCGTTGACGCGGCGGGCGGGTGCATGGCAGCGAGACTGGTCGCGATCGACACTTCGACCGAGCGGATGGTGCTCGCCGTCGCGACCCCCGACGGTGTGTTCACGCGCGACGAGGCCGGCGGGCCGCGCACCTCGACGCGGCTGCTGCCGGCGCTGCACGAGCTGCTCGCCGAGGCGGGACTCGCGCTCGCCGAGGTCGACGCGATCGCATTCGCGCGCGGCCCCGGCGCCTTCACCGGCCTGCGCGCCGCGTGCGCCGTCGCGCAGGGGCTCGCACTCGGCCTCGGGCGGCCGGTGCTGCCGCTCGACAGCCTGCTCGTCGTCGCCGACGCGGCGCGCGCGCAGGGCGCCGGCGACGACGTCACCGTCGCGATGGACGCGCGCATGGACGAGATCTACGCCGGCCGCTACGTGCACGACGGCGCGCGCTGGCGGCTGCGCCAGCCGCCGGCGCTGTGGGCGCTGCCGCCGCTGGTCGACGCGTGGCAGCGTGAGCCTCCGGCCGAGGTGGCCGGCTCGGCGCTGAACGTGTTCGGCGACCGGCTGATGCTGCCGCCGTGCGTCGTGCAGTGGCCCGAACCGGGCGACCGCGGCGCCGCGCTGATGCGGCTCGCGCAGACGGCCTGGCGCGACGGCGGCGGTGTCGACCCCGCCGACGCGCTGCCGCTGTACCTGCGCGACAAGGTCGCGCTGACGACGGCCGAGCGCGCGGCCGCAGCGGCACGGTGAGGTGGCGGTGAACCCCCGACCGCGTCCCGACGACGCGCCGGCGCCCCGCCTGGCGCCGATGACGCTCGACGACGTCGACGCGGTGTACGCGCTCGAGGTCAGCGCCTACAGCTTCCCGTGGACGCGCGGCAACTTCGTCGATTCGCTGGTGGCCGGTCACCTCGCCGAAGTGCTGCGCGCCGCCGACGGTGAAGTCATCGGCTATTTCGTCGCGCTGCCCGGTGTCGACGAGATGCACCTGCTCAACCTCGCGGTGGCGCCGGCGCACCAGCGCCGCGGCCACGCGCGGCGGCTGCTCGACGAACTCGTCGCGCGCAGCGTCGCGCGCGGCGCGCGCAGCCTGTGGCTCGAGGTGCGCGAGAGCAGTGCGCCGGCGCAGGCGCTGTACCGGCGCTACGGCTTCGTGCCGGTCGGCCGGCGGCGCGGCTACTACCCGGCCGCGCACGGCCGGCGCGAAGACGCCGTGCTGATGAGCCTGGACCTGGCGCCCTGGTCCGCCGGGAGTCGCGATGGCATGGACTGAACGCCAGCGCGCGATGCTGCGCGAGATGGGCATCGAGCTGTGGCCGGGGGCGACGGTGACGAGCCCGCCGCTGCAGCCACCCGCAGCGGCTGCGCAGGGCGCGGCCCCCGCGCCGGTGCCGCCTGGCGCACCCGCTGCGCCGTCACCCGCGACGTCGCGCGGCGACGTCGCGACGATGGACTGGCCCGCGCTGCGCGCGGCCGTCGCCGCGTGCCAGGCGTGCGCGCTCGCGCAGTCGCGCCGGCAGACCGTGTTCGGTGTCGGCCACGAGCGCGCGCACTGGATGATCGTCGGCGAAGCGCCCGGCGAGCAGGAGGACCTCAAGGGCGAGCCCTTCGTCGGCCCGGCGGGCCGGCTGCTCGACGCGATGCTCGACGCGCTGGGCCTCACGCGCGAGCCGGGCCCGCCCGAGCGGCAGGTCTACATCGCCAACACGCTCAAGTGCCGCCCGCCGGGCAACCGCAACCCGCTGCCCGAGGAGATGGCGCGCTGCGAGCCCTTCCTCGTGCGCCAGATCCAGCTCGTGCGCCCGCGCATCCTGCTCGCGATGGGGCGCTTCGCGGTGCAGGCGCTGCTGCGCACCGACGAGCCGATCGGCCGTCTGCGCGGGCGCGTGCACCGCTACCAGGGCGTGCCGCTCGTCGTGACCTACCACCCGGCGTACCTGCTGCGCCAGCCCGCCGACAAGGCCAAGGCCTGGGACGACCTGTGCCTGGCCGCCGAGGTGCTCGAAGGGCAGGGCGCCGCCGGGGCGTGAGCGCCGGCGGGGCTGCGGCTCAGCGGCCGCCGTCGGAGGTCTTGCCGCTCTTCGTCTTGACCGGCCGCTTCCACCCGGCGATCGTCACCTGCCGGCCGCGTGCGAGCGTCAGTTCGCCGGCCGGTGCGTCGTCGGTGATCGTCGAGCCGCCGCCGATCGTCGCGCCGGCGCCGATCGTCACCGGCGCGACGAGCACGCAGTTCGAGCCGATCAGCACGTCGTCGCCGATCACGGTGCGGTGCTTGTGGACCCCGTCGTAGTTGGCCGTGATGCTGCCGGCGCCGTAGTTGACGCGCTCGCCGACCGTCGCGTCCCCGAGGTAGGCGAGGTGGTTGGCCTTCGCGCCGCGCGCCAGCGTCGAGTTCTTCACTTCGACGAAATTGCCGATGTGCACCTCGTCGCCGAGCACGGCGCCCGGGCGCAGCCGCGCATACGGGCCCACGCGCGCGTCGGCGCCGACCTGCGCGCCGTCGAGGTGGCTGAACGCCTCGATGCGCGCGCCGGCGGCTACTGTCGTGTCGCGCAGCACGCAGTGCGGCCCGACCGTGACGCCGTCGCCGAGCACGACGCGGCCCTCGAACACGCAGCCGACGTCGATCTCGACGTCGGTGCCGCACTCGAGCGTGCCGCGCACGTCGATGCGCGCCGGGTCCGCCAGCCGCACGCCGGCCGTCATCAGCGCGTCGGCGTGGCGGCGCTGCAGCCGCCGCTCGAGGTCGGCGAGCTGCTGCGGACTGTTGACGCCCAGCGCTTCGGTCTCGTCGGCCACCGGCAGGCCGACGACCGGCACGCCGTCGGCCACCGCCATCGCGACGACGTCGGTCAGGTAGTACTCGCGCTGCGCGTTGTCGTTCTTCAGCGCGGCGACCCACCGCCCGAGCGCGGCGGTGGGTGCAGCCATCATGCCGGTGTAGACCTCGCCGATCGCCCGCTGCGCTGGTGTGGCGTCCTTCTCCTCGACGATCGCGAGCACGCGCTCGCCGTCGCGCACGATGCGCCCGTAGCCGTGCGGGTCGGCCGGCGTCATCGTCAGCAGCGCCAGGCGCTCGCCGCCGCACGCGTCGACGAGGGCGCGCGCGGTGGCCGCGGTGACCAGTGGCACGTCGCCGTTGAGGATCAGCGTCGTCGGCGCGTGGGGGTCGAGCGCCGGCACCGCCTGCTGCACCGCGTGCCCGGTGCCCAGCTGCGGCTCCTGGCGCACGAACACGCGCCCGGGCGCGGCACACGCCGCCTCGACCTCGTCGCCACCGTGGCCGACGACGACGACGACGCGCGATGCCGCCACGCCGGCAGCGGCGTCGAGAACGTGCTGCAATAGCGCGCGCCCACCGAGCCGGTGCAGCACTTTCGGCCGCTGCGACTTCATGCGGGTGCCGCGGCCGGCGGCGAGGATCACGACGTTGTGGCCCATCAAAGCATCCTTGGGTAGCGCACGGATTATCCGGGCGCTGTGGCTGCTCGCCGTCGCGGCGATCGTGACGGGTTGCAGCGCGGTGCGCCTGGGCTACAGCCAGGGCCACGAGCTCGCGTACTGGTGGCTCGACGGCTACGTCGACTTCACCGCCGAGCAGTCGCCGCTCGTGCGCGACGCGCTGCGCGGCTGGTTCGCGTGGCACCGCGCGACGCAGCTGCCCGAGTACGCCGAGCTGCTGCGCGACGCGCAGCAGCAGGTGCTGCAGCCGGCGCAGCCCGAGCAGGTGTGCCGCTGGGCCGACGCGCTGCAGCAGCGCGCGCAGGTGGCGATCGAACAGGCGCTGCCGTGGCTCGCCGAGCTCGTGATCGCGCTGACGCCGGCGCAGCTCGCGCACCTCGAGCAGCGCCTCGCGAAAGGCAACGCCGAGTTCCGCGCGCAGTTCCTGCCCGACGACGCGGCCGCGCGCCAGCGCGCACAGGTCGAGCGCATGCGCGCGCGCCTCGAGAACGTCTACGGGCGCCTGGACCGCGCGCAGCGCGAGCGGCTCGCGCAGGCGATGGCCGCTTCGCCCGCCGACCCCGAGCGCTGGTACGCCGAGCGGCTGCAGCGCCAGCACGACCTGCTGGCAACGCTGCGCGCGGTGCAGGCGCTGCCGCCAGCCGAGCGCACGCCGCAGCGCGTGCAGCCGATGCTGGCCGAGCTCGCGCAGCGCATCACGGCGTCGCCGCGCGCCGAGTACCGCGAGCACCAGCAGCGCCTGAAGCGCTTCAACTGCGAGCTGATCGCGCGCATGCACAACGACACGACGCCGGCGCAGCGCGAGCGCGCGGCGGCCCGGCTGCGCGGCTGGGAAGACGACGCGCGCGTGCTCGCGGCGGTGAACGGGACGTAGGCGTCCGGCTTCGGCCCGTCGCGGTCGCTCGTGACGCCTTGACTGCGAAGGTGGGTGCCCGGCACGCGGCGTGGGCATGCGTGCTCCGGCCCACCTCGCGCGGCAGCGGCGGTGCACTGCGGTCGCCCTGCCGTCCGCAGCGTGGTGCCCTGGCACGGTGGGCGGCGAGCGCGAATGGGGCCTGCGCCCGCACGCCCACGCCACGCGCCGTCCCAACGCTGGCGCACTGCACGCGCTAGCAGGACGTCGACCGTGGAGCGCAGGGAGATGGCGGTACCTGGGTGCGCAGGCCCCATTCGCGCACGCGCCGGCGTCGGCAGGCCACGTGCGGTGCCGAGCGCACCGCGCTTCGTACACCGCCGACGGGTCCGCGCGAGGTGGGCCGAAGCACACAGGTGCCGCCATCGCCCTGCCGCCACCACCGGTGCAGGTCCTGCCCGCGGTCACCACCGTCGCAATCAAGCCTTCACGAACGACCGCCACAGGCCGCAAGCGGCCGCACGGCGCCGTCCGTGCGACGGCGCTTCGGGCCCGATCAGCCGTCGCGCGGGTCGTCGCGCACGATGCGGATCGCAGATGGCGCCGGCGCGCACGGCTCCTCGTCGAACGCGATGTCGCCGTCGGGGTCGGCGACGCCGGTGCGCTGCAGCGTCTCGAACGGGTACAGCTTGCGGTCCATCAGGTGCGACGGCACGACGTTGGCGAGCGCGGTGAACATGTTGTCGATGCGTCCCGGGAAGCGCCTGTCCCAGTCGCGCAGCATCTGCTTGATCTGCGCGCGCTGCAGGTTGGGCTGGCTGCCGCACAGCGTGCACGGAATGATCGGGAACTGGCGGTGCTCGGCCCAGCGTTCGAGGTCGACCTCGGCGACGTAGGCCAGCGGGCGGATCACGATGTGGCGGCCGTCGTCGCTGACCAGCTTCGGCGGCATGCCCTTGAGACGGCTGCCGAAGAACATGTTCATCAGCAGCGTCTGCAGCATGTCGTCGCGGTGGTGGCCGAGCGCGATTTTGGTCGCGCCGAGCTCGCTCGCGACGCGGTACAGGATGCCGCGGCGCAGCCGCGAGCACAGGCTGCACATCGTCTGCCCCTCGGGGATCAGGCGCTTGACGATCGAGTACGTGTCCTGCGTCTCGATGTGGAACGGGACGCCGAGCGAGCGCAGGTACGTCGGCAGCACGTCGGCCGGGAAGCCCGGCTGCTTCTGGTCGAGGTTGACGGCGACGATGTCGAAGGCGATCGGCGCGCGCCGGCGCAGCCCGAGCAGGATGTCGAGCAGCGCGTAGCTGTCCTTGCCGCCCGAGACGCACACCATGACCTTGTCACCGGGCTCGATCATGTTGAAGTCGGCGATCGCCTGGCCGACCAGGCGGTGCAGGCGCTTGTCGAGCTTGCGCAGCTCGAACTCGGCGCGGCGCGGGTCGGCGGCCGGCGTGGTCACGGCGGTGTCAGGCGAGGTCGTGGACATGGACGTCGGCGACGGCGGACGCGCCGTCGCAAGGCGGGAACACGTTGGGTTGGATGATGCGCGCCCGGCCGCGGCGCACCGTGCGCCTGGCGAGCAGGCGCAGCCGCTCGACCGACAGTCGCCGCAGCGCGGTGGGGCCGTTCATGCGAGGTACCCGAAATCGCGATCGTGCGGCTGCAGGTGCTGGCCGGCGTCGACGAGCACCGTCGTGCCGGTGCTCGCGCGCGCGGTCAGCAGGAAGTGCACCGCGTGCGCGATGTCGTCGGGCCGCGCGCCGTAGCCGAGCAGCGCCTTGGCCTGCAGCTGCGCGAGCCTGGCGTCGTCGATCTGCGCGCTGCCCAGCGTGAGGCCGGGCGCGACGCCGCACACGCGCACGCGAGGCGCGAGCGCCTGCGCGAGCAGCGTCGTCGCGCACTCGAGCGCGGCCTTCGACAGCGTGTACGACAGGCAGTCGGGGTTCGGATTCCACAGCTTCTGGTCGAGCAGGTTGACGACGCAGCCCGGCTCGGTGGCGCCGCGCGCGGCGAGGTGCTCGTGCAGTGCCTGCGCGAGCACGACGGCCGGCGCGGTGTTGGCGCGCCAGTGGCGTTCCATCGCGGCGTAGCTGAAGTCGGCCGCGTGGTCCGGCTCGAACAGCGAGGCGTTGTTGACGACGGCGTCGAGCCGGCCGAAGTGCGCGACGACGGCCGGCACCAGCGCCCGGCAGGCGGCCTCGTCGGCGAGATCGGCCGCGAACGCGGCGGCGGCGGAGCCGGCCGCCACGGCGTCGTCGACGGTGCGCCGGGCGTCGGCCTGCGAGCGGTGGTAGTGCACCGCGACGTCGTGGCCCTGGCGCGCGAGGTGCAGCGCGATCGCGCGCCCGAGGCGGCGGGCGGCGCCGGTGACGAGCACGACGGGGCGGGCGGACATGGGCTTCCTACAATCGGTCGATGAACGAGCGCTCGGCCCGGAGGGCGACGGCGGCGTCGCCGGCCGGCGGCGCGCAGCCGGCCAGTGTATCGACGCCGCTGCAGCGGCACATCGCGCAGGCCATCGCCGCGGCCGGCGGCTGGCTGCCGTTCGACCGCTTCATGGCGCTGGCGCTGTACGCGCCGCAGGGCGGCTACTACGCGCGCGGCGACCGCCAGTTCGGCCTCGGGCCGGCGTCGGGCAGCGACTTCGTCACCGCGCCCGAGCTGTCGCCGTACTTCGGCCGCGCACTGGCGCGGCAGGTCGCGCAGTGGCTCGACGCGGCCGGCGCCGACACGGTGTGGGAGTTCGGCGCCGGTTCGGGGGCGCTGGCCGAGCAGCTGCTCGACGCGCTCGGCGAGCGCGTGCGCCGCTACGCGATCGTCGACGTCTCGCCGGCGCTGGCGGCGCGCCAGCGCGAGCGGCTGCGGCGCTTCGGCGCGCGCGTCGAGTGGCTGGCCGAGCTGCCGGCGCGGCTGCACGGCGTCGTCGTCGGCAACGAGGTGCTCGACGCGATGCCGGTGCAGCTGCTGCACTGGGACGGCGAGCGCTGGTGGGAGCGCGGCGTCGCGCTCGACGGCGAGCGCTTCGTCTGGGCCGACCGGCCGACCGAGTTGCGCCCGCCCGTCGATGCCGGCTTCGTGCCCGGGACCGTGACCGAACTGCACCGGCAGGCGTGCGCGTTCGTGGCGACGATCGCCGAGCGGCTCGACCGCGGCGCCGCGCTGTTCGTCGACTACGGCTTCCCGCAGGCCGAGTACTACCACCCGCAGCGCACCGGCGGCACGCTGATGTGCCACCGCGCGCACCGCGCCGACGCCGACCCGCTCGCCGACGTCGGTGACAAGGACATCACGTCGCACGTCGACTTCACGGCGGTCGCGCTCGCGGCACAGGACGCCGGTGCCGACGTGCTCGGCTACACGACGCAGGCGCGGTTCCTGATCAACTGCGGGCTGCTCGACCTGCTGGCCGACGCCGACCTGCGCGAGCGCGCAAACGCGCAGAAGCTGCTGACCGAGCACGAGATGGGCGAGCTGTTCAAGGTGCTCGCGTTCGGCCGCGGCATCGACGTGGCGCCGCTGGGCTTCGCCGCCGGCGACCGCACGCACACGCTGTGAGGCCGCGATGCGCTGGCTGATCGTGTTCCTGCTCGCGTTCCTCGTCTTCAACGGGCTGCGCGCGTGGCTCGAGAAGATCGGCCTCGGCCGCCTGCCGGGCGACTTCAGCTTCCGCCTCGGCGGGCGCGAGTGGTACGTGCCGCTGGCCAGCAGCCTGCTGCTGAGCCTGATCGCGATGGCGATCGGCGCGCTGGTCTGACCGGCGCCGGCGCCGCTTCAGCCCTCGAGCGACCACTCGTTCCCGCAGTGGCGGCAGCGCACGCGCAGCCGCCGCCCGCCGGCTTCTTCGGCGGCGACCTCGAGGCGGCCGTAGGTCTGGCACTGTGCGCACACCGCCTGGTTGGCCACCTGCTCGGCGTGCATCAGGCGGTACAGGTAGCGGCGCAGCGCGACGACGCCGACGACGCCGCACAGCCCGATCGCCGCGAAGTTGCCCAGCCGCGCGTCTGTGCCGCCCAGGCTCAGCCCTTCGAAGGCCGCGGCCAGGCCGATCGTGCACAGGAAGGTCAGCACCAGCCACGCATGGCTGCCGAGCAGCTCGCGCTCGTACCACTTGCGAAACCCGTGCTTGCGGATGCCGTCGGCCAACCCCATGCCACGCTTCCGGACTGCCCGTGGCCGTCGAGCGTAGCGCAGCCGCGCCCGCCGCGCGGGCCGGGGGGCTCGCCGCCGTCAGGACGCCGCGGCGATGCCGGCGTCGGCGAGCGCGGCCACGCGGGCGCGGCGGATCGCGGCGCCGATCTGCGGGCCGGGCACACCGCCGGCGGATGCGGCGATCGCTGCCGTGTCGACCGCGCGCGCGACGTCGAGTGCGCGCTGCAGCCGCTCGCGCGGCGGGTACGGCTCGTCCTCGCGCCCGCTGCGTCCGCGCGCGTCGCACTCGCACGCGAGCAGCAGCTGCGCGAAGCGTTCGGGCCGCCGCAGCGCGTCGCAGCGCTCGAGCAGGCGCAGCACGCCGGCGGCGTCGAGCCCGGCGCTGGCGTGCACGTGCCCGTGCTCGCGCGCGGCGAGCACGGCGAGCTCGTGGCAGTCGCCGGGCACCTTCAGCCGGCGGTCGATCGCCTCGACGAGCTGCACGCTGCGTGCCTCGTGGCCGAGGTGGCGCGGCCACTCGTCGCGCGGCGTCGTGCCCTTGCCGAGGTCGTGCCCGAGACAGGCCCAGCGCACCGGCAGCGGTGCGTCCAGGCGCGCCGCGGCGTCGAGCACGAGCATCAGGTGCACGCCGGTGTCGACCTCGGGGTGGTGCTGCGCGGGCTGCGGCACGCCCCACAGGCGGTCGACCTCGGGCAGCAGCACCGCGAGCGCGCCGCAGTCGCGCAGGACCTCGAACATGCGGCTCGGGCGCGGCTCCATCAGCCCGCGCGCGAGCTCCTGCCACACGCGCTCGGGCACCAGCGCGTCGACCTCGCCGGCGTCGACGAGGCGACGCATCAGCGCCGTCGTCTCGGACGCGACGCTGAAGTCGGGCAGCCGCGCCGCGAAGCGCGCGACGCGCAGGATGCGCACCGGGTCCTCGGCGAATGCGTCGGTGACGTGGCGCAGCACGCGCGCGGCCAGGTCGCGCCGGCCGCCGTAGGGGTCGATGACGTCGCCGCTGTCGGGGTCGATCGCCATCGCGTTGATCGTCAGGTCGCGCCGCGCGAGGTCCTGCTCGAGCGTGACCGATGCGTCGGCGTGGAACGTGAAGCCGTGGTAGCCGCGCGCGACCTTGCGCTCGGTGCGCGCGAGCGCGTACTCCTCGCCGGTCGCGGGATGCAGGAACACCGGGAAGTCGCGCCCGACGGGCCGGAAGCCCGCCGCGAGCATCTGCTCGGGCGTCGCGCCGACGACGACGTGGTCGACGTCGCCCACCGGCCGGCCGAGCAGCCGGTCGCGCACGGCGCCGCCGACGACGTAGCTCTTCACCGTCGGCCGGCCCGCTGGCTCGCCGCTGGCAGGCTCAGTCGCGGTGCGCCCGCGCGCGCAGCGGCGTCAGGCGCGCGCGGCCGGCACCGCTGCCGAGGTAGGTCGGCACGATCGCTTCGAGCGCCGAGGGGACGATGCCCAGCGCCTCGAGGCCCGGCAGCTGGCCCGTCGCGACGTTGGGCACCTGCATCGACAGCAGGTTGTCGCGCGACATCAGCGGCTCGCCCGGCGCGAGCTCCATCAGCCGTGCCTGCAGGCTCGCGAGCGCGCCGGGCAGCGGCAGCACCGGGCGCTCGTGCCCGGCGATGCGCCCGGCCAGCCGCACCAGCTCGGCCAGCGTGTAGACGGTCGGGCCGACGCACTCGTAGGTCTGGCCGATCGCGTCGCGGCGCTCGAGGGCGACGACGATCGCGCGCGCGACGTCCTGCACCCACACCGGCTGGAAGCGCGCCTGCGCGCCGCCCAGCGGCACCAGCGGCAGCACGCCCTGCAGCTTCGCGAACAGGTTGATGAAGCGGTCCTCGGCGCCGAAGATCACCGACGGGCGCAGGATCGTCAGCTCGAGGCCGGCGTCGCGCAGCACCGCTTCGCCCTCGGTCTTCGAGCGCAGGTACAGCGACGGCGCGTTGGGTCCGACGCCCAGCGCGCTGACGTGCACGAGCCGCCGCACGCCGGCATCGCGCATCGCCTTCGACAGCCGGCGCGGCAGCTCGACATGGACTTCGCGGAAGCGGGCCTCGTCGCCGTGCAGGATCGCGATCAGGTTGACGACGGCGTCCTGGCCGGCGACCAGCCGAGCCAGCGCACGGTCGTCGCGCACGACGTCGGCCTCGACGACTTCGACGGTGGGCAGGTAGCGGATCGTGCGCCCGGCGCGGGCGCGGCGCGTGGGCACCGTGATCGTGCCGCCGGCACCACCGCTGCGCTCGACGAGTTCGGCGCAGGTGGCGCGGCCGACGAAGCCGGTGCCGCCGAGGACGAGGATGCGATTCATCGGGGACGAGGACAGTCTGAGGGGTTCCACGGCAGGGTTCAGGGCAGTTCGTCGTTGGCCGGCGGCGCGTCGGCCGGCCGTGGCCCGATCGGTGGGCCCAGCCGTGCCTTCAGCGACGGCGGCTCGCTGCCGAGCACGACGGCATAGTAGGCCGCGTTCGACAGCACCTTCTTGACGTAGTCGCGGGTTTCGTTGAACGGGATCGTCTCGGCCCACATCGCCGGCTCGAGTTCGGGCCCGTCGCGCCAGCGCCGCGGCCGTCCGGGCCCGGCGTTGTACGCCGCGGTGGCCAGCGCCGGCGAGCCGCCGAAGTCGTCGAGCACGAGCCGCAGGTAGGTGGTGCCCAGCCGCAGGTTGGTCTGCAAGTCGTCGATCATCTGCGGCGTGTACGTCAGGCCGAGGCGGCGTGCGACCCAGCGTGCGGTGGCCGGCATCACCTGCATCAGTCCCGAGGCGCCGACGCCCGAGCGTGCGTCGGTCACGAAGCGCGATTCCTGGCGGATCAGGCCGTAGACCAGGGCCGGGTCGAGGCCGGCATCGCGCGCGCGCTCGACGACGGCGTCGCGAAACGGCGTCGGGAAGCGCTGCGCGAGGTCGACCTCGGCGCGCGTGCGCTCGCTGGTGTTGATGCAGCGGTCCCACACGGCGCGCGAGCACGCCAGGTGCGCCGCGGCGAGCAGCTCGCGGTCGCCCATGCCGATCAGCGAGAAGTTCCACTCGCGCACGCCCTCGCTGCGCAGGCCCAGCGCGAGCGCGTGCAGCGCGCGCGCGAGCCCGGGGTGGCGCTGCGCGGCCGCGCGCTCGGCGGCGCTCAGCGGTGCCGGCGCCGGCGGCACCGCCGGCGTGCGCCCGAGGTCCTCGGCGGCGAGCTTGCCGTAAAAGTGCATCTGCCCGGCGATCGACGCCAGCGCCTGCCGCGCCGCGCTGCGCTGGGCCTCGCCGGCCTCGCCGTCGGCGGCCAGCGCGAGGTCGGCGCGCGCGCCCCAGTAGACCCACGCCGGGTCGCTGCGTGCGGCCGGCGTCATCGCGTCGATCGCCTGGCGCACTGCGTCCCAGCGCGTGGGCTTGCTGCGCAGCGCCGCGCGCACCTGCCAGGCCAGCGTGTCGTCCGACCACGCGCTGGCGCCGTCGCCGGCACGTTCGGCATAGGCGCGCGCCTGGGCGTACCGCTCGAGCGCCTGCGGCTGCAGCCGCAGCGCCGTCCAGCGCGCCGTCTGTGCCCAGGCCCACGCGGCGGCCTCGGGCTCGAGCCGGCCGGCGAGTCCGGCCTCGAGGCGGCGCGCCGCCCGCTCGGCGTCGAGCGCGGCCAGCCGCGCGAGCGCGAGCACGTCCAGGCCGTCGGGGCGGCGGCCGAGCGGTGTGCGGTCCAGCGTCGCTTCGGGCTGGTCCCACCAGTTCGCGTCGGCGCCGCGCACCGGCGGCGCGAGCAGCGTGAGCGCCTGCCGCGCAGCGGCGGCGCGCTGCTGCTCGGTGGCCAGCCGCGCTTTGCGCCACACGTCGGCGGGGCCGAACACGCCGGCGGCCAGCAGCGTGCGCGCGAGCAGGTGGCAGCCGTCGTCGGCGTCGCGCTGGGCGAACCAGGCCGCGCGCGCGGCGTCGCCGACGTCGCGGCCCTCGAGGTGCGCAGCCACCAGCGCGTAGCACGCGACCTGGCGGTCGTCGTTCATGCGAAAGCGCGGCAGGTCGCGCCGGAAGTCGTCCCAGTCGCGGCGGCGGCCGAGTTCGAGCAGCCAGTCGTTGCGCAGCCGGTCCTCGACGTAGGTGTCGGGCCAGCGCGCGTAGAAGGCCTCGACTTCGTCGGCCGTGACTTCACGCAGCCGGCGGCTGAGCTCCCAGTAGTCGACCCAGGGCGCGAGCGGGTGCTTCAGCGGCTCGATGCGGCGCTTGGCGTCGGCGAGCGCGCGCGCGTCGCCCTTGCGCAGCGCCTCGCGCGCGTCGAGGACGATGCGGTCGCCGGGCGTGGCCGGCTGGGCGATGGCGGTGGCGGCGCACGCCGCCGCCGCGAAGACCGTCGCAACGCGTGCGAGACACCGATGAAACGTCTTCCACTGCATGGCATCGACCCCGTGGCAATGTAACGCACACCCCCGGCGCGGCGGTGACGGGGGGGCGAAGGTACGGTGCGCCCAAGCCGTGGTGTAGCGCATCGGCGTCGCACCCGCCACGGCGAAAAGCGCGGCGCCGCGGGCGCGCCGGCGGCGATCACGGGCGTGGCGGCGGCGCAGCCCCTTGCGTCGAGCAGCCGCGGGTCGGCGGCTCGAGCCGCGCGGCCGCGGCCGAGGGCGCCGGCGATGCGCGCGACAATGCGGGCACGATGTCGTCCGCTGAATCCCGTCCGCTGCCGCCGCTCGAGCCGTCACGCGACAAGGCGCTGCTGCGCCGCCAGCTGCAGGCCGAGCGTCAGGCACTGATCGACCGCCACCAGCGCGCCGCGCACCTGCAGGAGGTGCTGCGCGTGTGGCTGATCCACCGCCCCGAGACGGCGATCGGTGCGTACTGGCCGATCAAGGGCGAGTTCGACGCGCTGCCGGCGCTGTACCGCTGGAGCGAGGCCGAGCCGGGGCGGCGCATCGGCCTGCCGGTGATCGACCGCGCGACCCGGCAGTTGCGCTTCCACGTCTGGTACCCCGGCTGCCCGATGGAGGAAGACGCCTACGGCATCCCGAAGCCGAAGGACACCGAGCGCTTCGAGCCGTCGCTGCTGCTGGTGCCGTGCGTGGGTTTCGGCCCACGCGGCGTGCGGCTGGGCTACGGCGGCGGCTTCTACGACCGCACGCTCGCGGCGCTCGCGCCGCGGCCCTTCACTGTCGGCGTCGCCTACAGCCACGGCTTCATCCCGTGGCTGCTCGCCGAGCCGCACGACGTGCCGCTCGACGCCATCCTCACCGAGGAAGGCGTCGCGTGGCAGCGCGACGAATAGGCGCCGCGCCGCCTTGCGGCGTCAGAAGCGCTTGCCGAAGCCGATGCCGACGAGCAGCGGATCGATCTTGAACGTCCCGACCTTCGTCCCGAACGACGACACCTCGGTCTTGATCTGCACCTTCTTGACGTCAACGTTGAACAGCCAGCCGCCGCCCAGCGGCACGTCGACACCAGCGCCGATCGCCAGTCCGAAGCTGTCGCGCTTGAGGCTCGGGTCGAGCGCGGCCTCGACTGCAGGGTCGAACTTGACGCTCGTCAGGTTCGTGTAGTTGATGCCGAGGCCGACGTAGGGCCGCCAGCCCATGCCGGTGAAGTGGTACTGCAGCGACAGCGTCGGCGGCAGGTGCTTGATCGAGCCGATCTTGGTGTCGCCGGAGCGCACGTTGTGAGACTGCGGGTAGGTCAGGATCAGCTCGGCCGCCAGGTTCGGCGTGAAGAAGTAGGTGATGTCGACCTCGGGGAACGCCTTGTCGTTGACGCTCAGGTCGAGACCGGTGTTGTCCTTGTTGGCCGGGTCCAGGTACAGCGCGCGCGCCCGCACGATCCAGTTGCCGCTGTCCTGGGCGTGCACCGGTGCGACGGCAGCGGTGGCGGCAATGGCCGCGGCCGCGAGGGCGACGGCGCGCGCAGTGGCTTTTTTCATGGTGTTCCTCATCAGCAGAGTCGGGGGTTGTGGCCGGATGGCTCGACGACCATTGGAGCCGTCACCCGCCTCGCGCACCTTGCGCTTCGTCAACGCCGCGACACTGCTGTGGCCCGCGTGCGACGCTACAGCCCGAGCCGGCGGCAGATCTCGAGCGTCGGGCCCGCCTGGTTCATCGTGTAGAAGTGCAGCCCCGGCACACCGGCGGTCGTCAGCTGGTCGACGAGGTCGGTGACGACGTCGAGGCCGAACGCGCGGATCGACTCGACGTCGTCGCCGAAGCCCTGCAGGCGCAGGCGGATCCAGCGCGGGATCTCGGTGCCGCAGTTGTCGGCGAAGCGGATGATGCCGCTGGCGTTCGTGATCGGCATGATCCCGGGCACGATCGGGATGTCGACGCCGAGCGCGTGCGCCTCGTCGACGAAGCGGAAGTACGCGTCGCTGTTGAAGAACATCTGCGTGATCGCGCTGTCGGCGCCGGCGCGCACCTTGGTCGCGAACGCTTTCAGATCGTCGGACGGCGTGCGTGCCTGCGGGTGCATCTCGGGGTACGCGCCGACCTCGATGTGGAAGCGCCGGCCCGTCTCGGCGCGGATGAACGCGACGAGGTCCGACGCATAGCGGAACTCGCCGAGCGCGCCGGCGCCGAAGCCGCTGGGCAGGTCGCCGCGCAGCGCGACGAGGCGGCGCACGCCGGCGGCGTCGAACTCGCGCAGCTTCGCGCGGATCGAGTCGCGGCTCGCGCCGACGCAGCTGAAGTGCGGCGCCGCGTCGACGCCTTCGGCGAGGATGTCGCGCACCGTCTGCAGCGTGCCTTCCTGCGTCGAGCCGCCGGCGCCGTAGGTCACCGAGCAGAACTCGGGCTTCAGCGCATACAGCTCGCGCCGCGCGGCGGCGAGCTTGGCCACGCCGTCGGGCGTCTTCGGCGGAAAGAACTCCAGGCTGATCGGGGTCTTGCGGGAGGGGTGGGTCATCGGTCACTCCGGCGTCCGCGGCGCGTGACGCGCCCAGACGAAGAACTCGGTGTTGCCGTCGCCGCCGCGCACCGGGCTCGCGAGCCAGCGCTGCACGGCGAGGCCGGCGTTGCGGCACGCCGCCTCGACGCGCTCGCGCACGGCGCCGTACAGCGCCGCGTCCTTCACGACGCCGCCCTTGCCGAGCTGCGCGGGCTGCAGCTCGAACTGTGGCTTGACGAGCAGCAGCAGGTCGCCGTCGGCGGCCAGCAGCGGGGCGAGTGCCGGCAGCACGTGCGCGAGCGAGATGAACGACAGGTCGCCGACGACGAGGCCGAAGCCGCCGGCGGGCATCGCGTCGCCGAGCGCGGCCGCGTCGAGGTGGCGTGCGTTGACGCCTTCGAGCGCGACGACGCGCACGTCGGCGCGCAGCCGCGGGTGCAGCTGGCCGTGGCCGACGTCGACGCCGACGACGCGCGCCGCACCGCGCGCGAGCAGCACGTCGGTGAACCCGCCGGTGCTCTGGCCGACGTCCAGCGCCGTCCTGCCGCGCACGCCGAGGCCGGTGGCGGCCAGCGCGCCGTCGAGCTTGAGCCCGCCGCGCGAGGCCCAGCGCAGCTCGGCGTCGTCGACGACTTCGATCTCGCAGCCGGCCGGCAGCTCGTCGCCGGCCTTGCGCGGGGTCGTCCACGCGCTGACGCCGTCGCGGCGCCAGCGCACCGCGCCGCGCGCGATCAGCCGCTGCGCGGCCGATCGCGTCGGGGCCAGCCCTTGCGCGACCAGCAGCTGGTCGGCGCGCATCGACGTCGCGCGGTTCAGTAGCGGTACGTGTCGGGCTTGTACGGCCCCTGCTTGGGCACGCCGATGTAGGCGGCCTGCTCGTCGGTGAGTTCGGTCAGCATCGCGCCGAGCTTCTTCAGCTGCAGCCGCGCGACCTTCTCGTCGAGGTGCTTGGGCAGCGTGTAGACCTTGCCGACCTCGTAGTAGTCGGCGTGCGTGAACAGCTCGATCTGCGCGATCGTCTGGTTCGCGAACGAGCTCGACATCACGTAGCTCGGGTGTCCGGTCGCGCAGCCGAGGTTCACCAGGCGCCCCTTGGCGAGCAGGATGATGCGCTTGCCGTCGTCGAAGATCACGTGGTCGACCTGCGGCTTGATCTCCTCCCAGCGGCACTTCGCCTCGAGCGCGGCGACGTCGATCTCGTTGTCGAAGTGGCCGATGTTGCAGACGATGGCCTGGTCCTTCATCTTCGCCATGTGCTCGAACGTGATGACGTTCTTGTTGCCGGTGGCGGTGACGAAGATGTCGGCCTTGTCGCACGCATAGTCCATGGTCACGACGCGGTAGCCTTCCATCGCGGCCTGCAGCGCGCAGATCGGGTCGACCTCGGTGACCCACACCTGCGCCGACAGCGCGCGCAGCGCCTGCGCGCTGCCCTTGCCGACGTCGCCGTAGCCGCACACGACGGCGACCTTGCCGGCCACCATGACGTCGGTGGCGCGCTTGATGCCGTCGACCAGGCTCTCGCGGCAGCCGTAGAGGTTGTCGAACTTGCTCTTCGTGACGCTGTCGTTGACGTTGATCGCGCGGAACATCAGCTCGCCGCGCGCGGCCATCTGCTTGAGGCGGTTGACGCCGGTCGTCGTCTCCTCGGTGACGCCGATGATCTGCGCGCTCTTGCGGCTGTACCAGGTCGGGTCCTCGGCGAGCTTGGCGCGGATCGCGGCGAACAGCACGCGCTCCTCCTCGCTGCCGGGATTCGAAAGCACCGAGGCGTCGCGCTCGGCCTTCTTGCCCAGGTGCATCAGCAGCGTCGCGTCGCCGCCGTCGTCGAGGATCATGTTCGGGCCTTCGCCGTCGGTGCCCTTGGCGCCGAACTCGAAGATGTGGTGCGTGTAGTCCCAGTAGTCGGCCAGCGTCTCGCCCTTGTAGGCGAACACCGGGGTGCCGCCGGCGGCCAGTGCGGCGGCGGCGTGGTCCTGCGTGCTGAAGATGTTGCAGCTGGCCCAGCGCACCTTCGCGCCGAGCGCCTGCAGCGTCTCGACGAGCACCGCGGTCTGGATCGTCATGTGCAGCGAGCCGGTGATGCGCGCGCCCTTGAGGGGCTGGCTGGCGGCGTATTCGTCGCGGATCGCCATCAGACCGGGCATCTCGGTCTCGGCGATGCGGATCTCCTTGCGGCCCCAGTCGGCGAGCGACAGGTCGGCCACGGCGAAATCCTGGTCCAGGGTGGGCTTGAGGATGGCGTTCATCACGATCTCCGGTCACAGGTGCGGTGGCGCACCGCGGCCGCGCGTCGTGACAGCTCACCCACGCGCAGACTCGGTGCGGGTGAGCGCCGTTGCAGGGACGGGACTTTCGAGCCTGGGGCGCCGGCCGTATCGCGTGCCGGGCCTTGCAACGCTCCTCGAAAGCGGCCGCGAGTGTAGCAGCGCGCGTGCACGCGTGCCGGCCGGCGCGCCGAGGCCGCCTGCCGCCGGCGGGCATCGTGCACGGCGGCGCACGCCTCAGCGCGCGAGCTGCTGACGCAGCTTGGGCAGGTAGGCGTCCAGAGCCGCCAGCTCCGCCGCCGTCACGGGCCGCAGCGCCGTGTTGACCACCGTCGGCGGCGCCGCGGCGTCGGGCGCATAGCGTCCCAACGCGGCGCGCAGCCGCTCGACGTCGGCGGCTGCCAGCCCCGGCCGGGCGACGTAGACGGGGCCGGGCATCGTGCCCGCGTCGGCGAGCACGCGCACCCGGCGCGGCGCGCCGGCCGGTGCGATGTCGAGCTGCGTCGCCGCCACCGCGAGCGCGTCGATCTCGCCGCGGTCGAGCGCGTACAGCGCGCTGTCGATCGCGGCCTGCGGCGCGACGCGGTAGTCGCGCTCGGCCTCGAGGCCACGTGCCTGCAGCCAGGTCATCACGATCACGGCCGGCAGCGACAGCCGGTCGAGCACGCCGACGCTGCGCCCGCGCAGCGCCTGCGCGTCGGCCAGCGCGCTGTCATCTCGCACCAGCAGTTGCGCCGTCGTGCGCTGCAGCGTGCCGGCCAGCGGCACGAAGCCCCAGTCGACGCTGGCCAGCCGCGCGATGTGCGCCGGCACCAGCGTCAGGTCGTCGGGCTCGCGGCGCATCCGTTCGATGAGCGCCGGCACGCTGCGCGCCGTGTACAGCTCGACCGGCCGGCCGAGCTCGCGCTCGAGGTGCTCGCGCAGCGGCTTGAACGCGGCGAGCATCGCCATCGGCGACAGGAACGGCACCAGCGCGACGCGCAGCGGCGCCGGCTGGGCGCGCACCCGCCGCGGCGCGAGCGCGGCGGCACCGAGCGCCACGGCGCAGGCGGCCACGGCGGCGGGCAGGCGGCGGCGCGCGATCATCGCCGCGTGCCCCGTGCGGCGGTGCGCCGGTCGATCTCGTCGAGCAGGTGGCCGACGTCGAGCGGCTTCGTCAGATAGGCGTCGAAGCCGGCGGCACGGGCGCGCTCGATGTCGGCCGGCAGCGCGTTCGCGCTCAGCGCGACGAGCGGGATCGCGCGCGTGGCCGCGTCGGCGCGCAGGCGCCGGCACAGCTCGATGCCGTCGATGCCCGGCAGGTCGATGTCGATCACCGCCAGGTCGGGCTGCAGCGAGCGCGCCAGCGCCAGTCCCGCCAGGCCGTCGCGTGCGGTGCTCAGCGTGGCGCCGGGGCGCAGCGTCATCAGCTGTTCGAACAGCGCCAGGTTCGACGGGTTGTCCTCGACGTACAGCAGGCGCACGCCGTCGCCGCGGCGTTCGGCGGCCACCGTGGCGGCGCCGGCGGCCGGGGCCTGCGCCGGTGGCGCCGCGGCCGGCAGGTCGAAGCTGAACAGTGCGCCGGCGCCGGGCTGCGACTCGACGTGCAGCGAGCCGTTCATCAGCTCGACCAGGCGCTTCGTGATGACCAGTCCGATGCCGGTGCCGTCGACGGTTTCGCCTTCGGCCTCGAAGCGCGTGAACGGCTGGTACAGCCGCTCGAGCTGCTCGGCGGTGAAGCCGCGGCCGGTGTCGGCGACGCCGACGACGACGCGGTCACCGCGCCGGTTCGCCGTGACGGTCACGCTGCCCTGCGGGCGGTTGTACTTGACGGCGTTGGACAGCAGGTTGCCCAGCACCTGCAGCAGGCGGCGGCGGTCGGCGCGCGCCCACAGCGTCTCGTCGACGTGGTGCGCGAGCGCGACGCCGCGCTCGGCGGCCTGCGTCTGCACGAGGCCGAGTGCCTCGCCGACGACGCCGGCGAGCTGGACCGTCTCGAGCGACAGCGACATCGCGCCGGCCTCGATGCGCGAGAGGTCGAGCACCTCGTTGATCAGCTCGAGCAGGTGCCAGCCGGCGGTCTCGATCTGGCGCACCTGTTCGCGCTGCGCCGGCGGCAGCGGCGGGCGCGCGATGCCCAGCAGCTGCGCGAAGCCGATGATCGCGTTCAGCGGCGTGCGCAGCTCGTGGCTCATGCGCGAGAGGAACTCGCTCTTGGCCTGGCTCGCGCGCTCGGCGACGTCCTTGGCCTGCTGCAGCTCGGCGGTGCGCTCGCGCACGCGGCGCTCGAGCTCCTCGTTGGCGGTGCGCAGCCGCTGCTCGGCTTCGACGTGGGTCGTGACGTCGTTGTACGTCGCGACGACGGCATACGGCGCGTGCTCGCCCTCGCGCACCAGCGGCG
Source organism: Azohydromonas sediminis (assembly GCF_003574675.1). Classification (GTDB taxonomy): domain Bacteria; phylum Pseudomonadota; class Gammaproteobacteria; order Burkholderiales; family Burkholderiaceae_C; genus Calidifontimicrobium; species Calidifontimicrobium sediminis. The sequence goes on from NZ_QOAZ01000017.1 coordinate 53,949, forward strand.
TCATGTTGACCGACAGCCAGCGCGATTCGCCCGCCGGCGTCACCAGCCGCTCGAGGTGATCGCGCACGACGACGCCGTCGCGCAGCGCGCGCGCGCCGGGGCGTTCGTCGGGCGTCATCTCGCGGCCGTCGGGGTGGTAGACGCGGATGCCGTAGCGCTCCGACTGCGCGACGGTGTACTGCTCGGCCGGCACGCCCAGCAGCCGCGCCGCGGCGTCGTTGATGTAGAGCACGCGCCGGTCGGCCGCGACGACGACCAGGCCCTCGGCCATCGTGTCAATCACCGAGCGCAGGTAGGCCTCGCTGTCGCGCAGCGCCTGCATCTGCGACTGCACCGCGTGCGCCATGCGCTCGAACGCCTGCGAGACCTGCTGCACGTCGGCCAGCGCACTCGGCGCCAGCGCGACGCGGTAGTCGCCGTCGGCCACGCGCCGGCTCGCGTCGGCCAGCTGGCGCAGCCCGCGCGTGAGCCAGGTCGACGCGAGGCCCAGCAGCAGCACGCTCGCGGCGATCAGCACCGCGCCGACGGCGGCCGCGCGCTCGACGAGCGCGGCGCGCGCACGCTCGCGCGCGTCGGTGCGGATGCCCAGCTCGATCGTGCCCAGGCGCTGCCCTTCGACGACGACGGGCATCGTCAGCGGCAGCACGGCGGCGGGCTCGCCGCCCTGCGCGCGGGTGATTTCGCGACCGCTGCTGTCGAGCACTGCCAGATGGCCCAGGCCACGCGCTTCGACACTGCGCTGCACGACGGCTTCGAGCGTCGCGTAGTCGCGTGCGGCCAGCAGCGGGCCGATCGCGGCGGCGAGCAGCGGCTCGACGAGCTCGGCCTCGGCGGCGAAGCGTTCCTCGAGCGCGTCGCCCAGCAGCCGCCATGCGCTCCACGCCATCAGCGTCAACGCCGCGACGAGCACGACGATCGTGCCGATCAGCATCTGGGCGCGCAGCGAGCGCAGCATCGCGGGGCGCGGCATCGGTCAGGTGGGTGCGATTGTGGCGCCGGCCGCCGCGCCCGGACAGTGATGCATGCGGCGCCGCGGCGGTGCGCCGCCGCACGTGTTCAGCGCCCGCCCGACGGGCGCCACTCGAAGACGACGCCCTTGAAGTCGACGGCGTCGTTGTCGTCGGTGAGGTCGCCGTTGCTGACGTGTCGGTATGCGAACCCCAGCCGCCAGCGCCCGCCGGCGTCGCCGACGCCGATGCCGAGGTGGTCGCTGAACTGGAAGTGCGAGCCCTTCGCCCGCGTGCCGACGTTCTTGCGCGACAGCCACGCGGCGCCGATGCCCAGTTCGACGTCGAACGTCAGCGACGCACCGGCTGTGGGCAGCCGCCAGTGCAGCATCGGCACCGCGGCGACGTCGAACGCGCTGCGCGCGTACGGGCCCTCGTCGGCGCGCCAGTGCGCGACGCTGAGCGTCGGCGCGTGGCTCAGCGACCATGGCCCAGCGTCGAGCAACGGGCAGCGTCCGCGCGACGCGCCGAGCTGCACCTGCTGCAGCTCGTCGTCGGTCGCGACCGCGGCGCGCAGCCGCCAGCGCGTGTCGTCGCAGCGCGCGAGCGGCGCGCCGGTCCACAGCGCCGCGGCCCAGCTCAGCAGCGTGCCGCCGACGGCGACGTTCTTCAGCGCCTCGTCGCCGCCGGCGTGGACCGCCGTGCAGGCCAGCGCGAGCAGCGCCGCCGCGGCGCGCCGTGCACCGTGCATGCTCACAGCCCGGCCAGGTCGCGCAGCACGTCGACCTTGTCGGTGCGCTCCCAGGTGAACTCGGGTTCGTCGCGGCCGAAGTGGCCGTAGGCGGCGGTCTTCTCGTAGACCGGGCGCAGCAGGTCGAGCATCTGGATGATGCCCTTCGGGCGCAGGTCGAAGACCTCCTGCACGATGCGCGCGATCTTCTCGTCGGGGATCTTGCCGGTGCCCTCGGTGTAGACGGTCACGTTCATCGGCTTGGCCACGCCGATCGCGTAGGCGACCTGGATCTGGCACTGGCGCGCGAGCCCGGCGGCGACGACGTTCTTCGCGACGTAGCGCGCCGCGTAGGCGGCCGAGCGGTCGACCTTGGTCGGGTCCTTGCCGCTGAACGCGCCGCCGCCGTGCGGGCAGGCGCCGCCGTAGGTGTCGACGATGATCTTGCGCCCGGTCAGGCCGCAGTCGCCCTGCGGGCCGCCGATCACGAAACGCCCGGTCGGGTTGACGAGGTAGCGCGTGTTGGCGAGCCACTCCTTGGGCAGCACCGGCTTGATGATCTCCTCGACCACCGCCTCGATGAACTCGGGCTTCATCGACTTGCCCAGGCTCATCTCGGGCGCGTGCTGCGTCGATAGCACGACGGTGTCGACCGAGTGCGGCTTGCCGTCGACGTAGCGCATCGTGACCTGGCTTTTCGCGTCGGGGCGCAGGAACGGCAGCCGCCCGTCCTTGCGCAGCTGCGCCTGGCGCTCCACCAGCCGGTGCGCGTAGTAGATCGGTGCGGGCATCAGCTCGGGCGTCTCGTCGCACGCGTAGCCGAACATCAGGCCCTGGTCGCCGGCGCCGGTGTTCAGGTAGTCGTCGCTCGCGTGGTCGACGCCCTGCGCGATGTCGTTGCTCTGCTTGTCGTAGGCGACGAGCACGGCGCAACCCTTGTAGTCGATGCCGTACTCGGTGTTGTCGTAGCCGATGCGCTTGATCGTGTCGCGCGCGACCTGGATGTAGTCGACATGCGCGTTGGTCGTGATCTCGCCAGCGAGCACGACGAGGCCGGTGTTGCACAGCGTCTCGGCGGCCACGCGCGAGCGCGGATCCTGCTTGAAGATCGCGTCGAGGATCGCGTCGGAGATCTGGTCGGCGACCTTGTCGGGGTGCCCCTCGCTGACCGATTCCGAAGTGAAGAGGTAGTCGTTCGCCACTTGCTTAAACTCCCGTGCTCGTCGTGGTTGCCGGCGTTGCCGGCTCCGCCACGAAGGCATCTGGGAAGCGGCGAACGCTTTAGCGGTATTTCGGGTACCGGCCCATCCGGCCCCATCGCCCCGCAAGTTGTCCTTTAACTCGGCGATGCGTCGATTATAAGAAGATGGCTGGACTGTTCCGCTGGCTCGCCGGCCGCTCGCTGCGGTTCCTGCACGTGCTCGGCGCGCTGCTGGGCTGGCTGGCGTACCTGGCCTCGCGCGACTACCGCCGCGTGCTGCGCGCCAACGCGCAGCGCGCCGGGCTCGACGGCGCACAGATCCGCGCCGCGGTCGCCGAGGCTGGCAAGCTGTTCGCCGAGGTGCCGTGGCTGTGGATCGGCCCCGCCTCGCAGCCGATCTCGCGTCACGTGCGCTGGCAAGGCGACGCGCTGATCGACGAGGCGCTGGCCGCCGGGCGCGGCGTCGTGCTGCTGACGCCGCACCTGGGCAGCTTCGAGGTCTGCGCGCAGGCCTACGCCGAGCGCTGGGGCGCGCGCCGTCCGCTGACGGTGCTGTACCGCCCGGCGCGCCAGCCGTGGCTGCGCGAGTTCGCCGAGCGCTCGCGCCGCCGCCCCGGCCTGGAGACCGCGCCGACGTCGCTCGCCGGCGTGCGCCAGATGCTGCGCGCGCTGCGTTGCGGCGACGCCGTGGGTCTGCTGCCCGACCAGGTGCCGCCGCGCGACCAGGGCGTGTGGGCGCCGTTCTTCGGCTCTCCGGCGTACACGATGACGCTGGCCGCGCGCCTCGTGCTGACCAGCGGCGCGCCGTGGCTGCTGGCGTGGGCCGAGCGGCTGCCGCGCGGCGGGGGCTGGGTGCTGAAGGTGCGCCGCCCGACGCAGCCGCTGCCGGCGGCGGGTGGCGACGACATCGCCAGCCTGACCGCCGTCGCCGCCGCGATGAACGCCGAGATGGAGCGTGTCGTCCTCGAGTGCCCGACGCAGTACCTGTGGGCCTACGACCGCTACAAGCAACCCCGCAAGCCGCAGCGCGCGGCCGCGACGACGTGAAGCGCGCCGCACCGCGCTGGACCTGGCCGCTGGCCCGGATCGGGCTGCTGCTGCTGCGCGCGTTCTCGTGGCTGCCGCTGTCGGTGCAGGCAGCCTGCGGGCAGGCGCTGGGTGCCGTGCTGTACCGCGTCGCGCGATCGCGCCGGCGCATCGCGCTGCGCAACGTCGGGCTGTGCCTGCCCGAGCTGCCGCCAGCCCAGCGGCGCGCGCTGGTGCGCGAGCATTTCGGCTGGCTCGCGCGCAGCCTGCTCGAGCGCGGGCTGCTGTGGTATGCGCCGGCGTCGAGGCTGCGCCGTCTGATCCACGTCGAGGGCGATGTCGGGCTCGCCGAGCGCAGCGAGCGTCCGGTGATGTGGCTGGTGCCGCACTTCCTCGGGCTGGACGTTGCCGGGCAGGCCACGCAGCTGTTCCAGTCGCGCCGGCTGTGCTCGATCTACCAGCGGCAGAGCAACCCGGTGATCGACGCCGCGATGCGTCGGGCACGCACGCGCTTCGGCAATGCCGAGATCTTCCCGCGCTCGGACCGTGCGTTGCCGCTGGTGCGCGCGATCAAGCGCGGCAGCGCCTTCTTCAACCTGCCCGACATGGACTTCGGCCGCCGCGAGACGGTGTTCGTGCCGTTCTTCGGCGTGCCGGCCGCGACGCTGGTCGCGCCGTCGAAGATGGCGCGCTCGCTCGACATGGTGGTGCAGCCGGTGGTCGTCGAGATGCTCGCCGGCGGGGGCGGCTACGTCGTGCGCTTCCTGCCGCCGTGGACCGACTGGCCGAGCGACGATGCGGTCGACGACGCGCGGCGCATGAACGCGTGGATCGAGACCGAGATCCGCCGCCTGCCCGCGCAGTACCTGTGGGTGCACAAGCGGTTCAAGACGCGCCCGCCGGGCGAGCCGTCGCTGTACCGTTGATGCCGCGCGTCTGGGCGGCGCGAAACCCGGCGCCGCACGCGGCAGCGCCGATAATCGCCGCCGATGCGACTGCGGTTCACCAAGATGGAAGGCGCGGGCAACGACTTCGTCGTGCTCGACGCCACGCGCGCGCCGCTGTCGCTGTCGCGCGAGCAGCTGCAGCGCCTGGGCGACCGCCGCTTCGGCGTCGGCGCCGACCAGATCCTCGTCGTCGAGCGCGCGACGACGCCCGGTGTGGACTTCCGCTACCGCATCTTCAACGCCGCCAGCGGCGAAGAGGTCGAGCACTGCGGCAACGGCGCGCGCTGCTTCGTGCGCTACGTCGTCGACCACGGGCTGTCGGACAAGACGACGCTGCAGGTCGAGACGGTCAACAACCGGCTCGAACTCGCGCTGCAGCCCGACGGCCGCGTGACGGTCGACATGAACCGCCCGCGCTTCGACCCGCGCGACGTGCCGTTCGACACCGCCGGCCTCGTGCCGCGCGAGGTCGGCGGCTTCGCGCTGTGGCCGCTCGACGTCGACGGCACGACCGTCGAGGTCGCGGTGCTGTCGATGGGCAACCCGCACGCCGTGCTGCGCGTGGACGACGTCGACGCCGCGCCGGTGGCCACGCTCGGGCCGCGCCTCGAGCACCACCCGCGGTTTCCGCGCCGCGTCAACGTCGGCTTCGTGCAGGTGCTCACGCGCGACCACGTGAAGCTGCGCGTGTGGGAGCGCGACGCCGGCGAGACGCTGGCCTGCGGCACCGGCGCCTGCGCCGCCGTCGTCGCCGGCATCCGGCTGGGCTGGCTCGACGGGCGCGTCGACGTCGACGCGCGCGGCGGGCGGCTGACGATCGAGTGGGCCGGCGGCGAGTCGTCGGTGCGCATGACGGGGCCGGCGCGCATCGTCTTCGAAGGAGAGATCGAGCTATGAAGGACACCCCGCGATGAGCTTCGGCGTGCAGGGCATCACCGAGGCGGACATCGCCAACTACCTCGCGAACACGCCGGGCTTCTTCGAGCGCCACGCCGAGCTGCTCGCCGCGATCCAGCTGACCAGCCCGCACGGGCAGCGCGCCGTCTCGCTGCAGGAGCGGCAGATGGAAATGCTGCGCGAGCGCATCAAGGGCCTAGAGCTCAAGATCGTCGAGATGATCCGCCACGGGCAGGAGAACGTCGCGATCGCCGACCGCCTGCACCGCTGGACGCGCGCGCTGCTGCTGGCCGCGAACCCGGCCGACCTGCCCGACGTCGTCGTGCGCGACCTGAAGCACGAGTTCATGATCCCGCAGGCCGCGCTGCGGCTGTGGAACGTCGCCGACGCGTACGCGGGGCTGCCGTTCACGCAGGGCGTCAGCGACGACGTCAAGAGCTTCACCGCCAGCCTCGGGCTGCCGTACTGCGGACTCAATTCGGGCTTCGAGGCGTCGCAGTGGCTCGACGATCCGGCCAGCGTCACGTCGATCGCGCTGGTGCCGCTGCGCCACGGCGCGGTCGAGGCGGGGCGCGGAGCGATCGGCCTGCTCGTGCTCGGCTCGCCCGACCCGACGCGCTACAGCGCCGACATGGGCACCGAGTTCCTGCTGCGCGTCGGCGAGCTGGCCAGCGCGGCGCTGTCGCGGCTGATCCGCCTGTAGTGGACGCGCCCGGCCTGCCCGACGACGTGCAGGCATGGCTCGCCCACCTCGTCGTCGAGCGGCGGCTGGCCGCACGCACGGTGGCGATGTACACCGACGCGCTGCGGCGCCTCGTCGCTGCGGCCGCTGCCGCCGGCGTCGCGCTCGACGCGGTGCAGCCGCACCACGTGCGGCGATGGGTCGCGCAGATGCATGCGCAGGGGCTCGCGCCGCGCAGCATCGCGATCGTGCTCGCCGGCTGGCGCGGCCTCTACCGCTGGTGGGGCCGCCACGGCAAGGTCGCGCTGAACCCGGTCGACGGCGTGCGGGCGCCGCGCGCGGCCAAGCCGCTGCCGAAGGCGCTCGCGGTCGACCAGGCCGTGGCGCTCGCGGAGCACGAGCCGTCGCAAGGCGACCCAGTGCTGCGCGCGCGCGACCGCTGCATCGTCGAGCTGCTGTACGGCTGCGGGCTGCGCGTCGGCGAGCTGGTCGGCCTCGACGTGGCCGCGTCGCCGCAGGCCGCGGGCTGGGTCGACGTGGCCGACGCCAGCGTGCACGTGCTCGGCAAGGGTGGCAAGCGGCGCAGCGTGCCGATGGGACGCGCCGCGGCACGGGCGCTGACGCAGTGGCTGGACGTTCGCGCGCAGCTGCTGCGCTGCGGCTGCGACGAACCGGCGCTGCTGCTCAGCCGACGCGGCACGCGGCTGACGCCGAGCCAGGTCCGCTCGCGGCTGGCGCGGCTTGCGCTCGACGCCGGCCTGCCGACACACGTGCACCCGCACATGCTGCGCCACAGCTTCGCGTCGCACCTGCTGCAGTCCAGCGGCGACCTGCGCGGCGTGCAGGAGCTGCTCGGCCACGCGCACATCCAGACGACGCAGGTCTACACGCGGCTGGACTTCCAGCACCTGGCTAAGGTCTACGACGCGGCGCACCCGCGCGCGAAGCGAAAGTCGTAACCGCGCGGCGGCGTCACTGCGGGGCGTCGCGGCGCAGACCACCGCGGCCGCCCGCGACAATGCGCGCATGAAAAGCATCCGACTGCGCGAAGGCAAGGAACGCTCGCTGCTGCGCCGCCACCCGTGGGTGTTCGAGGGCAGCGTCGCGAAGGGCAAGGCCGACGCCGGCGAGACGGTGCGCGTCGAGGCGCACGACGGGCGCTTCCTCGCGTGGGGCGCGTACAGCCCGACGAGCGCGATCCGCGTGCGCGCGTGGAGCTTCGACGAAGTCGAGCGCATCGACCGCGACTTCTTCGCGCGCCGCATCGCCGCCGCCGTCGCGCTGCGCGCGCGGCTGCCGGTCGCAAGCGACGGCGTGCGCCTCGTCCACGGCGAGGCCGACGGCCTGCCGGGCCTCGTCGTCGACCGCTACGCCGACACGCTGAGCGCGCAGTTCCTGTCGGCCGGCACCGAACGCTGGAAGGCGACGATCGCCGACCTGCTGCTCGAGGCAACCGGCTGCGCACGCCTGTACGAGCGCTCGGACTCTGGCGTGCGCGGTCTCGAAGGGCTGCCGCCGGCCACGGGCTGGCTGCGCGGCGACGGCGCGACCGAGGTGACGATCCGCGAGCACGGCTGGAAGCTGACGGTCGACGTCGCCGAAGGCCACAAGACGGGCTTCTACCTCGACCAGCGCGACAACCGCGCGCGCTTCGCCGACTGGGTGCGCCACTTCGGCTGCGAGCGCGTGCTCAACGGCTACTGCTACACGGGGGGGTTCACGGTGGCGGCGCTCGCCGGCGGCGCGAAGGACGTCGTCGGCGTCGACTCGTCGGCGCCGGCGCTCGAGCGCGCGCGCACGCACGTCGTGCTCAACGGCTTCGACCCGGGCCGCGCGCAGTGGCTCGACGCCGACGTCAATGCGACGCTGCGCGAGCGGCTCAAGGCCGGCGAGCGGTTTGACGCGATCGTGCTCGACCCGCCGAAGTTCGCGCCGACCGCCGCGCACGCCGAGCGCGCCGCGCGCGCGTACAAGGACATCAACCGGCTCGCGCTGAAGCTGCTTGCGCCCGGCGGGCTGCTGCTGACGTTCTCCTGCTCGGGCGGCATCGGTGCCGAGCTGTTCCACAAGATCGTCGCCGGCGCGGCGATCGACGCCGGCGTCGACGGCGCGCTGCTCGCGCGCCTCGAAGGCGCGTGCGACCACCCGACGACGCTCGCGTTCCCCGAGGGCGAGTACCTGAAGGGGCTGGCGATCCTGAAGGCGGCGTGACGTCCGGCGCTACGCGGGCAGCCGGATGCGCGGATCGAACTTGCTGCGCCGAACGGCAAAGTAGGCCCTCACGTTGCGCACGTTCGCGTCCTGCGTGAACAGGCGCTGCACTAGCGCGTCGTAGGCCGGCATGCCGGGCAGCCACAGCACGAGCACGAAGTCGGGGCCGCTCGAGACGCGGTAGCACTGCTGGACGGCTTCCTCGGCCACCGCGCGTGCCTCGAACGCGGCGAGGTGCTCGGCGCCCTGGCGGTCGAGCGTGACCTCGGCGATCACCGTCAGCGCCTGCGGCGTGACGGTCGGCGCGACGAGCGCCACCTGCCGCTCGATCACGCCGGCGTCGACGAGGCGCTTGACGCGCCGCAGCGCCGTGGCCGGCGACACGCCCGCCGCCGCCGCGAGGTCGACGTTGCTGCGGCTGGCGTCGGCTTGCAGCAGGTCGAGCAGGCGGCGGTCGATGGCGTCGAGGTCGAGCGTGATCGATTCGTTCATGGAAATTCTCATTATGCGCATTCATTTCGTCGGCGCCACCTGGCGATCAATCGTTTCACGGATGCCGTGCAAAACGAACGCATGATTCACAACGCCGCTCCTACGATCTCCGCATCGCAATGACGGGAGTGCAGCAGATGTGCGGCATCGTGGGTGGAGTCGCCGGCCGTGACGTGGTGCCGGTGCTGATCGAGGGTCTGCGCCGGCTCGAGTACCGCGGCTACGACTCGTGCGGCATCGCGGTGCACCAGGAAGGGCAGCTGCGCCGCACGCGCAGCACGGCGCGCGTGGCCGACCTCGCCGCGCAGGCAGCGGCCGACGGCGTGCGCTCGGGCACCGGCATCGCGCACACGCGCTGGGCCACGCACGGCGCGCCGGCGGTGCACAACGCGCACCCGCACTTCTCGGGCGATCGCATCGCGCTGGTGCACAACGGCATCATCGAGAACCACGACGAGCTGCGCGCCGAGCTGAAGGCGCGCGGCTACGAGTTCACGAGCCAGACCGACACCGAGGTCATCGCGCACCTCGTGCACCAGCTCTACGACGGCGATCTCGTCGACGCGGTGCAGCGCGCGGTGCAGCGCCTGAAGGGCGCCTACGCGATCGCCGTGTTCTGCCGCGACGAGCCGCAGCGCGTCGTCGGCGCGCGCGAGGGCTCACCGCTCGTTCTCGGCCTCGGGCGCGACGGCGAGCACTTCGTCGCCTCCGACGCGATGGCGCTGGCCGGCGTCGCCGACCGCATCGTCTACCTCGAAGAAGGCGACGTCGTCGACCTGCAGCCGGGCAAGGTCTGGCTCAGCGCGCGCGGCGCCGACGGGCGCTGGCGGCCGGTCGAGCGCGAGGTCAAGCCGATGCCGGCGCACACCGCCGCGGCCGAGCTCGGCCCCTACCGCCACTACATGCAAAAGGAGATCTTCGAGCAGCCGAAGGCGATCGCCGACACGCTCGACGCCGTCGAGTCCGTGAGCCCCGAGCTGTTCGGCGACGGCGCGTACCGCGTGTTCAAGGAGGTCGACCGCGTGCTGATCCTGGCGTGCGGCACCAGCTACTACGCCGGCAGCACCGCCAAGTACTGGCTCGAGGCGATCGCCGGCATCCCTACCGCGGTCGAGATCGCGAGCGAGTACCGCTACCGCACCAGCGTGCCCGACGCGCGCACGCTCGTCGTGACGATCTCGCAAAGCGGCGAGACGGCCGACACGCTCGCGGCGCTGAAGCACGCGCGCAGCCTCGGCATGGCGCACACGCTGACGGTGTGCAACGTACCCACCAGCGCGATGGTGCGCGAGTGCCGCTTCGCGTTCCTGACGCGCGCCGGCGCCGAGATCGGCGTGGCCTCCACGAAGGCGTTCACGACGCAGCTCGTCGGCCTGTTCCTGCTCGCGCTCGCGCTGGCGCAGGTGCGCGGGCGGCTGACCGACGCGCAGGAGCAGGCGCAGCTGAAGGCGCTGCGCCACCTGCCGGTGGCGGTGCAGGCCGTGCTCGCGCTCGAACCGCAGGTCATCGCGTGGGCCGAGGACTTCACGCGCAAGGAGCACGCCTTGTTCCTCGGCCGCGGGCTGCACTACCCGATCGCGCTCGAGGGCGCGCTGAAGCTCAAGGAGATCAGCTACATCCACGCCGAGGCCTACCCGGCCGGCGAGCTGAAGCACGGGCCGCTGGCGCTCGTCACTTCGGAGATGCCGGTCGTCACGGTGGCGCCGAACGACGAGCTGCTGGAAAAGCTCAAGAGCAACATGCAGGAAGTGCGTGCGCGCGGCGGGCAGCTGTACGTGCTCGCCGACGCCGACAGCCGCATCGAGAGCGACGAAGGCGTGCACGTGATCCGCATGCCAGAGCACTACGGCGCGCTGAGCCCGATCCTGCACGTCGTGCCGCTGCAGCTGCTCGCGTACCACACCGCCGTGGCGCGCGGCACCGACGTCGACAAGCCGAGGAACCTCGCGAAGAGCGTGACGGTGGAGTGAGCGCGCTGGCCCTCGCGGCGCGTCAACTCGACGCTGCAGCGGGTGCGGCCGCTGCGGTGTATCCGAAGTCCGGCAACAGCTCGCGTTCGACGAGTGCGTCGATCGCGGCGATCTGTTCGTCGTCGAAGTAGTCCCGGTAGCCGCCGACCTTCGCGCGGCGCACCTTGTACGAGTCGGGGTTGTTGACGTCGCGCGCCTGCACACGGCTGCCGCTGCCGGCGAAGTAGTTGCTGCGCTCCTTCTCGCGCAGGTTGGCGATCGAGGCGAACTCCACGGCGTCGTTCAGCAGGGCCGCGTCGGGCTCGGTACCAAGAAAGCGCATGATTCGAGCCATCTCCTCGGCCGTTCGTGCGCGCAGGTCTTCGTAGCGCACGACGAGGCAATGCTTCATTCGGGGCATCTCTCGCGCCCAGCGGTTCATGTGGGCAACGATGGCAGGCAGCCCTTGGTGCGGGTCCATCGCGAATTGGTACATCGAAACGTCCGCGCCATGCGGCGGATACCTGTTGATTACCTTCTTCTCGGGGCGCATGCGGAACTTCCACTGGAAGTATTGCGAGACGACGACATCCTGGGGCCGGCGTACCAGCAGCACGGTCTTCTTGTCGTAGTAGATGCGGTTGTCCTCGGGGTGACCGGCGTATTCGCGCAGGTAGTTGTCGTGCGTGAAGAACAGCCGTGGAATCGTCGCGTTCAGACGGTGGAAGTTGTCGAAATCGATGACCATCGCCTCGGGCAGCCGGTAAGCGAGTTGGTAATAGCGCGAGATCATCACGCGCACCCAGGTGCGACCGGCCTTGCCATACGATGCAAACACGTAGTCGCATTGGCTGAAGCGCGCGTACTCCTCGCGGCCGCGGCGCCACCGCTCGAGAGCGATGGCCTTGTCCCGTGGCAGCACGATGGCGACGAGGCGAATCAGCCATCGGAGCAGCCCATTGATGATCTTCTGCATGGCACGCAACGTGTCGAATGTCATCGAATATTGTCGCCCGCCGGCCTCCGCCTGCGTTCCGCCGCTTGCCAGCGCGGTCGAAGTATGTATCTGTCGCTACGTGTCGTAGCCTCGACGACTGGAACCCGCCCCGCACCGTCCTTCGCCTGCCGTACGACGCTGCGCCGGGTTGGCGGCGACGTCTCGGTCGCCGCATCGTTTCCGCAGCCGCGCGCTTGCGCTGCCGCCGTCCGGGCCGGCGCCGACGTCGTTGGCTAACATGTGCGATTCGACCGTCGTTCTCCCACCATTTGCGTGTCCGGCGCCTGCGACGTTGCGCGACGGCGGCATGTCTCTCCCATGTCTCACGACCTCACCCGACCGCTCGGTCGACTGCTCGCCCATCTGGACATGCACCTGGTGGACCACGGCGTCGTTCGTGCCGTCTACAACAATTTCCATCCGCTCGGCGGCGGCATGTACCGGCTCAGCCAGCCCAGCCCGGCGCAGCTGCGGCGGTACCACCGCCGCTACGGCATCCGCACCGTGGTCAACCTGCGCGGCGAGAACGCGTGGGGCAGTTATGCGCTCGAAGTCGAGACCTGCCGCGAACTCGGTATTACGCTCGTCAACCACCGCCTCTACTCGCGCCGGCTGCCGACCGTCGACGAGGTGCTCGGGCTGCGCGACGTGTTCGCGCGCATCGAGTACCCCGCGCTGATGCACTGCAAGTCCGGCGCCGACCGCGCCGGCCTGGCGGCGGCGCTGTACCGCCACTTCCAGATGGGCGACCCGATCGAGACGAGCGCCCGCCAGCTGCGCTGGATCTATGGCCACTTCCGCATGGGTGACACCGCCAAGCTCGATCACTTCTTCGACCGCTACCTCGCCGACGGTGCGGTGCACGGCATCGCGTTCGTCGACTGGCTGACGACCCGCTACGACCGCGCGGCGCTCGATGCCGAGTTCGAGCGGCACAAGCCCTCGGCGCTGGGCCGCTGGTTCGTCGATCGCGTGCTGCGCCGCGAATGAAGCAGGGCCTGCGCACTTACCGACGGCTGCTGGGCTATGCCTGGCGCTACTGGCGCGTCGTCGTGCTGTCGTTGCTGGCGATGGTCGTCACCGCGTCGCTCGAACCGGTGCTGCCGGCACTGCTCAAGCGGCTGATCGACGACGGCCTGATCGCGCGCGACGCCGCTGCGGCGTGGCAGCTGCCGCTGCTGTTGATGCTCGCCTTCGTCGGCAAGGGGCTGGCCGACTACGGCGCCTCGGTGTCGAGCGCGTGGGTCGCGCACCGTGCGGTGACCGACCTGCGCCAGCAGGTGTTCCGCCACCAGAACGCGCTGCCGCTCGAGTTTCACCAGGCGCAGCCGCACGGACGCATGCTGTCGCGCGTGCTCAACGACGTGCCGCTGGTCGGGCAGTCGCTGTCGACCGCGTGGATCATCGTCGTGCGCGACTCGCTGATCGTCGTCGGCCTGACCGCGTACCTGCTGTGGAGCGCCTGGCAGCTCGCGCTGCTGATCTTCGCGATCGCGCCGCTGGTCGCATGGGCGGTCCGCAGCGCGAGCCGCAAGCTGCGCGGCTCGAACAAGCGCATGCAGGCGCTCGTCGGCGACCTCGCCGGGCGCCTCGAGTCGGCGCTCAACGGCATCAAGGAGGTCAAGGTCTTCGGTGCGCAGCGCTACGAGGCCGAGCGCTTCGACGCCGCCGCCGAGCAGCTGCGCCGCGCGACGATGAAATCGGTGCGCGTGCAGGCGCTCAACGTGCCGCTGGTGCAGGTGATGGCCGCGGCGGCAGTGTCGGCGGTGATCTATGCGGCCACGGCGCTGTCGTCGCGCGACGCGCTGACACCGGGCGAGTTCGTCGGCTTCGTCACCGCGATGTCGCTGCTGTTCGAACCGATCCGCCGGCTGACCAACGTCAACGCCGTGATCCAGAGCGGGCTGGCCGCGGCCGAGGGCATCTTCGCGCTGCTCGACACCGAGCCCGAGCGCGTCGGCCACGGCCAGCCGCTGACGGCCGAGGTCGCCGCGACGCAGCCCGTCGTGTTCGACCGCGTGACGTTCTCGTACCGCGGCCAGCCGCGACCGGCGCTGGCCGACTTCAGCCTCGAGCTGGCGCCGGGGCGCACCGTCGCGCTGGTCGGTGCGTCGGGCAGCGGCAAGTCGACGGTGGCGCACCTGCTCGCGCGCTTCTACGACCCCGACGCCGGCCAGATCCGCTGGGGCGGGCGGCCGGCCGCCGAGATCGAGCTCGCGTCGTGGCGCGAGCAGCTGGCCTGGGTCGGGCAGCAGGTGGTGCTGTTCGACGGCACGATCGCCTCGAACATCGCCTACGGGCGCACCGATGCGACGCCGGCGCAGTGCGAGGCGGCCGCGCGCGCCGCGCAGGCGTGGGAGTTCATCGTGCGGCTGCCCGGCGGGCTCGACGCGCCGGTGGGGCACAACGGCGTCAACTTGAGCGGCGGGCAGCGCCAGCGCATCGCGATCGCGCGCGCGTTCCTGAAGAACGCGCCGCTGCTGATCCTCGACGAGGCCACGTCGGCGCTCGACAGCGAGAGCGAGCGCCTCGTGCAGCAGGCGCTGCAGACGCTGATGCGGCAGCGCACGACGCTGGTCATCGCGCACCGGCTGTCGACCATCGAGCAGGCCGACCTGATCGTGGTGATGGACCAGGGCCGCATCGTCGAGCAGGGCACGCACGCCGAACTGATCGCGCGCGGCGGCGCGTACAGCCGTCTGCACCAGGCGCAGTTCCGCGACGTGGCGGCGGCGTGAGCAGCCACGGCACGCGGCGGTGGCGGCGCTGCCGGTGCGGCTGAGCGCGGCGCGGCCACCGCGACACGACGGAAGGGTTCGATGGCGGTCGAGGAGTGCGTGCACCGCCTGCGGCGTCCCGGCGGCGTGACGATCGCCTACGCCGTGCACCGCCCGCCGGTGCCGGATGGCCCGCCGCTGCTGCTGATACACGGCCTGGCGAGCAACCGCAGTCGCTTCGCCGAGTTCGCCGAGCACACCGTGCTGGCGTCGCGCCGCGCGCTGATCCGCGTCGACCTGCGCGGCCACGGCGAGTCGATCACGCGCCGGCGTGTCGGCATCGACCTGTGGTGCGACGACCTTGCGGCCGTGCTCGACGCCGAAGGCGCGGCGGCCGCCATCGTCGTCGGCCACAGCCTCGGCGCGCAGGTCGCGCTGCACTTTGTGCGCCGCCACCCGCGGCGGGTGGTCGCGCTGGTGCTGATCGATCCGGTGTTCCGCTCGGCGCTGCACGGGCGCTGGCTGCGGCTCGCGCAGGCCGCGCCGCTGATCGCGCTGGCGGCGCGCCTCGTGCGCGGGCTCAACGCGCTCGGCCTGCACCGCCGGGCGCTGCCGCCGCTGGACCTGCTTGCGCTCGACGAGGCCGCGCGCCGCGCACTCGGCTCGCCCGAGGCCGAGCGCGCGTTCATCGCGCGGTACAGCTCGGCGCGTGCCGACCTGCGCCACGTGCCGCTGGCGGTCTACTTGCAGGACCTGGTCGAGATGTTCGCCCCCGCGCCGTTGCCGCGCGAGCTCGGCGTGCCCGTGCTCGCGCTGCTGTCGACCGGCGCGACGTTCGCCGACGCGGGCCAGATGCGCGTCGCCCTCGCCGGGCCGAACGTCACGGTGCAGCCGATCGCGTGTCAGCACTGGCCGCTCACCGAGCGGCCGCTCGAGGTGCGCGAGGCGGTCGAGCGCTGGTGCGACGCACTGGCGCCTCAGACGCCGGCGTAGTCGATGAAGCCCTTGTTGACGCTGGCCAGCCGGCGCGCGAGCCGGTAGACACCACCGCCCTCGCGGCCTTGCGATGCGTCGGTGTTGCCCTCGATCGTGTGGATGTGACCGCCTTCGACGCGCTCGACGAAGCCGGTGTGACCGAGGCCGCCGCCGAAGTCCATGATGAACACCATGCCGGGGCGCACCCGCCGCGGGTCGTCGATCGCGGCGCGCGCGGGGATGCGGCGCGCGCCGTGGCGCTCGGCGCGGTTCCAGTGGTTCAGGCAGCCGGCGGTGCGCACCATCGGATTCGCGCGGCCGGCGTCGCGCGCCGCCTCGTCGAAGCACCAGTACGTGAACGCGCAGCACCACGCCAGCCCCGGTGCGACGCCGGCGCGGCGCAGGTACTCGTCGACCTCGGGGCCGCGGTTGCTGTTGCGCGGCTGCTCGCGCACGCCGGCGTCGGCGGCCGCGCCCGCGTGGGCGAGCACGGCGCCGAGGAACGGGTCGGTCACCTCGTGCGCTTGGGGCACGCGCTCGCGGCCGAACAGCGCGGCCCACGTCAGCGCACCGACCTCGCCGTCGATCTTCAGCGGCTGGCCGTGCTCGTCGACGTGCCGGGCCTGGAACAGCTGCACCGCCTGCTTCATGCGCGGGCCGAAGTGCGGGTTGTCGGGGTCGAGCACGATCGCCTCGCCGCCACGCAGCACCAGCGCCTTGTTCAGCGCCGTCTTCAGCGCGCGGACGATGCGCGGGTCCGCCTCGCCCATCTTGATCACACGGCCGGGATATCTCATCGGTGCGTCTCCTCGCAGCGGGTCTGCCGGCCGATGCTAGGGGCTTGACCGTCGAATCGCACCGCTACCTCTAGGGAAACGCTGAACAAGTACCCGCGCCACGGCGGGATCGCCGTACGCGGGGCGAAACCGAGCGTTTTGGCGCGTTCTACGGCCTCGAGGGCC
>NZ_QOAZ01000018.1 GCF_003574675.1 Azohydromonas sediminis
AGCCGCGCCAGCTCGCGTCCACTGCCCACGCCTTCGAGCGTGGCGTACAGCCACAGCGCAAACAGGATGCGCGGGTCGATCGCCGCGCGTCCGGCGTTGCTGCCGCGCGCCTTGATCGCATCGGTCAGCCGGCTCAGGTCCTGCCGCTCGACGTAGCCCCATACCAGCCGCGCTCGGTGATCCTCGCCCAGCAGCGACTCCAGGTCCGATGCTCGCAGTTCGATCTGCTTGCGGTTGGGCTGCAGCAGCCGCGGCGGCTGCGCGCGCAGCGCAACGGCTCGCGCTTGCGCGGCGGCCTGCGCTGCTTGCTCATCGACGGGCGCCAAGTCCTCGAACAAAACCCCGGCCACGCTGTCTTGGTGCTTCGGATCGCTCATGCCCAACAGCAAGCCAGAGACATGCCAGCACGAGGGCAGCGGACGAAAAACTCTCACGCTCTCAGCCCTTGAGGCAGCGGCTCATGAACTCCTTGCGTTCGTCGCCCTTGCGATCGCCCGCTTGCTTGTTGCAGTAGCTCATGCGCTCCTGTGGCGTCATCTTCGCCTTGCCGGCGAGGCATTGCGACATGAACTGCTTGCGCTCGTCGCCCTTCAGATCACCGGCCTGCTGATTGCACTGCGCCATGCGGTTTTGCTGCGTGTTCAGCTGCTTCGGCTCGTCGGCATGAGCGCCCGCTGCGCCCAGCAGCAGCGCGCCGGCCAGCCAGATGGAAACCTTCATTCCTCGTCTCCTCGAATGGGCACCGGCCCGGTCCCGGCGCGATTGGAGCAGAGGCGCCTGGGCGCGGCAAGCCGCACGGGGGTGTGCGCCGTGCTACAGGATGCGCCGCGGGTGGTGCAGCGCCTCGTGCGCCGCGTGCAGCCGGCGCACCAGCACGCCGATGAAAGCCTGGTCGAACAGGTGGCGCGTGCCCAGCGCGAGCTGCGTGTAGGTCTGCGGCGTGAACGAGATCGTCACGCAAGGCGCGGTGACGATGACATCGGCGCGGTGCGTGCGCAGCTCCTCGCTCGGCGCGAGGTACGCCATCTCGCCCACCGAGGTGCCGCGCCCGAGCGTGGCCACCTTGACGCCGTCGCGCAGCACCTCGATCTCCCCTTGCGCGATGATGTGGAAGGTCTGGCCCTGCTGGCCCTTGCGGTAGATCGCGTGGCCGACTTTGAGACGCTGCCACTTGGCGCGGTGCACGACCTCCCACAGTTCGACGTCGCCGAAGCCGGCGAAGAACTCGAGCCCGCGCAGCAGGTTGAAGCGCTCCGAGTCGAGCACGCCCTGCAGCTTGCCGCGCGGGATCTCGCGGTTGGCCACCAGCGCCGACAGCCCCTGCGCGAAGGCATCCCAGTCGGGGGGACGCTCGTCGGCCGTCTTGGCCAGCGCGCGGCGCACCAGCGCGTCGAGCGACGGCGGCACGCCGGCGCGCAGCTCGGTCAGCGGCGGCGGCTCGGCGGTGAAGATCTGGCTCATCATCGCCGTCTGCGATGGCGCCTCGAACGGCGGTCGCCCGGCGATCAGGTGGTACAGCACGGCGGCCAGCGAGTAGATGTCGGCACGCGCGTCGAGCGGCGCGCCGTCGAGCTGTTCGGGCGACATGTACGCCAGCGAGCCGACGCGAAAGATCTGCGTGTGCTCCGAGGTCAGGTTCAGCACGCTGCCGAAGTCGGTGACCTTGACGTCGATGACGTGGTCGTGTTCGACGACGGCGAGCAGGTTGGCCGGCTTGACGTCGCGGTGGATCAGCCCCTGGCGCGCCATGTAGCCCAGCGCCATCGCGCACTTGAAGCCGATCTCGACGATCTGCTCGAGCGACAGCAGCGCGTCGGGGCGGCAGAAGCGCCGCAGCGTCACGCCGTGCACGTACTCCATCACGAGGTAAGGCGCCTGCGGGTCGGCCACGGCGTCGTAGATCTGCACGACGTTCGGGTGCTGCAGCCGGCCGACGAGCGCGGCCTCGGCGGCGAAGAAGCGCTGGTAGATCTGCGGGTCCGAGCCCTCGCCGGGGGCCGGCACGCGCACGCGCTTGATCGCCACCGGACGGTCGTTGAACTCGTCGTGCGCGAGCAGCACCTCGCTCGTGGCGCCTTCGCCGAGTCGCTTGAGGACGCGGTACTTGCCGATGCGCGCCGGCAGCTCGGGGTCGGTGACGAACGGCGTCGCGGCCACGGCAGCGGGCCGAATCGGCGTGGGAATCGGCGTGGAAGACGGCGGGACGACGGCGGACATGGCGTGGCAGTGCCGCTTGCGCGGCGCGTGGTGGCGCCATCGTCGCGGCGCGACGCGCGCGCGATGCCCCGAACAATGCGGCGATGGTGCGGCAATTCGCGCCGACGGCGCGGCGTGGCCCACCGGGAGCCTCAGGGGGCGCCCGTAGAATCGACTGCATGATCCAAGCCAAGCTCGAGCTGCTCGCAGCGTTGCGCCGGGCGGTGGGCGAGCTCGGTGTCGAGCCGCCGGCCACGCTCGCGTTCGAGTCGCCGAAGCAGGCCGCGCACGGCGACTTGGCGGTCACCGCGGCGATGGCGCTGGCGCGCACGCTGCGTAAGAACCCGCGCGAGGTCGCTCAGGGCTTGGTCGAGGCGCTTCGGCGCCAACCCGAGGTCCAGCGCTGGGTTGCCGCGATCGAGGTCGCCGGCCCCGGCTTCGTCAATCTGCGCCTGGCCGATGCCGCGCGCCAGGCCGTCGTCGCCGAGGTGCTCGCCGCCGGTGACGCTTTCGGGCGCCGCGAACGCAATGGCCGCCGCGTGCTCGTCGAATTCGTCTCGGCCAACCCGACCGGTCCCCTGCACGTCGGTCACGGCCGGCAGGGTGCGCTCGGCGACGCGATCTGCCACCTGCTGGCCGCGCAGGGCTGGGACGTCACGCGCGAGTTCTATTACAACGATGCCGGCGTGCAGATCGGCAACCTCGCGCTGTCGGTGCAGGCGCGGCTGCGTGGCCTGAAGCCGGGTGACGACGGGTGGCCCGAGGCGGCCTACAACGGCGACTACATCGCCGACATCGCGGCCGACTTCGCGGCGCGCAAGACGGTGCGCGCCGACGACCGCGTCTTCACCGCCAGCGGCGACGTCGACGACCTCGACGGCATCCGCCAGTTCGCGGTGGCCTACCTGCGCCACGAGCAGGACCTCGATCTGAAGGCCTTCGGCGTGCGCTTCGACCACTACTTCCTCGAGTCGAGCCTGTACGCCAGCGGCCGCGTCGACGCCGTCGTGCGCGCGCTGGTGGCCGCCGGCAAGACCTACGAGGAAGGCGGTGCGCTGTGGTTGCGCACGACCGAGTACGGCGACGACAAGGACCGCGTGATGCGCAAGTCCGACGGCAGCTACACGTACTTCGTGCCCGACGTCGCGTACCACCTAGTCAAGTTCGAGCGCGGCTTCACGAAGGCGGTCAACATCCAGGGCAGCGACCACCACGGCACGATCGCGCGCGTGCGCGCCGGCCTGCAGGCCATCGGCGCCGGCATCCCGCCCGGCTACCCCGACTACGTGCTGCACAAGATGGTCACCGTGATGCGCGGCGGCGAGGAGGTCAAGATCTCCAAACGCGCCGGCAGCTACGTGACGCTGCGCGACCTGATCGAGTGGACCAGCCGCGACGCGGTGCGTTTCTTCCTCATCAGCCGCAAGGCCGACACCGAGTTCGTCTTCGACGTCGACCTCGCGCTCAAGCGCAACGACGAGAACCCGGTGTTCTACGTGCAGTACGCGCACGCGCGCATCTGCTCGGTGATCGCGCAGTGGGTGCAGCAGCACGGCGGCGACCTGGCCACGCTCGCCAGCGCCGACCTCTCGCGCCTGACGGCGCCGACCGAGGTCGCACTGATGCTCAAGCTCGCCGACTATCCGGCGATGGTCGAGCGTGCGGCGGCCGAGCTCGCGCCGCACGACGTCGCGTTCTACCTGCGCGATCTGGCCGCGGCGCTGCACAGTTACTACACCGCCGAGCGCTTCCTCGTCGACGACCGCGAACTCGCGCGCGCGCGGCTCGCGCTGCTGGCGGCGGTGCGGCAGGTGCTGCGCAACGCGCTGGCGCTGATCGGCGTGTCGGCGCCGGAGTCGATGGCGCGCGCCGAAGAGGCGCTGGAGGACGCATGAAGGCGCAGCGTGGCGGGTTCGTGCTCGGCCTGATCGTCGGGCTGCTGGTCGGGCTGGGGCTGTCGCTCGCGGTGGCGCTGTACGTGACCAAGGTGCCGGTGCCTTTCGTCGACAAGGTGCCGCGCCCGCCGCAGAACGAGGCCGCCGAGGCCGAGCGCCTGAAGCGCTGGGATCCGAACGGCCCGCTCAGCGGGCGGCCGGCGCAGCGCGGCGAGTCGGCCTCGACGCCGGCGGTACCGCCACCGGCGGCGTCGGCGGCAGCGCCGCCTGCGCTGGCCAACCGCCCGGCCGCCCCCGGTGCCGCGACCGCGCCGCCGGCCGCCGCCACCCCGCCGCAAACCCCGGCCGCCACAGCGCCATCTGCGGACCCTTTCCGCTACTTCGTGCAGGTGGGCACATACTCACGCGCCGAGGATGCCGAGCAGCAGCGGGCCCGACTGGCGATGCTCGGCTTCACGGCGCGCGTGAGCGAGCGCGAACAGGCCGGCCGCACCGTGTACCGCGTGCGGCTGGGGCCGTTCGAACGCAAGGACGAGGCCGACGCCGTGCAGGAACGATTGAAGGGCAACGCGGTCGAGTCAGCGTTGGTGCGCGTGGAGCGTTGAAGATCACGACACCTGCACGCATCGCCGCGCGCGTTGCGCTTTCCCGTCACCCCGTGCCGCCGCCCTGCGGGTGCGGCCGCCCCAATGAGGACCACGACCATGAATCGCCGCCAGTTCACGCTCCGCGCCGCCGCCGTCGCCACGCTGCCGTGGGCCGGCGCGGCCCACGCGCAGCCTGCTGCCTTCGTCGAGGGCCGTGACTTCGTGCGCCTGGCCACACCGGTGGCGACGTCGGGCGGCGGCAAGATCGACGTCCTCGAGTTCTTCTGGTACGGCTGCCCGCACTGCAACGCGTTCCAGCCGGCCATCGAGGCATGGGCGGCGCGGCAGCCCGACTACGTCGCGTTCCGGCGCGTGCCGGTGGGCTTCAGCGCGCTGCACGAGACGCACGCCAAGCTCTACTACGCACTCGAGGCGATGGGCGAGATCGAGAAGATGCACCGCCGCGTCTTCGCCGCGATGCACGTGCAGCGCCGCCGCCTCGACAAGGAAGCCGACATGGCCGCGTTCGCTGCCGAGCAGGGGCTCGACCGCGACAAGTTCCTCGACGCGCTGCGCTCGTTCGGTGTCGCCACCAAGGCGCGCCAGGCCAAGGCACTGGCCGACGCGTACAAGATCGACGGCACGCCGTCGATCGGCGTCGGTGGGCGCTTCTTCACGTCGGGCAGCCTCGCCGGCAGCAACGAGCGTTCGCTGCAGGTGGCGAGCTTCCTCGTCGAGCGCATCCGCAAGGGCGGCTGAGCCGGCGCGCCGGTGCGGTGGCGACGCGCCACCCGCGCCGAAATTTCACAAACCACCGGCGGCGTGCCGACGCGAAGGGGCTAGAATGGCCTGCAATTTCCATGCCGCTATGCGCTGCCGCCTGACTGCCCCGCTGCCGCCGCTGCTGGTCGCGTTCACCGTCGCGCTGTCGGCCGCCGCGCCGGCCGTCGCGCAGCGCAGCGACCGCACCCAGCCGATGACGATCGAGGCCGACCGCCAGAGCACGGTCGACCTGGCCAAGCGGGTCGTCGTCTTCGTCGGCAACGTCGTGATCACGCAGGGTTCGCTGCGCATCACGGCCGAGCGCGTCGAGGTGCGCGAGACTCCGGAGGGCTGGCGCAGCGCGGTGGCCCTCGGCGAGGCCGGTCGCCCGGCCACGTTCCGGCAAAAGCGCGACGGCGTCGACGAGGTCATCGAGGGGCGCGCCGACCGCATCGACTACGACGGCCGCGCCGACACCGTGCGGCTCGCCGGCAATGCGCTGCTGCGGCGTCTGCGTGGCGGCGCGCCGGCCGACGAAGTCACCGGCGCGCTGATCACCTACGACAACGTCAACGAGACCTTCAGCGTCAGCGCCGGCGACGGCGGTGGCCGCGTGCGCGCCATCCTGACGCCGCGCGAGTCGGCGCCGGCGGGTTCGCGGCCGTGAACGCGCTGCGCGAGCCCGCGCCCTCCACGCCGGTGTCGCTGCCGGCCACGACGGCCGTCAGCCGCCTCGAAGCCGCCGGTCTCGAGAAGCGCTACGGCGCGCGCCGCGTCGTCAAGGGTGTCGGGCTGGCGGTCAGTGCCGGCGAGGTGGTCGGCCTGCTCGGCCCCAACGGCGCCGGCAAGACGACGATCTTCTACATGGTCGTCGGGCTGATCCGCGCCGACGCCGGCGAGATCCGCATCGACGGCCAGCCGGTGCATCACCGGCCGATCCACCAGCGCTCGCGACTGGGGCTGAGCTACCTGCCGCAGGAGGCATCGATCTTCCGCAAGCTCACGGTCGAGGAAAACGTGCGCGCCGTGCTCGAGCTGCAGCGCGGCGCCGACGGCCGGCCGCTGAAGCCGGCCGAGATCGAGCGCCAGCTCAACGACCTGCTGCTCGAGCTGAGCATCGACAAGCTGCGCACCAGCCCGGCGCCGGCGCTGTCGGGCGGCGAACGACGGCGCGTCGAGATCGCGCGCGCGCTGGCCACGCAGCCGCGCTTCATCCTGCTCGACGAGCCGTTCGCCGGCGTCGACCCGATCGCCGTGATCGAGATCCAGCGCATCATCGGCTTCCTGAAGGCGCGCGGCATCGGCGTGCTGATCACCGACCACAACGTGCGCGAGACGCTGGGCATCTGCGACCGCGCCTACATCATCAGCGACGGCCAGGTGCTGGCCGAGGGCACGCCCGCCGACATCGTCGACAACGCCGACGTGCGCAAGGTCTACCTCGGCGAGCACTTCCGCATGTAGCCGGCATGAGCATGAAGCCGTCACTGCAGGTCCGGCTGTCGCAGCACCTGGCGCTGACGCCGCAGCTGCAGCAGTCGATCCGGCTGCTGCAGCTGTCGACGCTCGAGCTGCACCAGGAAGTCGAGCAGATGCTCGAGCAGAACCCGTTCATCGAACTCGACGACGAGGCCGCCTCGCCGTTCGAGGCTTCGCTCGACGCCGCGGCCGAGCGCGCACTGCCGGCCGATCGCATGGCCGAGCCCGACGACACCGACGGCCGCCTCGACGACGCGGAGCCGGCCGGCCTCGACGGCACCGAACTCGGCACGACCGAACGCGACGACTGGGCCAACGGCACCGAAGGCGACGACTTCGACGGCATCCGCGAGACGCCCGCGGCGGCGGCGACCGACGACGACTTCGAGCCGCAGGAGCGCGGCCCCGGCGACACGCTCGCCGACCACCTGCGCCGCCAGGTGCTCGGCATGCGGCTCGCGCCCGAGGACGCGGCCGCCGTCGAGGTGCTGATCGACTCGCTCGACGACGACGGCTACCTCGCCGACACGCTCGACGAGATCGCGCAGCAGCTCGCCCCCGACGACGAGGAGGCGCGCGACGAGCTGCTGTCGCGGCTGCGCTGCGCGCTCGGTTGGCTGCAAAGCCTCGACCCCTGCGGCGTCGGCGCGCGCGACCTGCGCGAGTGCCTGGCGCTGCAACTGCGCACGCGGCCCGCGTCGCCGGCGCGCGACGTGGCGCTGGCGATCTGCGAACAGCACCTCGAGCTGCTGGCCAAGCGTGACATCAAGCGGCTGATGGCGGTGACCGGCGCCGACGAGGACGTGATCCGGCAGGCGCAGGCGCTGATCGTGGCCTGCGAGCCTAAGCCCGGGCGGCCGTTCGCGCGCGCCGAGGCCAACGTCGTCGTCCCCGACGTCATCGTCGTGCGCAGCGGGCGCGGCTGGAAGTGCGTGCTCAACCCCGACGTGATGCCCAGGCTGCGCATCAACGACCTGTACGCGCAGGCGATCCGCGGCCAGCGCAACGGCTCGGCGGCGGGTCTGTCGTCGCGGCTGCAGGAAGCGCGCTGGTTCATGAAGAACATCCAGCAGCGCTTCGACACCATCCTGCGCGTCTCGAGCGCGATCGTCGAGCGGCAGAAGGCTTTCTTCAGCCACGGCGAGATCGCGATGAAGCCGCTGGTGCTGCGCGAGATCGCCGACGAACTCGGCCTGCACGAGAGCACGATCTCGCGCGTGACCACCGCCAAGTACATGGCCACGCCGTTCGGCACCTTCGAGCTGAAGTACTTCTTCGGCTCGTCGCTGAACACCGAGGCCGGCGGCAACGCGTCGAGCACCGCGGTGCGCGCGCTGATCAAGCAGTTCGTCGCCGCCGAGGACCCGGCCAAGCCGCTGTCGGACAGCCAGCTCAGCCAGATGCTCGAGGAGCAGGGCATCCAGGTCGCGCGCCGCACGGTGGCCAAGTACCGCGAGGCGCTGAAGATCGCGCCGGCCAACCTGCGCAAGGCGCTGTGACGCCGGCGCCGAGCGCGTCTGCGCCCGCGCCGCGCGGCGTGGCGCTGTTCCTTTCGGCCGCTGGCGGCACCGAGACGCTGCTGGCCGACGAGTGCCGCCGCCTGCTCGGCGGCGCGGTGCGTATCGAGCCCGGCCGCGGTGGCGTCACGGTGCACGGCGACGCGGTGGCGGCGATGACGCTGAACCTCGAGAGCCGCCTCGCGCAGCGTGTGCTGTGGCCGCTGGCCGATGGCCCCTACCGCGACGAGCACGACCTGTATGCGCTCGCGCGCACGGTGCGCTGGCCCGACTGGATCACGCCGCGGCAGACGCTGCGCGTGGACACGAGCGCGCGCGCGTCGCCGCTGCGCAGCCTGCACTTCGCGGCGCTGCGCATCAAGGATGCCGTATGCGACGCGCTGCGCGATGCCACCGGCGCACGCCCGAGCGTCGACACGCGCGACCCCGACCTGCCGCTGCTGCTGCACCTGGGCGCGGCGCACGCGACGCTGTACGTCGACACTTCGGGCGAGCCGCTGTTCAAGCGCGGCTGGCGCGACGCCGCCGCTGCGGGCCGCGAAGTCAAGGGCGAGGCGCCGCTGAAAGAGACACTGGCCGCCGCGATGCTCGCCGCCGCCGGCTGGCAGGGCCGCGCCGAAGACCTGCCGCTGCTCGACCCGTGCTGCGGCGCCGGCACGATCGCGATCGAGGCCGCGCAGCTCGCGTGCGGCATCGCGCCGGGCGCGCAGCGCCGCTTCGCGTTCGAGCGTCTGGCGCCGTTTCGCGACCACGCGGCGGCCTGGCAGGCGTTGCGGCGCGACGCGCGCGAGCGCGTGCACGCGCCGGCGGTGGCGGTGTTCGCCGGCGACGTGTCGTTTCGCATGACCGATTTCGCTGCGCGCAACGCCGAGCGCGCCGGCGTCGCCACGGCGATCGCGTTCAAGACGGCCGACGCGCTGCAGCGTCCGCCGCCGGCGCCGCGCGGCGTGCTGATGCTCAACCCCCCCTACGGCGAGCGCATCGCGCCGAAGGGGCGCGGCGCGAACGCGCGTGAGGGCTTTACCGACGCCGGCGGTGGCGACGACTTCTTCGCTGCGCTGGCCGCGCACTGGAAGCGCCACTACGGCGGCTGGACGGCCTGGGTGCTCAGCCCCGACGCGCAGCTGCCGCGGCGGCTGCGGCTCAAGGAGAGCCGGCGCGTGCCGTTGTGGAACGGCCCGATCGAGTGCCGGCTGTACCGCTTCGACCTCGTCGCCGGCTCGGCGCGTGGCGCCCGCCACGCCGGCGACTGACGGCCGTCAGCCGGTCGCGTCGAGCGTGAGCCGCTGACCGCTGGCCAGCGTGTGGATGCGGTGCGACAGGCCCAGCGCCGCGACCTGTCGCATCACGGTGTCGACCTCGCCCGGCTTGACGTGCGTGACGTGCACGTCGACGCCCGGGGCCAGCCGCGAGAGTTCACCCGCCAGCGACGACGGACTGAGGTGTCCGCTGATCGCCGCCAGCGCGGCATCCTCGTCGCCGAACGCCGTCTCGATCACGACGTGCGCGACCGGCAGCGCACGCAGCCGCTGCCACAGCGCGGGGTTCGGTCCGGTGTCGCCGCTGAAGACCCACGCCGGGGCGCCTTCGCGCGGCTGCACCGCGAAGCCGACGGCCGGCACCGTGTGCGCGGCCGGCAGCACTTCGACGCGGCGCGCGCCGAAGCACAGCACGTCGCCGACGGCGAACGGCACGAACCGCAGCAGCGGCTGCTCGACGCTGGGCAGGCGGCTGAAGTCGGGCCAGATGACGTCGTTGAAGACGTGGGTGCGCAGCGCCGCGATCGTGGCCGGCAGCGCGTGCACCGCGATCGGCCCGCGCCCGGTGGCGATGCGCCGGCGCGAGACGGTGTCGGCCAGCAGCCCGATCGCCAGCACGTGATCGAGGTGCGAGTGGCTGACGACGACGTGGTCGATGCGCAGCAGCTCGTCGAGCGAGAGGTCGCCGACGCCGGTGCCCGCATCGACGAGCAGGTCGTCGTCGACGAGGAACGCCGTCGTGCGGCTGCCCGCGGCGATCGACCCGGAGCAGCCGAGCACCCGAATCGTCATCGTCGTCGCGGCGGGGATCTGCGTCGCGGCGGGCCGCGGGGCGACGCGAGCGTCGGCGGGTGGAACGAGCAGCATGGCCGCGATGGTGCGGTGGCCCTGCGGGATCCGCAAGCGGGCGATGCCGCACCGCGCCGCAATGCATGTGCCGTCGATCCATCGCGGTGGCGCGCGTGTGAGAACTTCACGCGCCGCGGCACGCGGCAGCGGACTTCGCCGATGCGTGGCGCGACACCCGGCACGCGCCCCCTTCCCCGCCGACCGCCGCGCCGGCGCGCGGGCGGTGACGGGCTCAGGCCTGCACGAACTGCATCTGCGTGCCGGCCAGCTCGATGACGTCGCCGTTCTTCAGCTGGATCGCGTCGCCGACCAGCGGCGTACCGTTGACGGTCGGCCGCGAGCTGCCCTCGACGTGGGCGAGCACGTAGCCGGCCGGCCGTTTGGTGATCGACGCCACCTGCACGCCCGGCTTGCCGACGGTCGTGACGACCTTGGTCAGTGCGACTTCACGGCCCGCCGCGGCGCCGTTGAGCACACGGATCGACGCCGGGCCCACCGGCGAGGCGAGCGAGCCGAAGCCCGACATCGCGGCCGTGCGCGACGCGACGAAGCCCGGCGCCGGTGCCGCGGCGCCCGGGCGGATGATCATCGTGTGCTCGTAGTCGGCGCCGCCGTCGTTGACGAGGTACTTGATCTTGTACTTGCCGATCTCGATCGTGTCGTTGTGCTGCAGCAGCTGGCGCTTGACCGCCTTGCCGTTGATGTAGGTGCCGTTGGTCGAGTTCAGATCCTCGATGAAGACGTCCTGCCCGGCCATCTGCAGCACGGCGTGCTCGCCGCTGACAGCGAGGTTGTCGATCACGATGTCGTTGTAAGGTCGCCGCCCGAGCGTCGTCTTGTCCTTCGTGATCTGGACTTCCTTGATCACGACACCGTCGAGAGAGACGACCAGCTTGCCCATGCGCAGGACCTCAGTAGTGTGCGGACCGCCCGGCGCGCCGCGCGCCACAGGCGGGTCTCAGCGCTTGAACGGCCACCAGGACCGGCCGCCGGCCGACGCGTTGCCGCCGACCCTTGCCAAGACAAGGGAAATATTATCCCTTCCACCCGCGTCGTTGGCGGCGTCGATCAGCGCGCGGCCCGCGTCGGCCAGTGTCGCGTGAGATTTGAGCAACTGCGCCAGCGCGGCGTCGTCGACCATGTCCGACAGGCCGTCGGAGCACAGCAGGTACAGGTCGCCCGGCAGCACGTCGTGCAGGTGCGTCTCGAGCATCACCGTGTCCTCGACGCCGACCGCGCGCGTGACGAGGTTCTTGTGCGCCGCGAAGGCCGCCTGCTCGGGCGAGATCAGGCCGGCGTCGATCTGCTCCTGCAGCAGCGAGTGGTCGCGCGTGATCTGCACGAGCTTGCCGCCGCGCAGGCGGTACGCGCGCGAGTCGCCGACGTGGCCGATCAGCAGGTGCGGGCCGCGGAACACCGCCACCACCAGCGTCGTGCCCATGCCGGCGTACTTCGGGTCGGCGTTGGCGGCGTTGAAGATCGCGCGGTTGGCGTTGTCGACGCAGATGTCCATCGCCCGCCGCACATCGGCGTCGGCCGCCTCGGCGCCGGCCTGGTGCAGCCAGCGGCCGAGCTCGGCGCGGATGAACGAGGTGGCCATGCCGCTGGCGACCTCGCCGGCGTTGTAGCCGCCCATGCCGTCGGCCAGCACCGCCAGTGCACAACCCTCGTCGAGGGCGACGGAGTCCTCGTTGTTGTCGCGCGCGCGCCCCTTGTCGATGGCAGCGAAGAACTCGAGGGTCATGAGGGGCGCGCTGGAAACGGTGGAGGCACGAGGCCGCGACGGCCGACGATTGTGCACCGACTGCCCGCGGGCACACGCGGGCAGCAGGGCGGCGGCGGGTTCACACGACGGTTCCCGGCAGGCGGCGCAGGTGCAGCGCGAACTCGGCGGCGGTCGGGCGCTGCGACGCCTCGCGGCTCAGGGCCCGGGCGAGCAGGTCGGCGAGCGCCGGTGGCAGGTCGGGGCGCAGCTCGGCCAGCGCGCGCGTCGCGCCCTGGGCCATCGCGCGCAGCAGCGCGCCCATCGTCTCGCCGGCGTATGGCAGCGTGCCGGCGAGCAGCTGGAACAGCGTCACACCGAGCGCATAGACGTCGCCGGCGGCCGACGGCGCGCCGCCGGCCAGTTGCTCGGGCGCCATGAACGCCGGCGTGCCCAGCAACACGCCGGTGCGGGTGCGTGCGGCGTCGAGCGCGCGCGCGACGCCGAAGTCGGTGATCCACACGCGGCGCGTGGCCGCGTCGAACACCAGGTTCGCCGGCTTGAGGTCGCGGTGCACGAAGCCCATCGCGTGCGCGTGCGCGAGCGCGTCGGCCACGTCGGCGCCGAGCTTGAGCACGAGCGGCTCCGGCAGCCTGCGTGCGGGGGCGGCGTAGCGGCGCAGGTCGGTGCCGGGCAGCAGCGCCATCACGAGGTACGGATGCGCGCCTTCGATGCCGCCGCCGAGCACCTCGACGATCGAGGGGTGCCGCAGCCGCTGCAGCGCCTGCGCCTCGCGCGCGAACGACGACATCACCGCGTCGTCGCACGCAGCGTCGGCGTCGGCGTCGGCGTCGGCGTCGCAGGCGTCGAGCACTTTGAGCGCCACGCGCTGCGTCGAGCGTGGCTCGACGGCGACGTACAGCGTGGCGCTGCTGCCGCGCGCGAGCAGGCGTTCGATGCGCACACCGGCGAATGCCGCGCCGGGCGCGAGTGCCGCGGCGCGCGGGGGCCGGCCGGTGCTGCCGTCACCAGGGCCGCTGGCGTTCATCGCCCGGTGACGCGATGCGGCGAGCAGCCGCGATCAGGCCGCCGGCGCCGCCGCGGCGCGGCGCGACGCGATCCACTTGCCCCACACGAGCACCATCAAGGCGCCGGCGACGCCGGCGGCGTACTTGACGGCATCGGTCTGCGGCACCTTCGGCATCCACGTCCATTCGCCCGGCTGCGCGACCGCCGGATCGCCGACGGCCATCGTCCCGGCGATCCAGCCCAGCAGCATGCCGCCGGCGGTGATGATGAGCGGGAAGCGGTCCATCAGCTTGATGACGAGCTGGCTGCCCCAGACGATGATCGGGATGCTGACCAGCAGGCCGAAGATCACGAGCGCGAGCTGGTGGTCGGCGTGCGCGCCGTGCGCCGCGCCGGCGATCGCGATCACGTTGTCGACGCTCATCACGAGGTCGGCGACGATGATCGTCTTGACGGCGGCCCACAGCTTGTCGCTGGCTTCGATGTTCGCGTGGCCGTCGTCGTCCTCGGGCACCAGCAGCTTGATGCCGATCCACACCAGCAGCGCGGCGCCGACGAGCTTGAGGAACGGGATCGCCAGCAGCGTCAGCGCGAAGAAGATCAGCACGACGCGCAGCCCGATCGCGCCCGCGGTCCCCCACAGGATGCCCTTCATGCGCATGCGCGGCGGCAGGCGCCGGCAGGCCAGCGCGATGACGACGGCATTGTCGCCACCGAGCAGGATGTCGATCATGATGATCTGGCCGACCGCGATCCAGAACGCGGGGGTCAGGAACTCTTCCATCCGGGTCTCCCTAGCCTCGGGCGCCAGTGTAGGCGCCGCCGCGGCGCGCGCCTTGCGTAGAACTACAGATCGCGCGGCACCGCGAACGTCCGGTGGGCGGCGCGTCGAGCGTCGGCGGCGCCTGCGCAGGCGGCCCCACCAAGCGAACGGGCCGCCTCGAAGCGGCCCGCGCAGCGTTGCCGTGCCGGCGCGGCCCGTGGGCCGCGCCGCGCGCTCACAGCAGCGACTTGAGCAGCCGGCCCATCTCCGACGGGTTGCGCGTGACCTTGAAGCCGCACTCCTCCATGATCGCGAGCTTGGCGTCGGCGGTGTCGGCGCCGCCACTGATCAGCGCGCCGGCGTGGCCCATGCGCTTGCCCGGCGGCGCCGTGACGCCGGCGATGAAGCCGACCACGGGCTTCGTCATGTGGTCCTTGCACCAGCGCGCCGCGTCGGCCTCGTCGGGGCCGCCGATCTCGCCGATCATGATGACGGCGTCGGTCTCGGGGTCGTCGTTGAACATCTTCATCACGTGGATGTGCTTGAGCCCGTTGATCGGGTCGCCGCCGATGCCCACCGCGGTGCTCTGGCCGATGCCCAGCTCGGTCAGCTGCGCGACGGCTTCATAAGTCAGCGTGCCCGAGCGGCTGACGACGCCCACCCGGCCTTTCTTGTGGATGTGGCCCGGCATGATGCCGATCTTGATCTCGTCGGGCGTGATCACGCCGGGGCAGTTCGGCCCCAGCAGCAGCGTCTTCTTGCCGCCGGCGGCCTCCTTGGCCTTCATCTTGTTGCGCACGATCAGCATGTCGCGGATCGGGATGCCCTCGGTGATGCACACGACGAGGTCGAGGTCCGCCTCGACGGCCTCCCAGATCGCGTCGGCGGCACCGGCCGGCGGCACGTAGATCACGCTGACGTTGGCCCCGGTGGCCGCTTTCGCGTCCTTGACCGACGCGTAGATCGGGATGCCCTCGAAGCTCTCGCCGGCCTTCTTCGGGTTGACGCCGGCGACGAAGCAGGCCTTGCCATTGGCGTAGGCCTGACAGCCGCGGGTGTGGAACTGACCCGTCTTGCCGGTGATGCCCTGGGTGATGACGCGGGTGTCCTTGTTGATCAGGATGCTCATGGGGTGCGGCTCCGGGCTTACTTGACGGCGGCGACGATCTTCGTCGCGGCTTCGGCCATCGTGTCGGCGCTGATGATCGGCAGGCCCGACTCGGCGAGCATCTTCTTGCCGATGTCCTCGTTGGTGCCTTTCATGCGCACAACCAGCGGGACGTTCAGGTTGACCGCCTTGCACGCGGCGATCACGCCCTCGGCGATCGTGTCGCAGCGCATGATGCCGCCGAAGATGTTGACGAGGATGCCCTTGACCTTCGGGTTGCGCAGCATGATCTTGAACGCCTCGGTGACCTTCTCGGCCGTGGCGCCGCCGCCGACGTCGAGGAAGTTCGCCGGCTCGCCGCCGAAGAGCTTGATCGTGTCCATCGTCGCCATCGCCAGGCCCGCGCCATTGACGAGGCAGCCGATGTTGCCGTCGAGGCTGATGTAGCTGAGGTCGAACTTGCTCGCCTCGATCTCGGCCGGGTCCTCCTCGTCGAGGTCGCGGCAGGCGACGATCTCGGGGTGGCGGAAGAGGGCGTTGCTGTCGAAGTTGAACTTCGCGTCGAGCGCCTTCAGGTGCCCGTTGCCCTCGAGGATCAGCGGGTTGATCTCGGCCAGCGACGCGTCGGTTTCCATGTAGCAGCGGTACAGGTTCTTGAACAACTGCACCGCCTCGGCCTGGCTCGCCTCGGGCACGCCGATGCCGCGCGCGAGCTCGAGCGCCTGCGCGTCGGTCAGACCCACGAGCGGGTCGACGAAGACCTTGATGATCTTCTCGGGCGTCTTGTGCGCGACCTCCTCGATGTCCATGCCGCCTTCGGAGCTGGCCATCATCGCGACCTTCTGCGTCGCGCGGTCGGTCAGCGCGGCGACGTAGTACTCCTTCTTGATGTCGGCGGCTTCCTCGATCAGCAGGCGGCGCACCTTCTGTCCCTGCGGGCCGGTCTGGTGCGTGACGAGCTGCATGCCGAGGATCTGGCCGGCCAGCGTGCGGACCTCGTCGATCGAACGCGCGAGCTTGACGCCGCCGCCCTTGCCGCGGCCACCGGCGTGGATCTGCGCTTTGACGACCCACACGCTGCCGCCGAGCTTCTGCGCGGCCTCGACGGCTTCCTGGACGGTGAAGGCGGGGAAACCGCGCGGGACGGGCACGCCGAACTGGCGCAGGATGTCCTTGCCTTGATATTCGTGGATCTTCATGGGCTCGGGCGGGTCGGAGAGTGGACGGGGTGCCGTCGCGGCGTCGCGCCGCGCGACACCGCGATTGTGGCCGCCGATGTTGGCATCGGGCTGACGTCGCCGATGCGGGTGGCCGACGCATCGCCGCGACGCCGGCTGTCACGAACACCGGCGCGCCGCGAAGCGCGGCGAAATGTAGCACGCACCCGCAGGCGCGCCGGCGGGCGCGGCGCGCGTGGCGCCGTCACTGTTCAGTCGTCGTTCGACCGGCCCTGCACGCCCGGCACGGCGCGGCGCACGACGTCGTGCGCGAAGCCGCGCGCAGCGAGGAAGCGCATCTGGCGCGCGCGCTCCGTGGCGTCGGCGGGGGGGCTGCCGAACTTGCGTGCCCACAGCGCGCACGCGCGATCGAGCTCGCTGGCGCGCAGCGCCGCGTCGGCGTCGGCCGCGAGCTCGATGCCGTGCTGCGCCAGTTCGTCGCGGATGCGCCGCGTGCCGAAGCGCGCCGCACGGCTTTGCACGCGCAGCGCCGCAAAGCGCTCGTCGCTGAGCCAGCCCTGCTGCTGCAGCCAGTCGAGCAGGTGATCGACCTCGGTGGGGTCTGGATCGGAGGCGCGGGATTCGTCGCCCCTGCGGCGCCGCAGGAGCTTGCGCCGCAGTTCGCTGCGGCTGTGCTCGCGCTGGGCCAGCAGCTTCAGCGCGCGCGCCTTCAGCGACGGGGCCACCGGCACGCGTGCGCTCCGCTGCCGCCCGTGCCGGCAGTGATGGGACTCACGCCCCGTCGGCTGGCGCGGCGAGCGGCGCCACGCCGAGCGACTCGCGGATCTTGTTCTCGATCTCGCGTGCCAGCTCGGGGTTCTCGCGCAGGAACTCGCGCGCGTTGTCCTTGCCCTGGCCGATCTTCTCGCCGTTGTAGGCGTACCAGGCCCCCGACTTGTCGAGCACCTTGGCGGCCACGCCCAGGTCGACGATCTCGCCCTCGCGGCTGATGCCCTCGCCGTAGAGGATGTCGAACTCGGCGGTCTTGAAAGGGGGGGCGACCTTGTTCTTGACGACCTTGACCTTGGTCTCGCTGCCGATGACTTCCTCGCCGCGCTTGATGCTGCCGGTGCGGCGGATGTCCAGGCGCACCGAGGCATAGAACTTCAGCGCGTTGCCGCCGGTCGTCGTCTCGGGGTTGCCGAACATGACGCCGATCTTCATGCGGATCTGGTTGATGAAGACCACCATGCAGTTGGTCTTCTTGATCGTGGCGGTGAGCTTGCGCAGCGCCTGGCTCATCAGCCGCGCCTGCAGGCCCGGCAGCGCGTCGCCCATCTCGCCCTCGAGCTCGGCCTTGGGCGTCAGCGCGGCGACCGAGTCGACGACGATCAGGTCGACCGAGCCCGAGCGCACCAGCGCGTCGACGATCTCGAGCGCCTGCTCGCCGGTGTCGGGCTGGCTGATCAGCAGGTCGGCGAGGTTGACGCCGAGCTTCTGCGCGTACTGCACGTCCAGCGCGTGCTCGGCGTCGATGAAGGCGCACACGCCGCCTTGCTTTTGCATCTCGGCGATGACTTGCAGCGTCAGCGTCGTCTTGCCCGAGCTCTCGGGGCCGTAGATCTCGACGACGCGCCCGCGCGGCAGACCGCCGACGCCCAGCGCGATGTCCAGCCCGAGCGAGCCGGTCGAGACGACCTGGATGTCCTCGATCTTCTCGCCCTCGCCCAGGCGCATGATCGAGCCCTTGCCGAACTGCTTCTCGATCTGCGCGAGGGCGGCCTGCAGGGCCTTGGCTTTCTCGGTGTTCAGGGCTTTGACGGGCGCGTCCATGCGGTCCTCCGGTGGCATGCGGCGATTGTGGCACAACTGGATGGGCATCCAGTACCCGCGGGCGCTCCGGCAGGCGCGAATCCCTAGAATCCGCCGACAACGCGCCCGGCAAGAGCGCGGCCGATGGCGAAGGAGACGAAGCGATGCGCATTCTGATAGCCGAGGACGACCAGGTGCTCGCCGATGGCCTGTTGCGCTCGCTGCGCAGTTCGGGCTACGCGGTCGACCAGGTGTGCAGCGGCAGCGAGGCCGATGCGGCGCTGGCCTCGCACGAGTTCGACTGCGTGATCCTCGACCTCGGCCTGCCGAAGATGCACGGGCTGGACGTGCTGCGCCGGCTGCGCGCTCGCGGCAGCACGGTGCCGGTGCTGATCCTGACCGCTGCCGACAGCGTCGAGCAGCGCGTCAAGGGGCTGGATCTCGGCGCCGACGACTACATGGCCAAGCCGTTCTCGCTGCAGGAGCTCGAGGCGCGCGTGCGCGCGCTGACGCGCCGCGGGCTGGGCACCGCGTCGAACGTGATCCGCCACGGGCCGCTGAGCTTCGACGCGACCGGCCGCGTGTGCTACATCAACGACCAGATGGTCGAGCTGTCGGCGCGCGAGCTCAGCCTGCTCGAGGTGCTGCTGCAGCGCACCGGGCGGCTGGTCAGCAAGGACCAGCTCGTCGAGCGCCTGTGCGAGTGGGGCGAAGAGGTCAGCAACAACGCGATCGAGGTCTACATCCACCGCCTGCGCAAGAAGATCGAGCAGGGGCCGATCCGCATCGCGACCGTGCGCGGCCTGGGCTACTGCCTCGAGAAGATCGCCCCCTAAGCCCGGCGGCGCCCGGCGCGAGGACGCGGCGACGGTATCCTCGCGCGCACGATGTTCGCCCGCCGGCCTGAACAGCGTTCGCTGCTCGGCGAGATCCTCGACTGGATGCTCGCCCCGCTGCTGCTGCTGTGGCCGATGAGCATGGGGCTGACGTGGGTCGTCGCGCAGGGCATCGCGAACCGGCCCTACGACCGCGACCTCGGCGAGCTCGCGCGCACCGTCGCGCAGCGCGTCGTCGTGCACACCGACGTCGTGCGCGAGGTGCGGCTGCCGCCGGGCGTGTCGGTGCTGGTGGCCGACGTGCTGCGCGGCGAGGACGCCGGCGCGATGTATTACCAGGTGCTCGGCCTGCGCGGCGAGCTGGTGGCCGGTGACCGCAACCTGCGCGTGCCGGTCGACGAGCGCATCGAGCCCGGCGTGCTCAAGTTCCGCGACGACACGATGCTCGAGGAGCCGGTGCGCGTGGCCTACCTGTGGCTCGCGGTGCCGCTCGAGGGGCGCGAGATGCCGCCGCTGGTGCAGGTCGCCGAGACGCTGGACCGGCGCTCGCGGCTGGCCACCGAGATCATCAAGGGCGTGATCCTGCCGCAGTTCGTGATCCTGCCGCTGGCCGTGGTGCTCGTGTGGCTGGCGCTCGCGCGCGGGCTGGCGCCGCTGAACGCGCTGCAGAACCGCATCCGCCAGCGCGAGGCGCACGACCTGAGCCCGATCGCCGAGCGCGAGGCGCCCGAGGAGGTCACGCCGCTGGTGCGCGCGATCAACGAGCTGCTCGCGCGCCTGGACCACTCGATGAGCGCGCAGAAGCACTTCCTCGCCGATGCGGCGCACCAGATGAAGACCCCGCTGGCGGGCCTGCGCATGCAGGCCGAGCTGGCGCAGCGCGAGATCGACGCCGGCGGCGACGCGCGCTCGGTGCGGCGCTCGCTCGAGCAGATCGCGCTGTCGAGCCAGCGCGCCGCGCACATGGTCAACCAGCTGCTCGCGCTGGCGCGCGCCGAGGACCGCGAGCAGGCGCTGCGCCAGCAGGACGTTGATCTCGTCCAGCTGGCGATCGAGACCGTCGAGGACTTCGTGCCGCGGGCGATCGACAAGCGCATCGACCTCGGCTACGAGGGGCCCTCGCTGTCCGACGCACGCCCGACGCTGCAGGGCCAGCCGGTGCTGGTGCGCGAGCTGATCCGCAACCTCGTCGACAACGCGCTGCAGTACACCCCGGCCGGCGGCGCGGTGACGGTGCGCGTGCTCGTCGACCCCTTCGGCCAGGTCGCCGTGCTGCAGGTCGAGGACACCGGCCCCGGCATCCCGGCGGCCGAGCGCGAACTCGTGTTCCAGCCCTTCTACCGCGCGCTGGGCACCAACGTCGACGGCAGTGGGCTCGGGCTGGCGATCGTGCGCGAGATCGCGACGCAGCACGGCGCCGAGATCGACGTCGAAGACGCTCACCCGCGCGCCGGCGGCGGCACCGGCACGCGCTTCACGGTGCGCTTCCCGCTCGGTGGTGTGCGCACGGCGTGATCGCACCCGCGTCAGCGGCGCCGTGCGAGCGCGCGCTCGAAGAGGCACGCGTCGTCGCGCGCGGCATCGCCATCGGCGCAGGCCTGCGCGAACACCGCGGCCGCGGCGGCGCCGAGCACCGGCTCGGGCCCGACGGCGCGTGCGGCGGCCAGCGCCAGCGCCGCATCCTTGGCGAGCAGCGCCGTTGCGGCCCTCGGCGTGTCGTCGCCGGCCAGCGCGCGGCGCAGCCGGTCGCTGGCGATCCAGCTCTGACTGCTGGACTGCTCGATCACCTCGAGCGTGCGTGCCGCATCGAGCCCGAGCTGCACGGCCAGCGCGAGCGCCTCGGCCGCACCGGCGAGGTTGACGGCCGCCAGCAGATTGTTGACGAGCTTCGTGCGCGCACCGTCGCCGGCGCGCGTGCCGACGCGAAACAGCCGCGACGCCATCGTGCGCAGCAGCGGCTCGTGGCGCGCGAACACGTCGTCGGGGCAGGCCACCATCAGGCTCATCGTGCCGTCGCGCGCGCGCGCCGGGCCGCCCGACATCGGCGCGTCGATCGCGTCGACACCGCGCGCCTGCAGCGCCGCGGCGATGCGCTCGGTGTCGTCGGGGCCGATCGTCGGGCACAGCAGCACGGCCTGGCCCGGGCGCAGCGCGTCGGCGGCGCCGCGGGGCCCGAACAGGACGTCGTCGGTCTGGCGCGCGTCGACGACGACGACGATCAGCACGTCGCACGCCGCGGCCAGCGCCGCGGCGTCGTCGGCCGCCGGCAGCGGTGCGGCCAGCGCGACGCGCTGCGGGTCGACGTCGCGCACCCCCACAGCGTAGCCCTGCGCGGCCAGCCGCTGCGCGATCGGCAGCCCCATCAGGCCGATGCCGATCACCCCGATGCGCGGCCGTGCCATCGCGTCAGCTCTGCATCAGGCGCCGGCTCTTGGCGATCGACAGCAGCATGCCCAGGCTCAGTCCGAGCGTGACCATCGCGGTGCCGCCGTAGCTCACGAACGGCAGCGGCACGCCGACCACCGGCAGGATGCCGCTGACCATGCCCATGTTGACGAACACGTAGGTGAACAGCATCAGCGAGATCGCGCCGGCCAGCAGGCGCGAGAACACCGTCGGCGCCTCGGCGGCGATCGCCAGGCCGCGCACGATCAGGAACGCGAAACCGATCAGCAGCGCGACGACGCCGGCCAGCCCGAACTCCTCGGCCAGCGCGGCGAAGATGAAGTCGCTCGTGCGCTCGGGGATGAACTCCAGGTGCGTCTGCGTGCCGTTCATGAAGCCCTTGCCCCACAGGCCGCCCGAGCCGATCGCGATCATCCCCTGGATCACGTGGAAGCCCTTGCCCAGCGGGTCCGACATCGGGTCGAGCAGCGTGCACACGCGGTGCTTCTGGTACTCCTTGAGCACGACCCAGTCGACGCCGGGCTGGCACATCGCGTCGCCGAAGGCGATCAGCGCGACGACGCCCGCCGCGCCCAGCGCCAGCACGGGCACGATCAGCCGCCACGGCAGCCCGGCGAAGAAGATCACGAACAGCCCCGCCGACAGCACCAGCAGCGAGGTGCCGAGGTCGGGCTGCTTGACGATCAGCGCAAACGGCAGCAGCAGCAGCCCTGCGGCGACGGCGAAGTCGGCCGCGCGTAGCTGGCCCTCGCGTTTGTCGAACCACCACGCCAGCGTCATCGGCAGCGCCAGCTTCATGATCTCGCTGGGCTGGATCACGGCCACGCCGATGTCGAGCCAGCGCGTCGCGCCCTTCTTCGTGATGCCGAACAGCGCCGTGGCCACCAGCAGCGCGATGCCGAGTGTGTACAGCGGCACCGCGAGCGCCATCAGCCGCTGCGGCGGCACCTGCGACACCAGCAGCAGCACCGCCAGGCCGAGCAGCATGTTGCGCACGTGGCCCGAGAAGCGCGCCCCGTGGTCGTAGCCGGCCGAGTACATCACGACGAGGCCCGCGGCGGCCAGCAGCAGCACCGCCAGCATCAGCCACGCGTCGAAGCCGATCAGCAGCGGGCGCACGCGCTGCCACAGCGACGGGCGCTCGAAGACGGCGTGCGCCCCGTTCATCGGCCCACCCCGGCGCCGGTGGCCTGCATCGCCACGTGCCGCGGCTCGTGCGCGGCCGGCGCCGCCGCCACCGGCGCCGTCGTCAAGCCGGGCAGCGGCACCTCGTCGGCGCGCCGCGGCGTGCCCACCGGCGCCGTCGAGCGGCCCTCGCGCGTGAGCGCGATGTCTTCCTCGCTCGGGAAGAGCCCGAGCAGCCAGTAGTCGAACACGCGCCGCGCGATCGGCGCGGCCGCGGCCGCGCCGAAGCCGGCGTTCTCGACGATCACCGCCAGCGCGATCGTCGGCGCCTCGAGCGGCGCGAAGGCCACGTACAGCGAGTGGTCGCGCTGGTGCTCGGCCAGCTTGGCAGCGTTGTACTTCTCGTTCTGGCGGATGCCCACCGCCTGCGCGGTGCCTGTCTTGCCGCCGCTCTTGTACGGTGCGCCGGCGAACACGCGCGTCGACGTGCCTTCCTGCGTCACGCCGTACATCGCGTCGAGCACGAGCTGCACGTGCGCCGGGTTCAGCGCCAGCGGCGGGCGCGCCGGGCGCTCGACGGGGCGGCGCGTGCCGCTGACGACGTCCTCGATCTCGCGCACCAGCCGCGGCTCGAAGCGCTGGCCGCCCGAAGCCAGCGTGGCCATCGCCTGCGCGATCTGCAGCATCGTGAAGCTGTTGTAGCCCTGGCCGATGCCCAGCGAGATCGTCTCGCCGGCGTACCAGCGCTGCTGCTCGGGGCGCTTGTACGTGCGGCGCTTCCACTGCGTCGACGGCAGCACGCCCGTCACCTCGCCGTGCAGGTCGATGCCGGTGCGCGCGCCGAAGCCGAACGGCGACAGGTGCTCGTGCATCAGGTCGACGCCCATCTCGTTGGCCAGCGAGTAGTAGTAGACGTTGCTCGACTTGACGATCGAGCGCCGCATGTCGACCGGGCCGAGCCCGGTGTCGCCGTGGCTGCGGAACAGGTGGCCGCCGAAGTTGAACGTGCCGCCGTCGTGGATCACGGTGTTCGGCGAGCGCTTGCCGCTGGTCAGCGCGGCCATCGCCATGAACGGCTTGAACGTCGAGCCCGGCGGGTAGGTGCCGCGCAGCGCGCGGTTGAGCAGCGGCTTGTCGATGCTCTCGTTGAGTTCGCGCCAGCTGTCGTGGTCGATGCCGTCGACGAACAGGTTCGGGTCGAACGTGGGCTTGCTGACGAAGGCCAGCACCTCGCCGTTGCGCGGGTCGATCGCCACCAGCGCGCCGCGGCGGTCGCCGAACAGCTGCTCGACGAGCCACTGCAGCCGGATGTCGACCGACAGCACCAGCGTGTTGCCCGGCGTCGGCGGGTGGCTGCGCAGCTGGCGCACCGCGCGCCCGCCGGCGGTCGTCTCGACCTCGGCGTAGCCGGTGGTGCCGTGCAGCTCGGCCTCGTAGCTCTGCTCGAGGCCGAGCTTGCCGATGTACTCGGTGCCGCGGTAGTTGGCCTGGGTCTCCTCGTCCCAGTCCTCCATCGCCTTCTTCTCGGCGGCGTTGATGCGCCCGATGTAGCCGATCATGTGCGAGCCGGTCTCGCCCAGCGGGTAGCTGCGGAACAGCCGCGCGTTGACCTCGACGCCGGGGAAGCGCCAGCGCTGCGCGGTGAAGCGCGCGACCTCCTCGTCGCTGAGCTTGGTGCGGATCGGGATCGAGTCGAAGCTCTTGCCCTCCTCGCGCAGCCGCTTGAAGCGGCGGCGGTCGCTCGGGCGGATCTCGACGATCTGCGCCAGCGCGTCGATCGTCGCCTCGACGTCGCTGACCTTCGACGGCGTGATCTCCAGCGTGTACGCCGAGTAGTTGCTCGCCAGCACGACGCCGTGGCGGTCGACGATCAGCCCGCGGTTGGGCACCACCGGCAGCACGGCGATGCGGTTGGTCTCGGCGCGTGTGGCCAGCTCGTCGTGCCGGATCACCTGCAGGTAGACCATGCGCGCGGCCAGCAGCGCCAGACCCAGCAGCACGAACGCGGCGGCCGCCAGAACGCGGCCGCGGAAGCGGTGCAGCTCGAGCTCGACGTTCTTCAGCTCAGCCATCGGACACGGTCACAAAGGGCGATTCTCGTCCGGATCGGGCGGACGGCGCTGCGGCGCGAGCAGCACCCAGGTCGCCAGCGGCCACAGCAGCGCCTGGATCACAGGCGCGGCGAACAGGCTCCAGCCCGGGAACGGCGCGCCGCCGGCCATGCGCACCAGCAGCGACACCGCGGTGGCTGCGGCGAACAGCGGGATCAGCTGCAGGCTCTGCGACCACAGGCCGAACCACAGCAGCCGGCGGTGGATCGTGATCGCGAAGTACGACAGCAGCGTATAGGCCAGCGCGTGCTGGCCGAGCAGCGCGCCTTCGTGCACGTCCATCGCCAGCCCGAGCGCGAAGGCCACGCCGATGCCCACGCGCCGCGGCTGGTGCACGTTCCAGAACACCAGCGCCAGCGCGAGCAGGTCGGGCATCGCCGCGACGCGACCCACCGGCACCAGGTTCAGCGCCAGGGCGACGGCCAGCGACAGCGCGATGAACCACGGGTTGACCGGCAGCAGCAGCGCGTCGCCGGTGCGCGGCATGATCATGGCGCCGCCTCCTGCGGGGACGCCCGGCGGGCGATGCGGCGCGCGTCACGGTGGCTCATGGCCGCTGCTCCCGCGGCGGCACCTCGTCGCGCTCGGTCGTCGGCGGCCGCTGCGGCATCTGCACCGTCAGCGGTTCGAGCACCAGCACGTGGCGCACCGTGTCGGGCACCGCGGCCGGCCGCAGCAGCACGCGGGCGAAGCCGCCGTCGGCCTGACGCTCGACGCGGGTCACGTGCGCGACCGGCAGGCCACTCGGGTAGACGCCGTCGACGCCCGATGTCAGCAGCGCGTCGCCCTCGGCGACATCGGCGTTGCCGGGCAGGAAGCGCAGTTCCATCGCGGTGCCGCGCAGCGCGCCGCCGTAGGCCAGGCTGCGCTGCCCGGTGCGCGCGTTGAGCACGGGGATCGCGGCGTCCTTGTCGACCAGCAGCGTCACCTCGCTCGACAGCGGGTACACGCGCGTGACCTGGCCGACGACGCCTTGCGGCGCGACCACCGGCGCGCCGGCGACGACGCCGTGCGTCGCGCCGCGGTCGACGAACAGTTTGCGCGAGAACGGGTCGGCCGCCTCGTACAGCACCTCGGCGGCGATCGAGCGCGTCGCCAGCGCCGGGCGCAGCCCGAGCAGGTCGCGCAACGCCGCGTTCTCGGCCTCGAGGCGGTCGGCGCGCGCGAGCCGCACCGCCTGCGCGGCGAGCTGTTCCTGCGCGTGGCGCTCGGCCGCCAGCGCGCGGGTCAGCCCGCGCAGGTACTCGCTGCCGCCCACGGCCATCTCCACCGGCACGCGCAGCGCGACCTGCACCGGGTGCAGCACGGTGGCGATCGCTGCGCGCGCGTGGCGCACGATCTCGAAGCGCGTGTCGGCGACCATCAGGAACACCGCCAGCGACGAGAAGAACACGAGTCGTGTCAGGGCCGAGGGGCCCTGGCGGAAGAACGGCGGGGGGGTGCGGTCGAGCGTGCCCAGCGGCATGGTGCGCGGCGCCCCGGCGCCCTTGGCCCGGTGTTACTCGTAGGTGAAGATCGAGCCGAGGCGCTCCATGCGCTCGAGCGCCATGCCGCAGCCGCGCACGACGCAGGTCAGCGGGTCCTCGGCCACCAGCACCGGCAGCCCGGTCTCCTCGGCGAGCAGCCGGTCGAGGTCGCGCAGCAGCGCGCCGCCGCCGGTGAGCATCATGCCGCGCTCGGCGATGTCGGCGCCGAGCTCGGGCGGCGTCTGTTCGAGCGCGTTCTTGACCGCCGAGACGATCTGGTTGAGCGGGTCCGTCAGCGCCTCGAGGATCTCGTTGGAGCTGAT
Organism: Azohydromonas sediminis; assembly: GCF_003574675.1. Classification (GTDB taxonomy): domain Bacteria; phylum Pseudomonadota; class Gammaproteobacteria; order Burkholderiales; family Burkholderiaceae_C; genus Calidifontimicrobium; species Calidifontimicrobium sediminis. Next base: position 26,383 of record NZ_QOAZ01000018.1, read on the forward strand.
CGTGAAGCTGCGCGGCACGCCCTCGCTGAGGTTGCGCCCCTTGACCTCCATCTCCTTGACCTCGGAGCCGGGGAACGCGCTGCCGATCTGCTTCTTGATCGCCTCGGCGGTGGGCTCGCCGATCAGCATGCCGTAGTTGCGGCGGATGTAGTTGATGATCGCCTCGTCGAACTTGTCGCCGCCGACGCGCACACTGCCCTTGTAGACCATGCCGCCGAGCGAGATCACGCCGACCTCGGTCGTGCCGCCGCCGATGTCGACGACCATCGAGCCCGACGCCTCCGACACCGGCAGTCCGGCGCCGATCGCCGCGGCCATCGGCTCCTCGATCAGGTAGACCTCGCTCGCGCCGGCACCGAGCGCCGACTCGCGGATCGCGCGGCGCTCGACCTGCGTCGAGCCGCAGGGCACGCAGATGATGATGCGCGGGCTCGGCTTCATCATCGAGCGCGGGTGCACCATCTTGATGAACTGCTTGAGCATCTGCTCGGTGACGGTGAAGTCGGCGATGACGCCGTCCTTCATCGGGCGGATCGCCTCGATGTTGCCGGGCACCTTGCCGAGCATCGCCTTGGCCTCGTGGCCGACGGCCTGGATCGTCTTCTTGCCGCTCGGGCCACCTTCGTGGCGGATCGCGACGACGGAGGGCTCGTCGAGCACGATGCCCTTGCCGCGCACGTAGATCAGCGTGTTGGCGGTGCCGAGGTCGATGGCGAGGTCCGTCGAGAAGTAGCGACGAAAGGATTCGAACATGTCAGCTTGGCGGTGCGTCGCCTCGGAGGCACTCGGCGGGCCACGGGGTCCGCGGCGATCGGGCGGGCGGCATCGCGGTGCGGTGGAGGGACGGTGCGTGAACGGTCCGCGGCGTCGGCGTGGGCACAGCGGCAGCGGGTACGAAAAAACCCGCCGGGCGAGGCCCCGCTGGAGATCGACGCGGACCCGGCCGGTGGGTTCTGACTGCGCACGATAATACCCGATCGTTCTCGATCGCAGACCGGCCGGCAGCGCCCGAGAAGGGCTGCGATCCACCCCCTGATGCCCACCGACGGACGGCGCGAACGCCGTCTCGCGACCCGAAGCACCGATGGCCCTGACCCCTGACGACGTGAGCCGCATCGCGCACCTCGCGCGGCTCGAACTGCGCGGCGACGAGCCCGCGGCGATGCTGGCCCAGCTCAACGGCTTCTTCTCGATCGTCGAGCGCATGAGCGCGGTCGACACCTCGGGCGTCGAGCCGCTGTACACGCCGCTGTCGGCGGTCGCGGCGGTCGAGCTGCGGCTGCGCGACGACGTCGTCACCGAAGGCGACGAGCGCGAGGCCAACCAGCGCAGCGCGCCGGCGGTCGAGGACGGGCTGTACCTCGTGCCGAAGGTGATCGAATGAGCGGCGACGCGCACCGCCTCGGCGTGGCCGAGATCGACCGCGCGCTCGCGCGCGGCGAGTTCTCGAGCGCCGAACTGACGCAACATTTGCTGACGCGCGTTGCCGCGCACGAACAACTCGGCGCCTTCCTCGCCGTCGACGCCGACGCCGCGCTCGCCGCTGCGCGCGCCGCCGACGCGCGCCGCGCCCGCGGCGACGCGACGCCGCTGACCGGCGTGCCGATCGCGCACAAGGACATCTTCGTCACGCGCGGCCTGCCGACGACGGCCGGATCGAAGATGCTCGCCGGCTACCGCAGCCCGTTCGACGCCACCGTCGTCGCGCGCCTCGCGGCGGCCGGTGCGGTCACGCTGGGCAAGCTCAACTGCGACGAGTTCGCGATGGGGTCGGCCAACGAGAACTCGGCCTACGGCCCGGTGCGCAACCCGTGGGACCCGGCGCGCGTGCCCGGCGGCTCGTCGGGCGGCTCGGCCGCGGCGGTGGCCGCGCGGCTGCTGCCCGCAGCCACCGGGACCGACACCGGCGGCTCGATCCGCCAGCCGGCGAGCTTCTGCGGCGTCACCGGCATCAAGCCGACCTACGGCGTGTGCTCGCGCTACGGCATGATCGCGTTCGCCTCCAGCCTCGACCAGGCGGGCCCGCTGGCGCGCAGCGCCGAGGACTGCGCGCTGCTGCTGTCGGCGATGAGCGGCTTCGACGAGCGCGACAGCACGAGCGCGCAGCGCCCCCCGCAGGACTACCACGCACAGATGCTCGCGCCGCGCGATGGCGCGACGCCCGCCAAGCCGCTCGCCGGCCTGCGCATCGGGCTGCCGCGCGAGTTCTTCCCCGCGGCGCTCGCGGCCGACGTCGCCACGGCCGTGCGCGCCGCGCTCGCCGAGTTCGAGAAGCTCGGCGCGACGCTCGTCGACGTCAGCCTGCCGCGCACCGAGCTGTCGATCCCCGTCTACTACATCATCGCGCCGGCCGAGGCGAGCTCGAACCTGTCGCGCTTCGACGGCGTGCGCTACGGCCACCGCGCCGCGCGCTACGACGACCTGCTCGACATGTACAAAAAGACGCGCGCCGAGGGGTTCGGGCCCGAGGTCAAGCGCCGCATCATGATCGGTACCTACGTGCTCAGCCACGGCTACTACGACGCGTACTACCTGCAGGCGCAGAAGCTGCGCCGCATGATCGCCGACGATTTCCGCCAGTGCTTCGCGCAGTGCGACGTGATCGCCGGGCCGGTGGCGCCCACGGTGGCGTGGAAGCTCGGCGAAGGCGCCGACGATCCGGTCAAGGCGTACCTCGCCGACATCTTCACGCTGCCGGCGAGCTTGGCCGGGCTGCCCGGCATGAGCGTGCCGGCCGGCTTCGGCGCGGGCGGCATGCCGGTGGGGCTGCAGCTGATCGGCAACCATTTCGCCGAGGGCACGCTGCTGCACGCGGCGCACGCGTTCCAGCAGGCGACCGACTTCCACACCCGCGAACCGCAGGAGGGCACGCGATGAGCGCTCCCGCACGGCCGCTCCGACGGGAGCGCGTTTCTCCCTCGGGGAGGTGGTCACGCAGTGACCGGAGGGTGGTCCAGTGACCGCGCCGGCACTGATCCGCGGCTACGAGGTCGTCATCGGCCTCGAGACGCACGCCCAGCTGTCGACGGCGAGCAAGATCTTCAGCGGCGCGTCGACGCGTTTCGGTGCGCCGCCGAACACGCAGGCCTGCGCGGTCGACCTCGCGCTGCCCGGCACGCTGCCGGTGCTCAACCGCGGCGCCGTCGAGCGTGCGATCCGCTTCGGGCTCGCGGTGGGCGCGAAGGTCGCGCCGCTGTCGATCTTCGCGCGCAAGAACTACTTCTACCCCGACTTGCCGAAGGGCTACCAGATCAGCCAGTACGAGATCCCGGTCGTGCAGGGCGGGCAGGTCGAGTTCGTGCTGAACGGCCAGACCCGCCGCGTGCGGCTGACGCGCGCGCACCTCGAGGAAGACGCCGGCAAGAGCCTGCACGAGGACTTCCACGGCCTCACCGGCATCGACCTGAACCGTGCCGGCACGCCGCTGCTCGAGATCGTGTCCGAGCCCGACATGCGCTCGAGCGCCGAGGCGGCCGAGTACGCGCGCGCGCTGCACGCGCTCGTCGTGTGGCTCGACATCTGCGACGGCAACATGCAGGAGGGGAGCTTTCGCTGCGATGCCAACGTCAGCGTGCGCAAGCCGGGCCAGCCGTTCGGCACGCGGCGCGAGATCAAGAACCTCAACAGCTTCCGCTTCCTGCAGCAGGCGATCGACTTCGAGGTGCAGTGGCAGATCGACCGCCTCGAAGACGGCCTGCCGATCGAGCAGGCCACCGTGCTGTTCGACCCCGCCACCGGCGAGACGCGCGCGATGCGCACCAAGGAAGAGGCGCACGACTACCGCTACTTCCCCGACCCCGACCTGCCACCGCTCGTGATCGCGCCCGAGTGGATCGAACGCGTGCGCGCCGGCATGCCCGAGCTGCCGATGGCGATGGCCGAGCGCTTCCGCCGCGACGACGGGCTCGCGGCCGACGCGGCGGCGCTGATGACGCAAAGCCTCGCGTTCGCGCGCTACTACGAGGCCGCGCGCGACGGCTGCGGCCAGCCGAAGCTGGTCGCGAACTGGCTGATGGGCGAGGTCAGCAAGCGGCTCAATGCCGAGGGGCGCACGATCGACGCGAGCCCGGTGGCGCCGGCGACGTTGGCAGCGCTGATCCGGCGCGTCGTCGACGGCACGGTGTCGAACAACGCCGCGCGCCAGGTGTTCGATGCGCTGTGGGCCGGCGAGGGCGCCGACGTCGACGCGCTGATCGACGCCAAGGGGCTGCGCCAGATGAGCGACGCCGGCGCGCTCGAGGCGATCGTCGAGCAGGTGGTCGCCGCCAACGTGAAATCGGTCGAGGAGTTCCGCGCCGGCAAGGAGAAGGCGTTCAACGCCCTCGTCGGCCAGGTCATGAAGGCGACGCAGGGCAAGGCCAACCCGTCGCAGGTCAACGAACTGCTGCGCCGCCGCCTCGGCGGCTGAGCGCGCGGCCGCGCGCTCAGCGCGGCGAGCCGGTCGGGGTGCCGGCGGCCACCGGCACCGTGGTCGAGCGCATCGGCCCCAGCGAGCCGGGCTGGGCGCCGGCCCACAGCTTGCGCAGCCGCTCGAGCTCGACGTCGTAGACGCCGTTGATGCGGTCGATCTCGGCGCGGTGCGTCGCGATGGCGTTGCGCTGCGCCTGCTGCGCGGCTTCGTTGGCCTCGATCTTGTGGCGCAGCGTCGCGGGCAGTTCGCGGCCGACGTAGAACTCGGTTTCGGCCACCAGCGGCTCGCGCTCGCGCTGCAGCTCCTGCAGCCGCTGCTCGCTCGAGCGCAGCGCCAGCCGCACGGCGTCGAGCGCGGCTTCGCGCGCGCGCTGGTGCGCGGCCTCGTCGGGGTAGCGCTGCTTGAGGTTGCGGTCGCGGCGCACCGCGTCCAGCTGCGCTTGCCGCTGCGCGGCCAGCCGGCGCTCCTCGGCTTCCTTGATGACGAGCTCTTCGGCCGTCAGCGTCGGCGGCACGATCTGCCGCAGCGAGCCGTCGCGGTTGAGCACGCGCTGTTCGACGCTGCGGCACGCGGGAATCGGGCGATCCGACGTCAGGCGCTGACCGTCGGGGGTCGTGCAGGTGTAGATCGCGCCGGGCGTCTGCGCGTGCGCGACGCCCGCCAGCCAGCCGGCGAGCAGCCACGCGACGCCGCGGCCGTTGCTGCGCACGGCGGGGGTCGGGGCGGTGCTCACGTCAGACTCCATAGCGCTCGCGGTACGCCGACACCGCCGCGGCGTGCGCTGCCAGTGCCGCGTCCCGGGTCGTCGACAGATACTGGAGCAGGTCGCCCAGCGTCGCAATCGCCGTCACGCCCAGTTTCAGTTCCGACGTGACGTATTGCGTGGCCGAATGCGGCAGCTCGCTGCCGTCGGCGGCGGTGGCGCGCTCCTGGCGGTCGAGCGCGATCGCGACGCCACACGGCGTGGCGCCGGCGGCCTCGATCAGCGCGATCGACTCGCGCACCGAGGTGCCGGCCGAGATCACGTCGTCGATGATCAGCACGCGCCCGCGCACCGGCGCGCCGACCAGGCTGCCGCCCTCGCCGTGGTCTTTCGCCTCCTTGCGGTTGTAGGCGAAGGGCTTGTTGTGACCGAGCCGCGCGAGCTCGATCGCCACCGCGGCGGCCAGCGCGATGCCCTTGTAGGCCGGACCGAACAGCAGGTCGAACTGCAGCCCGCTATCGATCAGGCGACGTGCATAGAATTGTGCGAGACGGCCCAGCTTGGCGCCGTCGTCGAACAGGCCGGCGTTGAAGAAGTACGGCGACAGCCGCCCGGCCTTGGTTCTGAACTCCCCGAAGCGCAACACCCCGGCCTCGACCGCGAACTTCACGAAGTCCTGGGCGAGCGGGTCGGCGGGGGTGGGCGCTGCGGAGATCACGGTGGCTTTTCGGCTCGTCACGCTCAACCTGAACGGCATCCGTTCGGCGGCGAGCAAAGGATTCCTCGACTGGGCCGCGCAGGCGGCTGCGGATTGTATCGGCGTGCAGGAGGTCAAGGCCCAGGCTGCCGATGTGAGCGGCCGCTTCGACCGCATCGGCGATCTTCAGGGGCATTTCCACTTCGCGCAGAAGAAGGGCTACTCCGGCGTCGGGCTGTACACGCGCCAGGTGCCCAGCGCCGTCGTGACCGGCTTCGGCAGCGACGAGTTCGACGCCGAGGGCCGCTACGTCGAGGCGCGGTTCGACACCCGCCGGCGCAAGTTCAGCGTCGTCAGCTGCTACTTTCCGAGCGGCTCGAGCGGCCCCGAGCGGCAGGAGGCCAAGTACCGCTTCCTCGCGCAGATCGGCCCGCACCTGCGCCGGCTGGCCGCCGAGCGCGAATTCGTGCTGGTGGGCGACGTCAACATCGCGCACAAGGAAATCGACCTGAAGAACTGGCGCAGCAACCAGAAGAACAGCGGTTTCCTGCCCGAAGAGCGCGCGTGGCTGACCTCGCTGCTCGAGGGCGACGCGCTCGTCGACGTGTTCCGGCGCCTGAACCCGCTGCCCGAGCAATACACGTGGTGGAGCAACCGCGGGCAGGCGTGGGCGAAGAACGTCGGCTGGCGGCTCGACTACCACCTCGCGACGCCGGGCATCGCGGCGCGGGCGCGGCGCGAGCAGATCTACCTCGACCAGCGCTTCTCGGACCACGCGCCGGTGACGATCGATTACGACTTCGATCTGTGAGGGGTTGGCAAGGCCATGCACTAAATGCGACTCATTCGCATATAGTCGGTGTGCCGGCGCCGCTTGGCGGGGCCGGTGGCGCCAACCCCGCGAAGGAGATCCGCATGGCCCGACACCGTCCGACCCTCACCCCGCCCGACTGCGGCAGCACCGACGGCAGCGACGACGCGTGCTCGGCGTCGCCGGTCGGCCCGCTCGAGCCGATCCTCGGCGGCACGCTCGCGCTGCTGACGTTCTACGCCCGCACGCCGCACCTCGCCGCGGCCGACAAGATCGCGCGCAATCTGGCGCTGATCGCGCGCCACCCGCAGGCCGGCGAGCCGCTGCAGACGGTGTGCGCGCGCCTGTTCGTCGACTGGCTGGGCCCGACCACCACCCACGACGAACCCGCCGAGCGCCAGTGGCGCACCGTGCACCCGCGACCCGACGCCATGCAGTGACGCGCGGCGCGGCGACGTCACCTCAGCGCGCGTCGCCGGTGCGCTCGATCACGCCACCGCCGAGGCACACGTCGCCGTCGTAGAGCACCGCGCTTTGCCCCGGCGTCACCGCCCACTGCGCCGTGTCGAAGCGCAGCGTGAAGGCGCTGGCGCCGCCGGGCGTGAACACACAGGCGGCGTCGGCTTGCCGGTACCGCGTCTTCGCAGCATAGCGGCCGGGCGCCGGCGGCACGCCGGCGACCCAGCTCGCGTCGGTGGCCTCGAGCGCCGTCGACAGCAGCCACGGGTGGTCGTGTCCCTGCACGACGACGAGCCGGTTGCGCTCGAGGTCCTTGCGCGCGACGAACCACGGCGCATGCGCCCCGCCGCCGCGCGGCGCGCCGCGTTCCTTGACGCCGCCGATGCCCAGTCCCTGCCGCTGGCCGAGCGTGTAGAAGCTCAGGCCGACGTGGCGGCCGAGCGTGCGTCCGCGGTCGTCGACGATGTCGCCCGGCGCGTGGCTGAGGTAGCGGTTCAGGAACTCGCGAAACGGCCGCTCGCCGATGAAGCAGATGCCGGTCGAGTCCTTCTTCGCCGCGTTGGGCAGCCCGATCTCGGCGGCGATGCGGCGCACCTCCACCTTGGTCAGCCCGCCGAGCGGGAACAGCGTCCTGGCCAGCTGCGCCTGCGTGAGCCGGTGCAGGAAGTAGCTCTGGTCCTTTGCCGGGTCGACGCCCTTGAGCAGTTCGAAGCGCCCGCCCGCTTCGCGCACGCGCGCGTAGTGGCCGGTGGCGATCTTCTCGGCGCCCAGGCGCAGCGCGTGGTCGAGGAACGCCTTGAACTTGATCTCGGCGTTGCACAGCACGTCGGGGTTCGGCGTGCGACCGGCCGCGTACTCGCGCAGGAACTCGGCGAACACGTGGTCCTTGTACTCGGCGGCGAAGTTGACGTGCTCGACGTCGATGCCGATCACGTCGGCCACCGACGCGGCGTCGAGCCAGTCCTGGCGCGACGAGCAGTACTCGCTGTCGTCGTCGTCTTCCCAGTTCTTCATGAACAGGCCGACGACGTCGTAGCCCTGCTGCTTGAGCAGCCATGCGGCGACGGCCGAATCGACGCCGCCACTGAGGCCGACGACGACGCGCTGCGTGCGGGGGGACGACATCGCGCCCGATTATCGGCGGCCGCCGCGCGCCGCCTGCGCGGTCAGAGCGTGCGGTGCGTGCCGTCGCACAGCGGCTTGCCGGCGCTGGCCTTGCAGCCGCAGAAGTACACCGTCTTCGACTCGGTGGCGCTGTACTTGACCGGCGTGAACGGCCCGCCCTGGTGCGAGCCGTCGCAAAACGGCTGCTTCTTGCTCAGCCCGCAGGCGCACCACCAGTAGTCCTTGCCGGCCTCGACGGCCACCGGGTAGGGCGCCTTCTGCGCGCAGTGGGGTTGGGTCATCGCAGTCCTCCTTCGGCAAGAACCCGATGATGCCCGCGCGCGGGCCGCGGTGCGCCCCCTCAGGTCTTGGCCGGCGGGCGGTAGATCGAGTCGTCGGCGACGATCGCGTCGAGCGGCAGGCGCCGTCCCGCGAGGTGGTCTTCCATGCAGCGCAGCACCAGCGGGCTGCGGTGGCGCGCCGCGCTTGCGCGCACCTCGTCGGGCGTCAGCCACAGCGTGCGCACGATGCCGTGGTCGAGCGCACGGCCCGGCGCGGGCTCGCCGACGTCGCCGCAGAACGCGAGCCTCAGGTACGTCACGTCCTCGCCGGTCGCGGGACGCACGAACCGCGACAGGTACACGCCGAGCAGCGCGCGCGGCGTGAAGGCGCGCGCCGTCTCTTCGAGCACCTCGCGCACGACGCCCTCGAGCGGCGATTCGGCCGGATCGAGGTGGCCGGCGGGATTGTTCAGCCGCAGCCCCTCGGGCGTCTCCTCCTCGACGAGCAGGTAGCGGCCGCCGTGCTCGACGACGGCCGCGACGGTGACGCTCGGGGTCCAGCGCGGTGCAGCCATGCAGCGATGTTAGCGGGCCGCCCAGCACGCGCCGGCGGCGTCGGCCAGCAGATAAACTCGCCGCCCGCGGGCGCGAACACCGAGGTGTCATGGAATCCGGCGCCCGCCATCGCAAGCGCCCGCAGCGGGTGAGGAGGCCTCCATGTTGATCGGCGTGCCGCTGGAGACGGCAGCGGGGGAGACCCGTGTGTCCGTCACGGCCGAGACGGCCAAAAAATTGAAGGCGCAGGGCCACACAGTGCGCGTGCAGTCGGGCGCCGGCGTCGCTGCCAGCGTCACCGACGCCGCGTATGTGGCCGCGGGCGCCGAGATCGTCGACCGCGCCGGCGCGTTCGGCTGCGAGCTCGTGCTCAAGGTACGCGGCCCCGACGCCGACGAGCTGAGCCTGATGAAGCCCGGCACGGTGCTCGTGGGCATGCTCAACCCGTTCGACCGCGACGGGCTGGCCCGGCTCGCGGCCGCCGGCCTCACGAGCTTCGCGCTCGAGGCGGCGCCGCGCACGACGCGCGCGCAGAGCATGGACGTGCTGTCGAGCCAGGCCAACATCGCCGGCTACAAGGCGGTGATGATCGCCGCCAACGCCTACCAGCGCCTGTTCCCGATGCTGATGACCGCCGCCGGCACGATCAAGGCCGCGCGCGTCGTGATCCTCGGCGTCGGCGTCGCCGGGCTGCAGGCGATCGCCACCGCCAAGCGCCTGGGCGCCGTGATCGAGGCGAGCGACGTGCGCCCGAGCGTGAAGGAGCAGGTCGAGTCGCTGGGCGCCAAGTTCATCGACGTGCCGTACGAGACCGCCGAGGAGCGCGAGGCCGCCGAGGGCGTCGGCGGCTACGCGCGGCCGATGCCGCAGAGCTGGCTCGACCGCCAGAAGGTCGAAGTCGCCAAGCGCGTCGCGCAGGCCGACGTCGTGATCTCGACCGCGCTGATCCCCGGCCGCCCTGCGCCGGTGCTGATCACGGAAGACATGGTCAAGTCGATGAAGCCGGGCTCGGTGATCGTCGACATGGCCGCCGGCAAGGGGCCCGCGGGCACCGACGGCAACTGCCCGCTGACCGAGGCCGGCAAGACGGTCGTCAAGCACGGCGTGACGATCGTCGGCGAAACCAACCTGCCTGCGCTCGTGGCCGCCGACGCATCGGCGCTGTACGCGCGCAACGTGCTCGACTTCCTGAAGCTCGTGCTGTCGAAGGACGGCACGTTCCAGATCCCCGCCGACGACGACATCGTCGCCGCCTGCCTGATGACGCAGGGCGGCCAGGTCAAGAGGAGCTGAGCATGGACGCCGTCTCGCCGATCATCCTGAACCTGATCATCTTCGTGCTCGCGATCTACGTCGGCTACCACGTCGTGTGGAACGTGACGCCGGCGCTGCACACGCCGCTGATGGCCGTCACCAACGCGATCAGCGCGATCGTCATCGTCGGCGCGATGCTCGCCGCCGCGCTGACCGAGGGCGGGCTGGGCAAGACGATGGGCGTGCTCGCGGTCGCGCTGGCTGCCGTCAACGTGTTCGGCGGCTTCCTCGTCACGCGGCGCATGCTCGAGATGTTCAAGAAGAAAGAGAAGAAGGCCCCGGCCGCGGGAGACAAGGCATGAGCCTGAACGTCGTCACGCTGCTGTACCTCGTCGCGAGCGTCTGCTTCATCCAGGCGCTCAAGGGCCTGAGCCACCCGACGACGTCGATCCGCGGCAACGTCTTCGGCATGACCGGGATGGCGATCGCCATCCTGACCACCGCGGCGCTGATCGTGAAGCTCGCCGGCCAGATGGGCCAAGGCTCGGCGCAGGGCATGGTGTGGGTGCTCGCGGGCCTGCTCGTGGGCGGCACCGCCGGTGCGGTCATGGCCAAGCGCGTCGAGATGACGAAGATGCCCGAGCTCGTGGCTTTCATGCACAGCATGGTCGGCCTGGCGGCGGTGTTCATCGCCGTCGCGGCGGTGGCCGAGCCGTGGGCCTTCGGCATCGCCGGGCACGGCCAGCCGATCCCGGTGGGCAACAAGATCGAGCTGTTCCTCGGCGCGGCGATCGGCGCGATCACGTTCAGCGGCTCGGTGATCGCGTTCGGCAAGCTCAGCGGCAAGTACAAGTTCCGCCTGTTCCAGGGCGCGCCGGTGGTCTTCAACGGCCAGCACCTGCTCAACCTCGTGCTCGGCATCGCCACCATCGCGCTCGGCATCGTGTTCGCGCTGACCGAGAACTGGGCCGCGTTCTTCGCGATGCTGGCGCTGAGCTTCGTGCTCGGCGTGCTGATCATCATCCCGATCGGCGGCGCCGACATGCCGGTCGTCGTCTCGATGCTCAACAGCTACTCGGGCTGGGCCGCGGCGGGCATCGGCTTCAGCCTGAACAACAGCATGCTGATCATCGCCGGCTCGCTGGTGGGCAGCTCGGGTGCGATCCTGAGCTACATCATGTGCAAGGCGATGAACCGCTCGTTCTTCAACGTCATCCTCGGCGGCTTCGGCGGCGAGGCGGGCCAGGCGGCGGGCGGCGCGCAGCCGCAGCGCACCGTCAAGAGCGGCAGCCCCGACGACGCGGCGTTCATCCTCAGCAACGCCGAGACGGTGATCATCGTGCCGGGCTACGGCCTGGCGGTCGCGCGCGCGCAGCACGCGGTCAAGGAGCTGGCCGAGAAGCTCACGCACAAGGGCATCAGCGTCAAGTACGCGATCCACCCGGTGGCCGGGCGCATGCCGGGGCACATGAACGTGCTGCTCGCCGAGGCCGAGGTGCCGTACGACCAGGTGTTCGAGATGGAGGACATCAACGCCGAGTTCGGCCAGACCGACGTCGCGATCGTCCTCGGCGCCAACGACGTCGTGAACCCGGCCGCGCTGCAGAAGGGCAGCCCGATCTACGGCATGCCGATCCTCGAGGCCTACAAGGCCAAGACGGTGATCGTCAACAAGCGCTCGATGGCTGCCGGCTACGCCGGCCTCGACAACGAGCTGTTCTACATGGACAAGACGATGATGGTCTTCGGCGACGCGAAGAAGGTCGTCGAGGACATGGTCAAGGCGATCGAGTAGTGCGGCTGCCGCGCGCTGCACGACGAAGGGCCGGCGCTGCCGGCCCTTTTCGTTGCCGCGGCGGCATCAGTGGCGCGCCGCAGGCGCTGCGGCGAACGCGGCCTCCATCTCGCGCCGCACGCGGTACGCGCGCGTCGCCGTGTCGATCGCGACGTCGTTCCAGCTCAGCATCTGGCCCTGGGCCACGGGCCGCACGACCTTGACCTGGTGCGCGAGCCCGAGCGGCAGGCCGCCCTCGCCGCGGTAGGCCAGCGATGCTGCCGCCGGCTGCAGCTTGCCCCACACGGTGTAGCCGCCCTCGCCGTCGAGCATCTCGCCGGGCGCGAGGTCGCGCTTGGCGGTGGCCACGACGTCGGCGTTCCAGCAGGTCGCCACGCCGGTGGCCTCGCCGCGCAGCGCGACGCTGGCGACGCTGTAGCCCACTTCGAGGCCGATCAGGTGCCAGCGCTTGTACAGCGTGAAGTAGCGCCCGCTCGGGTCGGTGTGCGCGTTGTACTCCTCGAAGCAGTGGCGGATGTAGTCGGTCTCGCCCTCGACGGTGACCCACACGCCCATGCGGATGTCGTACGGGATCGCGCGGCCGTCGGCCTCGAGCGAGCTGATGACCTCGACCATGCCCTTCTTCTCGAGGTGCCCGCCCTCGCTCTGCGGCCGCGTGACGAACGGGATGTCGGCAATGCTCGCCGGCGGGTACGTGAGGCCGCTCGACGGCACCTCGAGGCCGGTCGCGTTGGCCACCGCGGCGCTCTCGATCGACGGCTTGCTGCCGTCGAGGAAGCTGTTGAACATCTTCGGGTTCAGACCGCCGCGCGCGGCCTGCTCGGGCGTCAGCCCGTAGTAGCCCCACACCGTCTCGGGTGTCGACTGCGCGAAGTGCGGCAGCCACTTGTGGCCGCGCCCGGCGGCCACCACCGGAAAGCCGCAGGTGCGCGCCCAGTCGACGAGGTCGCAGATCAGCGCCGGCTGGTCGCCGAAGGCGAGCGTGTAGACGACGCCGGCGCGCGCGGCCTCGCGCGCGAGCCACGGGCCGCAGAACGCGTCGGCCTCGACGGTGACGTTGACGACGTGCTTGCCGTGCGCGAACGCCTCGAGGCAGTGGTCGACGGCGTGCACCGGCGAGCCGGTGCACTCGACGACGACGTCGATCGCCGGGTGGGCGACGAGCGCCTTCCAGTCGTCGCCGACGTACGTCGTGCCGTCCTTCAGCGCAGCGTCGATCGACGTCGCACGCACCCGCTCGGGCGGCCAGCCCACGCGCGCGAGGTTGCGGCACGCGGCTTCGGGCGACAGGTTGGCGATCGCCGCGACGTGCATGCCGGGCGTGCGCGGCACCTGCGCGAGGTACATCGAGCCGAACTTGCCGGCGCCGATCAGCCCCACGCGGATCGGGCGGCCTTCGGCCTGGCGTTGCAGGAGCTGGCGGTGCAGGGACATGGCGAGCGCGCAGGTGGTGCAAAGGCGTGCAGCCTACGCCAGGCCTGCCACCGCACGCGCGCGGGTTTGCCCGTGGCACCGGCATCGCGGGCGGTGCGTCGGACCCACTGCCGACGTCGGGGGCGCGTCGTTCGCCGCGCGCAGGCCTGTGCCAGCACGTCGCCCATGCGCCGCCGCTGCGCCGGTGTCGGCCGCGGCCCGTGCAGCGCGGCCATGTTCTCGTCGCAGTGCACCGGGTTGCGCGTGGCCGGGATCGCGCAGGTGACGGCCGGGTGCGAGACCTCCCACTTCAGCACGAACGCGGCCCAGGTCTGCACGCCGAGTTCGTCGCGCGCCCACGCCGGCAGCGGCCGGCCCGCGAGCCGGCGCAGCGCGTCGCCGCCGTCGAACGGGCGGTTGACGATCACGGCGACGCCGCGTTCGGCGGCCAGATCGAGCAGCGGCTCGGCGCTGCGGTCGGCGGGGTTGTAGGTGATCTGCAGCACGTCGAGCGGCTCGCGGCGCAGCAGCCGTGCGACCTCGTCGTGGCGCCGGCCGTGCGAGGTCGTGATGCCGATCAGCCGCACGCGGCCGGCGTCGCGCGCCGCGCGCAGCGTCTTCAGGTGCGCGTCGGTGGCGAGCAGGTTGTGCACCTGCATCAGGTCCATGCGCGCGACGCGCCACAGCCGCAGCGACTCGGCCAGCTGCGCGCGGCCCGTGACCTCGAACGGCGTCCAGATCTTGCTGGCCGTGAACACGCGCGCGGCGTGCGGCGCGAGCTCGGGCGTGGCCAGCAGGTCGCCGACGACGCGCTCGGCGCTGCCGTACATCGGCGACGAGTCGACCACGCCGCCACCGGCGGCGACGAAGCGCGCCAGCACCTGCTGCACGCGCGCTCGCGCGAGCGGGTCGTCGCCGACGTCGAAGGTCAGCCAGGTGCCCAGCCCGACGACGGGCACCGCCTCGCCGCTCGACGGGATCGTCTTGCGCCAGACGCCGTCGGGCGCGGCGGCGGCCCACGCCGGCAGCGTCGACGCCGCGGCGCACGCGAGGAGCCAGTCGCGTCGCTGCATGCCGTTGCGACCCGCGGCGCCGCGCACCCGTTCCGGGGCGTGCCGGTCCGCACCGGTGGCCGGCGGAAGCATCGTGTTGCATCGGCACCCGTGTCCGGGGGTAACCTCGCCCTTTGTCCGCAAGGAGAGCGACGGCGATGCTGGGGGAGTTCAAGCCGGTCGAGTTCGACCGTTACGGCCGGCGCCGCCGGCGCGGCCTGCCGCGCTGGCTGGTGCTGCTGCTGCTCGGCCTGGCCGTCGGCGTGGCCGGCGTGATCTACGTGCAGGAGCAGCTGCTGCCGCCGCGGCTGTCTTACGACGCCTCGACGCGCCTGCGCCAGGCCTACGAGCAGGCCGACGCCGAACGCCAGCGTCTGGCCGCCGAGCTGGCCGAGGCGCAGCGCCAGCGCGACGCGGCGCAGGCCGAGCGCAAGACGCTGGCCGACCAGCTGGCTGCGAGCCGCCAGAGCGTCGAGCAGCTGCGCGCCGACGTCGCGGCGCTGGTCGCGGCGCTGCCGCCCGACCCGCGCGGCGGCGCGGTGGCGGTGCGCGCCGGGCGATTTCGCGCCGGCAGCGGCACGCTGGCCTACGAGGTGCTGCTCACGCGCGACGCGGCGGGCGGCCGTGCGCTGGCCGGGCAGATGCAGCTCGCCGTGGCCGGGCGCAACGAGCGCGGTGTCGAGACGACGGTGACGCTGCCGCCGGTGGCGGTGTCGATCGGCACGCACCACAGCGTCAGCGGCGAGGCGGCGCTGCCCTCCGGCTTCGCGCCGCAGCAGGTCACGGTGCGCGTCACCGATGGGCCGGGCGGCGCGCTGCTCGGCTCGCGCGTGCTGTACGTGCGCTGACGGCTCAGGCAGCCGCAGCCGCGCCGGCCGCGTCGGCAGGGCGACGGCGGAACATGCCCCAGCCCTGCATCGTCAGCACGAGCTCGCCCGTCTGGTTGAGCGTCTCCCAGCGGCAGCGCACGAGGCCGACGTCGGGACGGCTGTTCATCGGGCGGGCCTCGAGCACTTCCATGCGCACGTGCAGCGTGTCGCCGGGGTAGACCGGCTTGAGCCAGCGCAGCTCGTCGATGCCCGGCGAGCCGAGGCTCGCGGCGTCGAGCAGGTAGGCGTCGCACATCATGCGCATCGTCAGCGCGCAGGTGTGCCAGCCGCTGGCCGCCAGGCGGCCGAACAGCGATGCCGCGGCGGCTTCGTCGTCGAGGTGGAACGGCTGCGGGTCGAAGTCGCGCGCGAACGCGATCACCGCCTCGCGCGTGACGACGAAGCCGCCGAACTCGCGCACGCTGCCGACCGGGAAGTCCTCCCACCAGTAGCGGATCGGGCGTGGCGGTGTGGCGTTCAAGCGGGGCTCCTGCGGGGTTCGGGGCGGTGCGCGGCGAGCATAGCCGCAGTGCGCCGTGCGGGCGCGATCGCGACGAGAATCGCACCCGTCTTTCGCGACCCGGCAACCCCATGACGATCCTGATCCTCGGCCTCGTGCTGTTCCTCGGCACGCATTCGGTGCGCATCGTCGCCGAGGGCTGGCGCACCGCGACGATCGCACGCGTCGGCCCCGGCGTCTGGAAGGGCGTGTACTCGCTCGTCGCGCTGGCCGGCTTCGTCGCGATCGTCTGGGGCTACGCACTCGCGCGGCAGGCGCCCGTCGTGCTGTGGACGCCGCCGCTGGCGATGCGCCACGTCGCGAGCCTGCTGACGCTCATCGCGTTCGTGATGCTCTCGGCCGCCTACGTGCCGCGCAACGGCATCAAGGCGCGGCTGAAGCACCCGATGGTGCTGTCGGTCAAGGTCTGGGCGTTCGCGCACCTGCTGGCCAACGGCACGCTGGCCGACGTGCTGCTGTTCGGCGGCTTCCTCGTCTGGGCCGTGCTCGACTTTCGCGCGGCGCGCCAGCGCGACCGCGCCGCTGGCACCGTCTACCCCGCCGGTACGCTGGCCGGCACCGCGGCGACGGTGGCGGTGGGCGTCGCGGCGTGGGCGCTGTTCGCGTTCTGGCTGCACGCCGCGTGGATCGGCGTGGCGCCGTTCGGGCGCTGAGCCTGCGCGCGTGCCGGCGGGCGCGCGCGTCGCTCAGCCGTCGGCGTACTTGATCGTGCAGCCGTAGGGCTGCGTCGTCGGCGTCGACACCGGCTGGCCGGCGACGACTTCGGCGAGCGCCTGCCGGACGAGGTTCGTCGCCCTGGCGATGTCGCTCGCGCGCGCACTCGGGATGCTGTCGATCGCGCCGGCGTAGACGAGCGTGCCCTGCGCGTCGATGACGTACATGTGCGGCGTCACGCGCGCGCCGTAGGCGCGGCCGATGCGCCCGTCGGTGTCCATCAGCGTCGCCGTCGCGGCCGCGCCCTGCTGCTGCATCCATTGCGCCATCGCGGCGGGCGCGAGGTGGTCACGCGACGTCGTGGCCGTCGAGTTGATCGCGAGCCACACCGCGCCCTTGGCGAGCGCCTCTTTCTGTGTGGCCTGCATGTTCGCGCTGTCGTAGTGCTTGCGCACGAACGGGCAGCCGGGGTTGATCCACTCGAGCACCACCGGTGTGCCCTTGAAGTCGGCCAGCGATACTGTCCTGCCGTGCACGTCCTGCGCCGTGAAGGCCGGCGCCGGCTGGCCGACGGTGGCCGCCGTGGCGGCGGTGGCGCCCAGCACGACCGCCGCGGCGGCGGCTCGGAGGGTTCTCGCGATCATCGACGTCTCCTTGACAGCAGGCGGGAACGGCGGCGCGAACCGGTCGGCTACGGGCCCGCGACTTTGGTGGCGGCGATCGCCGAGCGCACCTCCTGCACCGACAGCAGCTCGCTGAGCAGCTGCGGCGCCGCGCCGCCCGGCCGGTAGATCGCATAGACCGGCACGCCGTTGCGGCCGAGCCGCGCGAGTTCGGCGGTGATCGCCGCGTCGCGTCGCGTCCAGTCGGCGCGCATCAGTGCGATGCGGTGGAGCTCGAAATCGGCGAGCACGACGGGGTCGCCGAGCACGGTGCGCTTGTTGAACTGGCAGGTCACGCACCACGCCGCCGTGAAGTCGACGAACACGGTGCGGCCCTGCGCGTTGAGCTCGGCCACGCGCTCGGCGCTCCACGGCTGCCAGCGTTCTTCGCTCGGTGCCGCGGCAGCCGCGGGCGGTGTCTCGCGCAGCGCCGGCAGCGCCCACGCGAGCGTCAGCGCGAGCACCGCGACGGACACCACGCCGAAGCCGGCGCGCGCACCGCGACCCATCCCCGGCGTGCCGAGCGCCCATGCGACGAACGCCACCGCCACCAGCAGGCCGAGCACGCCGGCCGCGCCGTCGATGCCGACCTGCTGGCCCAGCACCCACAGCAGCCACACGACGGTGGCGAACATCGGGAACGCCATCAGCGCCTTGAAGCGAGCCATCCACGGACCCGGCCGCGGCAGTGCGCGCGCCAGCGCCGGCCAGGCGCTGGCCGCGAGGTACGGCAGCGCCATGCCCAGGCCGAGCGCGGCGAAGATCGACAGGGCCTGCGGCGCCGGCAGCGTCGCCGCGACGCCGAGCGACGCGCCCATAAACGGCGCCGTGCACGGCGACGCGACCGCCACCGCGAGCACACCGGTCAGCGCCGAGTCGGCGATCGGGTGGCGCGCACGCAGTGCCGCCAGGTTGCCCGGCAGCACCGACCCGAACTCGAACACGCCGGCCAGGTTCAGCCCGATCAGCGTGAACAGCAGCGCCAGCGCGGTGACGAAGGCCGGCGACTGCAGCTGGAATCCCCAGCCGAGCTGCTCGCCGCCGGCGCGCAGCACGAGCAGCAGCGCGGCGAGCGCGACGAACGAGACGACGACGCCGGCGGTGTAGGCCAGTCCGCCGGTCAGCAGCGCGCGGCGCTCGTGTGCGTGCGCGGCGAAGCCCATGACCTTCAGCGACAGCACCGGGAACACGCACGGCATCATGTTGAGCAGCGAGCCGCCGACGATCGCCAGCAGCAGTGCGAGCACGAAACCGGGCGCTGCCTTCGATGCGGGGGGCGCGGCGGGCGCGGCCTGCGGCGCCGGCGTGGGTGCGGCGGCCAGCGGCACGCTGCCCGGCGGCGGCCACGGGCCGGCGACCTCGAACGCGATCTGCACGCCCGCGCCGCCGCCCGGCGCCGCGAGCACGGCGACCATGCGTGCCGGTGCCTCGCTGCGCTGCGCCGACAGCGGCACACGCACCTCCCACGTCGCGCCGTCCCAGCGCTGCGACGTGCGCGCGGCGTTGTCGATCACGCCCGGCAGTTCGGGAAAGAAGTCGAGGTCGCGGCCGCGCAGCCCTTCGGGCAGCGCCGCAGCGGTGACGACGAGCGCGCCGCCTTCGACGCGCGCGCGTGCCTGCGCCTCGACCGGCTGCGGGCGTTGCGCCAGCGCCGCCTCGAACCGCGCCGCGTGCGCCGACGTCGCGGCCTGCGCCGGGATCTCGAGCGCGAATTCCCCGCCCTCGGGGATGCACACGTCCTTGCACACCAGCCAGTCGGCGCGCAGCCGCACCGGCAACGTCGCGCCGCTGAAATCGTCGGGCACCGTCACGCGCACCGGCAGCAGCAGGCGGCCTTCGTGGCCAAAATTCATCAGCGGGCCCACCGGCAGCTTCTGGGGCGTCGGCCACTCGATGTCGCCGGCGACGAAGCCCGGCGGCAGCGTCCACTCGAGTGTCGTCGGCAGCCCCGAGTCGCCCGGGTTCTTCCAGTAGGTGTGCCAGTGCGGCGCGTGGTCGATCGCGAGGCCGAGCCACAGGGGTTTGCCCGGCGCGACGCCTTCGGGGGCGTGCGCGAGCAGTTCGGCACGCACCTGTTCCGTCACGACGACGGCGGGCTGCGTCGTCAGCGCGATGGCCAGTGCCGGCGCGACCGCGGCGAGGGCGGCGAACAGCAGGCGGCGCAAGAGGGTCATGCGGCTTCGAAGGCGCGAGGCGCCGCGGGTTCCGGCGATGCGCGGGATTATCGGCAGCGGCTGCGGTCGGGGTGCGCGGCGACGGCACAAAGCCGCCGCGCGCGACAGCGCCCACGCACGCACCGCGGAAGGCGGCGGGTTTGCTCCTATAATCGATTGGCTTTGCTGCCTGAGAAAGGGCGCAAGGGTGGATTCGACAGAGGCTCCGATGTCCGAGCGGCCATCAGGCAAACGGCCCGATCGGCGAGACGTCTGGGCCGACGACGAGATCGAAGCGGCGGATCGCGGCTTCGTGCCCTTGACGCGGGAGCAGGCCGCGGCATTGAGGGAGAAGAACCCGCCGGTATCGCCGTGGCGGGTGGTCGCGGTGCAGATCGTGATCGGGCTGGCGGTGGCGGCGCTTGGCGTGGCCATCACCCGTGAAGCGGCGATCGGCTGGTCCGCGCTGTACGGCGCGGCCGTCGTGGTGGTGCCGGGGGCCTTGATGGCGCGCGGCATGACCAGCCGGCTTTCCAGCATGTCGCCTGGCGGCAGTGCCGTCAGCTTCATGTTGTGGGAGTTCGTGAAAATTGGGGTCTCGGTGGCCATGCTGATGCTGGCTTCTCGGATCGTGCAGCCACTGAGCTGGCCGGCGTTGCTGGTGGGCCTGGTGGTGTGCCTCAAGGTGTACTGGGTGGCGCTGCTGTGGCGCCGCCGCTGACGACGACGCGACGCAACGGGCTTAGACGATGGCTGCCAGCGCAAACGCGCCCACTCCGGGCGAATACGTTCAGCACCACCTGGTGCACCTGCAGAACAAGTACCCGCCGCAGTCGACGCCGGTCGACTTCTCGTACCTCAACCTCGACTCGCTGTTCTTCTCGGTCACGCTGGGCGTGCTCGTGTGCCTGGTGCTGTGGCTGGCCGCGCGCAAGGTGACCTCGGGCGTGCCGGGGCGCTTCCAGGCCGCCGTCGAGTTCCTTGTCGAGATGGTCGACACGCAGGCCAAGGGCATCGTGCACAACGCCACCAGCCGCAAGTTCGTCGGCCCGCTGGCGCTGACGGTGTTCCTGTGGGTGTTCATGATGAACTTCATGGACCTGCTCCCCGTCGACCTGATCCCGCAGATGTGGCACGTCGCCGGACCGGCGCTCGGCATGAAGGACTACATGCGCGTCGTGCCCACGGCCGACCTGTCGATCACGATGGGCCTGTCGGTCACCGTGCTGCTGATCTGCCTGTACTACAACGTCAAGATCAAGGGGCTGGGCGGCTGGGTGCACGAGCTGTTCACGGCGCCGTTCGGCAACCATTTCCTGCTGTGGCCGGTCAACTTCGCGATGCAGATCATCGAGTTCGTCGCGAAGACCGTCTCGCACGGGATGCGTCTGTTCGGCAACCTCTACGCCGGCGAGCTGATCTTCATCCTCATCGCGCTGATGGGTGGCGCCTGGTCGCTGTCGGGCACCGGCATCGGGCTGATGATCGGCCACATCATCGCGGGCAGCGTGTGGGCGATCTTCCACATCCTGATCATCACGCTGCAGGCGTTCGTGTTCATGATGCTGACGCTGGTCTACGTCGGCCAGGCTCACGACGCGCACTGAGTCGTTTCGCTTTCCGTTTCCCCTCCAACCCGAAACCTACTGACTGGGAGTCATCATGGAAGTCATCAGCTTCGTCGCCATCGCCGCCGGCCTGATCATCGGTCTGGGCGCTGTCGGTGCCTGCATCGGCATCGGCATCATGGGCAGCAAGTATCTCGAATCGGCCGCGCGCCAGCCCGAGCTGATGGGCGAACTGCAGACCAAGATGTTCCTGCTCGCCGGCCTGATCGACGCGGCGTTCATCATCGGTACCGGTATCGCGCTGTGGTTCGCCACCGCCAACCCGTTCCTCGGCCAGATCGCCAACCTGCCGAAGTAATTGCCCGACCGCGATCCGGCGCGCCGTGCGTGCCGCGCCGCCACCGTCATCACCGATTGAGGCCCTGAAGTGAGCATCAACGCTACCCTCATCGCCCAGATGATCGTGTTCCTGATCCTGGTCTGGTTCACGATGAAGTTCGTCTGGCCGCCGATCGTCAAGGCGCTCGACGAGCGGGCGCAGAAAGTCGCCGAAGGCCTGTCCGCCGCCGACAAGGCGAAGTCCGAACTCGCGCTCGCGAACAAGCGTGTCGAGGAGCAGCTCGCCGCCGCGCGCGACGACGCCGCCAAGCGCCTGGCCGACGCCGAGCGTCTGGCGCAGTCGATGATCGAGGAAGCCAAGAGCCGCGCGTCCGCCGAAGCGGCCAAGATCATCGCTGCCGCGAAGGCCGAGGCCGAGCAGGAGGCCGTCAAGGCCCGCGAGGCGCTGCGCGAGGACGTCGCGACGCTCGCCGTCAAGGGCGCCGAGCAGATCCTGAAGCGCGAGATCAACGCCAGCGTGCACGCCGACTTGCTGGGCCAGCTCAAGGCCGAGCTGTGAGCCATGGCTGAGCTCGCTACCATCGCCCGCCCGTACGCCGAGGCGCTGTTCAAGGCGGTGCCGCCGGCCGATGCCGCCGCGGTGGCCGACCAGGTCGCGGCGATCGCCGCCGTGGCTGCGCACCCGCGCCTGCGCGAGTTCGCCGACGACCCGAAGGTGCGTCCCGAGCAGGTGTTCGACGTCATCGTCTCGCTGGTCAAGGAGCCGTGGCTCGGCGACGCCGCGAAGAACCTGCTGCGCACCGTGATCGACAACGGGCGCCTGGCCGCGATGGGCGAGATCGCCACGCAGTTCCGCGCGCTCGTCAACGCGCGCAGCGGCGTGTCCGACGCGCTGATCTACAGCGCCTACCCGATCGAGCCGGCGCTGCTCGCCGACGTCGTCGCGACGCTCGAGAAGCGCTTCGCGCGCAAGCTCAACCCGAAGGTCGAGCTCGACCCGTCGCTGATCGGCGGCATCCGCGTCGTCGTCGGCGACGAGGTGCTCGACACCTCGGTGAAGGCCCGTCTGGAACAAATGAAGGTGGCTCTGACGGCCTGAGGCATCGCCTCCGGCGTCGGTCCCCCAGGGAGCACCCCCATGCAACTGAATCCCGCAGAGATCTCGGAACTGATCAAGAGCCGCATCGAGGGCCTCGGCGCCACGACGGACATCCGCAACCAGGGCACCGTGATGTCGGTGACCGACGGCATCTGCCGCATCCACGGCCTGTCGGAGGCGATGCAAGGCGAGATGCTCGAGTTCCCCCCGACCAAGGACGGCACGCCGACCTTCGGCCTGGCGCTGAACCTCGAGCGTGACTCGGTCGGCGCGGTGATCCTGGGCGAGTACGAGCACATCTCCGAAGGCGACACCGTCAAGTGCACGGGCCGCATCCTCGAGGTGCCGGTCGGCCCCGAGCTGATCGGCCGCGTCGTCAACGCGCTCGGCCAGCCGATCGACGGCAAGGGCCCGATCAACGCGAAGATGACCGACGTCATCGAGAAGGTCGCGCCGGGCGTCATCGCGCGCCAGAGCGTGTCGCAGCCGGTGCAGACCGGCCTGAAGTCGATCGACTCGATGGTGCCGATCGGCCGTGGCCAGCGCGAACTGATCATCGGCGACCGCCAGACCGGCAAGACCGCGGTGGCGATCGACACGATCATCAACCAGAAGGGCCAGGACATGGTCTGCATCTACGTCGCGATCGGGCAGAAGGCGAGCTCGATCAAGAACGTGGTGCGCGCGCTCGAGCAGCACGGCGCGATGGACTACACGATCGTCGTCGCCGCGTCGGCCTCCGAATCGGCCGCGATGCAGTACGTCTCGGCGTACTCGGGCTGCACGATGGGCGAGTACTTCCGTGACCGCGGCCAGGATGCGCTGATCATCTACGACGACCTGTCCAAGCAGGCCGTCGCCTACCGCCAGGTCTCGCTGCTGCTGCGCCGCCCGCCGGGCCGCGAGGCGTTCCCTGGCGACGTCTTCTACCTGCACTCGCGCCTGCTCGAGCGCGCCGCGCGCGTCAACGCCGACTACGTCGAGAAGTTCACCAACGGCGCGGTCAAGGGCAAGACCGGCTCGCTGACCGCGCTGCCGGTCATCGAGACGCAGGCCGGCGACGTCTCGGCGTTCGTGCCGACCAACGTGATCTCGATCACCGACGGCCAGATCTTCCTCGAGACCAACCTGTTCAACGCCGGCATCCGCCCGGCGATCAACGCCGGCATCTCGGTGTCGCGCGTCGGTGGCGCCGCGCAGACCAAGCTGATCAAGAGCCTGTCGGGCGGCATCCGTACCGACCTCGCGCAGTACCGCGAGCTCGCCGCGTTCGCGCAGTTCGCCTCGGACCTCGACGCGGCGACGAAGAAGCAGCTCGACCGGGGTGCGCGCGTGACCGAGCTGCTCAAGCAGCCGCAGTACTCGCCGCTGCCGATCTCGCTGATGGCTGCGTCGCTGTTCGCGGTCAACAAGGGCTTCCTCGACGACGTCGACGTCAAGAAGGTGCTCGCGTTCGAGAGCGGTCTGCACCAGCACCTGAAGTCCAGCCACGCCGCGTTGCTGCAGAAGCTCGAGACCGAGAAGGCGATGGACAAGGCCGCCGAGGAAGAGCTGACCGCCGCGATCGTCGCGTTCAAGAAGTCGTTTGCCTGAGCCCGCCCTGACGACACCTTTGCGAAAGGAGAACCGTCATGGCGGTGGGTAAGGAAATCCGCGGCAAGATCAAGTCGGTCGAGAACACGAAGAAGATCACGAAGGCGATGGAGATGGTCGCCGCGTCGAAGATGCGCAAGGCGCAGGAGCGCATGCGCCAGGCGCGTCCGTACAGCGACAAGATCCGCGTCATCACGACCAACCTGTCGCAGGCCAACCCCGAGTACCGCTCGCCCTACATGCGGCAGGTCGAGGGGGCGCCGAAGGCGGTGGGTTTCATCGTCGTCACGACCGACAAGGGCCTGTGCGGCGGCCTGAACACCAACATCCTGCGCGCCGTGACCGCCAAGATGCGCGAGGTCCAGAGCGCCGGCGCGAGCGTGCAGGCGGTGGCGATCGGCAACAAGGGCCTCGGCTTCCTGAACCGCATCGGCGCCAAGGTCGTCAGCCAGGCGGTGCAGCTCGGCGACGCGCCGCACCTCGAGAAGCTGATCGGCCCGGTCAAGGTGATGCTCGATGCCTTCGTCGCCGGGCAGCTCGACGCGGTGTACCTGTGCTACACGAAGTTCATCAACACGATGAAGCAGGAGCCGATGGTCGAGGCGCTGCTGCCGCTGGGCGCCGACCGGCTGCAGCAAAGCGATGCCGAGAAGAAGGACCACGCCTGGGACTACCTCTACGAGCCCGACGCGCCCAGCGTGATCGACGAGCTGCTGACGCGCTACATCGAGGCGCTCGTCTACCAGGCGGTGGCCGAGAACATGGCCAGCGAGCAGAGCGCGCGCATGGTGGCGATGAAGGCCGCGACCGACAACGCCGGCAACCTGATCAACGAGCTGAAGCTGATCTACAACAAGACGCGCCAGGCGGCGATCACGAAGGAACTGTCCGAGATCGTCGGCGGGGCCGCGGCGATCAGCGGCTGACCGTCACGGCTGCGAACAGATTGACTGATTGAAGGAACACGACATGGCACAAGGCAAGATCGTCCAGTGCATCGGCGCGGTGGTCGACGTCGAATTCCCGCGCGACCAGATGCCCAAGGTCTACGATGCGCTGAAGATGGAAGGCTCGGCGCTGACGCTCGAGGTGCAGCAGCAGCTCGGCGACGGCGTCGTGCGCACCATCGCACTGGGCTCGTCCGAGGGCCTGCGCCGCGGCATGGTGGTCGTCAACACCGGCCATCCGATCACGGTGCCGGTGGGCAAGGCCACGCTGGGCCGCATCATGGACGTGCTCGGCAACCCGATCGACGAGCGCGGGCCGGTCGACCAGACGCAGACGGCCTCGATCCACCGCAAGGCGCCGGCCTACGACGAGCTGAGCCCGTCGACCGAGCTGCTCGAGACCGGCATCAAGGTCATCGACCTGATCTGCCCGTTCGCCAAGGGCGGCAAGGTCGGCCTGTTCGGCGGCGCCGGCGTCGGCAAGACCGTCAACATGATGGAGCTCATCAACAACATCGCGAAGGCGCACTCGGGCCTGTCGGTGTTCGCCGGCGTCGGTGAGCGCACCCGCGAGGGCAACGACTTCTATCACGAGATGATGGAGTCGAAGGTCGTCGTCAGCGAGGACCTGAGCCAGTCGAAAGTCGCGATGGTCTACGGCCAGATGAACGAGCCGCCGGGCAACCGCCTGCGCGTCGCGCTGACGGGCCTGACGATGGCCGAGGCGTTCCGCGACGAGGGCCGCGACGTGCTGTTCTTCGTCGACAACATCTACCGCTACACGCTTGCCGGCACGGAAGTGTCGGCGCTGCTCGGCCGCATGCCGTCGGCGGTGGGCTACCAGCCGACGCTCGCGGAAGAGATGGGCCGCCTGCAGGAGCGCATCACGTCGACCAAGGTCGGTTCGATCACGTCGATCCAGGCCGTCTACGTGCCCGCCGACGACCTGACCGACCCGTCGCCGGCCACCACCTTCGCGCACCTGGACGCCACCGTCGTGCTCAGCCGCGACATCGCCGCGCTGGGTATCTACCCCGCGGTCGACCCGCTCGACTCGACGAGCCGCCAGGTCGACCCGAACGTCGTCGGTGAGGAGCACTACAACACGACGCGCGCGGTGCAGGCCGTGCTGCAGCGCTACAAGGAGCTGCGCGACATCATCGCGATCCTGGGCATGGACGAACTCTCGCCCGAGGACAAGCTCGCGGTGGCGCGCGCGCGCAAGATTCAGCGCTTCCTGTCGCAGCCGTTCCACGTCGCCGAGGTCTTCACCGGCAGCCCGGGCAAGTACGTGCCGCTGAAGGAGACGATCCGCGGCTTCAAGATGATCGTCAACGGCGAGTGCGACGCGCTGCCCGAGCAGGCCTTCTACATGGTCGGCACGATCGACGACGCGTTCGAGAAAGCCAAGAAGCTGCAGTGATGGCGCCCCCCCGAAGCGCCTTCGGCGCCTCCCCCCCAGGGGGGCGCCGCCAGCGGACCGGCGAAGCCGGATCCGCGGCGGCCGCTGGATGGGGGTGGCGTCGTGCGGCCCTCGTGGTTTTCGCCCGCCTGGAGAACTGAATGGCAAACACGATCCACGTCGACGTCGTCAGCGCCGAGGAGCAGATCTTCTCGGGCGAGGCGAAGTTCGTCGCGCTGCCCGGCGAGGCCGGTGAACTCGGCATCCTGCCGCGCCACACGCCGCTGATCACGCGCATCAAGCCCGGTGCGGTGCGCATCGAGCGTGCCGACAACGGCGAGGAGGAGTTCGTCTTCGTCGCCGGCGGCATCCTCGAGGTGCAGCCCAATCGCGTGACGGTCCTCGCCGACACGGCGATCCGCGGCCGCGACCTCGACGAGGCCAAGGCCAACGAGGCCAAGAAGCTGGCCGAGGACGCGATGAAGAACGCCAAGAGCGACATCGACTTCGCGAAGGCGCAGAGCGAATTCGCCGCGATGGCCGCGCAGATCGCCGCGATCCGCAAGTTCCGCAAGAAGTAAGGCGGCGCGCGATCGCGCCAAGGGGCCCTGCGAGCCGCGCCGGTTCGCAGGGCCTCGTCGCTTGTGGCCGCATCTCGTCCAGGGGCTGTCCGCCCCCGGGCGCGCGCTGCGCGGGTGCCCTCCCGCGCCGCCCCACACCGCCGCGCCTCGCGTGCGGGTCGGTCCCGAGGCGGCTCGCGCGCCCGCGCGGCTACGCTGCAGCCGATGGACACCGCCCTGATCCGCCGCCACACGCTCGGCGACCTGCTGCACCGCAGCGCCGCGCGCCACCCGCACAAGCTCGCGATCGCCTGCGGCGACGTGCGCTGGACCTACCGCGAGTTCGACGCGCTCTGCGACCGGCTCGCCGCCGGGCTCGCGCAGCACGGCATCGCGCGTGGCGACCGCGTCGCGGTGCTGGCGCGCAACTCGCACGCGTTCGCTGCGATGCGCTTCGCGCTCGCGCGGCTCGGCGCGGTGCTGGTGCCGGTCAACTTCATGCTCAAGGCCGACGAGGCGGCGTACATCCTGCGCCACGCCGGCGTGCGGCTGCTGGCCACCGACACCGGCTTCGCGCCGCTGGCACGCGAGGCCGCGACGCTGGCCACCGTCGTCGAGCGGCTGGTCTGGCTGCCCGACGAGGACGGCAGCGCGCCGGTGCCCGGGCTGCTGTCGTTCGACGAACTCGCCGCGTGCACCGCGGCGCCGCCGCAGGTGGCGCTCGCGGGCAGCGACCTCGCGCAGATCGTCTACACCAGCGGCACCGAGAGCTTGCCCAAGGGCGCGATGCTGACGCACGATGCCGTGATGTGGCAGTACGTCAGCTGCGTCGTCGACGCGAGCATCGCCGGCAGCGACCTGATGCTGCACGCGCTGCCGATGTACCACTGCGCGCAGCTCGACGTGTTCTTCGGCCCCGCGGTCTATGTCGGCGCGAGCAACGTCATCACCGGCAAGCCGGTGCCCGACCACCTGCTGTCACTGATCGAGCGCCACCGCATCACGTCGTTCTTCGCGCCGCCGACGGTGTGGATCGGCCTGCTGCGCTCGCCGGCGTTCGACGCCACCGACCTGTCGAGCCTCGCCAAGGGCTACTACGGCGCGTCGATCATGCCGGTCGAGGTCATGAAGGAGATCCTGCGGCGGCTGCCGGGCCTGCGGCTGTGGAACCTGTACGGCCAGACCGAGATCGCGCCGCTGGCGACGATGCTCGGCCCCGACGACCAGCTGCGCAAGCCCGGCTCGTGCGGGCGAGCGGTCCTCAACGTCGAGACGCGCGTCGTCGACGATGCGATGCGTGACGTGCCGCGCGACGGCCGCACGGTCGGTGAGGTGGTGCACCGCAGCCCGCAGCTGCTGCTCGGCTACTTCCACGACGACGAGCGCACCGCCGCCGCGTTCGAAGGCGGCTGGTTCCACTCGGGCGACCTCGCGACGATCGACGACGAGGGCTACATCACGATCGTCGACCGCAAGAAGGACATGATCAAGACCGGCGGCGAGAACGTCGCCAGCCGCGAGGTCGAGGAGGCGATCTACAAGCTCGCGCCGGTCAGCGAGGTCGCGGTGATCGGCGCGCCGCACCCGCGCTGGGTCGAGGCCGTCGTCGCCATCGTCGTCGTCAAGTCCGGCCAGTCGCTCGACGAGGCGGCGGTGCTCGCGCACTGCGCCGAGCACCTGGCGCCGTTCAAGGTGCCCAAGCGCGTCGTGTTCGTCGACGCGCTGCCGAAGAACCCGAGCGGCAAGCTGCTCAAGCGCGAGCTGCGCCAGCGCTTCGAGGCGCTGTTCGCCACCGCGCCGGGAGACCGGGGATGACGAAGGGCAAGAAGAAGGGCGCCAAGGACCAAGGTGACCGCGCGACGGCGGCCGACGGCAACGCCTCGAGGATCTCGAAGGCCGAGTACGCCGAGCGCCTCGAGGCGCTGCAGGTCGAGCTCGCGCAGGTGCACCGCTGGCTCGAGCACACCGGCCGGCGGCTCGTCGTCGTCGTCGAGGGTCGCGACACGGCCGGCAAAGGCGGCGTCATCAGCGCGATCTCGGCCAAGCTGAACCCGCGGCGCTGCCGCGTCGTCGCGCTGCCCAAGCCGAGCGAGGCCGAACGCACGCAGTGGTACTTCCAGCGCTACGTCGCGCACCTGCCGTCGGCCGGCGAGATCGTGCTGTTCGACCGCAGCTGGTACAACCGCGCCGGCGTCGAGGCGGTGATGGGCTTTTGCACGCCGGCGCAGACCGCGGCCTTCCTGAAGCAGGCGCCGGTGTTCGAGAAGCTGCTCGCCGACGACGGCATCGTGCTGCGCAAGTACTGGCTCACCGTCGATCAGGCGCAGCAGGAGGCGCGCTTCGCCGAGCGCCTCGCGGACCCGCTCAAGCGATGGAAGCTCAGTCCGATCGACCTCGAGGCGCGCACGAAGTACGCCGAGTACGGGCGCGCGCGCGACGCGATGCTCGCCGCGACGCACAAGCCGCATGCGCCGTGGACGCTGGTCGACTTCAACGACCAGCGCCACGGGCGGCTGACGCTGATCCGCCACCTGCTCGACAGCCTGCCCGACCACGACGTGCCCGCGCAGACGGTCGAGTTCCCGCCGCTGCCGGGCCAGCCGCTGAAGGAGCGCTTCGACGGGCCGCTCAAGCCGATCCCGCCGTGGCCGCCGCTCGACGCACGCGTCAGAGGATGACCACGGTGTCGGGCAGCTCGTTGACGTTGCGCTCGCCCGCCGGCAGCGCGTAGTGCGCGAGCAGCACCTCGTGCACGGCATCGATCGCCTGCGCGAGCCCGTCCTCGAAGCGCCCCGCGCGGAAGGCCTCGCCCATCGCCTCGACCACGCGCTGCCAGTGCCCGGGCGGCACGCGGCGGTCGACGCCGCGGTCGGCGACGATCTCGATCGCGTGGTCGGCCAGCAGCAGGTAGATCAGCACGCCGTTGTTGGCCTCGGTGTCCCACACGCGCAGCTTGCCGAACAGCGCGACGGCACGCTCGCGCGGCGACGCGTCGCGCCACAGGTACGACAGCGGCAGCCCGGCTTCGACGCACACGCGGATCTCGCCGCTGTGCTGCGCTTCGCTGGCGCGGATGCGTGCCTGCAGCCGCTCGATGCCGTCGGCGCCGAGGAGGCGCAGCGCGTCGCCGGCGTCGAGCCAGCGGTGGCGCCACAGACGGGTCAGCCACCGCATCTCACCACCCTCCCGAGGCGCCGCCGCCGCCGAAGCTGCCGCCACCGCCCGAGCCGAAGCCGCCGCCGCCGAAGCCGCCCCCGTGGCCGCCCCAGCCGCCGCCCCAGGGGCTGCCCGGCGTCGGCGGCGGCCACGGACTGCGCCGGCCGCTGATGCGCCTGGCCGCGGCACCGACGCCGAACACAGCGACGAGCACGACCGCGACCACCGCCGCCGCGACCGCGAGCACGACGCTGCCGGTGATCACCCAGCCCAGCGCCCCCACCGCCGCGCCGCTGGCCAGCGTGCCGAGCCCGCGGCCGAGGATGCCCGTCAGCACGGTGCTGACGATGGGTACGACGGCGAAGAAGAAGATCGCGATCTGCTCCCAGTCGGGTCCGCGCTCGCGGGCCGCGGCGCGCTGCGGCGCCGGCAGCATCTCGCCGCGGATGCGCGCGATCAGCAGGTCGAGCGCCGCGTCGATGCCGCCGGCGAAGTCGCCGGCGCGAAACGCCGGCACCATCGCGCGGTCGATGATCTGGCGCGCCGCGAGGTCGGGCACGGCGCCTTCGAGCGCGCGCGCGACCTCGATGCGTACGCGGCGGTCGTCCTTCGCGATGACGACGAGCAGGCCGTCGCCGACGTCGCGCCGGCCGATCTTCCAGGTGTCGGCCACACGCCACGCGTACGCGGCGATGTCCTCCGGTGCGGTGGTGGGCACCATCAGCACGACGATCTGCGGTCCCGCCTCGGCCTCGAAGGCGGCGAGCTTGGCCTCGAGCGCGGCGCGCTGCGCGTCGGCGAGCGTGCCGGTCTGGTCGATCACGCGTGCCGTCAGCGGCGGCACCGGCCGCAGGTCCTGCGCGAACGCGAGCGCGGCGGCGAACGCCAGCAGCAGCGTCGCGAGCGCGCCCCGCGCGTTCATCGCCGGCGGCCGTTCAGCGGCTCGCCGCGGGTGCCGCCGGGCGGCTGAAGTCGACCGTCGGCGGCGTGCTGATCTGCGCCTCGTTGGCGACCGTGAAGTTGGGCTTGACGTCGTAGCCGAAGATCATCGCCGTGAGGTTGGTCGGGAAGCTGCGCCGCAGCACGTTGTACCGCTGCACGGCCCGGATGTACTGGTTGCGCGCCACCGTGATGCGGTTCTCGGTGCCCTCGAGCTGCACGCGCAGGTTCTGGAACGCCTGGTTGGCCTTCAGGTTCGGGTAGTTCTCGGCGACCGCCATCAGGCGCGACAGCGCGCTGCTGAGCTCGCCCTGCGCCTGCTGGAAGCGGTTGAACGCCTCGGGGTTGTTCAGCGTCTCGGGCGTGACCTGGATCGAGGTCGCCTTCGCGCGCGCCTCGATGACCTGCGTCAGCGTCGTCTGCTCGAAGTCGGCCTCGCCCTTGACGGTGGCGACGATGTTCGGGATCAGGTCGGCGCGGCGCTGGTACTGGTTCAGCACCTCGGACCAGCTGGCCTTGACTTCTTCGTCGAGGCGCTGGAATTCGTTGTAGCCGCAGCCGGCCAGCAGCAGCGACAGCGCGGCGGCGGCGGCCAGCGCCACGCGTCGGGTCCACATCGTCATCATCGTCCTCCTTCGGCGAGGCCGGCATCGTACCGCCGGCGCGGCCCATAATCGCCCGATGCTCGCGCCGCTCGCCAACGACACCTTCCTGCGCGCCTGCCGCCGCCAGCCCACCGACTACACGCCGGTGTGGCTGATGCGCCAGGCCGGGCGCTACCTGCCCGAGTACTGCGCCACGCGCGCGAAGGCCGGCAGCTTCATGGGGCTGGCGACCAACGTCGACTACGCGACCGAGGTCACGCTGCAGCCGCTCGAGCGCTACCCGCTCGACGCGGCGATCCTGTTCTCCGACATCCTCACCGTGCCCGATGCGATGGGCCTGGGACTGAGCTTCGCGCAGGGCGAGGGCCCGCGGTTCGCGCACCCGGTGCGCGACGAGGCGGCGGTGGCCAGGCTCGCGGTGCCCGACCTCGACAGGCTGCGCTACGTGTTCGACGCCGTCGCGTCGATCCGCCGCGCGCTGGTCACGACCGACGCCGCAGGGCGGCGGGTCGGCCGCGTGCCGCTGATCGGCTTCTCGGGCAGCCCGTGGACGCTGGCGTGCTACATGGTCGAGGGCGGTGGCAGCGACGACTACCGCCTCGTCAAGACGATGATGTACGCGCGCCCCGACCTGATGCACCGCATCCTCGAGGTCAACGCCGACGCGGTGGCCGCGTACCTCAACGCGCAGATCGACGCCGGCGCGCAGGCGGTCATGATCTTCGACAGCTGGGGCGGCGTGCTCGCCGACGGCGCGTTCCAGCGCTTCAGCCTCGCGTACACGAAGCGTGTGCTCACCCAGCTCAAGCGCGAGCACGACGGCCAGCACGTCCCGACGATCGTGTTCACGAAGGGCGGCGGGCCGTGGCTCGAGGCGATGGCCGACAGCGGCGCCGACGTGCTCGGCGTCGACTGGACGGTCAACCTCGGCGCGGCGCGTGCGCGCGTCGGCAACCGCGTCGCGCTGCAGGGCAACCTCGACCCGGCGGTGCTGTTCGCGCCGCCCGAGGTCGTGCGCGCCGAGGCGGCCCAGGTGCTCGAGAGCTTCGGCCGCCCGCAGCGCGCCGACGGCGGTGTCGACGGCCACATCTTCAACCTCGGCCACGGCATCAGCCAGTTCACGCCGCCCGACCACGTCGCGGCGCTGGTCGATGCGGTGCACGAGGTGTCGCGGCGTCTGCGCGCCGTCGCTTGACCCCCAGCGACCGCGTCAACGGCGCCGCGCAGCGCGTGAGTGACTGCTCAGGTCTTGACTTATCCCCACGATTCGTGCTGCGCCGCAGCGCCGTCCAGCGCTGCGCACGCCCACGCCAACTTTGCCGGTGCACCAGCTAAGTGCTTGATTTTGCTCAGCGTCGGGGCGTGCTCGCCAGCCATGCAACTACCCTGCGGCCCTGCTGACACAAGCATTTAGCGCCGTCGCTGGCAGGTTCCCCACAAAGTTGTCCACAGAATCCGTGGACAGGTCGAAAAGCGTTTTCGAATCATGGACTTGGGTGCGTGGCTTCAGACGGCTCCGAGGTTCTTCGTGCAAGTGAACGTCGGCAGGATGGGCCGTTGAGCCGACATCGCGTCGCGGTCGCCGTCGACACGCCGCAGCACAGCGGGCTGGCCGGCGCGCTCGATTATCTGCACGACGAGCCCGTCGCGCCGGGGACGCTGTTGCGTGTGCCGTTGGGCCGGCGCGAGGTCACCGGCATCGCGTGGGGCCGCGCAGGCGACGCGGCAACCGCTATCGGCGACGACGCGCTGCGCCCGGTGGCGGCGGTGCTGCGGGCGCTGCCGCCGCTGCCACCGGCCTGGCTCGAGCTGGTTGTGTTCGCGGCCGGCTACTACCAGCGCAGCGTCGGCGAGGTTGCGCTGTCGGTGCTGCCGCCCGAGCTGCGCAAGCTCGACGACGCGCGGCTGGCCCAGCGCATCGCCCGCCTGCGCGCGCCGGCGCCGACGCCAGCCGAAGCGCCGCCGCCGCTGACCCCCGACCAGGCCGCGGCGCTCGATGCGCTGGCCGCCGACGCCGAGCCCGGCACGACGCTGCTGCACGGCGTCACCGGCAGCGGCAAGACCGAGGTCTACCTGCGCGCCGCGGCGCGCGCGCTCGACGCCGGGCGCCAGGTGCTGGTGCTGGTGCCCGAGATCAACCTGACGCCGCAGCTCGAGGCGCGTTTCGGCGCGCGCTTCGGCGCGCACCGGCTCGTCACGCTGCACAGCGCGCTGACGCCGGCGCAGCGGCTGCGCCACTGGCTGCGCGCGCACCTCGGCCTGGCCGACGTCGTGCTTGGCACGCGGCTCGCGGTGTTTGCGTCGCTGCCGCGGATCGGCCTGATCGTCGTCGACGAGGAGCACGACGCGTCGTTCAAGCAGCAGGAAGGCGCGCGCTACTCGGCGCGCGACCTCGCCGTCTACCGCGGCCGGCTCGAGCGCGTGCCGGTGCTGCTCGGATCGGCCACGCCGTCGCTCGAGACCTGGCACAACGCCGAGCAGGGGCGCTACCGGCGCCTGGCGCTGCCGCAGCGCATCGGCGGCGGCGCGCCGCCGCGCGTGCGCGTCGTCGACATGGGCCGGCTGCCGCGCGAGGCGCTGCGCGACAGCGCGCTGTCGCCGCCGCTCGTCGACGCGCTGCGGCAGCGCCTCGCGCGCGGTGAGCAGAGCCTGCTGCTGCTCAACCGCCGCGGCTACGCGCCGGTGCTGCACTGCGGCGCCTGCGGCTGGAAGAGCGGCTGCCCGCATTGCAGCGCGTGGGTCGTGTTCCACAAGCGCGACCGCACGCTGCGCTGCCACCACTGCGGCTACACGCAGCCGGTGCCGCGCGCGTGCCCCGACTGCGGCAACCAGGACATCGCGCCGATCGGCCGCGGCACCGAGCGGCTCGAGGAGCAGATCGCCGAGCTGATGCCCACCGCGCGCGTCGCGCGCATCGACGCCGACAGCACGCGCGCACAGGGCGCGCTCGAGGCCCAGCTCGCCGCGGTGCACGCCGGCGACGTCGACGTGCTGGTGGGCACGCAGATGGTGGCCAAGGGGCACGACTTCCGCCGCATCACGCTGGTGGCCGCGGTCAACCCCGACGCGTCGCTGTTCGCGAGCGACTTTCGCGCCCCCGAGCGCCTGTTCGCGCTGCTGATGCAAGCCGGCGGCCGTGCCGGCCGCGACGCCGCGCGCGCCGCCGCGAGCGAGCTGTGGATCCAGACTTGGCACCCGCAGCACGCGCTGTACGCGGCGCTGGCGCGCCACGACTTCGCGGCCTTCGCCGCCGCGCAGCTGGCCGAGCGCGAGGCCGCGGGGCTGCCGCCGTTCACGCACCTGGCACTGCTGCGCGCCGAGGCGCGCCGCGTCGAGGCGGCCACCGCGTTCCTGCACGACGCCGCCGCGCTCGCCGCGCAGCTGCCCGGCGCCGACCAGGTCAGCGTCTACCCGCCGGTGCCGCCGCCGCTGTCGCGCGTGGCCGGCATCGAGCGCGTGCAGATGCTCGTCGAGGCGCGCTCGCGCGCGGCGCTGCAGCGGCTGCTCGCCGCGTGGGTGCCGGCGCTGCACGCGCTGCGCGCGACGCACAAGGCGCTGGCGCGCTGGGCGATCGACGTCGACCCGCTCGCGATCTGACGCGGCGGCGACAATGCGCGCCGTCCGCCCGCCGCCAACGATGAACGACGCCTTCGAACGTGCCCGCCAGTGCTTCTTCGACGGCCTGCAGGCGCTCGAGGCCGGGCGTCTGGACGACGCCGAGCGCAGCTTCGAGGCCTCGCTGGCGCT
Organism: Azohydromonas sediminis; assembly: GCF_003574675.1. Classification (GTDB taxonomy): domain Bacteria; phylum Pseudomonadota; class Gammaproteobacteria; order Burkholderiales; family Burkholderiaceae_C; genus Calidifontimicrobium; species Calidifontimicrobium sediminis. The sequence goes on from NZ_QOAZ01000018.1 coordinate 61,731, forward strand.
GGTACCCGGGCGCGCGTCGACGCTGACCAACCTCGGCGCGGTGCGCATCCGCCTCGGCCGGCCGGCCGACGCGCTGCCGCTGCTCGACGAGGCGGTCGCCGCGCAGCCCGAGCACGTCGAGGGCTGGCTGCAGCGCGGGTTGGCGCTCGAGCGGCTCGGCCGCGACACCGAGGCGCTGCCGTGTTTCGAGCGCGTGCTCGCACAGGTGCCCGACGACGCGCCGACGCTGTACCGCACCGCGATGGCGCTGAACCGCCTCGGCCGCCACGCCGACGCGCTCGCGCGCCTGCAGCACCTGCTGCGCGTGCAGCCCGGGCACGCGCGCGGCTGGACGCTGCACGGGCAGACGCTGCAAAGCCTCGAGCGCCACGACGAGGCGCTGCCGTCGTACGAGCGCGCGCTCGCGCTCGATCCGACCGACGCGTGGGCGTGGACGCTGCGCGGCGGGCTGCTGAAGGACCTGGGTCGGCGCGACGAGGCCGTCGCCGCGTTCGAGCAGGCGATCGCGCACGGCGGCGATGCCGAGTACAACGGCTACTTCCTCGCCGCACTCGGGGGCCGTCCGAAGCCGGCGCGCGCTCCCGGCGCCTACGTGCAGCAGCTGTTCGACGGCTACGCCGAGCGCTTCGACGAGCACCTCGTGCAGGTGCTGAACTACCGCTCGCCCGGCATGCTGGCCGAGCGCATCGCCGCGCTCGGGCGGCGCTTCACTCATGCGCTCGACCTCGGCTGCGGCACCGGGCTGTGCGGGCCGCTGGTGGCGCCCGTCGTCGAGCGGCTCGACGGCGTCGACCTGTCGCAGGCGATGCTCGACAAGGCGCGCGCGCTCGGCGTCTACGGCCGCCTTGAGCGCGCCGACCTCGTCGACCATCTGCGCGCGACACCCGACCGCCACGACCTCGTGCTCGCCGCCGACGTGTTCACGTACCTCGGCGACCTGAACGACGTGTTCGCCGGCGTCGCGCGCGTGCTCGAGCCGGGCGGCTGGTTCGTGTTCTCGGTCGAGCGTGCCGACGACGGCGTCGACTTCGAGCTGCGCGGCACCTTGCGCTACGCGCACTCGGCGCGCTATCTGCGCACGCTCGCGGCGTCGGGCGGCTTCGACGTCGGCGAGATCAGCGAGGCGACACTGCGCGAGAACCAGCGCCGCCCGATCGCCGGGCTGCTCGTGCTGCTGCAGCGCCGCTGACGCTGCCGGTGCGGTGCCGGCGCGTGGCCGGGGCCTTCAGTCGTCGCGGCCGTGGCGGCCCTTGCCGGGATGACCGCGGTCCTTGCGCTTGTAGCCCGGATGCGCGTGCGCGTAGCGTTCTTCCACCCAGTCCTCGCGCACGAAGTACACCGGTCGGTGGCACGCGTCGTAGCGGTGGCAGTGCTTGGCCCAGTTCTTCGCGTGGCCGGGCGGCACGTACAGGTACACCGGCTCGAGGCGCACCGGCCGGCGCACGACGACGACCGGCTCGGCGTAGATCACGCGCGGCGGCGGTGCACTGCCGATCTCGATGCGGCCGTAGACGCCGGGTTCGCGGATCGTGATGCCGACGCCGACGTCGACGCCGGCCTGTGCGGCGTTCGCGAACGCCGTCGCCGCCACCGCCGCGGTCGTTGCCAGGGCCTGCCGCCAGCGCCACGACTCGGATTGCTTCATCGCCTGCTCCTGCAAGGGGGTTGTCGATCGAACGTCTCGGCCCCTCTTGGTGCCGACACGCGTGGCGCCGTTCATCGCGCGATCGTCACCAGAAGTAACGACGCTCGTCGCGCCAACGGCCGCGCCTCGATATCGGCGTCGCCGCCCGGGGGTTGACGCCGCGCGCGCCGTGGCGCACCTGCGCGCCGGCCGGGTGTGACGCACCGCACGCGCGCGCGGCACGCCGGCCGATCGCCGAGCGGCGCGTCTCACGCCGTGCGCGCCTGCGTCCCGAGCACCGACGCCAGCAGCGAGAACGTCACGAACGCCGCGGCGGTGGAGGCGAGGATGATGCGCGCGACGCGCCCGTTGTCGGCGCCGTAGCGCTCGGCCAGCAGCGACACGTTGCTCGCGCTCGGCAGCGCCGCGGCCAGCGTCAGCACGGTGAGCTGGAACGCCGTCAGCGGCGCACCCAGGCGCACCGCGGCGGCGCCGACGGCGAACACCAGCAGCGGGTGCAGGAACAGCTTGATCGCCGCGACCGGCAGGTACTGCGCCGGCGGCGTGCGCGTGTGCGCGTGCTGGCCGGCGCGCCACAGCACGGCGCCGATCGTGAACAGCGCCACCGGCGTCGCCGCGTCGGCGAGCATCTTGACGACGGCGTCCAGCGGCCCCGGCAGCGACAGCCCGGCAACCGAGAACACCGCGCCGGCGGCGATCGCCCACGGCAGCGGGTTGGCCAGCGTGCCGCGCAGCGTCTTCAGTGCCGCGTCGCGCGCGCCGTGGCCGCTGGCGTCGTGCGCCTGCGCCAGCGCGATGCACAGCGACGACGTGACGAACAAGTCGGCCAACACGGCCGAGATCACCGGCCCGGCCGCGGCCGGGCCCAGCAGCGCCGCCAGCAGCGGCACGCCCATGAAACCGGTGTTCGGGAACGCCGCCACCAGCGCGCCGAACGCGGCGTCCTTCAGGTGCACCGGCCCGAGCGTGAACGCGATCGTGACGAACACGATCAGCAGCGCGCACACGATCCACACGACGAGCACCGCCGGGTTCAGCAGGTCGAAGATCGGCGTGCCGGCGCCGAAGCGAAACAGCATCGCCGGCAGCGCGAAGTACAGCACGAAGGCGTTGAGCCCCGGGATCGCCGCCTCGGGCAGCAGCCGGCGCTGCGCCGCGAGGTAGCCCGCCAGCACGAGCGCGAAGAACGGGACGGTGACGGCGAGGACGGCGCCCATGGGGGGCGAAGTATCGCAACGGGCGCCGCCCCGGCACCCGGCGCGGGCGCATCAGGCCCGCTGCGGCCCCGGCCGATCGGCGTCGACGACGTAGCGCGCGAGCACCTTGACCGCGCTGCCGGGGTCGTCGGCGTCGGCCACGCCCATCAGCTCAACGTGCAGCCGCTCGCGCTCGAGGCGAAAGCGCACGTAGCCGCGGCGGTCGCTGCGGCCGTAGTGGATGTGCGGGTTGTGGCGCCGCAGCGCGTCGATGCGGTCCTGCCCGAGCGACGAGCGGCTGCTGATCGAGGTGCCGCAGAACTCGCTGGCGACGACCGGCGCACGCGGGTCGTCGAAGTCGGCCTTCAGGTCGGCGACGTAGTGCGTGTGCACGTCGCCGCCGAGCACGACGACGCCCGGCACCTTCTTCTGCGCCACGGTGCCGAGCAGCCGTGCGCGTGCCGGCGCGTAGCCGTCCCAGCCGTCGGTCCACACGAGCGCGTCGTCGCCCGCGCCGCCCGACGTGAAGCGCGCCATCAGCGTCTGCTGCGCGACGAGGTTCCACGGCCGCGCGAGGTCCCAGCCGTCGGCCAGCCACTGCTCCTGCGCGTGGCCGAGCAGCGTGCGGCGCTCGTCGCGCAGCGAGGGGCAGGCGGCGGCCGCGACGACGTTCGAGCCGCCGCGCCCGGGGCGCGGGCAGGCCTGCGCGTCGCGGTGCTGGCGGCCGTCGAGCAGGTGGATGCGCGCGAGCCGCCCCCAGTCGAGGCGGCCGTGCATGCGCATCGCGCCGCCGGCCACCGCGAGGTTCGGCCGCGCCGACGTCGGCAGCGGCATGTGCTCCCAGTAGGCCTGGTACGCGGCGGCACGCTGCGCGGCGAAGTCGCTGTGCAGCGCCTGGCCCTGCAGCCCCGCGTAGTCGTTGTCGACCTCGTGGTCGTCCCACACCAGCAGCCACGGCGCCGCGGCGTGCGCGGCCTGCAGCAGCGGGTCGCTCTTGTAGGTGGCGTAGCGCGCGCGGTACTGCTCGAGCGTCGTCACGAGGCCGCCCTCGTGGCGGCGCAGCGCGTCGGCGCGCGACGGGTACTCGTAGATGTAGTCACCGAGGAACAGCACGAGGTCGGGCGCGTCGGCCGCGACCTGGCGCCACGCCGCGTAGTGGCCGGCGTCGTAGCGCTGGCAGCTCGCGATCGCGAAGCGCAGCGTCGCGTCGGCCTCGGCGGCTGGGGCGGTGCGCGTGCGGCCGACCGCGCTGCGGTCGCCGAGCGCCGTGAAGCGGTACCAGTACCCCCGTGCCGGCTCGAGCCCCTGCGGCTCGGCGTGCACACTGTGCGCCCACGCGGCCTCGGCGGTCTCGACGCCGCGCGCGGCCACGTGCGTGAAGGCCTCGTCGTGCGCGAGTTCCCACTGCACCTCGACGCGCGGCGGCAGGTCGGCGCCCGTCAGCCGCGTCCACAGCACGACGCCGTCGGCACGCGGCTGGCCCGACGCGACGCCGAGCGCGAAGCGCCCGGCGCCGTCGGCGCGCGCCGCGCGCACGAACGCGGGCGCGATGCCAAGGCTGGCGGCTGCCGCGAGGCCGCCGGCCGCGAGCAGAAGCCGTCGTCGCCGTGGCATCGTGCCAGTATCGCGAGCGTCGATGACCGTCGCACGACGGCGGGTACCGCCCGCGGCGCAGGCATGATGGCGGCTTTGCGCCATCGACGATGACCGCCGCCCTGCCGCCGGCCGAACCCCGACCCGACCCCGACGCGACGCCGAGCGCGCCGGCGGCGGACGCCCCGTCCGACGACGCCGGCGCCGCGCCGCGGCCGGGCAGCGTCGGCACGGCGCAGTGGCGCGCGCTCGTCGCCAGCACCGAAGGCCGCGTGCTGATCGTCGGCCTCACTATGACGCTGGCGATCGCCGCCGGTGTCGGCGTGGGCCTGATGCTCGCGCCGCGCGCGACGGTCGACTACGCGGCGCTGATCGGGCTGAACCTGGTCATCGGCCGCGCCGCGGGCATGAGCTACGGCTTCGCCAGCGGGATGGGGCCGCTCGAGGTCGTGATCGTCAACCTGTTCGTCGAGAGCGCGCAGGTGCTCGTCGTCTACCCGCTGTTCGTGCTCGGCTGGCGCGAGCTGCTCGACACGCGGCGCATCGCGCCGATGCTCGGCCGACTGCGCGCCGCCGCCGAGGCCGGCCACGGGCGCGTGCGCCGCTTCGGCGTCGCCGGGCTGTTCCTGTTCGTGTTCATGCCGTTCTGGATGACGGGGCCGGTCGTCGGCGCGATCGTCGGCTTCCTGCTCGGGCTGCGCACCGCAGTGAACCTGGCCGTCGTGCTGTCGGCCACCGCGCTGGCGATCGTGATCTACGCGCGCTTCCTCGACCAGATCGACGCGTGGGCCTCGGCAGTGCACCCGTACGCCGTGTTCGCCGTGCTCGTCGCCCTGGCGGTGCTGGCGTGGGGCGTCCAGCGCTGGATGCGGCGCGCGCGCGTGCGCGACGAGGTGCGGCAGAGCTAGACCGGCACCCGCCGCAGCCGCACGGCTATGATCCGCGCCCTTCGGCGTCGCGGCACCCCCTGCCAGCCTTCCGACGCCGTTCCCCGATGCCCGACGCCCCCGCCACGCTGAACCCGGCGCAACTCGACGCCGTCTACCACGTCGCCACGCCGTGCCTGGTGCTGGCCGGTGCCGGCTCGGGCAAGACGCGCGTGATCACGCACAAGATCGCGCACCTGCTCTCGCGCGGGCTCGAGCCCAGGCGCATCGCCGCGATCACGTTCACGAACAAGGCCGCCGCCGAGATGCGCGAGCGCGCGAAAGCGCTCGTCGGCCCGCGCGCGGCGCGCGAGCTCGTCGTCTCGACGTTCCACAGCCTGGGCGTGCGCATGCTGCGTGCCGACGGCGAGCGCATCGGGCTGAAGCCCAATTTCTCGATCCTCGACGCCGACGACGTGCTCGGCCTGCTGCGCGACGCCGGCGGCACGACCGACGCGAAGACGGCGCGCCAGTGGCAGTGGACGATCAGCCGCTGGAAGAACGAAGGCCTGACGCCCGAGCAGGCGCTGGCCGCGGCGGCCAGCGACGACGAGGCGGTGGCCGCGAAGGTGATGCAGCGCTACCAGGAGCGGTTGGCGGCGTACCAGGCCGTCGACTTCGACGACCTGATCGGCCTGCCGCTGAAGCTGCTGCAAACCGACGCCGAGGCGCGCACCGCCTGGCGCGCCGCGTTCGGCCACGTGCTCGTCGACGAGGTGCAGGACACGAACGCGGTGCAGTACGAGCTGCTGAAGGCGCTGGTCGGTGACGAGGGCCTGTTCACCGCGGTCGGCGACGACGACCAGAGCATCTACGGCTGGCGCGGCGCGACGCTCGACAACCTGCGGCGCCTGCCGCAGGACTACCCGCGGCTGAAGGTGATCGCGCTCGAGCAGAACTACCGCTCGACGGGCCACATCCTGCGCGCGGCCAACGCCGTGATCGCGGGCAACCCGAAGCTGTTCCCGAAGACGCTGTGGAGTGCGCTCGGTGACGGCGAGCCGGTGCGCGTGATCGAGTGCGACGGCGAGGAGCACGAGGCCGAGCGCGCAGTGGCCTTCATCCAGGCGCTGCGCAGCCAGGGCGGCGCGGTGAAGTTCGCCGACTTCGCGGTGCTGTACCGCGCGAACCACCAGTCGAAGGCGTTCGAGCAGAAGCTGCGCGCCGCGCAGATCCCGTACAGGGTCTCGGGCGGGCAGAGCTTCTTCGATCGCGCCGAGATCAAGGACCTCACCGCGTGGCTGCGCCTGCTCGTCAACGCCGACGACGACCCGGCGTTCCTGCGCGCCGTGTCCACCCCCAAACGCGGCATCGGCGCGACGACGCTGGCCAAGCTCGGCGAGTTCGCCGCGCAGTGGAAGACGAGCCTGTTCGAGGCGCTGCACTCGCCGATGCTCGACACCGCGCTGGGGCCCAAGGCCGCCGGCTCGCTGCACGAGTTCGGCCGCTACGTCAACGAGCTCGAGTACCGCGCCCGCCACACCGAGGGCGCCGAGGCCGCGAAGGCGCTGCTGCTCGACTGGCTCAAGGACATCGGCTACGAGCAGCACCTGGCGGACGGCGAGGACAACGCCAAGCTCGCCGCCGCGCGCTGGGCCAACGTGCTCGACTTCGTCGACTGGATCGCGAAGCGCTGCGGCGGCGAGATCACGCAGGACGGCGGCACCTTCGAGACCGAGAAGCAGACCGTGCTGCAGGTCGCGCAGACGATCAGCGTCATCGTGAGCCTCGCCGAGCGCGGCGACGATCAGGACGTCGTGACGCTGTCGACGCTGCATGCGGCCAAGGGGCTCGAGTGGCCGCACGTGTTCCTCGCCGGCGTCAACGAAGGACTGCTGCCGTTCAAGGCCGACGACGACGAGATGACGCCGCAGCGCCTCGAGGAAGAGCGGCGGCTGATGTACGTCGGCATCACGCGCGCGCAGCGCACGCTCGCGGTGAGCACGCTGCGCCGGCGCAAGCGCGGGCGCGAGACGGTGGCCGGCGTGCCCAGCCGCTTCATCGCCGAGATGAAGCTGCACGAGTCGCAGCCCAAGGTCGACCCGAAGGAGCGCCTGCGGCAGCTGCGCGCGCAGCTCGCTGCGAAGGTGACGGCGCCGGCCGACGACGCGGCGTGAGCGGCGCCTTCAGGGGCCGCGCCGCGTCGGCGGCACCCGCGGTCAGCGCGGGAACTTCGCGAACGCGGCCGTCACTGCGCGGTCGAGCGCGCCGGGCAGGTCGTCGAGCGCGGCTGGCGTGACCTCGCCGACGACGACGCCTTCCCACACCACCTGTTTGCGCGCGGCGTCGACGACGTCGATGTTGATCGTGCCCTCGCGCCACGTGCGCACCTCGGCGCCGTCGACCCACCACGGCCAGCCGGCGTACAGCCCGCTGCGGTAGCCGTAGTAGTAGGGATACGGGAACATCGGCGCGGGCACGACGCGCACGCGCTCGGCGAGCGCGGCGTGGAAGTTGACGAGCAGCTGCGGCGAGCCTTCGTCGTAGCGCAGCCCGCGCGCTTCGAGCTCGCGCCGCGCGGCCGTCTTCAGGTGCTGCGAGACGATGGTCTGGTAGCCGGCGCGGTCGGTGCCCAGCGGGCTGACGAACGCGAAGGTCTGGTAGCGCGCGAAGTCGGTCCCGCGGTCGACCTGCGTGCGCACGTCGGGCGCCGGCGTCGCGCAGCCGGCAAGAAGCGCGGCGGCGACGCATGCGGTCAGCATCAGGCGGCGGTGGGGGTTCGGGTTCATCGCGGACAAGCTCCTGTCGATCGGCGCCGGCGGCGTGGCCCGGTCGTTCACCCCGGTGCGCATGCCGCGCGGCACTGTGCAGTCATCCTAAATCCGGCAGTTACCCCGTCGCTGGCAGGCCAGCCGCGGGTCGTGGTGGGCCGACGATCGGGGCTATGCGGTCGCTGACGTAGCGCAGCAGGCAGCCCCAGCGGTCGAGGTCCTTGAACTGCTCCGCAGCTGACCGAACGTGCTGCAAGGCCGCGCCGATGTTGGCGATCAGCCGCTTGAGCAT
>NZ_QOAZ01000019.1 GCF_003574675.1 Azohydromonas sediminis
CAGTGCGGCTTGAGCGCGGCGGCGACCATCGGGCCGATCGTCAGGTTCGGCACGTAATGGTTGTCCATCACGTCGAAGTGGATCCAGTCGGCGCCGGCGGCGATCACCGCGCGCACCTCGTCGCCGAGGCGCGCGAAGTCGGCCGACAGGATCGACGGGGCAATGCGGTACATCGTCGTCGTCCTGCCGGGCCGCTCAGGCCGCGCCGTAGCGCTCGCCTTCGGGCTTCTCGGCGGCGTAGCCGCGGATCGTGTAGCGCATCTGGCGGCCGTCGACTTCCTGCCGCTCGAGCATGAAGCCGGGCTCGTTCTTCGGCCGGTTGACGATGAAGCTCATCGCGATCGACTCGACGCCGCGCGTGCTGTCGAACGCCATCAGGCGGATGTAGTGGTTCGGGAACGTCTTGCGGCAGTTGTTCAGTTCCATCATCACGCCGGCGGCGTCCTTCAGGTCGAACATCGGCATCCCGTACATCTCCCAGTAGGTGTTGCGCGGGTGCGGGTCGTCGGTGTACTCGACGCTCCAGGCGTAGCCTTTCTTCAGGCCGTACTCGATCTGCAGCGCGATCTCGGCGTCGGTCAGGTCGGGCAGGAAGCTGAACTGGCCCTGGGTCAGGCGGCCGGTGGGGTTGGTCATCATGGTGCGGTCTCCTTGGGGGCTCAGGCCACGGCCGGCGTGACGGCGTAGTCGCTGGTGTCGGTCGAGGCGTAGTTGAAGGTCACGTCCTTCCACGTGTCGAGCGCCTGCTTCAGCGGCGTGCAGAACTGCGCCGCTTTCTGCAGGATCTCGGGGCCTTCGTTGCGGATGTCGCGGCCCTCGTTGCGCGCCTTGACCATCGCCTCGAGCGCGACGCGGTTGGCCACGGCACCGGCCTGGATGCCCGCCGGGTGGCCGATCGTGCCGCCGCCGAACTGCAGCACGACGTCGTCACCGAAGAGATCCAGCAGCAGGTGCATCTGGCCGGCGTGGATGCCGCCGGAAGCCACCGGCATGACCTTCTTCAGGTCGCACCAGTCCTGGTCGAAAAACAGCCCGCGCGGCAGGTCCTGCTTCGTGTAGCTGTCGCGGCAGACGTTGTAGTAGCCCTGCACCGTCAGCGGGTCGCCCTCGAGCTTGCCGACCGCGGTGCCGGTGTGCAGGTGGTCGACGCCGGCCAGCCGCAGCCACTTGGCGATCACGCGGAAGCTCACGCCGTGGTTCTTCTGCCGCGTGTACGTGCCGTGGCCGGCGCGGTGCATGTGCAGGATCATGTCGTTGCGGCGGCACCACTCGCTCAGGCTCTGGATGCACGGCCAGCCGACGATCAGGTCGATCATGATCACGACACTGCCCAGGCTCTTCGCGAACTCGGCGCGCTCGTAGATCGCCTCCATCGTGCCGGCGGTGACGTTCAGGTACGAGCCCTTGACCTCGCCGGTGGCGGCACTCGCCTTGTTGACACCGTCCATCACGTAGAGGAAGCGGTCGCGCCAGTGCATGAAGGGCTGCGAGTTGATGTTCTCGTCGTCCTTCATGAAGTCCAGGCCGCCCTTGAGGCCCTCGTAGATCACGCGGCCGTAGTTGCGGCCGCTCAGACCCAGCTTGGGCTTGGTCGTCGCGCCGAGCAGCGGGCGGCCGAACTTGTCGAGGCGCTCGCGCTCGACGACGAGGCCGGTCGGCGGCCCCTTGAACGTCTTGACGTAGGCGACCGGGATGCGGATGTCTTCGAGACGCGCGGCCTTCAGCGGCTTGAAGCTGAACACGTTGCCGATCAGGCTCGCCGTCATGTTGGCGATCGAGCCCTCCTCGAACAGGATGATGTCGTACGCGACCCAGGCGAAGTACTCGCCCGGGCGGCCGGGCACCGGCTCGACCTTGTAGCACTTGGCGCGGTAGTTCTCGCACGCGGTCAGGCGGTCGGTCCACACCACCGTCCACGTCGCCGTGCTCGACTCGCCGGCGACGGCGGCGCCGGCCTCGACGGGGTCGACGCCGTCCTGCGGCGTGATGCGGAACAGGCAGATGGTGTCGGTGTCCTTCGGCACGTAGTCGGGCTGCCAGTAGCCCATCTGGCGGTACTTGAGGACGCCCGCGCTGTAGCGCTTCTTGGCGTCGGTGATCTGGGTCGGTTCGTTCATCTGGCCCACGGCGGTCTCCTGGTGGCTCGCCATCGCCCGTCGATGGCATGCGAGGCACTGTAGGCAGCGCGTGGCCTAAAGAGAACTCAGATTGAATAAGGCGAGGAATAAGCGGATACTGAGTGCATGAGTCGACGCTCATGAAGACCCCCGACAACCGCATCCGCAACGTCACGCTGCGCCAGCTGCAGATCTTCTCGGTCGCCGCGCGGCACCTGAACTTCGCGCGCGCGTCGGAGGAGCTGCACCTGACGCAGCCGGCGGTGTGGATGCAGGTCAAGCAGCTCGAGGACCTCGTCGGCCTGCCGCTGTTCGAGAAGATCGGCCGCAAGCTGTACCTGACCGCTGCCGGCGACGAGATGCGGCACACGGCCGCGACCGTACTGGCCGAGATCCGCCGCGCCGAGGAGCGCATCGCGCTGCTCGCCGGCGGGCGTGGCGGCACGATCGCGCTGGCGGTCGTGAGCACCGGCAAGTACTTCGTGCCGCGGCTGCTGGCGCTGTTTCGCGAGCAGCAACCCGAGGTGCAGGTCAACCTGACGGTGGCCAACCGCGACCAGCTCGTGCAGATGCTCGCGCGCAACGAGGTCGACCTGTGCGTGATGGGGCGCCCGCCGGCCGAGCTCGAGACGGTCGCGCAGCCGATCGCGCCGCACCCGCACGTCGTCATCGCGTCGCCCGCGCACCCGCTGGCGCGCGAGCGTGGCGTGACCGCGCAGCAGCTCGCGCGCGAGACGCTGCTGCTGCGCGAGCCGGGCTCGGGCTCGCGCGCCGTGATGGAGGGCTACTTCGCCGCCCACCGCATCGAGCCGCGGCACACCGTGATGCTCGGCAGCAGCGAGACGATCAAGCAGGCCGTGATGGCCAACATGGGCATCGCGTTCATCAGCCTGCACACGCTCGACCTCGAGCTGCGCACCGGCGAGCTCGTGCTGCTCGACGTGCCCGGCACGCCGCTGATGCGCGAGTGGCACGTCGTGCGACTGGCGAGCAAGCAGCTCGCGCCGTCGGCGCAGGCGCTGTGGGACTTCGTCGCGACGCGCGCGGCGTCGTGGCTCGACGCCACGTTCGGCCGTCACACCGCGGCGCTGGCACCACCATGAACAACGGGGCCCGCAGGCCCCGTTGCGTTCGCCGTCGTCGGGCGCTTCAGGTCAGCACGTCGGCCCAGATGTTCTTGGCCCAGGCCTGCGCGTAGACGCCCTCGAGCTCGTTGCGCGCGTCGGAGACACCGCCCGAGCCGCCGATCGTGCGGAACGTCTTCTCGGTGGTCACGTACTCGTGCACGCTGGCGACGTGGATCACGTGCGTCTCGTCGACGAAGCTCATGCACACGTTGGTGATCATCGGGTGCGGGTTGACCTCCCAGCCGTTGATCTGCGCGACGATCGCCGCGGCGCACACCTTGGCGTGCGAGTTGGCCATGTGCCCCGACTTCGGCATGCCCGGCGCGACCTGGATCGCGTCACCGATGACGTGGATGTCCTTCGCCGCGGTCGACTCGAAGGTCAGGAAGTGCGTGTGGCACCAGCGGTTGTTGGCGTTGGCCAGCCCGGTGTCGACGGCGATCTTGCCGGCGCGCATCACCGGCAGCACGTTGAGCACGTCGGCCTTGACGTCTTCCTGAACCTCGAACTTGACGGTGCGCGTGCGGCCGTCGACGGCCACCGCCTTGTGCAGCGGGCGGTACTCGACCATGCTGCCGTAGATGTCTTTCCACGCCGCCTTGAACAGCGGGCCCTTCGACGTGACGTCGTTGTTCGCGTCGAGGATCAGCACCTTGGACTTCGGCTTGGCGCGCTTGAAGTACGCGGCGACGACGCTGGCGCGCTCGTACGGGCCCGGCGGGCAGCGGTACGGTGCCTCGGGGATCACGATCGCGTAGACACCGCCGTCGCGCATCGACTCGAGCTGCTGGCGCAGCGCGACCGTCTCCGGGCCGGCCTTCCACGAGTGCAGCACCTGGCCCGCGGCGTTGGCCGCCTGCAGGCCCTCGATGCGCTCCCACATGAAGTCGATGCCCGGCGCGATGACGAGCTTGTCGTACTTCAGCGTCTGCCCGCCCGCGAGGCGCACCTCCTTCTTGGCCGGATCGACCGCGGTGGCGGTGTCGCGCACGATCTTGACGCCGTGGTTCTTCACCAGCCCGTCGTACGGGTTCGTGATGTCGGCCATCGTGCGCGTGCCGCCGATCACGAGGTTGCTGATCGGGCACGAGACGAACATCGGGTTCGGCTCGACGAGCGTGACGTCGATCGTGTAGTCCGAGAACTTGCGGATGTACTTCGACGCCGTCGCGCCGCCGTAGCCGCCGCCGACGACGACGACGCGGCCCTTGGCCGCGCTGCCGGTCGTCGCGCAGCCGCCGAGCGTGGCCACCGCGCCGAGCGCGGCCAGCGAGCCGAGGCCCTGGACGATCTGTCTGCGTTTCATCGTGCCTCCGTCACTTGACCTTGGAGAAGTACTCGGCGATCGCCTCGAGCTGCTCGGGGGAGTAGCCCTTGGTGATCTGGTGCATGATCGTCGCCGGCCGCTGGCCGCTGCGGAACGCCATCAGCTGCGTCAGCAGGTAGTTCTGGTCGCGTCCGGCCAGGCGGATCATCGCCTCGCCTTCGACCGCGCGGCCGTCGGGGCCGTGGCACTGGGCGCAGGTGGCGGCGAGCGCGCGGGTGCGCAGCCGCTGCTCCTCGGGCGTCGCGGCCGTGGCCGCCTGTGCCAGCAGCCCCAGCGCGATGGCGACGGCCACGCCAGCGGCGGGCAGCGTCGAGGGGGGTCGGGTCATTGCTTCTCCTCAGTGGCCGCCCGTGCCGTGCCGGGCGTACCGTTGACTTGCCATCGGGTCACCCGGTGCGCATGCCCCGGGTCATCTACAACACTACTTGAGCAAGCGCGCATATACAACCAGACTTACCCGTACGTCGCGCCGGGTTATCCGATCACGCCACGCGGATGTCAGTCGCGAGTCAGCACGCGCCCAGCACGTCGTGGGCCGATGATGCCCGTGGCCAGCGCGGTGCCGAGCAGGATCACGGCCCCACCGACGGCCATCGCCAGCGTGACGGTCTCGTCGAGCACGAGCCAGCCCCAGAACACGGCGAACAGCGGGATCAGGTACGTCACCGTCATCGCCTGCGCGGCGCCGACCTGCGCGATCAGGCGGAAGTACAGGATGTAGGCCAGCCCGGTGCACAGCACGCCCAGTGCGACGGCGGCACCCCAGGCCACGAGCGACGCTGTCGCGGCGGGCCACGCCCACGGCAGCGGCAGTGCGAGCAGCGCCGCCGCAGTGATCTGGCTGCCGGCGGCCACCGTCAGCGGTGCGACGCCGGCCAGCCGCCGCCGCGTGTAGTTGGCGCCGAAGCCATACATCGCGGTGGCCGCGAGGCAGGCCAGGATCGCCGCGCCGCTGCTGACGCCGCCGCCCGCGGCGGTGAAGCTCGCCTTGCCCGCACCGAGCCCGAGCACGCCGGCGAAGCCGATCGCCAGCCCGAGGGCGCGCAGCGCGCCCGGCCGCTCGCCGAGCCAGGCCCAGGCCACCAGCGCACCCCACAGCGGCGTCGTCGCGTTGAAGATCGACGACAGGCCGGCCGTGATCGCCAGCGCCGCGTAGCCGAAGGCGATGAACGGCAGCGCCGAGCTGACCAGGCCGACCACCGTGAGCGCGATCCAGTGGCGGCGCAGCTCGCCGAGCAGGCCGTGCCACGCCAGCAGCGACGCAAGCACCAGCGCGCCGATGGCCACGCGCACGGCCGTCAGCGCGACGGGGCCGAATTCGCCGGCGGCCAGCCGCATGAACAGGAACGACGCGCCCCACAGCGCGCTGAGCAGCAGCAGTTCGGCGCTCTGGCGCGGCGTCATGCGGCCTCGGCCGCCGCTTCGAGCGCGAGCAGCGCGCGCTTGCGCGCGAGTCCGCCGGCGTAGCCGGTCAGCGCGCCGTCGCGGCCGACGACGCGGTGGCAGGGCACGACGATGGCCAGCGGGTTGCGCCCGACCGCCGCCGCGACGGCGCGCACCGCGCTCGGGCGGCCGAGCGCCGCGGCCAGCGTGCCGTAGGTCGTCGTGCGACCCGGCGCGATGCCGCGCAGCGCGTGCCACACGCGCTGCTGGAACGGCGTGCCGTGCGCGTCGATCGGCGTGCGAAAGCGCGTGCGGCCGTCGCGCCAGTACGCGTCGAGTTCGGCCAGCGCCTGCGCGATGAACGGCTGCGTCGCGTCTTTCGGCGCGGCCAGCGGCCCGGGGTGGTGCGCCTGGCCGTCGAACCACAGCCCGGCCAGCCCCCGGGCCGTCGCAGCGAGCACGATCGGGCCCAGCGGCGTGTCGGCGTGGGCCTGGGCCACGAGGGTGGGCCGCCGGGGTGTGGTCATCGTGCGTGCTCCAGTGGCTGCCACAGGCGCACCGCGGCGTAGGCCCGCCACGGGCGCCATGGCCGGGCGAGCGCGTCGGCGTGCGCGGCGTCGCGCGTGCCCAGCGCCTTCATCAGCGCGGCGTCGCCGGCCGGCCACGCATCGGGCCAGCCGAGCACGCGCATCGCGATCGTCTGCACGGTCCATTCGTCGATGCCGGGCAGGGCGCGCAGCGCGGCCAGCGTGGGTGCCAGCGGCGCCGCGCGATCGAGGCCGAGGCCGCCGTCGGCTACGGCCGCGGCCAACGCCTGCAGCGCGCGCACGCGCGTGTCGACGAGGCCGAGCCGCGCGAGCGCGCCGGCATCCGCGGCGGCCAAGGTGTCGGGGGTCGGGAACAGGTGCGTCAGCCCGCTGAACGGGGTCGCTACCGGCACGCCGAAGCGGGCGACGAGGCGCCGCGCGAGCGTGCGCGCGGCCGCGACACCCACCTGCTGGCCGATCACACAGCGCACCGCGCCCTCGAAGCCGTCGAACGCGCCGGGCACGCGCACGCCTTGGCCGCGCGGCAGCGCCGATGCGGCCAGCACCGCATCGATCGCGGCCGGGTCGGCGTCGAGGTCGAAGCCCTGCCGCACGCGCGCGATCACGTCGCCGAGCACGGGCGCGAGCGTCGGCGCGATGCGCAGCTGCAGCTCGCAGTGCTCGGGCACGAAGTGCGCCGCGAGCCAGCCGGCGTGCCGCCGGTTGCCGCGGCTCACGGCGAGCGTGCGCCGCCACTCGAGCCCGTCGGCCTGCTCGAGCCCCGGCACCGCGCGGCGCGCGAGGAACGCCAGCATCCCATCGACGTCGTACGGCGGGCGCCACGCCAGGCGCACGACGGGCCCGTGCGAGGCCGTCGCGGCCGTGCCGTCGCGCCGCAGCCGCGACGGCGGCATGCGGTAGCGCTGCGCGAACGCGGCGTTGAAGCGGCGCAGGCTCGCAAAGCCGCTGGCCAGCGCGACCTGCGCGACGGGCTCGGCGGTGTCGGTCAGCAGCCGCTTGGCCAGCAGCAGGCGCTGCGTCGTCAGGTAGTCGTGCGGCGCGACGCCGTGCGCGGCGTGGAAGATGCGGCGCAGGTGGCGGTCGCTCACGCCCAGCCGTGCGGCGAGCTGCGCGAGCGAGACCTCGGCGCCGGCGGCCACCGCGTGCTCGAGCGCACGGGCGGCTGCCATCGCGAGCGCGTGCGACGAGTCCATCGCCGACAGGCCGGGCGCGATCTCGGGCCGGCACTTCAGGCACGGGCGGAACGCCGCGGCCTCGGCCTGCGCGGCGCTGGCGAAGAAGCGGCAGTGGGGCCGCCGGGGCGTGCGCACACGGCACACCGGCCGGCAGTAGATGCCGGTCGTCGTGACGCCGACGAACAGCCGCCCGTCGAAGCGCGCGTCGCGCGTCTTCAGCGCGAGGTAGGCGGCGTCGGCGTCGAGGACCATGCGGGCATCATAGGGGCGCATTACGCGGCGGCTCGCCGCTTTCGGACCTGTCGCTGCGCGGGCGGGGGTGGCAGTGCTTCCTACAATGCCGCGCATCGGTCCCCCGCGGGGCGGGGCAGGAGGGGTTTGCGTGCAGGTCAGTGCTTCGGCCTTCAAGGCCTACGACATCCGCGGCATCGTCGGCCAGACGATCGACGAGACGTTTGCCGAGCACCTCGGCCGTGCGTTCGGCACCGAGGCCGTCGCGGCGGGCGAGAAAGCCGTCGCGGTCGGGCGCGACGGCCGCCTGTCGGGGCCGGGGCTGGTGGCCGCGCTCGCGCGCGGCCTGGCGTCGACCGGCCTCGACGTCGTCGACCTCGGCGCGGTGACGACGCCGATGCTGTACTACGTCGCGGCCACGCGCGGCCGCTACGGCTGCCACTCGGGCATCCAGGTCACCGGCAGCCACAACCCAAAGGACTACAACGGCTTCAAGATGGTGCTCGTCGGCCGCGCGATCTACGGCGACGAGATCCAGGGGCTGCGCCGGCGCATCGAGGCCGAGGATTACGTGCGCGGGCGCGGGCGCATCGGCACGATGGACGTCGGCGCCGAGTACCGCCACCGCATCGCGAGCGACTGCCGGCTCGCGAGGCCGATGAAGATCGTCGTCGACTCGGGCAACGGCATCTGCGGCGCCTCGGCGCCGGCGATCCTGCGCGCGCTCGGCTGCGAGGTGATCGACCTGTACAGCAAGGTCGACGGCGACTTCCCGAACCACCACCCCGACCCGAGCAAGCCCGAGAACCTCGCCGACCTGATCAAGGTCGTGCACGCGACCGACGCCGAGCTCGGCCTGGCCTTCGACGGTGACGGCGACCGCCTCGGCGTCGTGACGAAGGACGGGCACAACATCTTCCCCGACCGGCAGCTGATGCTGTTCGCGCGCGACATCCTGCAGCGCCACCCGGGCGCGCCGATCATCTTCGACGTCAAGTGCAGCCAGCGGCTGCCGGTGGCGATCCGCGAGGCCGGCGGCGTGCCGCTGATGTGGAAGACGGGCCACTCGCTGATCAAGGCCAAGCTCAAGGAGACCGGCGCGCCGATCGCCGGTGAGATGAGCGGGCACATCTTCTTCAAGGAGCGCTGGTACGGCTTCGACGACGCCACCTACACCGCCGCGCGCCTGCTCGAGATCCTCAGCCGCCACGACGACCCGAGCGCGGTGCTCGACGCGCTGCCGACGAGCCACAGCACGCCTGAGCTCAACGTGGCCTGCGCCGAGGGCGAGCCGCACGCACTCGTCGCACGGCTGCAGGCCGAGGCGAAGTTCCCCGGCGCCGAGATCACGACGATCGACGGCCTGCGCGCCGACTACCCCGACGGCTTCGGCCTGATCCGCGCGTCGAACACGACACCGGTGCTCGTGATGCGCTTCGAGGGGCACACGCCCGAGGCGCTGCACCGCATCGAGGCCGACTTCATGGCCGCGCTGCGCGCCGTCAAGCTCGACGCGAAGATCTCGGCGGCGGCGCACTGAGGGGCCACGGCGGTCGAGACGCGATGCCGATGGTCCGCCGCGACGATGCCTGAGGCGCTGGCGCGCGCGCTGTATTCGCTCGCGCTGAGGCTGCTGACACCCGTCTACCTGCTGCGGCTGGTTTGGCGCGGCCGGCGCGAGCCCCGCTACCGCGAGCGCATCGGCGAGCGACTCGGCGTCTACCGCGACGCGGTAACGCCGGCCCCGACGCTGTGGCTGCACGCCGTGTCGCTGGGCGAGACGCGCGCGGCGGCGCCGCTGCTGGCGGCGTGGCGGCGGCAATGGCCCGGCGTGCGGGTGCTGCTGACCTGCAGCACCGCGACGGGCTGGGACGCGGGTGTCGAACTGCTCGCGCCGGGCGACCTGCACGCCTGGCTGCCGTACGACACGCCGGGGGCGGTGCGGCGCTTTCTGCGGCATCACCGGCCGCGGCTTGGCGTGCTGATGGAAACCGAGGTCTGGCCCAACCTGCTGCACGCGGCCGAGGCGGCCGGCGTGCCGGTCGTGCTCGCCAACGCAAGGCTGTCGGCGCGCAGCCTCGCGCGCGGGCAGCGCTTCGCTTCGCTGCTGCGGCCGGCCGTCGCGCGGCTGGCTGCTGCCTTGGCGCAGACCGACGACGACGCGCAGCGCCTGCGCGCAGCCGGCGCGCGCAAGGTGCACGTGTGCGGGAACCTCAAGTTCGACGTCACGCCCGCGCAAGACCTGGTGGCGCGCGGCCGCGCGTGGCGCGCCGGCCTCGCGCGGCCGGTGGTGCTCGCAGCGAGCACGCGCGAGGGCGAGGAGGCCGCGCTGCTGGCCGCATGGCAGCGCGTGCCGGCACCACGTCCGCTGCTGCTGATCGTGCCGCGGCATCCGCAGCGCTTCGACGAGGTCGCGCAGCTCGTGCAGCGCCGCGGGCTGACGCTGCGGCGACGCTCGCCATGGGGCCGGCAGCCGCCGCCCGAGGCGGCCGCGGCCGACGTGTGGCTCGGCGACACGGTCGGCGAGATGGCGCTGTACTACGGCTGCGCCGACGTCGCGCTGCTCGGCGGCAGCTTCGCCCCCCTGGGTGGGCAGAACCTGATCGAGGCGGCTGCGTGCGGCTGTCCGGTCGTGATGGGGCCGCACACGTTCAACTTCGCCGAGGCGGCGCAACGCAGCGTCGACGCTGGCGCCGCCATGCGCGCCGACGACATCGACGACGGCGTCCGCCGCGCCGCCGCGCTGGCCGTCGACGCCGCTCGCCCCGCGTGGGCCGAGCGGGCGCTGGCCTTCGCCGCGCAACACCGGGGGGCGGCAGCGTGCACCGTGCGGCACCTGGGCGCGTGGTGGCGGTGAGCTACAGTGCCGCGCCGATGAACGCGCCCATGAACGCCCCGACGCGCGAGGGTCGCGCGGTGACTGCCACGCAGGCCGTCGGCGACGCTGGGGCCTCCCTATGACCGCACGGGCGTCTTGGCGCCATGCGTGGGACGCGGTGCAGCTCGCGTTCTGGCGCGCCGCCGCCAGCGGCTGGGTGCCGGCGCGCTGGTTCAACGCCGGCCTGCCGCCGCCCGAAGCCCGCCAGGCGCGCACCGGGGTGCTCGACATCGAGATCGTCAGCCACTGCTGGCGCTACGCGCACCTGCTCGCATTCCAGCTCAACTCGCTGGTGCGTCACCCACCACGGCGAGCGCGCGTGACGATGACGGTGTTCCACGCGCCCGACGATGACGCCACGGTGGCGCTGCTGGCGCACTTCGGTGCGATCACGGTGCCCCACGTGCGCTGGAACTGGCAGCCGCGGCCGAAGGAGCGCCTGTTCCGCCGCGCGATCGGGCGCCACGAAGCCGCGGTGGCCACGCGTGCCGACTGGGTGTGGTTCACCGACTGTGACGTCGTCTTCGGCCCCGGCTGCCTCGACGCGCTGGCCGATGCGCTGCAGGGCCGCCGCGACGCGCTCGTCTACCCGCGTGTCGAGGCCTGCAGCGAACTGCTGGTCGACGACGACCCGCGGCTGCACCCGGCCGACGCCGCGGCGGCCGACATCGGCGCGATGCAGTTCGTGCCGCTCGCCGTCACGCGGGCCACCGGTCCACTGCAGATCACGCACGGCGACGTCGCGCGCGCGCTGGGCTACTGTGGCCCGATCGGCTTCTACCACCGTCCCGCCGAGCGCTGGCAGAAGGCGCACGAAGACCGCGCACACCGCTGGCTGCTGCAGACGCAGGGGGTGCCGATCGACGTGCCGCAGGTCCACCGCATCCGTCACGCGAGCAAGGGCCGCTACGCCGACGGTAGCGTCATGGCCCGCCTGCGCCGCTGGTGGCGGCAGCGGCTGACCGCAGCCCGCGACGCGCGCGAACGCGCTCGCTGAACGCGCGCCGTCTCAGGTGGTGCGCCGGGGGCGCAGGTGCGCCCAGGTGCGCTTGAGCCAGGCCACCAGCGGGTGTCGTTTGACACCGCGGGTGCGCCCGATGTCGCCCCAGTCCTCGGCCTTCAGACCATAGGCGGCGAAGCGCGCGACGAGCTCCTGCGCCGAGCCGCGGTCGATGTCGAACTCGACCAGCTGGCCGGGCCGTTCCGCCATGAAGGCGCGCACGTCGGCCAGGTGCCGGTCCCAGTCCTGGCGCCACTGCTCGGCAACGGCGTCGAGGCTGGTTAAACCTTTCTGCCGCATCACGCGCTGCGCGAACTCGCCGTGGCCGTGCCGAAGCCGCGAGCGGATCCAGTCCTCGCGGTCGCGCACGTTGAGCAGCAGGATCGTGTCCGGGTAGTCGCGCAGCATCTCGCGGAAGTGGAAGATCGGCTCGAAGCTATCGGTCTCGGTGTGGTAGTTGATGTCGGCGTAGAAAGTGTAGTCCTCGATGCCGGCGAAGATCTTGCGCCCGGCGCGCAGGTTGTCGCGCATCAGCCGCGCGGCATTGCGGCGCTGCCCGAACGGGCCGCGCACCTTGTGCTTGAGCACCCGGTGGCCGGCGCGCTCGAACAACTGCTCGAAGCTGCGAGAGCCGCACTTGTGGAAGCCGATCTGCACGACGCGCGGCAGCCGGGCGGGAGAGGCGGGAGGCGGATTCATCGCAATGTCAGGGGGTTGGCGTCTGAAGGATCCGGCCCACCAGTGCGCCGATGCCTGCGACTTCCGTGACCGGGATGCGCAGTTTGTCGTACAGCGCCCTGCGGTTGGCGGCCATGCCGGTGCCGGGCTGCATCGCGATCACCGGCAGGTCGGGGCGGATCCAGCGGCTCGTGAGCACGGTCGACGAGATGTCGCCGATGACGATGCAGCCGTCGGGCAGCATCGTCAGCAGGAATTCCATCCCGATGCCGGCGTCGACCTTCGACGAGCCCGGGAACAGTTGCTCCAGCGCGTCGAGACGGGTCGATTTGGGGTGCGCCTTGATGCCGATCTGTGCCGCGTCGAAGTGCATACGCAGCTGCTCCCACAGCCGCTGGTAGGTCAGCGGGTCGTCGTCGATGTAGTTGCGCTCCTTCGGCAGCGTGACGACCACGCGCAGGCCAGACAGCACGCGGCGCAGCTGGGCAGCGTCGTGCGTCAGTCCCTCGACGACGGCCTGGAAGCGCTCGCTGCGCAGCGGGCTGACGTCGACTTCGATCAGCTCCTTGCCACGAAGCAGCGGGTGGACCTCCGAGGGGAACGCGACGTACGCGGCCGTGGTCCACGCCGAACTGCCCTGTGTGACGGCGTGCTTGTGCCAGAAGCCGTGCTCGAGCTTGCGCAGCAGTGGCTTGATGTAGCGGTTGTGGAACCGGTGCATCGTGCGCTGTCCCATGTAGGTCGAGGCACCGTCGTCGATGTAGATGCCCTGTACGCGGGCGCCGGCCTTGGTCGCCACGTGCATCGCGTACTGGAAGTCGAACCGGCGGTCGTTGCCGGTGAACACGCGCATCTCGGTGGGTCGAGCGAACAGCGCCTCGAGCTGCCGGTAGACGACACGCTGTCGTGCCCAGCGGCCTCGCGCATTCTCGTCGCCGAGGATCACGATGCGCGAGAACACGTCGGGGCAGCGTTCGAGTGCGCGCGCATAAAGCGCCGACGTCTTCGGGTCCTTGTACGTGAAGACGGCGGTACGCTCGTGGCCGGGATGCTTCAGCGCGATGCTGGCCGCCAGGCACAAGTGCAGCGGCGACGAGATGAGAAAGTAGTCTTGCATCGGTGCATCGTGGGTTCGAGGGGCGTCGGCACGGCGCCTGCCGGGGATCGCCGCCGCCGGCCGGTCCGCTGCCGCGGCGCCTGACGGATGGTGGAGAGCTAAACTTCAGCGATCAAGTCCATAGCGTACGCCGAAGTTGGCACTGCCGTTGCGAGCGTGTCCGCGGCGTGATCTGGCCTGTGCCGCACGGCGTCGACAGGAGAGCGTGTTGATTCGGCTGTTCATCGGTTTTGACCAGCGGGAGGCCGTGGCCTTCCACACCTTTTGCCAGAGTGTGCTGGAGCAGACCAGCCAGCCGGTGAGCTTCACGCCGCTGGTGCTCAAGTCGCTGCCCGGCTACACCGAGACGCACACCGACGGCAGCAATGCATTCATCTACTCGCGATTCCTGACGCCGTACCTGTGCGGCTTCGAGGGCTGGGCCATCTTCGCCGACGGCGACATGATCTGCCGCGCCGACATCGCCGAACTGTGGGCGCTGCGCGACGAGTCGAAGGCCGTGATGGTCGTCCAGCACGACTACCAGACCAAGGCGACGATGAAGTACCTGGGCAACAAGAACCAGAACTACCCGCGCAAGAACTGGTCGAGCCTCGTGCTGTGGAACTGTGCGCACCCGAAGCACCGCATCCTGACGCCCGAGTTCCTGATGGGTCAGGCGGGCGCGTTCCTGCACCGCTTCACGTGGCTCGACGACAGCGAGATCGGCAGCCTGCCCAAGGAGTGGAACTGGCTGACGACGGAATACGAGGACAACTACGACGCCAAACTGCTGCACTACACGCTGGGTACGCCGTGCTTCAAGGATTACCACGATGCCGACATGGCCGATGTGTGGCACGCATGCCACGAGCGGGCTGAGCAGGGCATGGGCGTTTGACGCCTGACTCTACCGGCCGAAGTTGCCGCGTCGCGGCCATCGCTGCGTGTTCAGCGGTCCACCGCGATGGGTCGCAATAGAGTGCGATATGTCGTTCTTCTTTTTTGATCCTCCTGGTTGCGTCTTCATCCGCATCCGCAAGGCGGGCTCGACCTCCGTTATCCGCGGGCTGTTCGGCGATAAGAGTAATGCCCGACGGGAATCGTCGGACGGCACCTGGTACCCGGAATTCGATGGACGGTTCGTGTTCGCTTTTGTGCGCAATCCGTTCTCAAGGATGATCTCGTGCCTGCAGATGTTTCGTGGATACAAGACACGCACTTTGGAGGAGCAGCGGTTCAAGGAGTCGCTCACGCTCGACAGGCTGATGGACGTGATCGAGGATGAGAAACTGCCCATCGGCGGCGATGGCTACATGGCCAAGCTGCGGTTGCATGCTGTGCCGATGACGCATCCCTTCTACTGCATCGATCGCGCGGAGTACATCGGCAGGTTCGAGCGCTTCGAGCAGGACTACCGCGAAGTGGCGCGCCTCCTCGGGATTCGCGTCTGGTCGGTACCGCATGAGCGCAAATCCGCGCCCATGGACTACAGGCCGTGGTTCTCGGCGGCTCAGCGGCGGCGTGCCGAACGGCTGCTCGCTGCGGATCTCGACAGGTTCGGCTACCGGTTCGAGTGACAGTGACTGGACCGCGTTAGGGCCATCCCGCGGCCGGTTGCCGAACGATCGTTGGCCCGGCTGTTCGATCGGGCAACATCTGAGCTGAAAGCGGCGATGGACTACCGGCGCGAGATCGACGGCCTGCGCGCTGTCGCCGTGCTTCCCGTCATCCTCTTCCACGCCGGCATCGGCCCGTTCGCCGGCGGCTTCGTCGGCGTCGACGTCTTCTTCGTCATCAGCGGCTACCTGATCACGTCGATCATCGTCGCCGAGAGGCAGGCCGGGCGCTTCTCGCTGGTCGACTTCTACGAGCGCCGTGCACGGCGCATACTGCCGGCGCTGTTCGTCGTGATGGCGGCTTGCCTGCCGTTGGCGTGGCTGTGGCTGCTGCCGAACGACCTGCGCGACTTCGCACGAAGCGTCGTTGCGGTGTCGACCTTCTGGTCGAACATCCTGTTCCATCGCGAGGCCGGCTACTTCGATACGGCCGCCGAGCTAAAGCCGCTGCTGCACACGTGGAGCCTGGCCGTCGAGGAACAGTATTACCTGCTGTTTCCCTTGCTGCTGCTTGCCGTCTGGCGACAGGGGATGCGCCGAGTCGCCATCACGATCGGGATCCTGGCGCTGGCGAGTCTTGCGCTCGCGCAATGGGCGCTCGACCGCTACCCCGCCGCGGCGTTCTTTCTTCTGCCATCGCGGCTGTGGGAACTCGCGCTCGGCGCGCTCGTGGCGCTGTACCTGATCAGCGGCCCGCAGCGTGAGCCATCGGGCGGCTTGCGCAACGCGGCGTCAGCCGCGGGGCTGGCGATGATTGCCGCTGCAGTGTTCGTCTACGACGGCGACACGCCGTTCCCGGGCGCGGCGGCGCTGCTTCCAACGATCGGGACGGCGCTGGTGATCGTCTTCGCGACGCCGGCGACGCTGGCCGGGCGCCTGCTGGCTCATCGCGCGCTCGTCGGCATCGGCCTGTTGAGCTACAGCGCCTACCTCTGGCATCACCCGCTGTTCGCGTTCGCCCGCCACCGGCTGGCGGGCGAGGTGCCAATCTGGCTGGCGGGGACACTGGCCGCGGCATCGCTGGTGCTGGCCTATGTCACCTGGCGCTTCGTAGAGCAGCCGATGCGCCGGCGCGACCGTGTGCGTCGACCGGCAGTGTTTGCCCTGGCGGGGCTCGTGTCGCTGTCGTTCGTGGTGCTCGGGCTGGTCGGCATTCGCACCGACGGCTTCGAGTCCTACTACGTGCAGCACCGGCTGTCCGATGGCGAGCGCGAGCTGTACGTGCTGCTCCGCGAGCACACGGCCTCAGCGACCGAGCTGAAGCGCTTCGATGACGGCGCTTGCCGCTTCTCGTCCGAGGTCGTCGACGAGCACTTCGAGTCCCGCTTCGAGCGCTGCGCTGCGACGCACGGACGCGCGGTCGTGGTCCTCGGCGACTCCCACGGCATCAACGTCTACAACATCGTGGCCAAGGCGGGTGTCAGCGACTTCATCGTCGGTGTGGTTCAAGGCGGATGTCGACCCCACCGGCATCGTCCGCGCTGCCAGTACGAGGGCTTCGATCGCTTCGTCGACCGCTGGAGCTCGGCGATCGCCTCGGTGATCTTTCACCAGAGCGGCTCCTACTTTCTGCGCGACCGCGAGGGCCGGGTCGACAGCCCTGCCGCCTTCGCTCCGGATGCGGCGTTCGTCGTTGACGAGCCGAACGTCGCGAAGGTGATGGAGTACCTTGAGCGGCTCGGAGCTCAGGTGCCCACCGTCTGGCTCGGCCCGTTCGTCGAGGCGCGCGTCGACTTCCGCGACTTCCGCCTGCTCAAGGGCGGTCTGCTGATCAACGAGCGCAGCCTCGATCATTTCGGCCGCCTCGACCGGTGGCTGATCGCACGTGTCGACGAGCTGCCGCGCTCGTTTGCCTATGTCTCGCTGGTCGACATCATTGGCGCGCAGCGCGAGTTCCTGCGCGTGGGTTCGTGCATCACTTACCGCGATCGTGACCACTTCAGCGCCTGCGGCGAAGACCTCGTCGCCCGGCAGGTGAAGGTGGCGTACGACGCCGGCGCGTTCGTTGTCCCTCACTGAGATCGGTGGCGCCGCAGCGGACGGCGATGGATCAGGGCTGAAGCAGCCGGCTCACCGCCTGCAAGTCGGCGGCGCTCAGCGTCCCTGCCGCCTGCCGCAGCCGCAGCGTGCCGAGCAGCACGCTGTAGCGCGCGGCGGCCAAGTCGCGCTGGGTCGCGAAGAGCTGGCTCTGCGCGTTGAGCACGTCGAGGTTGACGCGCACGCCGACGCGGTAGCCGGTCTGCGTGGCTTCGAGCGCGAGCTTGCTCGACGCCTCGGCGGCTTCGAGCGCGCCCACCGCCGCCTCGCCCGACTTCAGCCCGGTGAAGGCCTGGCGCGTGGCCTGCGCGACGCCGCGGCGTGCGGCCTCGAGGTCGTTGCGCGCCTTGTCCTGCAGCGACAGCGTCTCGCGGATGCGGTTGTCGACGGCACCGCCGGTGTACAGCGGCCAGTTCAGCTGCACGCCGATCTGGCCGTTGTTGAAGCTGCCGCTGTAGGGGCCGAGCGACGTGCCCAGCCCCGAGGTGCCGCTGTTGTACGAGGTCTGCCACGAAGCGACGACGTCGACGGTGGGCAGCCGCCCGGCGCGGGCCTTGTCGATTTCGAGCGTTGCGACGTCGAACGCGAGCTGCGCGCGCCTGACCTGCGGGTGAGCGCTTTCGGCCAGGCCCACCCAGTCGTCGATGCCGGCGGGCACGGTGGGCGGCAGCGTCGCCGGCAGCGCCAGCGGCCGCGGCTGCACGCCGGTGCGTCCGACGAGCTGGTCGAGCGCGATGCGCTTGACGAGCAGGTCGTTCTCGGCCGAGATCTCCTGCGCGCGCGCGAGGTCGAAGCGCGCCTGCGCCTCGCGCGTGTCGGTGATCGTCGCGGTGCCGACCTCGAAGTTGCGCCGCGCCGCCGCCAGTTGCTCGGCGATCGCCGCCTTCGACGCCTTCGCGGTGGCCACTGTCTCGATGGCCACCAGCACGTCGAAGTAGGCCTGCGACAGGCGCACGATCAGGTCCTGCTCGGCCAGCGTCAGCTCGGCCTGCGCGACGGCGAGCGCGCGCTCGGCCTGCGCGATGCTCGCGTCGTTGGCGCGGTTGAATAGCGGATAGCGGCCGCTGAGTGCGGCCGAGGTCACGTTGCCGCTGCCGTCGTTGCCCGCCGCCGACGGGATCGCCGAAGGCTGGTCGCGGTAGGTCTGCGCCGTCTGCGCCTGCAGGCCCAGCGTCGGGCGCGCCAGCGCGTCGGCCTGCGCCTTGCGGTACTGCGCGGCGTCGGCCTGCGCGCGCGCCGCGAGGTAGGTCGCGTCGTAGGTGCGCGCGGCCTCGAACAGCTCGGCCAGGGTCTGCGCGTGCAGGGGGGCCGTCAGGCCGAAGCCCAGGCCGGCGGCCAACAGCAGCGCGGTGAGTCGGCGGGGGGTGGGGCGACGGGGCATGAGCGATTCCTCGTGGGTCCGATGCAGGCAGGGGACGGACGCGGGACAGTGGGTCGGTGCGCGCAAGGGCAGCACGAAGAGGGTTCAGAAGCGAAAGCGCGGCGGCTCGTCGAAACCGAGCAGCCGCGGCGCGACGGTGTCGAACACCTCGACGTGGCCGAACTCGCGCTCGCCGGTGCGGGTGTAGACGCTGGCGCGCATCACGGGCTGGTCGCCGACGATGGCGGCCAGGCGGCCGCCGACCTTGAGCTGGTCGAGCAGCGCCTGCGGCACCGCGGCGACCGAGCCCGACAGCACGATGACGTCGAACGGTTCCTGCCCCGGCAAGCCGCGCGCGCCATCGCCGTCGTGCACGGTGACGTTGCGCACGGCGGCACGCCGGAGGTTCTCGCGCGCCATCGCGGCCAGCTCGGGCACGATCTCGACGCTGTGCACCTGCTGCGCCTGGTGCGCCAGCAGCGCGGCCATGTAGCCCGAGCCGGTGCCGATCTCGAGCACCTTCTCGTGCTTGCGCACCTGCAGCTCCTGCAGCAGCCGCGCCTCGACCTTGGGCTCGAGCATGCACTGCCCGTCGCGTCCCTGCTCGCGCAGCGGCACCTGCATGTCGACGAAGGCCAGCGCGCGGTACGCTGGTGGCACGAAGTCCTCGCGGTGCACGACCGCGAGCAGGTCGAGCACGCCCTGATCCAGCACCTCCCACGGGCGGATCTGCTGCTCGATCATGTTGAAGCGGGCCTGTTCGACGTTCATTTCGATACCTTGTGGGGTATAAGTGTAGGGCAACTCCGGATTCTAGGCAGCGCGGGCTGACGCCGACCTGCCGCCGAGGCGGGTCTTGACCCAGGTCGCGAGGTCGTCGAGGTAGCCGTAGACCACCGGCACGACGACCAGCGTCAGCAGGCTCGACGTGATCACGCCGCCGATCACGGCCTGGCCCATCGGTGCGCGCTGCTCGCTGCCCTCGGTGAGCGCGAACGCCAGCGGCACCATGCCGAACACCATCGCCAGCGTCGTCATCAGGATCGGGCGCAGCCGCACGCGCGCGGCGTGCAGCAGCGCGTCGGCGCGCGCCATGCCGGCCTCGCGCGAGCGGATCGCGAAGTCCACCAGCAGGATCGCGTTCTTCGTCACCAGCCCCATCAGCATCACGACGCCGATGATCGAGAAGATGTTTAGCGTCGAGCCCCACAGCCACAGCGCGCCGACGACGCCGATCAGCGTCAGCGGCAGCGACGTCATCAGCGCCAGCGGCTGCACGAAGCTGCGGAACTGCGACGCGAGGATCATGTAGATGAAGACGATCGCCATCGCCAGCGCCTGCACCGCATAGGCGAACGACTCCTGCATGTCGCGCGTCGAGCCGCCGAAGCGGTAGGTGTAGCCCGGCGGCAGCGGCGTGGCGTCGAGCACGCGCTGGATGTCGGCCGAGACCTCGCCGAGCGTGCGCCCGCTGGTGTTGGCCGTCAGTTCGACCTCGCGGTTCAGGTCGCGGCGGTTGATCTGGTTCGCGCCGCTGGCCGGCAGCACGTCGGCCACCTGCGACAGCCGCACGATGCGCGCGCTGCCGTCGCTGTTCGTGCCCGCGACCAGCCCCAGCCGCGCGAGGTCGGCCGCCGACTGGCGCTCCTGCGGGTGCAGCTGCAGCCGCACGTCGTAGCTGTGGTCGTCGGGCGCGCGCCAGGTCGTCACCGCGTCGCCGGCCACGAGCAGGCGCAGCGTCTGCGTGATCACACCGACGCTCAGACCGGCGTCGGAGGCCGCGTCGCGGCGCACCTGCACCGCGACCGTCGGGCGGTCGGCCTTCAGGCTGCTGTCGAGGTCCACCAGCCCCGGCACCGCGGCCAGCCGCTCTCGCAGCTGCACGTTGATGCGGCGCAGCTCGGCGAGGTCCGGCCCCTGCACCGACAGCGAGATCGGCTTGCTGCCGGCCACCGGGTCGAGCAGGCCGACGTGCGTCACGGTGATGCCCGGCACGCGCGCCAGGCGCTCGCGCAGCGGCACCGACATCTGGTCGACGCTGCGGCTGCGCTCGTGGCGGTCGACCAGGCGCACGTACATCGTCGCGTAGATGCGCCCCTGCGCCTGGCCGGTGTTGATCGTCGTCAGCGTGTACTTGACCTCGGGCATCTCGCGCACGATCGCGTCGACCTGGCGTGCGCGCGCCTCCGTGAGCTCGATCGACGAGCCCACCGGCGTGTGGAAGGTGACGAAGGTCTCGGAGTAGTCGGCCTTGGGCACGAACTCGGTGCCCAGGTGCGGCAGCGCGGCCACCGCGCCGACCATCGTCGCGAGCGCGACGGCCAGCGTCTTGACGCGGTGCTTCAGCGACCAGCCCAGCAGCGCGACGTAGCCGTCGCCGAGCCTGTGCTGCGCGCGGTCGAACCAGTGCGTGAGGCGCCCGAGCGTGTGGTCGTACAGGCCCTTGGGTGCGAAGGGCCGGCCCTCGCGGTGGTCCTTCTCACGGTCGATGGCCGGGTCGTGCCACACCGACGACAGCATCGGGTCGAGCGTGAAGCTGACGAACATCGAGATCAGCACCGCGGCGACGATCGTGATGCCGAACTCGTGGAAGAACTTGCCGATGATGCCGCCCATGAAGCCGATCGGCAGGAACACCGCGACGATCGACAGCGTCGTGGCCAGCACCGCCAGCCCGATCTCGTTGGTGCCGTCCAGCGCCGCGTCGTGCGGCGTCTTGCCCATCTGCACGTGGCGCACGATGTTCTCGCGCACGACGATCGCGTCGTCGATCAGCAGGCCCACGCACAGCGACAGCGCCATCAGCGTGACCATGTTGATCGAGAAGCCGAACAGCTGCATGAAGGCGAACGTGCCGACGAGTGCGATCGGCAGCGTCAGCCCGGTGATGACGGTCGAGCGCCACGAGTTCAGGAACAGGAACACGATGCCCACCGTCAGCAGCGCGCCCTCGATCAGCGTGCGCTGCACGTTGGCCACCGAGACGCGGATCGGGCGCGAGTTGTCGCGCACGACGTCCAGCGCGATGCCCGGCGGCAGCTCGGCGCGCAGCGCCGCCACCGCGGCGTTCAGGCCGTCGACGACCTCGATCGTGTTCTCGCCCTGGCTCTTCTGCACGTCGAGCGCCAGCGTGCGCCGGCCGTCGAGCAGCGCCAGGCTCTCGACCTCCTGCGGCCCGTCGACGATGTCGGCCACCTGCGCCAGCCGCACCGGCTGGCCGCCGCGGCGCGCGACGATGATCTGCTCGAAGTCGGCCACGCGCTTGAGCCGCGCGTCGACCTGCACCGCGCGCTCGGCCTCGCGCGTGCGCAACGCCCCGGCGGGCAGCTCCTGCGTCTCGGTGCGCAGCGCGGCCACCACCTGGTCGACACCCACGCCCAGCGCCTCCATCGCCGCCGGGCGCATGTAGACGTGCACCTCGCGCTTGAGGCCGCCGACCAGCGTCACCGCGCCGACGCCGCGCACGTTCTCGAGGCGCTTCTTCAGCTCCTGGTCGGCCCAGGTCGTCAGCGACTGCACGTCGACGCTGCCGTCGGGCGAGGTCAGCGCCACGGTCCACACCGGCCGGCTCGCCGGGTCGAAGCGCGAGACCTTGGGCTCCTCGACCTCGGCGGGCAGCAGCGGGCGCACCTGCGACAGCTTCTCGCGCACGTCGTCGGCGGCGCGGCGGCCGTCGACGTCGAGGTTGAACTGCACGACGACGACCGACGCGCTCTCGTAGCTGCGCGAGAACAGCTGGTTGATGCCGGCGATCGTGTTGACGGCCTCCTCGACGCGGCGCGTGACCTCGTTCTCGACGATCTCGGGCGCCGCGCCGGGGTAGGTGATCTGCACGACGACGGTCGGGAACTCGATGTTCGGGAACTGGTCGACCTTCAGCCGCTGGATGCTGACCAGCCCGAACACGACGAAGGCCAGCATGACCATCGTCGCCAGCACCGGGTTGGCGATCGAGACGCGCGTGAACCACATGGCGGGCTCGCCCGGTCAGGGCTGGCGCGTGGCCGCCACCGGCGCGGCGGCGGGGCGCGTGAGCTTCAGCGGCGTGCCGTCGCGCACGAGGCCGACGGTGCCGGCCAGCAGCAGCGTGCCTTCGGCCGGGCCGTCGACGAGTTCGACCCAGTCGTCGCCGCCCTGGGCCGCACCCTCGCGCGCAGCGACGCGTCCGTGCGCCCCGGGCGTCACCGCGCGGTGCACGGCGCGCGCGGCGTCGGGTGGACCCTCGACGACGACGACATAGGGTCGCGCCTGGTCGATGCGCAGCGCCGACGCGGGCACCGCGGGCACCTCGCGGCGGTCGAGCTCGACGCTGCCGCGCGCGAAGAGGCCCGGGCGCAGGCCGGGCTGCGCCGGCAGCGCGAGATAGGCCAGCACCGCGCGCGAGCCGGCCTGCGCGGCCGGGTTGATGCGCGCGACGCGCGCGGCCACCGGCTCGGCGAGGCCGTCGACGCGCAGCCGCGCCGGCGCGCCGACGCGCAGCGCCGCGGCGTCGGCCGGCGGGATCGCCGCCTCGAGCTCGATGCGCGTCGGGTCGACGATCTCGAGCAGCCGCGCGTCGACCGGCACGCGCTCGCCGGGTTGCACGAGGCGCTGCGAGACGACGCCGTCGATCGGCGCGACCAGCGTCGCATCGGCGCGCGCCTTGCGCGCGATCTCGACGGCGGCCAGCGCCGCGTTCAGGTTGGCCTGCGCGGCGGCGTGGTTGGCCAGCGACGTGTCGAGCGCGGTCGGCGAGATGAAGCCCTGCGTGACGAGCGCGCGGTTGTTGTCGAGCGTGCGGCGGGCGATGTCGAGCTGCGCGCGCGCCGCGTCGGCCGTCTGCTCGGCCTGCCGCACGCGCCAGTCGTACTCGGTGGGGTCGATGCGCACCAGCACCTGGCCCTTGCGCACCGGCTCGCCTTCGCGCACCGTGACGGCGACGACCTCGCCCGCGACGCGCGCCTTGACCAGCGCGGTGTCGACGGCGCGCAGCCCGCCGGCGACGTCGACGCTGCGCGCGAGCTCGACGCGCGCGACGCGCACGACGTCGGGCTCGCCGAGCTCGAGCGCGGGCACCACCGCCGGCGCGGCGGTCACGGTCGCGGCCGCGCGCCGCGCGTCGATGCGCGTCTTGATCCACAGCGCGGCGCCGACGGCGACGGCGCCGACCACGGCGACGACCGCGCCGCGACGAAGCCACGCGTTCATCGCCGGCGCTCCGCGGCCGGCGGCGGCTGCACCAGCAGCCCCTGCAGCATCAGCTCGACGTGGTCGCGGATGAAGCGCGCCGGCTCGATGCCGCGCGGCGCGCAGCCGCAGGCGCTCAACGTGTGCTTGTGCAGGCACAGCATGATCATTGGCAGCACCAGCGAGTGCACCGCGGTGGGCACGTCGACGGCGCGGAACTCGCCGCGCGCGATGCCGCGCTCGAGGATGCGCGCGATCAGCCGCGTGCCCGGCTCGATGACCTCGCGCGCGTAGAACTCGGCGATGTCGGGGAAGTTGCGCACCTCGGTGATCACGAGCTTGAACACGCCCGAGGTCGGGCTGTCGAGCAGCCGCTGCCACCACGGGATCAGCACCTGGCGCATCAGCTCGGCGGTGGGGCCGGCGTAGCGCTCGAGCTGCTCGGCGCCGGCTTCGATCTCGGCCGACAGGCGCTCGCGGATCACCGCCTTGAGCAGTTCTTCCTTGCTCGCGTAGTACAGGTACAGCGTGCCCTTGGAGACGCCGGCGCGCGCGGCGACCTCCTCGGCGCGCGTCAGCGCGAACCCGTTCTCGACGAACAGCGCGAGCGCGGCGTCGAGCAGCTCGGCCGGACGCGCGTCCTTGCGGCGCTGGCGCGCCGGCGCGTGGGCGGCGGGGACGAGGGCTTCGCTGGAAGGCATGGATTTACTGACCGGCTGGTCAGTAATGTACCCGCGCGAGGCGGGCCGGGTCAATGCGCGTGCCGTGTGCCGCGCGCCGGCGCGGGCGCGCCGCTGGTTATCATCGCCCGCTTTGCCGAACTCGGGAGCGCACGTGGACTGGATGCTGCTGGCCAAGGCCGCCGTGATGGGGGTGGTCGAGGGGCTGACCGAGTTCCTGCCGATCTCGTCGACCGGCCACCTGATCCTGACCGCGTCGCTGATCGCCTTCCACGGCGAGTCGGCCAAGACGTTCGACATCGCGATCCAGACCGGCGCGATGCTGTCGGTCGTGTGGGAGTACCGCCGCCGCCTGATGGCGACGGTCACCGGCCTGACCCACGATCCGGTCGCGCAGCGCTTCGCGCTGAACGTGCTGGTCGCTTTCCTGCCCGCGGTGGTGTTCGGGCTCGCGTTCGGCGGCTGGATCAAGCAGCACCTGTTCCACCCGGTGCCGGTGGCGGCGGCGCTGGTCGCAGGCGGTTTCGTGATCCTGTGGGTCGAGGCGCGCCACAAGCGCCTGTACGGCGCGCGCGACCTCGAAGGCGGGCGCCGCGCGCGCGTCGAGACCGTCGACGACATGACGCCGCTGGACGCGCTGAAGGTCGGCCTGCTGCAGTGCCTGGCGCTGATCCCGGGCACCAGCCGCTCGGGCGCGACGATCATCGGCGCGCTGGTGCTCGGCTTCTCGCGCAAGGCGGCCACCGAGTTCAGCTTCTACCTCGGCATCCCGACGCTGATAGGCGCGGGCGCGTACTCGGTGTGGAAGCAGCGCGACCTGCTGCGCTGGCAAGACCTGCCGATGTTCGCGGTGGGCACGGTGGTGTCGTTCGTCGCCGCGCTCGTGTGCATCCGCTGGCTGATCCGCTACGTGTCGACGCACGACTTCGTGCCGTTCGCGTGGTACCGCATCGTGTTCGGCGGCATCGTGCTGCTGACGGCGTGGACCGGCTGGGTAGAGTGGACGGGGTGATCGTGCGGGAGGCGGCGATGAAGCTCGTGATCGGCAACAAGAACTACTCGTCGTGGTCGATGCGGCCGTGGGTGTTGATGCGCCACTTCGGCATCGCGTTCGACGAGGTGCTGCTGCGCTTCGACTTCGCGCCCGGCTCGGCGTTCTACCGCGAGCTCGCGCGCCACACGCCCACCGCGCAGGTGCCGGTGCTCGTCGACGACGACGGCTTCGCGGTGTGGGACACACTGGCCATCGTCGAGACGCTGGCCGAGCGCTTTCCGCAGCACGCGATCTGGCCCGCCGACGCGAAGGCACGCGCCCGCGCGCGCAGCCTGTGTGCCGAGATGCACGCAGGCTTCGGCGCGCTGCGCCAGCACTGCCCGCAGAACCTCGAGGCGTCGCTGCCGGCCGTCGGCGCGCGCGTGATGGCCGAGCAGCCCGCGGTGCGCGCCGACCTCGCGCGCCTCGTCGCGATGTGGACCGACGCCCTCGCCGCCAGTGGCGGGCCCTTCCTGTTCGGCGCGTTCGGCGCCGCCGACGCCTACTACGCGCCGGTGTGCGGGCGCATCCGCACCTACGCGCTGCCGGTGCCGCCGGTGGTCGGCGACTACGTCGAGCGCGTGTTCGCGAGCCCCGGTGTCGCCGCGTGGGGCGCCGACGCGCTGGCCGAACGCGACTTCCTCGACTTCGAGGAGCCGTACCGGACCTCGCGCGAGGGCTGATCCGTCGCTGACGCGACGTCAGTCCGCCCGCCGCCGGAACACCAGGTCCCACACGCCGTGGCCGAGCTTGAGGCCGCGCGCCTCGAACTTGGTCAGCGGGCGCCAGGCGGGGCGCGGCGCGTAGCCGTCGGCGGTGTTGACGAGCCGCGGCTCGGCCGTGAGCACGTCGAGCATCTGCTCGGCGTAGGGCTGCCAGTCGGTTGCGCAGTGCAGGTAGCCGCCGGGTGCCAGCCGCTCGGCGAGCAGCGCGACGAACGGCGGCTGGATCAGCCGCCGCTTGTGGTGGCGCTTCTTCGGCCACGGGTCGGGGAAGAACACGTGCACGCCGGCCAGCATGGCCGGCGCGATCATCGTGCGCAGCACCTCGACGGCGTCGTGCTGCACGATGCGCACGTTGGGCAGGCCCCGTTCGCCGATGCGCTTGAGCAGCGCACCGACGCCGGCCACGTGCACCTCGATGCCGAGGAAGTCGTGGTCGGGCATCGCGGCGGCGATCTGCGCCGTCGCGTCGCCCATGCCGAAGCCGATCTCGACGACCAGCGGCGCGCGGCGGCCGAACACGGCCGCGGTGTCGAGCGGCGCGGCCGTGTACGGCAGCACGAAGCGCGGTCCCAGCTCGGCCAGCGCGCGCTGCTGGCCGCTGCCGATGCGCCCGCCGCGCAGCACGAAGCTGCGCACCGCGCGCGGCGGGGTGGGGCGGGGCGGGGGGGCGTCGTCGGGCGTCGTCATCGGGGCTGGCTGCTACGGTCGCGGGTAGGGAGCGCGCGGGGCGCGCATTGTCGCCGCGCCGCGCCGGCGAAGCCGCGCGTCAGCGCCCGAGCAGCGAGGCCGGCAGTTCGATCTCGGCGGTCGACTCGAACGGCGCGCCGCCGATTCCTGGGCCGTGCATGCGCCCGCGCAGGCGCACGTCGAAGCGACGCCGCTCGCCGCTGGCCAGGCCGATGACCTGGCGCACCACGGCCCAGGCCGACACCGAGGCCGGCACCATCAGCACCGTCTCGCCGAAGGCGGGCACCTGACCGCGCTCGGGGCTCACGCCGAACGCGAACGACTGGCCGCCGACGTCGAGGTCGAGCGACACGCCCTGGAACTCGAGCGGCACCTCGTTCGGGTTCTGTACGCGCAGCTTGACCGCAAGGCGCATCTCCAGCCCCTCGCCGGGCAGCGGCTCGACGCCGACCAGGTTCACGCGCAGCGGCTCGCGGCCGAGCACGCCGGCACAGCCGCCGAGGCCCGCCAGCGCGAACGCGGCCACGGCGGCCATGCTGCGACGACACCAGCTGCGCCTGTCCATCGACGGTCTCCGGGGGTGATCCACGCTGCAGTCTAGCGCCCGGCCGCGCTACACTTGCACGGCTTGCGGGTGTAGTTCAATGGCAGAACGGAAGCTTCCCAAGCTTCATACGAGGGTTCGATTCCCTTCACCCGCTCCAGATGTCGAGGGCCGCCGCGTGCGGCCCTCATCGTTGCGGTGCCACCGTGGCGCCGGCCGCGGGGAGCGCGCATGAACACCACACCGTACCAACTGCTGCGCGTCGGCCACACGGCCGACCTGTCGTCGTCGCCGTGGGGGCCGTTCGAGGTGCACGCCTGCGCCGACCTCGACGCCGCCGCGGCCGCGCTGCGCGAGCGCCACGTCGACGCGCTGTGCCTGGCGCCGGCCACCGACGGCGACGCGCAGCGGCTGCTGCACTGGAGCGCGCTGTCGCACGCGACGCTCGGCGCCGCCGTCGTCGTCGCGGTGCCAGTCGTGACGCCGTCGCTGGCGGTGCCGCTGCTCGAGCGCGGCGTGCAGGACGTGCTGGCCCACGCCGAGGCCAGCGCGCTGACGCTGGCGCGCTCGCTGCGCCTGGGCATCGAGCGCAAGGCGATCGAGCGTGCGGCGCGCAAGGCCTACGCGACCGACCTCGCCAGCGGCCTGCCGAACCACGCGCAGCTGCTCGAGCACATGACGCACCTGCTCGCGCTGCGCGAGCGCGAACCGGCGCCGATGGCGCTGCTGGTGCTGCGCATCGAGGGACTCGCGACGGTCGCGGGCAACCTTGGCGTCGAGGCGGCCAACGTGCTGCGGCGCAAGGCCGCGGTGCGGCTGCGCGCGGGCCTGCGCGCGAGCGACGTCGTCGCGGCGCTGGGCAGCGACACGTTTGCGGTGCTGCTGGCGTGGATCGACGAGCACGCGTCGAGCCGGCTGGTGGCCGACAAGCTCGTCACCGCGCTGCAGCAGCCGTTCACGGTGGCCGGCACGACGGC
Organism: Azohydromonas sediminis; assembly: GCF_003574675.1. GTDB lineage: Bacteria > Pseudomonadota > Gammaproteobacteria > Burkholderiales > Burkholderiaceae_C > Calidifontimicrobium > Calidifontimicrobium sediminis. Next base: position 28,389 of record NZ_QOAZ01000019.1, read on the forward strand.
GACGCTGGCCGTCAGCGTCGGCATCGGCGACTACCCCGAGCACGGGCGCGACGCCGACTCGCTGCTGCGCCGCGCGATCGGCCAGGCCACCGCGGCGGCGAGCGTCGGGCGCGCCGGTTTCGCGAACCGCGTCGAGCGCGGTGCCGCGACGGCGGCCAACGACGAGCTGCCGCCGGCCTTTTGAGTGGCGGGCGGCCGCGCGATCAGCGCAGGTCGAACGCGACGAAGCGCCCGTCGTCGTGCACTGCGCGCGGCCCCGCGGCGCGCAGCCGCTGCGCGAAGCGCGGGTACAGCTGCAGCCACCAGTCGCACGCGGCGGCGACGACGACGAACTGCAGCCCCTGCGCGCGCTGGCGCTCGAGCTCGGCCAGCGCCGCGGCGTCGTCGGCCGGCGCGCCGCCGTATTCGCAGTCGAGTTCGACGAAGGGCACGCGCGTGCGCCGCGGCAGCACCTGCAGGCTGCCCCACGCGTCGTCGTCGATCAGCGCGTAGCGGCTGCCGGGCGGCACGACGGCCATCAGCTCGTCGAAGCACTCGGCGGCCCAGTGGTCGCCGAGCCGCCACGCGCTGTCGAACACCTCGTCGAGCGCGACGTGGCGTGCGGGGTCCTCGTCGCCGGTGCGCTCGAGGCAGACGACCTCCCACGCCGACAGGTCGCGCCGGATGCGAAAGCCCGCGGCGTACAGCCGCTCGACCAGCGCGCGCGTGCGCTCGCGGCCGAGCTGGCGCTCGTGCAGCTCGGTGACGATGCGCGTGAACGGCCGCAGGTCCATGATCGGCAGCAGCGCGTGCTCGCCGCCCTCGACGTCCATCACGAGCAGGGTCGGGTGCAGGCGCTCGATCACGGCGTTGAGCGGGCGCACCGGCACCTCGACGACGCGCGTCGCGCCGGCACCGGGCTCGGCCGACGAGGCCCAGAACGCGTCGTGCAGGTAGAACGGGCGCACGCCCTCGCGTTCACCGAGCATGCACATCTGCAGCTGCGGCGCGACGCCGTTGAGGCGGTACGTCGTGCGGATGCGCGGCTCGAGCTCGGGGTTGGCCTCGAAGGTGTGCACGCGGTCGCTGCCGATGCGCTGCGCGCAGAACGTCGACAGCAGCCCGACGCCGGTGCCCAGCTCGAGCACGACGTCGTCGGGCTGCAAGGTGGCCGCCAGCGCGCGCAGCTCGGGCGCCTCGTAGGTGCCGGCGCGCATCGCCTCGCGCACCGCGGGATCGAGGTCGTCGCCGACCTCGAGCTTGACGCCGGCGATCTCGACGATGTCGGGCGCGCTCAACGGTTCAGGTCGCCGAGGCAGAGGTACTTGATCTCGACGTAATCGTCGATGCCGTGGTGCGAGCCCTCGCGTCCGAGGCCCGACTGCTTGACGCCGCCGAACGGCACCTCGGCGGTCGAGATCAGCCCGGTGTTGATGCCGACCATGCCGTACTCGAGCGCTTCGGCGACGCGGAAGATGCGCCCGATGTCGCGGCTGTAGAAGTAGCTCGCCAGCCCGAACTCGGTCGCGTTCGCGAGCGCGATCGCCTCGGCCTCGGTCTCGAAGCGGAACACCGGCGCGACCGGGCCGAAGGTCTCCTCCTTCGCGCACAGCATTTCGCTGGTGACGTCGGCGAGCACGGTGGGGGTGTAGAAGCGCTCGCCGATGCGCGTGCCGCCGACGACGACCTTCGCGCCCTTCGCGACGGCGTCGGCCACGTGCGCCTCGACCTTCGCGATCGCCTGGTCGTCGATCAGCGGGCCCTGCGTGACGCCGGCCTCGAAGCCGCTGCCGACCTTGATCGACTTCGATCGCTCGGCGAGCTTGGCGACGAAGGCGTCGTAGACGCCGGCTTGCACGTACAGCCGGTTCGCGCACACGCAGGTCTGGCCGGCGTTGCGGTACTTGCTGATCATCGCACCTTCGACGGCGCTGTCGAGGTCGGCGTCGTCGAACACGATGAACGGCGCGTTGCCGCCGAGCTCGAGGCTGATCTTCTTGATCGTCGGCGCGCACTGCGCAGCGAGGATGCGGCCGACCTCGGTCGAGCCGGTGAAGCTCAGGTGGCGCACCACGTCGCTCGCGCACAGCACCTTGCCGATGGCAATCGAGTTCGCGCTGTCGGCGCTCAGCACGTTGAGCACGCCGGCCGGCATGCCGGCGCGCTGCGCGAGTTCGGCCGCCGCGAGCGCCGACAGCGGCGTCTGCTCGGCCGGCTTGATGACGACGGGGCAGCCGGCGGCCAGTGCCGGTGCCACCTTGCGCGTGATCATCGCGATCGGGAAGTTCCACGGCGTGATCGCCGCGCACACGCCGATCGGCTGCTTGATGACGAGGTAGCGCTTGCTGGGGTCGGTGGTCGGGATCGTCTCGCCGTAGACGCGCTTGGCCTCCTCGGCGAACCACTCGACGAAGCTCGCACCGTAGACGACCTCGCCCTTGGCCTCGGCCAGCGGCTTGCCCTGCTCGGCGGTCATGATGCGTGCGAGGTCGTCGGCGTACTGGTGCAGCAGGCGGAACCACTGCATCAGGATCGCCGCGCGCTCCTTGGCCGTCTTCGCGCGCCACGCCGGCCAGGCGCGGTGGGCGGCGGCGATCGCCGCGTCGGCGTCGGCCGGCCTACAGTTGGCGACGTCGGCGAGCTTCAGCCCGGTGGCCGGGTCGGTGACGGCAAAGCGCCCGCCGCCGCCGACCCACGCGCCGTCGATCAGCGCGTCGGTCCTCAGCAGGGTGGCGTCGGCGAGCGTCGACAGCGGGGAAGTCTTCATGTCCATCGGGGTCTCCTGGATTCCGTTCAGCGCAGATCGGTCAGCGCAACTCGTACTCGAAGGTGCTGACCACGCGCAGCCGCTTCGTGCGCGAGCTGCCGTCGTCGAAGCCCTGGCCGTCGCTGCCGCTGATCGTGATCACGCCCTGGTTGGCGTTCTTCAGCTTGCCGAGCTGCGCACCGGCCTCGGCGGCGAACTTGAGCGCCTGCTCGCGCGCGTTGCGCGTGGCCTCGGCGAGCAGCGGCGCCTTGACGTCGTTGAAGCCGCGCAGCTGGTAGCGCGGGCCGGGGCCGCCGGGGCCGTCGTCGTTGCCGGTCAGTTGCACGCCGGCCTGGATCAGCGGGTCGACGGCGAGCGCCGCGGCTTCGACGGCGGCCACGCGCGCGGTCTTGACGACGACGCGGCCGACGCCGTTGAAGCGCAGCGGCTGGTTGCCCTGCGCGTACTCGCGCGCGAACAGGTCCTGCACCTGCAGCGGGCGCACCTCGATCTCGGCGTCGGCGAAGCCCTGCGCGCGCAGGAACTCGACGACGCGGTCGCGGTCGTCGGCGAGCGCCTTCTGCACCGCGCCGAACTCGTTGCCGCCGCGGCGGAACGTCAGCGTCCATGTCGCGAAGTCGCTCTCGACGTCTTTCTCGGCCAGCCCCTTGACGGTGACCGAGCGGTCGGCCATGCGGAAGCGCTCGAGCCCGGTGCCGACGAGGAAGCCGGCGAGCACCAGCCCCGCCGCCAGCAGCAGCGCGGCGACCATGCGGGCGAGCGGCGCGTCGTTCATCGGGTGGGACACAGGTCGTCGAGACGGAACCCGATTACACCGCAGCCACCTGACTCGCCGATGGCAGGCTAGAATTTGGTTGATTCAACCAACAGCGTGACATGCAATCGGCTGGAAAACGAGCGATGGAAACGGTGGGGCTGTTCGAGGCCAAGACGCACCTGTCGGAACTGATCGCGCGCGCCGAGCGCGGCGAGGAGGTCGTGATCACGCGTCACAACAAGCCTGTGGCCAAGCTGGTGCCGGTCGGCAGTACGGAGCCCGACGCGGCCGCGCGGCGCGCTGCGGTCGACGCGCTGCTGCGCTCGGCGCGCGGCCGTCGGCTCGGCCTCGACTGGAAGGCGCTGCGCGACGAGGGCCGCCGGTGAGCATGCTGGCGGGTGGGTTCGTGCTCGACAGTTCGGTTGCGCTCGGCGCCTTCTTCGAGGACGAGCAGGACGCGTACTCGATTGCCGTGTGGCAGTCGCTCGACGAGGCACAAGCCTTCGTGCCGGCACTGTGGCACCTCGAGATGGGCAACATTCTGTCGCGCGCGCTGCGTGCAGGGCGGATCACGCCCGATGCGATCGACGACAGCTGGGACCGCATCCGCGTCGTCGGTCTGCGGGTGCTGCCGCTTGTCGCCGACGCGCGCCACTGGGCGCAGCGCGCGGCCGACTGGGGCCTTTGCGCCTACGATGCCTGCTACCTCGACGCGGCGCTGCAGCAGCGCCTGCCGCTGGCGACCAAGGACCGCCAGCTCGCCGACACCGCGCGCCGCATCGGCGTGCCGATCTACCTCGCTCACCTTCAATTCGAACCTTCGATCCGCTGACCGACGATGAAAGCCGCCGAGATCCGCTCCATGTTCCTCAAGTTCTTCGAGTCCAAGGGCCACACCATCGTGCCGTCGAGCCCGGTGGTGCCCGGCGACGACCCGACGCTGCTGTTCACCAACGCCGGGATGAACCAGTTCAAGGACGTGTTCCTCGGCTTCGACAAGCGGCCGTACACGCGCGCCGCCACCGCGCAGAAGTGCATCCGTGCCGGCGGCAAGCACAACGACCTCGAAAACGTCGGCTACACCGCGCGTCACCACACGTTCTTCGAGATGCTCGGCAACTTCAGCTTCGGCGACTACTTCAAGCGCGACGCGCTCGTCTACGCGTGGGAGCTGCTGACCGAGCACTTCAAGCTGCCGGCCGACCGCCTGTGGGCGACCGTCTACGCCGAGGACGACGAGGCCTACGACATCTGGGTCAAGGTCATCGGCCTGCCCGCCGAACGCGTCGTGCGCATCGGCGACAACAAGGGCGGCCGCTACCAGAGCGACAACTTCTGGATGATGGGCGACACCGGCCCGTGCGGCCCGTGCTCCGAGATCTTCTACGACCACGGTCCCGAGGTCACCGGCGGTCCGCCGGGTTCGCCCGACGCCGACGGTGACCGCTACATCGAGATCTGGAACAACGTCTTCATGCAGTTCAACCGCACCGAAGACGGCCAGATGCACCGGCTGCCCAAGCCGAGCGTGGACACCGGCATGGGCCTCGAGCGGCTGGCCGCGGTGCTGCAGCACGTGCACAGCAACTACGAGATCGACCTGTTCGCGAACCTGCTCGCGGCCACACGCGAGGCCGTGCAGGCTGCCGGCGGCCCGAAGGTGCCCGACCTGCAGACGCCGAGCCTGAAGGTCATCGCCGACCACATCCGCGCGTGCAGCTTCACGGTCGCCGACGGCGTGATCCCCGGCAACGAGGGCCGCGGCTACGTGCTGCGCCGCATTGCGCGGCGCGCGATCCGCCACGGCTACAAGCTCGGCGCGCGCAAGCCCTTTTTCCACACGCTGGTGGCGCCGCTGGCCGCCGAGATGGGCGACGCCTACCCCGAGCTGCGGCGCGACCTCGTGCGCATCACCGACGTGCTCAAGCAGGAGGAGGAGCGCTTCTTCCAGACGATCGCCAACGGGATGGAGATCCTCGAAGGCGCGCTGTCCGACATGGCGACGCAGGGCACGAGGCAGCTCGATGGCGAGCTCGCATTCAAGCTGCACGACACCTACGGCTTCCCGCTCGACCTCACGGCCGACGTGTGCCGCGAGCGCGGCGTGACGGTCGACGAGGCGGGCTTCCATGCCGCGATGAACCGCCAGCGCGAGCAGGCGAGGGCAGCGGCCAAGTTCAAGATGGCGCAGGGGCTCGAATACACCGGCGACGCGACCGCGTTCCACGGCTACGAGCACCTGGTGTGCGAGCACAGCAAGGTCGTCGCGCTGTACGTCGACGGCACGCCGGTCGTGAAGGCGCGCGCCGGCGACGACGTCGTCGTCGTGCTCGACCACACGCCGTTCTACGCCGAAAGCGGCGGCCAGGTCGGCGACCGCGGCGAGCTGCGCAACGCGCGCTCGCGCGTCGTCGTCGACGACACCGTCAAGGTGCAGGCCAGCGTGCACGGTCACCAGGGCCGCGTCGTCGAGGGCGAGGTCGAGCTCGGCGACGTGTTCGTCGCGCGCGTGGACGCCGAGCGGCGCGCGCGCACGATGCGCCACCACAGCGTCACGCACCTGATGCACAAGGCGCTGCGCGAGGTGCTCGGCGGCCACGTGCAGCAGAAGGGCTCGCTCGTCAACGACGAGCACACGCGCTTCGACTTCAGCCATCCGGCGCCGATGACGCCGCAGCAGATCGCGCAGGTCGAGGCGCTGGTCAACGCCGAGATCCTCGCCAACGCGGCGACGCAGGCGCGCGTCGTGCCGCTGGACGAGGCGCAGAAGATGGGCGCGGTGATGCTGTTCGGCGAGAAGTACGGCGAGACGGTGCGCGTGCTCGACATCGGCTCGAGCCGCGAGCTGTGTGGTGGCACGCACGTCGCGCGCACCGGCGACATCGGCCTGTTCAAGATCGTGATGGAAACCGGCGTCGCCGCCGGCGTGCGCCGCGTCGAGGCCGTCGCGGGCGACCGCGCGCTCGCGTACCTGCAGCGGCTCGAAGCAACGCTCGACGGCGTGGCCGCCGCGCTGAAGGTCGCGCCGGCCGAGGCGCCGCAGCGCGTCGCGGCCGTGCTCGAGCACGTGCGTGCGCTCGAGAAGGAGGTCGCGGCGCTCAAGGGCCGGCTTGCCAGCGCGCAGGGCGACGAACTCGTTGCGCAGGCCGTCGACGTCAAGGGCGTCAAGGTGCTCGCCGCGACGCTCGAAGGCGCCGATGCGAAGACGCTGCGCGAGACGCTCGACAAGCTCAAGGACAAGCTCAAGACCGCGGCGATCGTGCTGGCGACGGTGGACGGCGGCAAGGTGCAGCTCGCCGCCGGCGTGACGGCCGACAGCACGGGCAAGGTCAAGGCCGGCGAGCTCGTCAACTTCGTCGCGCAGCAAGTCGGCGGCAAGGGCGGCGGCAAGCCCGACCTGGCGATGGCCGGCGGGACCGATGCCGCGGCGCTGCCGCGCGCGCTCGCGTCGGTCGCGGGCTGGGTCGGCGAGCGCGTGTAGGGCGGCCGGCCACGCCGTCACGCGGCCGACGCGGCGCGGTCATCGCGCCGTCATCGGCCGTGCCGAGCATCGCCGCCATCTCCGACGGGCGGCGGCAATGACGACGAAGGCGACGGTCGATCTGGTGTACTTCAACGCCGGCGGCGGCCACCGCGCCGCGGCGCAGGCGCTCGAGGCCGTGATCCGTACGCAGCGCCGGCCGTGGACGGTGCGGCTGGTCAACCTGACGCAGGTGCTCGACCCGCAGGGGCTGTTTCGCAAGCTCACCGGCTTCGACCCCGAGGACCTGTACAACAAGCGCCTGCAGCGTGGCTGGACGCTCGGCCTCGCGCACGAGCTCAAGCTGCTGCAGGCCGGCATCCGCCTCGCCCACCCGACGCTGGTGCGCACGCTGCAGCAGCACTGGCTGCGCACCGAGCCCGACCTCGTCGTCTCGCTGGTGCCCAACTTCAACCGCGCGCTGTACGACAGCGTCGCCAGCGCCTTGCCCGGCGTGCCGTTCGTGACCGTGATGACCGACCTCGCCGACCACCCGCCGCGGTTCTGGATCGAGGCCGGGCAGCGCCAGCACCTGGTGTGCGGCACGCCGCAGGCACTGGCGCAGGCGCGCGCGGCCGGCTACGCGCCGCCGCAGCTGCACCTGACGTCGGGGATGATCCTGCGCCCCGACTTCTACGCGCCGCCCGCGGTCGACCGCGACGCCGAGCGCCGCCGCCTGGGCCTGGACGGCCACGGGCCGGTGGGCGTCGTGCTGTTCGGTGGCCACGGCTCGCGCGCGATGCTCGGCATCGCGCGGCGGCTCGCCGACCGGCCGCTGATCCTGATGTGCGGCCACAACCGCGAGCTCGCGCAGCGGCTGCGCGAGATGCCAGCCGCGGCACCGCGCGTCGTCGTCGAGTTCACACCCGACGTCGCGCACTGGATGCGGCTGGGCGACTACTTCGTCGGCAAGCCGGGGCCGGGCAGCGTCAGCGAGGCGGTGCACTGCGGGCTGCCCGTCGTCGTCACGCTCAACCGCTGGACGATGCCGCAGGAGCGCTACAACGCGCAGTGGGTGCGCGAGCAGGGCGTCGGCGTCGTGCACCGCAGCTTCGCGACGGTGCGCGAGGCGGTCGACGAAGTCGTCGCGCGTCTGCCCGCGCTGCAGGCGGCGGTGCGCCGCATCGACAACCGCGCCGTGTTCGAGGTGCCCGAGATCCTGCACGACGTGATGGCCGGCGCGCAGGTGCTGCGCCGCGCGTGCGCCGCCGCGCCGTCGACGGCGGTCAGCGAGACGCTCAGCGCGGCGTGACGGCGCGCCGGCGGCGCGGGCGCGCGCGGTAGAAGACCCGCTTGGCCAGCTCGGTGCTCGCCGCATAGCCGGCGACGATCGCCAGCGCCGCGACGAGCAGCGTCGGCGGCAGCGCCTGCAGCCCGAACAGCGCCGCCACCGGCCCGGCGTACGGCAGCAGCACAGCGGCCAGCCCGACGGCCACCGTCGTCGTCCACAGCAGCCGGCTCGGCGCGCTGCGCCACGCCGCGGCGCGCGTGCGCAGCACCAGCACGACGACCAGCTCGGTCAGCACCGAGACGACGAACCAGGCGGTCTGGAACTCGCGCTCGCCGGCGTCGAACACCTTCAGCAGCAGCGCGAACGTGATCAGGTCGAACACGCTGCTGACCAGCCCGAACACGATCATGAAGCGGCGCGTGTCGTCGATGCTCCAGCGCGTCGGGCGCGCGAGCTGGTCGGCGTCGACGCGGTCGGTCGAGATCGCGATCGACGGCAGGTCCGACAGGAAGTTGTTGAGCAGAATCTGCTTGGCCAGCAGCGGCAGGAACGGCAGCAGCGGCGTGGCCAGCGCCATGCTGACCATGTTGCCGAAGTTGGCGCTCGTCGTGATGCCGATGTACTTCAGCGTGTTGGCCATCGTGCGGCGGCCGGCCTGCACGCCGCGCGCGAGCACGCCGAGGTCGCTGTGCAGCAGCACGACGTCGGCGCTCTCGCGCGCGACGTCGACGGCGCCCTCGACCGAGATGCCGACGTCGGCCGCGTGCAGCGGCGGCGCGTCGTTGATGCCGTCGCCGAGGTAGCCCACCGCGTGGCCGGTGCGCTGCAGCGCGCGCACGATGCGCTCCTTCTGCTGCGGGTCGAGCTCGACGAACAGCACGGTGCGCGGCGCCATGTGCCACAGCGCCTCGTCGCGCATCGCCGCGACCTGTTCGCCGGTCAGCAGCGCCTGCGCGTCGAGGCCGACCGCGCGCGCGACGTGCGCGGCGACGTGGCGGTTGTCGCCGGTCAGCACCTTCACGTCGACGTGCAGCGCCGTCAGCGCGCGCAGCGTCGCCGCCGCGTCGGGCTTGGGCGGGTCGACGAAGGCGAGGAAGCCGGCGAACGCGAGCCCGGTCTCGTCGTCGCGGTCGTAGTCGGCCTGCGCCGGCAGCCGCCGCAGTGCCAGCGCCAGCACGCGCAGGCCGCGCTGGCCGAGCCCGGCGGCCTGCGCGTCGAGGCGCTCGCGCGTCGCATCGTCGAGCGGCTGCGCGGTGCCGTCGCGCCAGACGCCGGTGCACTGCGCGAGCACCTGCGCGACCGCGCCCTTCGTGATCAGCAGGTGCGTCGCCGCGTCGGCACCGTCGCGCTCGTCGGCGACGACGATCGTCAGCCGCCGGCGCTCGAAGTCGTACGGGATCTCGTCGACCTTGCGCCAGCCGGCCGTGGTGATCCCGCGCCGTTCGGCCTCGGCCACCAGCGCCGCGTCGAGCGGGTTGTCGATGCCGGTCTCGAACGCGGCGTTCAGGCAGGCCCAGTGCAGCGCGTCGGCGCTGTCGCGGCCGTCGGCGTCGAGCGCGGCGTCGAGCGTCATCCGGCCGACGGTCAGCGTGCCGGTCTTGTCGGTGCACAGCACGTCGATGCTGCCCAGGTTCTCGATCGCCTCGAGGCGGCGCACGATGACGCCTTCGCGCGCCATCTGCCGCGCGCCGGCCGACAGCGTGACGCTCAGGATCGCCGGCAGCAGCTCGGGCGACAGCCCCACCGCGAGCGCGACGGCGAACAGCAGCGAGTCGATCGCCGGGCGGCCGAGCGTGTAGTTGACGGTGAGCACGAACAGCACCATCACGACCATCACGCGCACCAGCAGCCGCCCGAAGCGCTGGATGCCGCGCGCGAACTCGGTCTCGGGCTCGCGCGCGCGCACGCGCTCGGCGATCGCGCCGTACGCGGTGTCGGCGCCGGTGCGCTCGACGAGCACGCGCGCGGTGCCGCTGCGCACCGAGGTGCCGAGGAACACGGCGTTGCCGCGCTGCGCCAGCGCGGCGTCGGCCGGCACGTCGTCGGCCGGTCGCTTCTCGACCGGGAACGACTCGCCGGTCAGGCTCGCCTCGGCGACGAGGAAGTCGGTGGCGGCGAGCACACGCCCGTCGGCCGGGATCAGGTGGCCGGCGGCGAGCTCGATGACGTCGCCCGGCACCAGCTCGCGCGCCGGCACCGTGGCGAGCTGGCCGTCGCGCCACACGCGGGTGGTCAGTGCCAGCCGCGCGCGCAGCGCGGCCACCGCGTTCGACGCGCGGTACTCCTGCGCGAAGCCGAGCGCCGTGCTGCCGAACACGACGGCGAGGATGATCGCCGCGTCGAGCCAGTCGCCGAGGGCCATCGACACCACGGCGCCGAACACGAGGATCAGCACCAGCGGGCTCTGGAACTGGCGCAGCGCGAGGCGCCACGGGCCGGCGGCGTCGGCCTCGGCGACCGCGTTCGGGCCGTGCGCCGCGAGGCGCTGCGCGGCGTCGGCGGCGTCCAGGCCCTCGGGACGCGAGCGCAGCGCCTGCAGGCGCGCGGCGGTCGGGCCGGCCCAGAAGGCAGTCTCGGCCGGCTGTCCCGCCGTGGCCGCTGCGGCGGGCGCGGCGACGGGCGGCGGGCGGGGGCTCGACACGGGAACGCGCAGCGTCGCGTCGGGTCAGCGCGGCGCGGCCGGACGCCGCTGCAGCTGTTCGCGCAGCTGCTCGCAGGCGTCGGGCTGCGGCGTCACGGCGGCGGCCCGCCACTCGTCGGCGACGAGGCCCGCGAGCGGCGCGCCGAACATCACGATGCGCACCGGCAGCGCCGGCGGCAGGTGCAGCGGCACGCCGCGGTCGCGCGACGCGTGCTGCGCGCCGGTGAGCAGCAGCACGTCGCGGCCGCCGGCGTCGGCGGCCAGCGCGGCGACGGTGTCTGCCATCGCGCGGTCGCGCGCGATCTGGATGCGCACCATGCCCGGTTCCTGGCTCGCCGGCAGCAGCCCGCAGTGGCCGTCGCGCACCTCGCGCGCGAGCAGCGCGCGCACGCCGTCGGCGACCTGCGCGTCGAGCGTCTCGTCGCGCATCGCGTCGCGCATCGCGCCGCGCGGCAGGTTGCCGCCGTGCACCGGCACGCGCGCGCGCACCGCGTTCATCACGACGGGGGCGTAGGCCTCCCACGGCCAGCCGTTCCACGCGAGCGCCTCGCGCACCTGCGCCTCGCCCGCGTCGGGCGGCAGGCCGCGCGTGTCGCGGCCGCGGTCCGCCATCTCGAGCACGACGGCGGCCAGCGTGCCGGCCGCGGCGCGGTCGCGCACCTCGTCGGCCACCTGGCGCTGCTGGTCGGGCTGGTCGTGCTGCTCGCCGAAGATCAGCACGGCGGCCGGGGCGCCGGCAGCGGCGGTGGTGAGGATCCCCGCGAGCGCGGTGGCGATCGCAAGATGCGTCGGACGCAGCGGTGGACGGCGTGGGGTCGGGCGGTGCATGCAGCCAGCATACCTGCGACACTGTCGACCATGTCGACGCCCCCGCCACCGACCAGTTCCGACGCCGAGATCGACGCGCTCGAGGCCGTGTGCGAGCGGCTCGCGGGCTTCAACCGCGACGTCTCGCTCGAGTGGGTCGATGGCTTCATGACGGCGCTGCTCGCCGGCCCGCGCACCGTGATGCCCAGCGAGTGGCTGCCGGCGATGTTCGGCGACGCGTTCGAGCGCACCTTCGCCGATCCCGACGACGTGCGCCAGGCGATGGCTGCGCTGATGGGCCGCTGGAACGTGATCGCGCGCCAGCTCGACCCCGAGGCGCTGCTCGACGAGCCCGACCGCCTGCGGCTCGCGCCGCTGATGTCCGACCTCGGCGACGAGTCGCGCGCGCGCCTGCTCGCCGAAGGCGCGTTGAGCGAGGCCGACATCGCGCGGCTGCCGCCCACCGGCGCCATCTGGGCCGAGGGCTTCCTCGATGCGACACAGGCTTTCGCGCAGGACTGGCCCGAGCCCGACGTGTCGACCGACGACGGCCGCTTCTACGGCGACGCGCTGATGGGCGTCGTCGCGCTGACGCTCGGCGAGGCCGAACTCGCGCAGTACCTCGCCGAGCACTACCCCGGCCAGACGCTCGACCGCGACGACCTGATCGACGAGGCCTGCTACGCGGTGCAGGACCTGCGCGTGTACTGGCTGGACCACGCGCCGCGGCCCGAGACGGTGCGCGTCGCGCCGAAGCCAGGCCGCAACGACCCGTGCCCCTGCGGCAGCGGCAAGAAGTACAAGAAGTGCTGTGGCGCCGCGACGCTGCCCTGAGCGCCCGGCCACGGTGTCGCGCCGGCGTCAGCCGTACGACAGCGGCTGCGCCTTGCCCCAGAACACGCGGTACGAGAACACGGTGTAGCCGACGATCGCCGGCACCGTGACGGCGCAGCCGATCAGGATCACGGCGAGCGACTCGGGCGCGCTGGCGGCCTGCCAGATCGTCAGCCGGTCCATCACGACGTACGGGAACAGGCTGTAGGCGAGCCCGACGCCGCCGAGCACGAACACCGCGACGGTGCCGACGAACGGTGCCCAGCACCAGCGGCCGAGCACGCGCGGCGAGTCGAGCACCCAGCGCACGCCGGCCAGCGCGACGAGCGTGGCCAGCGGGATCGGCATCAGCGCGATGAAGGCCGGCAGTGCGAACCACTTCGCGCGTACCGTGTCGCTGACCCATGGCGTCGCGACCGAGATCAGGCCGATGCCGAGCACCAGTGGCGGCCACGCGATCTTGGCCCAGCGCACCGCGCGCTTCTGCAGCGCGCCGTCGGTCTTTATGATCAGCCAGCCGGCACCGAGCAGCACGTAGGCCGCCGGCAGCAGCAGCGCGATGACGGCGGCGAACAGCGTGTATTCCCAGCCCGGTGCGAAGCCCGTGATGTAGCGCCCGAGCATCCAGCCCTGCGACGCTGCGGCGAGTCCCGAGCCGGCGAAGAACGCGAAGTTCCACAGCGGCTTGTGCTCGTCGTGCGCCTTGACGCGGAAGTCGAACGCGACGCCGCGCAGGATCAGGCCGACGAGCATCAGCGCCACCGGCAGGTACAGCGCGGTCAGCACCATGCCGTGTGCCTTCGGGAACGCGATCAGCAGGATACCCACGCCGAGCACGAGCCAGGTCTCGTTGGCGTCCCAGAACGGGCCGATGCTGGCGATCATCGTGTCTTTCTCGACGTCGGTCGCGCGGTGCAGCAGCAGGCCCACGCCGAGGTCGTAGCCGTCGAGCACGACGTAGGCCAGCATCGCCAGTCCCATCAGCGCGAGGAAGACGACCGGCAGCGACTCGGCCCAGCTCATGCGGCGCTCCCGGCGGGCACGGCCTTCGATGCCGGCGGCGCCGGCAGGTCCAGCGGCTTGGCCGCCATGTGCCGGATCACGGCGACGTAGGCGACGACGAGCGCCAGGTAGACCGTGACGTACAGCGCCAGCGTCAGCGCGATCATCGGCGCCGGCACGCGCGAGGCGACCTCGTCGATGCGCAGCAGGCCGTAGACCATGTACGGCTGGCGGCCGATCTCGGTGACGTACCAGCCGGCAACGGTGGCCACCCAGCCCGAGAAGCTCATCAACGCCAGTGCGCCCAGCAGCGGCCGCGGCAGCCGCTCGGCGACCCAGCCGCGGCGGCGGTACCACCACAGCCCGGCCCAGCTCGCCGCGAGCATCAGCAGCCCGGTGCCGACCATGATGCGAAAGCCGAAGAACACCGGCGCCACCGGGGGGTGCGAGCCGACGAATTCGTCGAGCCCGCGGATCTCGCCGTCGAGCTCGTGCGTGAGGATCAGGCTCGCGCCCTTCGGGATGCCGATCTCGAAGCGGTTCTCGCGCGCGGCCTCGTCGGGCCAGGCGAAGAGCAGCAGCGGCGCGCCGCGCTCGGTCTGCCACACGGCTTCCATCGCCGCGACCTTCTGCGGCTGGTGCTCGAACGTGTTCAGGCCGTGCAGGTCGCCGACGAGGATCTGCACCGGGATCAGCACCGCGCCGAGCGTGAGTCCGGCGCGCAGCACCTTCGGCGTCGCGGCGTTGGCCTTGCCCTTGAGCACCTGCCACGCGCTGACGCCGGCGATCAGGAACGCCACCGTCAGCCCCGAGGCGAGCAGCATGTGCGCGAGCCGGTACGGGAACGACGGGTTGAACACCACCTCGAGCCACGAGCGCACGAAGAACTCGCCGTCGCGGATCTCGAAGCCGGCCGGGGTGTGCATCCACGAGTTGAGGCTCAGGATCCAGAACGCGCTCAGCGTGGTGCCGAGGGCGACGAGGAACGTGGCCAGCAGGTGCACGCGCTCGCTGACGCGGCCGTGGCCGAACAGCATCACGCCGAGGAACGTCGCCTCGAGGAAGAACGCGGTCAGCACCTCGTAGCCGAGCAGCGGGCCGGCGATGTTGCCCACGCGCTCCATGAAGCCCGGCCAGTTGGTGCCGAACTGGAAGCTCATCACGATGCCGCTGACGACGCCGAGCGCGAAGCTCAGCGCAAACACCTTGGTCCAGAAGCGGTAGGCGCCGAGCCACGCGTCGTCGCGCGTCGCGATCCAGCGCCAGCGGAAGAACAGCAGCGTCCAGCCGAGCGCGATCGTGATCGTCGGGAACAGGATGTGGAACGTGATGTTGGCGGCGAACTGCATGCGCGCCAGGATCAGGGCGTCCATCGTCATCGTCCTCTCAGGGTTTGAGCGCGACCGCGCCCTTGACCTTGCCGCTGAACTCGAGCAGGCGCTGCACCTTGGCGCCCATCGCCATCAGCTGCTCGAGCGTGCGGCGGTCGAGCCGCTGCACGTCGTCGAACCAGGTCATCATCAGCTCGATCAGCTCGTGCATGCCGCGCATGCGCTCCTGCGCGATGCGGTCGGCCTCGTCGGTGGGCTCCTCGAGCAGCGCGTTGCGCAGCATCGACAACGTCGGCTCGATCTCGCGCCGGCGGCGCTCCTCGGCGAGCGTGCGGAAGACCTCCCACGCGTCGTGCGGGGCCTCGAAGTATTCGCGGCGGTCGCCGGGCAAGTGGCGCAGCGTCACGAGCCGCCACGCCTGCAGTTCCTTGAGCCCCATGCTGACGTTGCTGCGGCTGAACTCCAGCTTCGTCGCGATGTCGTCGGCGTTCAGCGGCGTCGGCGACACGAAGATCAGCGCGTAGATCTGGCCCACGGTGCGGTTGATGCCCCAGCGACTGCCCATCTCGCCGAAGTGGGCGACGAAGCTGCGCACGAGTGGGGTCAGGTGGGTCACGGCGTGCTCCGGGGCAGGTGTCGAGCGACGACTCGGCGATTGTTGCGAGTTTCAGAAAATTCTGAAAATTGTGGTCTTTGCAGCGTCGTGGTCGGCGGGCCGCCGGCGGCACGGCCGCGCCGGGCCGGCCGCCGTGGCGGCCTGGGGTACATTGCGCGCCACCATGAGCGACTCGCCGGGCGCCACCCCTGCCGACGCCGCCGGCGACCTCGCCGGCCGCCACTTCGTCCTCGGCCTGACCGGCGGCGTGGCCTGCTACAAGGCCGCCGAGCTCACGCGCGAGCTCGTGAAGGCCGGCGCGACGGTGCAGGTCGTGATGACCGAGGCCGCCGAGCAGTTCATCACCGCGGTGACGATGCAGGCGCTGAGCAACCGCGCCGTCTACACGAGCCCCTGGGACGCGCGCGCGCCGAACAACATGGCGCACATCAACCTGACGCGCGAGGCCGACGCGGTGCTCGTCGCACCGGCCAGCGCCGACTTCATCGCGAAGCTCGCGCAGGGCCGCGCCGACGACTTGCTGAGCCTCGCCTGCCTCGCACGGCCGATCGGGCGCTGCGCGCTGCTGGTGGCGCCGGCGATGAACCGCGAGATGTGGGCGCATCCGGCGACGCAGCGCAACGTCGCGCAGGTCGTCGCCGACGGCGCCGTCGTGCTCGGCCCCGCGAGCGGCGACCAGGCCTGCGGTGAAGTCGGCGACGGGCGCATGCTCGAGCCCGACGAGATCCGCGACGACGTGATCGCGTTCTTCCAGCCGAAGGTGCTCGCCGGGCGCAAGGTGCTCGTGACCGCCGGGCCCACCTACGAACCGATCGATCCGGTGCGCGGCGTGACGAACCTCTCCAGCGGCAAGATGGGCTTTGCGATCGCCCGCGCGGCGGCCGAGGCGGGCGCCGAGGTCACGCTGGTGGCTGGGCCGGTCGCGTTGCCCACGCCGCGCGGCGTCGCGCGCCTCGACGTGCGCACCGCGCAGCAGATGCACGACGCGGTGCTGCCGCTCGCGCCGGGGCACGACGTGTTCGTCGCCACCGCGGCGGTGGCCGACTGGCGCCCGGCGCAGGCCGCCGAGCGCAAGCTGAAGAAGGCCGACGGCCACGACGCGCCGACGATCGCGATGGCCGCCAACCCCGACATCCTCGCCGCCGTCGCGCGGCTGCCGAACGCGCCTTACTGCGTCGGCTTCGCCGCCGAGAGCCACGACCTCGCGAAGCACGCGCGCGACAAGCGCGTGCGCAAGGGCGTGCCGCTCGTCGTCGGCAACCTGGGCCCGGCAACGTTCGGCCGCGACGACAACACGCTGCTGCTCGTCGACGCGCAGGGCGAACGCGAGATGGGCCCGGGCACCAAGCTCGCGCTGGCGCGCGCACTCGTGCGCGAGATCGCGCAACGCCTGCCGGTCAAGGACACCGCATGACGACGATCGACCTGAAAGTGCTCGACGAGCGCGTCGCCGACGCGCTGCCCGCCTACGCGACGCCCGGCAGCGCCGGGCTGGACCTGCGCGCGTGCCTCGACGCACCGCTGAAGCTCGACCCCGGGCAGACGGCGCTGATTCCCACCGGCATCGCGATCCACATCGGCGACCCGGGACTCGCTGCACTGATCCTGCCGCGCTCGGGGCTGGGCCACAAGCACGGCATCGTGCTCGGCAACCTCGTGGGCCTGATCGACAGCGACTACCAGGGACCGCTGATGGTCAGCTGCTGGAACCGCGGCCACGCGCCGTTCGTCGTCGAGCCGCTCGAGCGCATCGCGCAGCTCGTGATCGTGCCGGTGGTGCAGGCGCGGTTCCGCCGCGTCGAGTCGTTCGAGGCGTCGCACCGCGGCGAGGGCGGGTTCGGCTCGACCGGCAAGGCCTGAGCGCCGCTACTTCGGCGCGAGCAGCAGCCGCGCGCCGAGCACGACCATCAGCGTGCCGCTGGTGCGAAACAGCGCCCGCACCGCGCGGTCGCTGCGGCGCAGCGCGTCGCTGAGGTGGCCGGCGGCGAGGCCCGCGAGCGCCTGCACGCCGATGCCGAGCACCGAGAACGCGAGGCCGAGCGCGACCGCGTCGGCCACCGGCGTCGTGCTGGCGGCCGGCACGAACTGCGGCAGGAAGGCGAGGAAGAACAGCGCCAGCTTCGGATTCAGCAGCGCCGACAGCGACCCCTGCCAGAACAGCCGCGCCGCGTCGAGCCGGTCGCGCGCGGCGTGCACGTCCAGGTGCGGCGCGGCGCGCCACATCTGCACGCCGATCCACAGCAGGTACAGCGCGCCAGCCACCTTCAGCGCAACGAACGCCGTCTCGGAGGCGCGCAGCAGCACCGACACGCCGAACGCGGCCAGCAGCGTGTGCGCCGCCAGCCCGACCGACAGTCCTGCGGCCGACACCAGGCCGGCACGCGGCCCCTGGGCGAGCGCGCGCGAGACGACGTAGACCATGTCGGGGCCGGGCGTCATCGCCAGCGCGAGCGACGCAGCGAGGAACAGCCCCCAGGCGATGTCGGTCGACATCGGCGGCCGCGCGTCAGTGCCGCGTTGCGCTCGACGGCGCCACCGGCAGCACGCTGACGTCGGGTGTGCCGACGCTGCGCGCCTCGATCTCGTCGGCGGTGGCCTCGCGCACGTCGCGCACCTTGATGTGCAGCCGCAGCGCCATGCCGGCCAGCGGGTGGTTGCCGTCGAGCACGACGTGCTCGGGGTAGACCTCGGTGACGGTGTAGACGCGGTCGCGCGGCATGCCCTGCGTCGTTGCGCCCTCGGGCAGGCCCTCGAAAGCCATGCCGGGCGTGACGTTGTCGGGGAACAGCGCGCGGTCCTCGAAGCACACCAGCGCGGGGTCGTAGTCGCCGAACGCGTGCTGGGGTTCGAGCTGCAGGCGGACCTCGTCGCCGACGGCGTGGCCGGCCAGCGCTTCTTCGACTTGGGGCAGCAGGTCGTCGCCGCCGAAGAAGAACTCGACCGGGGAGGTCAGTTCGTCAATGGGCTGGTTCTGCGCGTTCGACAGCCTCCACGTGAGGCTGACGACGCAAGGAGCGGTGATGCGCATGAAGGCATGATGGCACAAGCCGCGCGAGCGCCGACAATGGTTGCGTGACGCCCCCGATCGACGCCCCGACCCCGCTGCTCGGCGGGCTGAGCCCCGCCGCCTTCATGCGCCGCCACTGGCAGAGGAAGCCGCTGCTGGTGCGTCAGGCGCTGCCTGGCGTCACGCCGCCGCTGCCGCGCGCGGCGCTGTTCGCACTGGCCGCGCGCGACGACGTCGAGTCGCGCCTCGTCGTGCGCGACGGCGCGCGCTGGACGCTGCGCCACGGGCCGCTGCCGCGGCGCGCGCTGCCGCCGCTCGCGCAGCCGCGGTGGACGCTGCTCGTGCAGGGGCTGGACACGCACGTCGACGCCGCGCACGCGCTGCTCGCGCGCTTTCGCTTCGTGCCGCAGGCGCGGCTCGACGACGTGATGATCTCGTACGCGACCGACGGTGGCGGCGTCGGGCCGCACGTCGACTCGTACGACGTGTTCCTCGTGCAGGTGTACGGGCGGCGGCGCTGGCGCTGGGGTCCGGTGGCCGACGCGTCGCTCGTGCCCGGCGTGCCGCTGAAGATCCTGCGCCGCTTCACGCCCGAACAAGACGAGGTGCTCGAGCCCGGCGACCTGCTGTACCTGCCACCCGGCTGGGGCCACGACGGCGTCGCGGTGGGCGAGTGCATGACCTGCTCGGTCGGCTTTCGTGCGCCGCGGCACGACGAGCTGCTGCGCGAGCTGCTGCAGCGGCTGGCCGACCACGTCGACGACGACGCGCGGCTGTATCGCGACCCCGGTCAGCGCGCGACGCCGACGCCCGGCGAGGTGCCCGCCGCGCTGTCGGTGCACGCGCGCGCGCGGCTGCAGACGCTGCTGCGCGAGCCGCAGCGGCTCGACGCCGCGTTGGGCGAGTGGCTCAGCGAGCCGAAGCCGCACGTGTGGTTCGCGCCGGCTGGCGCCTGGCGGCCGGGGCAAGCTCTGCGGCTGGACCGCCGCACGCGCATGCTTTACGACGCGCGGCACCTGTTCGTCAATGGCGAGTCGTTTCGCGCCGGCGGCCGCGACGCCAGGCTGCTGCGCCGGCTCGCCGACGTCGGGCGTCTCGACGCCGAACACACGGCGCGCCTCTCGCCCGAGGCCGCCGCACTCGTCGCCGACTGGGTCGCGGCCGGCTGGCTGCACCCCGACGACGCACAAGCTGCAGGAGGGGCACGATGACCGAGACCCCGCGCGCACCGATCGACAGCCGGCAGGCGTTTCGCGCCGCCGTGATTGCGCTCGCGTCGGCCGCCGACGGCGAGCGCGCGCCGGTCGAGTGGTGGTGGTGCGACGCCGACTTCGCCGACTGGCCGCTCGACGACCCGGCGCTGATCGCCGCGCTCGGCGCGTGGCTCGCGCGCCCGGGCCGGCAGCTCACGCTGCTGGCCTGCGGCTTCGACGAACTCGTGCGCCGGCACCCGCGCTTCGTCGCATGGCGCCGCCACCAGGCGCATCGCGTGCTCGGGCGCGAGGTCGCCGTCGACGCGTCGCAGATGCCGACGCTGTTCGTCGCGCGTGCGCCGCAGGGCTTCGAAGTGCTCGACCGCGTGCGCTGGCGCGGCGTGTGGTTCGAGGGGGCCGAGGACTGGCGGCAGCGGCGCGAAATCGTCGATGCACTGCAGCAGCAGTCGGTGCCTTCGTTCGCGGCGACGACGCTGGGGCTGTAGGAAGTTTCTAAGGAATTTCCCGAATCTGGATAGAATCGCAGGTTGACCACGTTGGTGCACGTCTGCCGTGCCCTGCCGCGGCTATCCCCAACCTGCCACAACACTCGAGGATGAAGATGAACAAGTCGCTCCTGCTGGCCTCGCTGTTCGCGGCCGTCGCGCTGACCGCGTGCGGCAAGAAGGAAGAAGCCCCCGCGCCGGCCCCGGCGCCGGTGGCCGCTCCGGCTCCGGCCCCGGCGCCGGTGGCCGAAGCGGCGTCGGAAGCCGCCTCGGCGGTCGGCGCCGCTGCCGACGCCGCCGCGTCGGCCGTCGGCGCGGCTGCCGACGCCGCGGCCTCGGCCGTCGGCGCGGCTGCTTCGGCCGTCGGCAAGTAAGCGGCGCGCGGTGCCGGCGCTCGCGTCGGCACGGTGCACGACGGGCCGCCCTGCGGGGCGGCTTTTTCATGTCCGGGTGTCGGGCGACGTGCGGGTGGCGCGATCACGCCAAGCTGCGCCAGCCGCAGCCGTCGTCGGCATCGGCGACGGTGATCTCCGTCGGATCGGCACCGAGCGCATCGGCCAAGGCCTGGGCCGCCAGTTCCGGGCGGTTGTTGTGCACGCTCAGGTGCGCTGCGACGACGTGCCGCAGCGCGCGGTGGGCGCAGCGCCGCAGCAGCGCCGCGGCCTGGTCGTTGGCGAGGTGACCGCGATCGCCGCCGATGCGCCGCTTCAGGAACGCCGGGTACGGGCCGTCGGCGAGCAGGCGGCGGTCGTGGTTGCATTCGAGCAGCATCGCGTCGCAGCCGGCGACCTGCGCCTCGATCCCGTCGTCGAACGAACCGAGGTCGGTCAGCAGTGCGAGGCGGCGTGCGCCGTCGCCGACCGTCAGCTGCAGCGGCTCGCGCGCGTCGTGCGGCACCGCGAACGGGCGCAGTTCCAGCGCGCCGACGGCGATCGCGTCCCCGTGACGCGCCACGCGCAGCGACGGCGGCACGTCGGCGTCGCCGAGTGCAGCGGCGATCGCGTCGCGCGTGCCCGCACTCATCCACAGCGGCGTGCCGTGGCGGCGCGCCAGCGCGAGCGCGCAGCCCACGTGGTCGCCGTGCTCGTGCGTGACGAACACCGCGTCGATCGTCGCCACTTCGACGCCGCGGCGCGCCGCGCGGCGGCCGAGCTCGCGCAGCGGCAAGCCGCAGTCGACGAGCACGCGCGTGACGCGCGTGCCATCACGGGCCTCGATCAGCGTCGCGTTGCCGCGGCTGCCGCTGCCGAGGCTGCAAAAGCGCATCGCGGCGCAGCGCCGCCTACTTGAGGTCTTGCACGAGCGCGGCGACGATGCGCCGACCGACGTCGTCGGCCACCGGCGCGCCTTGCGCGTCGAGCACCGCGACCGTCGTGCGCGCGTCGCCGTCGGCGCGCACCGCGATGCGGTAGCGCACCGGCGCGGCCGCCGTCTCGCGGCGGCCGGTCAGCGGCGACAGCAGACGCCCGAAGAAGCCCGGCTGCGACGACTCGCGCGCTTCGACGCCGGGGTCGACGTAGCGCACGAAGTACAGGCCGCCGGCACGGTCGCGGTCCTCGACGGTGAAACCGGCGCGGTCGAGCGCGAGGCCCACGCGCCGCCACGCGCGGTCGAACGGCTCGTCGACCTGCAGCGCCGCGCCGGGCCCGCCGGTGAGTGCGCGTGCGCGCTCGGGGCGCTGCGGCGCCTCGGCCACCGCAGCGCGCGCCTGCGCCTCGGGGGCGCCGAGCGACGTCATCAGCCGCGTCAGGAACTCGGCCTCGAGCTGCGGATCGCTCGGGCGCGTCGTCCACTTCGTTTCGGCCTGCTGCGGCGCGACGTAGACCTCGACCAGGCCGCGGTGGCTGATGTAGATCTCGCTGCCGCCGTCGGCGGTGCGCTCGATGCGCGTGCGGAACTTGTCGCGTTCGCCCGTCGACCACAGGCCGTCGAGCACGCGCCCGATCGTGTTGCGGATGAAGTCCTGCGGGATCTTGGCGCGGTTTTCGGCCCAGTCGGTCTCCATCACGCCGGCGTCGGGGTTCTCGTAGACGATCGTGAAGCCGCGCTCCTGCCAGAAGCTCTTGACCCGAGCCCACAGCGCCTCGGGCGGCAGCGACGTGACGAGCCAGCGCTCGTTGCCGCTGCGCTCGATGCGGAACTCGCCGCGCGCGCCGACGGCCACCGTCGGCGCGCCGGCGGCGGCCGGGGCGGTCGGTGCGGCAGCCGCCTGATAGGCCGTCGCCGAGACGCTGCCGGCCTGCGGCACGTAGCGGGCTTCGCGCGACAGCTGCGACAGGTCGGGCGGCACTTCGAGCGGCGAGGTCTTCGCGGCCCTGCTGCGGTAGTCGATCTTGTCGCCGCTGAAGAAGTCCGTCGACGAACAGGCCGTCAGCGCCGCAGTGGCGGCGACGAGGCCGGTGAGCTGCAAGGCGCGGGCGAGGCGGGAAGGGGTGGCGGGCATCGGGTCGGGGCGGCCGTGCGTGCGGCCTGCAGGGCAGGGGGCGGAAAGCGCCGTCGTGGCGCGCGAGGCCAGCGGGCGGCGGTGGCGGCTCACAACAGGCCGCTGTCGCGCAGCGCGCGCTCGACCACCGGCTGTGCGGCGTCGCTGAGCGGCACCAGCGGCAGGCGCAGCGCGCCGCCGCAGCGGCCCAGCCGTGCCAGCGCCCACTTGACGGGTACCGGGTTCGGCTCGACGAACAGCTGCTTGTGCAGCGGCAGCAGGCGCAGGTGGATCTCGGTGGCGCGCTTCGCGTCGCCGGCCATCGCGGCGACGCACAGCTCGTGCATCGCGCGCGGCGCGACGTTGGCGGTGACGCTGACGTTGCCGTGGCCGCCGAGCAGCATCAGCGCGACCGCGGTCGGGTCGTCGCCGGAGTAGACGGCGAAGCCGGCGGGCGCCTCGCGGATCAGCCACGCTGCGCGCGCGATGTCGCCGGTGGCTTCCTTGATGCCGACGATGCCCGGCACCTGCGCGAGGCGCAGCACCGTGTCGTGCTGCAGGTCGGCTACGGTGCGGCCGGGCACGTTGTAGAGCACCAGCGGCAGGTCGACCGCCTCGGCCACCGCGCGGAAGTGGCGGTAGATGCCTTCCTGCGTCGGCTTGTTGTAGTACGGCACGACCTGCAGCGTGCAGTCGGCGCCGACCTTCTTCGCGAAGCGCGTCAGCTCGATCGCCTCGGCGGTCGAATTCGCGCCGGCGCCGGCCATCACCGGCACGCGCTTGGCGGCGTGCTCGACCGCGACGCGGATCACCTCGCAGTGCTCCTCGACGCTGAGCGTCGGCGACTCGCCCGTGGTGCCGACGACCCCGATGCAGTCGGTGCCTTCGGCGACGTGCCAGTCGATCAGGCGACGCAGCGCGTCGTAGTCGACGCGGCCGTCGTCGTGCATCGGCGTGACGAGCGCGACGATGCTTCCGGTGATCGGTCTCATGGTGGATCCTCGCAGTGCCGCGATTCTACCGGGCGGGGTCCAGGCCGACCGGCGCGGCGGCCCTACAGCGGATAGCGCACCGGCGCGGCCGCCGCCGCAACGGCACGCACCGCGCACAGGCGCTGCACGAAACGCGGCGGCGGCTCGACGAAGCCGTCCTCGTAGGCCACGACGCGCAGACCCTGTGCCGCGGTGAGCAGCTCGCCCGGGCGCAGCAGGAAGTCGGGATTCGACGGCCGGCCGACCGTCTCGTTGCCGACCGCGAAGGTCTCGTAGACCAGCACGCCGCCTGTGGCGACGCTGGCCACGATCGTCGGCAGCAGCGGGCGCCACAGGTAGTTCGTGACGACGACGGCGTCGAAGGTCTCGCCGGGCAGCGGCCACGCGCCGGCCTCGAGGTCGGCGACGACGACGCGGGCGATCGCGCGCAGCGGCTCGACCGCCGCCGCGTCGCGGTCGACGGCGGTCACGGCGCAGCCGCGCTCGGCGAACCAGCGCACGTGGCGCCCGCCGCCGCAGGCCACGTCGAGCACGCGCGCGCCGACGGGCACGAGGGGGCTCCAGCGCCGCACCCACGGCGAGGCGGCGTCATGCGGGCCCGAACCGGCGTGCATCAGAAGCAAGACCAGAGGAAGTCGGCCATGTCGCGCATCAGCTGCGGGCGCAGGTACGCGGCGAACACCATCGCGAGCACCGCGAGCGCCGCGACCCACAGCAGCACGCGCCGCAGCGGCATCGCTCAGGCCCCCGCCGGCGCCGGCCGCGCGATCGGGTGCTCGCGGATCGGCAGGTTGACCGCCGCGGCCGCGACGCCGAGCGCGATCGCGATCCACCAGACGATGTCGTAGCTGCCGGTGCGGTCGTACAGCAGCCCGCCGAGCCACACGCCGAGGAACGAGCCGACCTGGTGGCTGAGGAACACGAAGCCGCCGAGCATCGACAGGTACTGCACGCCGAAGATCTGCGCAACCACCGCATTCGTCGGCGGCACCGTCGACAGCCACAGCAGCCCCATCACGGCCGAGAAGACGTAGACGCTCCACGGCGAGACCGGCACCGCGAGGAACGTGACGATCGCCACCGAACGCAGGAAGTAGATCGCCGCGAGGATGTGCCGCTTGGCCAGGCGCTGGCCCAGCGCGCCGGCGGCGTAGGTGCCGAACACGTTGAACAGTCCGATCAGCGCGAGCGCGACGGTGGCCACCTGCGGCGTCAGGCCCTGGTCTTTCAGGTAGCTCGGCAGGTGCACGCCGATGAACACGACCTGGAAGCCGCAGACGAAATAGCCCGCCATCAGCAGGCGGAAGCTCGGGTACGCGAAGGCCTCGCGCACCGCGGCGCCGACCGTCTGCGTCGGCCCGGTGTGCGCGGCGGCCTTCGGCTCGCGCAGGCCCAGTGCCAGCGGCGCGATCGCCAGCGCCGCGCAGCCGAGGATGAACAGCGCCGACTGCCAGCCGAAGCTGGCGATCAGCCAGTTCTCGACCGGCACCATCAGGAACTGGCCGAACGAGCCGGCCGCCGCCGCGACACCCATCGCCCACGAGCGCCTGACCGGGTCGACCTGGCGGCCGATCACGCCGTAGATCACCGCGTACGTCGTGCCGGCCTGCGCCATGCCAAGCAGCACACCGGCGCTGCCGGTGAACGCGAGCCCCGACGTGGCCAGCGCCATCAGCACGAGTCCGACCGCGTACAGCACGCCGCCGGCGAACAGCACGCGGAAGGCGCCGAAGCGGTCGGCGAGCATGCCGGCGAACGGACCCGCCAGCCCCCACGCGAGGTTCTGCACTGCGAGTGCGAACGCAAACGTCTCGCGCGTCCAGCCGCGCTCCATCGTGATCGGCTGCAGCCACAGCCCGAAGCCGTGGCGGATGCCCATGCTCAGCGTGACGATGGCGGCGCCGCACAGCAGCACCTGCGTCATCGACAGCCTCGGTGACGAGGTCGAAGGGGTCATCGGCGCGATTCTGGCCGAGACCGCGGCGGGCCGTGTGGCGCGGGCGGCGGCGGCCCCGCGGCGCAGGCTGCTATCGTGATGTGATGAACCTGCGCCACCGCCTGTCGACCGCGATGAGGGTCGCTCTGCTCGCGGCCCTGCCGGCCGGCTTCGCGTCCGGCGCGCCGTTCGCGTACGTCACGAACCAGGGCAGCCACGATGTCACCGTCGTCGACCTCGCGACGCGTGAGGCGGTGGCCACCGTGCCGGTGCGTCGCGCGCCGGCGGGCGTCGTCGCGGTCGGGGCGACGGGCCGGGTCTACGTCGGCCACCCCGAAGCGCAGGCGATCAGCGTCATCGACATGCGCAGCCAGCGCGTCGTCGAGACGATCGAGCCCGGTTTCGGCCCGATGGGGCTCGACGCGACGCGCGACGGGCGCCTCGTCGTCGGCACCGACTGGGCCGGCCACCGCGTCGTCGTGATCGACGTCGCCGACCCGGCGCGGCCCGTCTCGGCGATCGCGGTCGGCCGCTACCCGGCCGGCGTCGCCGTCCACCCGGACGGCCGCACCGCGTTCGTCGCCGAGCGCGACGACGATCACGTCGCCGTCGTCGACCTCGACACGCGCCGCGTGCGTGCGCGCGTGCGCGTCGGTGCGCACCCGTTCGCCGTCACGTTCGACGCCGCGCGCGAGCGCCTGTACGTGCTCAGCGTCTACAGCGACGACGTCAGCGTCATCGACACGCGCACGCTGCAGCCGGTGGCGCGCGTGGCGGTCGGCAAGGCGCCGTATGGCGCGGCGCTCACCGCCGACGGCGCGCTGCTGTACGTGACGAACCAGCGCGACGACACCGTCAGTGTGATAGCCGCGGACACGCTGCAGGTCGTGCGCACGCTCGACGGCTTCGGCTACCCCGAGGGCGTGGCCGCGCACGGCCGCGAGGTGTTCGTCGTCAACTGGATGGACGACAGCCTCAGCGTGCTCGACGCCGCCAGCGGCCGGCTGCTGAAGACGGTGCGCACCGGGCAGAATAGCCGCGGCTTCGGTGCGTTCATCGGCGCACCCGCCGGCCGCTGACCCCCGACGGACTCATCAGGAGACGATGCGAATGCAGATGCACCCCCGCCCACGCCGTGCGGTGCTGGTCGTGGCGCTGGCCGCCGCGCTCGGCGCCGTCGTGCCCGCAGCCGCGCACGGACCGACGCGGCAGAAGGTGACCGAGAAGGTCGTGATCGACGCCCCGGCCGCGGCCGTGTGGGCGCGGATCAAGAACTTCGACGCGCTGAAGGACTGGCACCCCGACGTCGCCGAGAGTCCCGCCGACAAGGGCAACGAGGTCGGCTCGATGCGCACGCTGAAGCTGAAGAACGGCGGCACGCTGATCGAGACGCTCGAGCGCTACGACGACGCGCAGATGCGCTACGCGTACCGCGCGAAGGACGGCGGTGCGCTGCCGGTGACCAACTACACCTCGACGCTGCAGGTCAGCGACGAGGGCGGCAAGGCCGTGGTCGAGTGGCGCGGCGCGTTCTACCGCGGCCACCCGAACAACGATCCGCCGCCCGACAAGAACGACGAGGCAGCGGTGCGGGCCGTGACGCAGGTCTATCTGGCGGGCCTGGCGAACCTGAAGCGGCTCGTCGAAGCGAAGTAGGCGCCGCGCTGGCCGGGCAGGCGGGGTCCCTAGAATCCGCCGCCATGCCCAGCAGCAAGACCAGCCGTTACGAAGAAGCCTCGATCCGGGTGCTCAAGGGCCTCGAGCCCGTCAAGCAGCGCCCGGGCATGTACACGCGCACCGACAACCCGCTGCACATCGTGCAGGAGGTCGTCGACAACGCCGCCGACGAGGCGCTCGCCGGCTTCGGCAAGCGCATCGGCGTCACGCTGCACGCCGACGGTTCGGTCAGCGTCGACGACGACGGACGCGGCATCCCGTTCGGGCTGCACCCCGACGAAGGCGTGCCGGTCGTCGAGATCGTGTTCACGCGGCTGCACGCCGGCGGCAAGTTCGACAAGGGGGCAGGCGGCGCCTACAGCTTCAGCGGCGGCCTGCACGGCGTCGGCGTCAGCGTGACCAACGCGTTGGCGAAGAAGCTGCAGGTCACGGTGTGGCGCGACGGCGAGGTCGCGAAGATCGGCTTCGCCGGCGGCGACGTCGCGCAGCCGCTGGCGGTGCGCAAGGCCGCCGCCGGCGAGCGCCGGCACGGCACGCAGGTGCGCGTGTGGCCCGATGCGAAGTACTTCGACAGCGTCGAGCTGCCGCGCCACGAGCTCGTGCACCTGCTGCGCAGCAAGGCGGTGCTGATGCCCGGCGTGACCGTCACGCTGACGGTCGAGAAGCCGGGCCAGAAGGAGCCCGATACGCAGACCTGGCTCTACAAGGGCGGCCTGCGCGACTACCTGCTGCAGTCGCTGCCGGCCGAGCCGCTGATCCCGCTGTTCGAGGGCGAGCACTACGCCGAGGAGGGCGAGACCGAGAACTTCGCCGAAGGCGAAGGCGCCGCGTGGTGCGTCGCGTTCACCGACGAGGGCGCGGTGCTGCGCGAGAGCTACGTCAACCTGATCCCCACGGTGGCCGGCGGCACGCACGAGGCCGGGCTGAAGGAAGGCCTGTTCGCCGCCGTCAAGGGCTTCATCGAGATGCATGCGCTGCTGCCCAAGGGCGTCAAGCTGATGAGCGACGACGTGTTCTCGCGCGCGAGCTTCGTGCTGTCGGCCAAGGTGCTCGACCCGCAGTTCCAGGGCCAGATCAAGGAGCGCCTGAACAGCCGCGATGCGCTGCGCCTGGTGTCGGGCTACGTGCGTCCGGCGCTGGAACTCTGGCTGAACCAGCACGTCGACGTCGGCAGGAAGCTCGCCGAACTCGTGATCCGCCAGGCGCAGGTGCGCCAGCGCGCGGCGCAGAAGGTCGAGAAGAAGAAGGGCTCGGGCGTCGCGGTGCTGCCGGGCAAGCTCACCGACTGCGAGAGCCGCGACCTGAGCGTCAACGAGGTGTTCCTCGTCGAGGGCGACAGCGCCGGCGGCAGCGCCAAGATGGGCCGCGACAAGGAGACGCAGGCCGTGCTTCCGCTGCGCGGCAAGGTGCTCAACGCGTGGGAGGTCGAGCGCGACCTGCTGTTCAAGAACAACGAGATCCACGACATCGCGGTCGCGATCGGCGTCGACCCGCACGGCCCGCACGACGACCCCGACCTGTCGGGCCTGCGCTACGGCAAGATCTGCATCCTGTCCGATGCCGACGTCGACGGCGCGCACATCCAGGTGTTGCTGCTGACGCTGTTCTTCCGCCACTTCCCGAAGCTGATCGAGCGCGGTCACGTCTACGTCGCGCGCCCGCCGCTGTACCGCATCGACGCGCCGGCGCGCGGCAAGAAGCCCGCGGCCAAGCTCTACGCGCTCGACGATGGCGAACTCGAAGCCACGCTCGACAAGCTGCGCAAGGAAGGCGCGCGCGAAGGCAGCTGGACGATCAGCCGTTTCAAGGGGCTGGGCGAGATGAACGCCGAGCAGCTGTGGGAGACGACGCTGAACCCCGACACGCGCCGGCTGCTGCCGGTCAGCGTCGGGGCGTTCGGCTTCGACGCGACGGTAGCGACGCTGAACAAGCTGATGGGCAAGGGCGAGGCCGCGGCGCGGCGCGAGCTGATGGAGCTGCGCGCCGACGCGGTCGAGGTCGACGTGTAGCCAGCCTGCGCAGCGCGGCGCAGCGGCGCTGGGTTGTCCCGGTGGCGCATCCGGCACCGCGGGCGAAGAATCGGGTGCGGGACACCACCCGAGGAGACGCCCGATGCAAGCGACGATGATGCAGGTGCCGCTGTCGCTGAACCACCTGCTCGAGCGCGCCGGCACGCTGTTTCGCGACAACACGCTCGTCAGCCGCCGGCCCGACAAGAGCCTCGTCACGCACACCTACGGCCAGTGGTACCGCCGCACGCGCGCGCTGGCCAGCGCGCTGCAGCGGCTGGGGCTGAAGAAGGGCGACCGTGTGGCCACGCTGTGCTGGAACCACCACGCGCACCTGGAGTGCTACTTCGGCATTCCGGCCGCCGGCGGCGTGATGCACACGCTGAATCTGCGCCTGTCGCCCGACGAGATCGGCTTCATCGCCAGCGACGCCGCCGACCGTTTCCTGATCGTCGACGACGTGCTGCTGCCGCTGTACCGGCAGTTCGCCGACCGGCACGTGTTCGAGCGCGTGATCGTGTTCCCGTTCTCGGGCGCGCCGGTGCCCGACGGCTTCGACGACTACGAGGCGCTGCTCGCCGCCGCCGACCCCGACGGCTTCGTCTACGCGCCGCACGCCGAGGACGACCCGGTGGCGATGTGCTACACGTCGGGCACGACGGGGCGCAGCAAGGGCGTCGTCTACTCGCACCGCTCGACGGTGCTGCACACACTCGTCGCGAGCCTCGCGGACTACTGGGGCCTGAAGGGCACCGACGTCGTGCTGCCCGTGACGCCGATGTTCCACGCCAACAGCTGGGGCATCCCGTACGGCTGCGTGATGATGGGCGTGAAGATGGTGTTCCCCGGGCCGCACCTGCACCCCGACGACCTGCTCGACCTGATGCAGCGCGAGCCGCCGACGCTGGCGCTCGGCGTGCCGACGATCTGGCTGACGTTGATCCAGACCTACGAGCGCGCGCTCACCGAGCAGCCCGGGCGCTGGAAATTGCCGGCCGGCATGCGCTCGCTGGTGGGCGGCGCCGCGGTGCCCGAGAGCCTGATCCGCGCGTTCGCGCGCCACGGCATCTGGATCCTGCAGGGCTGGGGCATGACCGAGACGTCGCCGGTGTGCACGATCTCGTACCCGACGGCGTCGCTGAAAGACGCGAGCGACGACGAGCGCTTCCGCCGCGCCGCGATGGCGGGCGTGCCGGTGCCGCTGGTCGAGCTGCGCCTGCGCACCGACGACGGCACCGACGCGCCGCACGACGGCCAGACGATGGGCGAGATCCAGGTGCGCGGGCCGTTCATCACCGGCAGCTACCACGGCGCGGGCTCGCCGCCGGACAAGTTCACCGCCGACGGCTGGCTGCGCACCGGCGACGTCGCGACGATGGACGCACTGGGCTTCGTGCGCATCACCGACCGCACGAAGGACCTGATCAAGAGCGGCGGCGAGTGGATCAGCAGCGTCGACCTCGAGAACGCGCTGATGGCGCACCCGGCGGTGGCCGAAGCGGCCGTGATCGCCGTGCCCGACGAGAAATGGGGCGAGCGGCCGCTGGCGTGCGTCGTCTTCAAGGCGGGCCAGCAGGCCGACGCGCGGGCGCTCGGCGAGCATCTGCTCGCGCACGGCTTCGCGAAGTGGCAGCTGCCCGACCGCATCGAGGTCATCGATGCGATCCCGCGCACGTCGACCGGCAAGTTCTACAAGCTCGAGCTGCGCCGACGGTACGCGGCCACGCCGTCAGCGCGCCAGCCATGACGCGTACTGGTAGTACAGCGGCAGGCCGACGAGCAGGTTGAACGGCAAGGTCACGCCGAGCGACGCCGTCAGGTAGATGCCGGGGTTGGCCTCGGGCAGCGACGCACGGCACGCGGCCGGCGCGTCGATGAACGAGGCGCTGGCGCAGATCGCGCCGAACACGAACACTGCGCCGGTGCCCAGCCCCACCGCGTGCGCGAGCGTGACCCCGGCCAGCCCGTGGACGACGGGCATCACGACGCCGAACGCGGCCATGAACGCGCCGACCTCGCGAAACGCCCGGATCTGCCGCGCCGCGGTGATGCCCATCTCGAGCAGGAACAGCATCAGCATCCCGCGGAAGAGGTCGCCGTAGAACGGCTCGATCTGCTGCCACTGGCGGTCACTGGCGAGCGCGCCGATCGCCATGCCGCCGGCCAGCAGCAGGATGCCCCGCCCGCGCACCACGCTGAGCACGAGCGCGCCGGGCTGCACGCCACCGCTGGCGCGGCCCATCGCGAAGCGCGCCAGCGCCAGCGAATAGACGACGCCGAACTCCATCAGCGCGACCATCGCCGCCATGTAGCCTTCGGCCGGCGTGCCCATCGCCGCGGCGAAGGCGACGGCGGAGAAGAACGTCGCCGTCGACACCGACCCGTAGTGCGCCGCGATCGCCGCCGCGTTCGACACGTCGAAGCGGCCGAACCGGCGTGCGACGACGTAGGCCGCGGTCGGGATCGCGAACGTCATCAGCAGCGTGATCGCCAGCAGCGGCAGCACGGCGCCGATCTCGGCCTGCGCGAGCTCGCGCCCGCCGGTCAGGCCGAGCGAGAACAGCAGGTAGATCGACAGCAGCTTGATCACCGCGTCGGGCAGCTCGAGCTCGCTCCTGACGAAGCCGGCCACGGCGCCGAGCACGAAGGCGAGCACGATCGGTTGCAGCAGGTTCGCGAGCAGCAGGTCCAGGCCGGGCATGCGGGGCTCCAGGTCGACGCTGGGTCGCGATGCTAGGAACCGGCCCACGGCTCGTCCAGTTCAACGTTTGGCACAAGTCGTTCGATTGCATCAAACTGAGCGGATGGCCGAACTGAACTTCCACCACCTGCGCTACTTCTGGGTCATCGCGCACCGGCGCAGCCTGACGCGCGCGGCCGAGGAGCTGCACGTCTCGCCGTCGGCGCTGTCGATCCAGCTGCGCCAGCTCGAGGAGCGGCTCGGGCAGCCGCTGTTCGAGCGGCGGCATCGCCGCCTCGTGCTGACGGAGGCCGGGCGCATCGCACTCGACCACGCCGACACGATCTTCAAGGCCGGCGACGAGCTGGTCGGCACGCTCAAGGGCCGCCCGCGCGCAGCCGTGCCGGTGCTGCACGTGGGGGCGGTGGCGACGCTGTCGCGCAACTTCCAGCTCGCGTGGCTGCGCCCGCTGCTCGGGCGCGACGACGTGCGCGTGCACCTGCACGCCGGGCGGCTGCGCGAGCTGCTGGTGCAGCTGGGTGCGCACGCGCTCGACGTCGTGCTGACCAACGAGCCGGTTCCCGGCGACCGCGCGAGCGGCTGGCGCAGCCGGCTGATCGCGCGCCAACCGGTGAGCCTCGTGTCGCGCAAGCCACGCGGGCGCACCGAGGTCGCGTTGCGCTTCCCGCACGACCTGCACGACCAGCCGCTCGTCCTGCCCGGCGAGTCGAGCGGCTACCGCTCGGCGTTCGATCTGGCGCTCGAGGCAGCGGGCGTGCGCCCGCGCGTGCTGGCCGAGGTCGACGACATGGCGATGCTGCGCCTGCTCGCACGCGAGACCGGCGTGCTCGCGCTCGTGCCGCCGGTCGTCGTGCACGACGAGCTGGCGCAAGGCGTCCTCGTCGAGCGCTGTTCGATTCCGTCGATCGAGGAAACGTTCTACGCCGTCACCGTGCAGCGCCGCTATCCGCACCCGCTGCTGCGCGAGCTGCTCGCCGCGGGCTGAGTCAGAATCGCGCGCTTCGCGAATCGCCCCGTTGCCATGCCCGACCTGTTGTCCCCGCCGCCGGCCGAGCCGGCGGAATCGCTCGCGCTGGCCGAGTACGCCGAGCGCGCCTACCTCGAATACGCGCTGTCGGTCGTCAAGGGCCGCGCGCTGCCCGACGTGTGCGACGGCCAGAAGCCGGTGCAGCGCCGCATCCTGTACGCAATGCAGCGCATGGGGCTCGCGGCGGGGGCCAAGCCGGTCAAGAGCGCGCGCGTGGTCGGCGACGTGCTCGGCAAGTTCCACCCGCACGGCGACACCGCCGCGTACGACGCGCTGGTGCGCATGGCGCAGGGCTTCAGCCAGCGCTACCCGCTGATCGACGGCCAGGGCAACTTCGGCAGCCGCGACGGCGACGGCGCGGCGGCGATGCGCTACACCGAGGCGCGGCTCGCGCCGATCGCCCGCCTGCTGCTCGACGAACTCGACGAGGGCACGGTCGACTTCGTGCCGAACTACGACGGCTCGCAGGACGAGCCGCGGCTGCTGCCGGCGCGGCTGCCGTTCGTGCTGCTCAACGGCGCCAGCGGCATCGCGGTGGGCCTGGCGACCGAGGTGCCGAGCCACAACCTGCGCGAAGTGGCCGCCGCCGCGGTGGCGCTGATCCGCGACGAGAAGCTGCCCGACGACGAGCTCTTTGCGCTGCTGCCCGGCCCCGACTTCCCCGGTGGCGGGCAGGTCATCAGCACGCCGGCCGAGATCCGCGACGCGTACGCGAGCGGGCGCGGCAGCCTGAAGGTGCGCGCGCGCTGGACGACGGAAGACCTCGCGCGCGGCCAGTGGCAGCTCGTCGTCACCGAACTGCCGCCGGGCACGAGCGCCGCGAAGGTGCTCGAGGAGATCGAGGAGCTGACCAACCCCAAGGTCAAGGCCGGCAAGAAGGCGCTGACGCAGGAGCAGGTGCAGCTCAAGCAGACCGTGCTCGCGGTGCTCGACGCCGTGCGCGACGAGAGCAGCAAGGACGCGCCGGTGCGCCTCGTGTTCGAGCCGAAGAGCCGCAGCGTCGACCCGCACGAGCTCGTCAACACGCTGCTCGCGCACACCAGCCTCGAGACCAGCGTGCCGGTGAACCTGACGATGGTCGGCGCCGACGGGCGGCCGACGCAGAAGGGCCTGCTTCAGGTGTTCACGGAGTGGATCGGCTTTCGCCGCGCCACCGTCGAGCGGCGCACCCGCCACCGCCTGGCCAAGGTGCTCGACCGCATCCACGTCCTCGAAGGCCGGCAGCTCGTGCTGCTGAACATCGACGAGGTGATCCGCATCATCCGCAACGCCGACGAGCCGAAGCCCGCGCTGATCGAGCGCTTCAAGCTGACCGACCGCCAGGCCGAGGACATCCTCGAGATCCGGCTGCGCCAACTCGCGCGGCTCGAGGCGATCCGCATCGAGCAGGAGCTCAAGGACCTGCGCGACGAGCAGAAGAAGCTCGACGAGATCCTCGGCAGCCCGGCGGCGCTGAAGCGCACGCTGATCAAGGAGATCGAAGCCGACGCGAAGCAGTACGGCGACGAGCGGCGCACGCTGATCCAGGCCGACAAGCGCGCGGTGGCCGAAGTGAAGGTGATCGACGAGCCGGTGACGGTCGTTGCGAGCCGCAAGGGCTGGGTGAGGGCGCTCAAGGGCCACGAGGTCGACACCGCGACGCTCGCGTTCAAGGCCGGCGACGCGCTGTACGGCACCTTTGCGTGCCGCAGCGTCGACACGCTGGTCGTGCTCGGCAGCAACGGGCGCGCCTACAGCGTCGCGGTCGCGAACCTGCCCGGCGGGCGCGGCGACGGGCAGCCGATCACGACGCTGATCGACCTTGAGGCGGGCACGCAGCCGGTGCACTACTTCGCCGGGGCGGCCGACACGACGCTGCTGCTGGCCGGCAGCGGCGGCTGCGGCCTGCTCGCGCGCGCGGGCGACCTGCACGCGCGCCAGCGCGGCGGCAAGGCGTTCCTGAGCGTCGAAGCCGGCGAGACCGTGCTGGCGCCGGCCGTCGTCGCCCCGACGCACGACAAGGTCGCGTGCCTGGCCGCCGACGGGCGGCTGCTCGTGTTCGGGCTCGACGAGCTGAAGCTGCAGCCCAACGGCGGGCGCGGGCTGACGCTGATGGACGTCGACGCGAAGACGCCGCTACTGTCGGTGGCGACGTGTGCCGACCGCCTGGCGGTGTTCGGCAGCGGGCGCGGCGGCAAGGCCAAGGATGAGGTGCTGCGCGGCAACGCGCTCGAAGCGCACGTCGGCCGACGTGCGCGCAAGGGGCGCAAGGTCGAGGGGTTCGTCAAGGTGGCGCGGCTCGCCGCCGTCGGGGCGTAGGCGGGTGTAATCGGGCGCGACGCAGGGGCGCCTGACACGCCCGCGCGCACAGCGCGGGCCACGCCCGAAGGGCGATGCAAGAGGGGCGCGACGCATGTCGCAAACCGCCGCCCACCTGGTCGAGCACGTCATCCCGCACGTGCCGGTGCGGCAATGGGTGCTGTCGCTGCCGATGGCGCTGCGCCTGTTGCTGGCCGCGCAGCCCGAGCTGGTCACGCCGGTGCTGCAGGGGGTGCAGCGTGTGCTCACGCGCCACCTGCTGGCCCGCGCGGGGCTGAGGGCCGACGAAGGCCAGGGCGGCGCCGTCACGCTGATCCAGCGCTTCGGGTCGGCCGCCAACCTCAACATCCACCTGCACTGCCTGGTGCTGGACGGCGTATACCGGTGTGGCGGCGACGGCGCGCCAGCCTTCGTCGAGGTGGGTGCGCCCACCGACGACGAACTGCACGCGTTGCTGCACACCATCATCACCCGGCTGATGAAGATGCTCACGCGCCGAGGCGTGCTTGTCGAGGACATGGGCCAGACCTACCTGGCCGAGCCGGATGCCGACGGCGAGGAGGCGCGCACGCTGAGGCCGCTGCAGGCCGCGGCTGTGGCCTACAGGATCGCTTTCGGCCCGCGCGCCGGGCAGAAGGTGCTGATGCTGCGAGGCGCGATACCGCGCGAGGACCGGGCCCGCCAGCCGCTGTGCGCCGACATCGACGGGTTCAGCCTGCATGCCGCGGTGCGGGTGGAAGCGCACGACCGCAAGCGGCTGGAGCAGTTGTGCCGCTACATCACCCGCCCCGCGCTGTCGGACGAACGGGTGCAGCTCAACGTCGCCGGGCAGGTGGAGTTGAAGCTCAAGACGCTGTGGCGCGATGGCACGACGCACCTGGTGCTGAGGCGGGACGCAAACAGTCCAGTGGACTGTTTGCGCCAGGCGAAGGGCCCAAGCTCTGCGAGGGCGCGGCCTGCAGGGTTGAGCCCGCTGGAGTTCATGCAGCGGCTGGCCGCGCTGGTCCCACGGCCGCGGCTACATCTCTTCAGGTTTCACGGCGTCCTGGCGCCGAACGCGAAGCTGCGGGCTGTGGTGGTGCCGCAAGGCCCACCCGCGCATGCACAGGCGGCCACCGAGGCGGCCGCCGCCGCCGAGTGCGAAGTCGAGACCGTCCAGGCCCGACCGCACCGCATCGGCTGGGCGCGGCTGCTCAAGCGCGTCTTTGAACCGCCCCGGATTTTGAGGAGGCTCCTTCGATTGAGAATGGAGTCATCATGAGGAAGTCCCCGAAGTTTTCCCGCGAGGTGCGGGAGCGTGCAGTGCGCATGGTCTTCGACGCCAAGGACCATTACCCGTCGCAGTGGGCAGCGATCGAGTCGATCGCCAGCAAGATCGGCTGCACCGGCGAGACGTTGCGCAAGTGGGTGCGCCAAGGCGAGCGCGACAGCGGCGTGCGGCCTGGCACCACGACGGCCGAGCAGCAGCGCATCAAGGAACTCGAGCGCGAGGTGCGCGAACTGCGCAAGACCAACGAGATCCTGAAGTTGGCCAGCGCATATTTCGCCCAGGCGGAGCTCGACCGCCATCACCGCAAGTGAACGCCTTCATCGACGAGCACCGCGCTCGTTGCGGGGTCGA